>JANLPQ010000030.1:0-8751 GCA_031367325.1 Polaromonas sp. | reverse complement strand
GCGCTCAGCGTAGTGCCGCCTACAGGCCAGGTCGTGCGCCTGCGCCATCCGGGCAACGGTCGGCGCAGCAAAGCCGTGTTGTGGCGCTATGCCGATGGCTCCTTGCACGCCTACCTGACGGGCGCACCAGAGGAGGTTTTCGCCCGCTGCCGTGAAGTGCCGCAGGAGATACGAGCGCACCTAGACGCCGAGTCAGCCTTGGGCCGCCGAGTGGTGGCCGTAGCCTCGGACCTGATAGGTGCGCAGGCGGCAGACCGCCCTTTCGACGAGTTGGAGCAGCAACTCGACCTGGTGGGGCTGGTGAGTCTGGCAGACCCACCGCGTCAAGGCGTCAAAGAAACACTTACCCAAGTAGCCAACGCCGGTATCCGTACCCTGATGGTCACTGGAGATCATCCAGCCACTGCCGTCGCTATCGCGCATGAGGTCGGCATTGCAGCTGACCGGGTTCTGACTGGCGAGGAACTGGATCGCCTGGACGACACGGCGCTAGCCCAAACGGTGCGAGACGTGTCGGTGTTCGCCCGTGCCACGCCGCAGCACAAATACCGGCTGGTGAAGGCCTTGCAAAAAAACGGGGAGGTGGTCATTGTTACCGGCGACGGCGTCAATGACGCGCTGGCGCTAAAAGCGGCCAATGTTGGCGTTGCGATGGGCATCAAAGGCACCGACGTGGCCAAAGACGCAGCGCAGGCGGTGCTGGCTGACGACAACTATTCCACGCTGGCCCGTGGTGTTTTTGAGGGACGGCACTTTTTCGACAACTTGCACAAGGGCGTTAATTACTACTTGGCAGTCAAAGTAGCTTTGATTGCGATTTTTCTGCTGCCAGTGCTGTTTGGGCTGCCGTTGCCGTTCGCGCCGATCCAGATCATTGTGCTGGAGATGTTCATGGACCTTGCCGCATCGGCTGGCTTTGTGGCCGAACCCGCCGAACCTGATATCACGCGCCGTCGCCCCCGCAAGACGGCCACAGCGCTGGTAGATGGCGCGGCGGCGCGCACCATCTTTTTTAAAGGCGGCTTGCTGTTTGCTGCGGTGATGGCCGCGTACGCCTGGGCCACCTGGCGCGGCCTGTCGCCAGCGGCTGTGCAAACCTGCGCGTTCTCGGCTTGGATGGTCGGCCACGTCGCGTTGGCGTTCATTTCCCGTAGCGATCATGACCGTATTTTGAGTGTCGGGCTGTTCACTAACCGCGTCATGAATATTTGGGCTGTGGCAGCAATCAGCTTTGTGCTGCTCGCGATCTATATTCCCCCACTGCGTGAAGCGCTGCATTTCGCGTCTGTGGCACCTAGTGACCTGCTCGTGTCCGCGGCGTTAGCGCTGCTGTTGGTCGCACCGGCGGAACTGAGGAAATTTTCTACCGTGCCCAAAAAGAATTTTGATAAGGTTGAACTGAAAAAGTAATCCCCGTAATCTAGTGACCGACAGCATGACCATAATTCTTCGCGGACCTCTGCATCAGCGTAACAACAAACAGCTAAAAAAAGGATTCATGTCATGAAGCGTTCGATGCGATGGATTCTGGTGGTCACGATCACAGTTGCAGTTGCAGTTGCTATTGCTGGTCTATGGACAAAATGGCGCTTTGACAGCGACATTAAAGCGGCTAGCGCGAAAGCCGCACAAGATAGCAAATTGATTGCCACCCGCTGCGGCCCGATCGAGTACCAGGAAGCAGGAATTGGTGCACCGTTATTGATGGTGCACGGTAGCGGTGGTGGACACGACCAAGGCATGGCATTTGCAGGCAAGCTGGTGCAGCGAGGTATTCGTGTGATTGCCATGTCGCGTTTCGGTTACTTGCGTACACCTATGCCACTTGATGCAACACCTGCAGCACAAGCTGATGCGCATGTGTGCCTGCTAGATGCGCTGGGGATCAACCAATCTGCCGTGGTGGGTGGCTCAGCAGGTGGCCCGTCGGCATTGCAGATGGCAATTAGACACCCGGACCGCGTTAGTGCATTGGTACTGCTGGTGCCGCTAGCGTATAAGCCGAGCACCTCGGCAGACTCAGCTAAACCATTGGCACCGTGGGCCCAGGCACTGCTGATGCGACTGATTGCCTCGGACTTTTTGTTCTGGGCCGGACTTCATGTGGCCAGAGACCAAGTGATCAAGTATGTGCTGGCCACACCGCCTGAGCAAGTGACCAACGCCAGCCTGCAAGAGCGCGCACGCATCAACGCCATACTTGACCACATTTTGCCTGTCTCGGCGCGTGCGGCGGGTTTGCGAAGTGATTCAGTTTTAGGAAAAAGCCTTGGCCCGTCTGCACTCGACACGGTTCGCGCGCCGACGCTCGTCGTCAGCGTGCGTGACGACGGCTTTGGCACCTACGCCAGTGCAGAGTACACGGCAAGCCAAATCAAAGGCGCGAAATTTGTTGGTTTTGAACAAGGCGGGCATGTATGGGTGGGGCATGACGACGAGGTGATGGCAGAGATTGCGACGCTAGTGAAGCGAGTAGGGCCATGACCCTTATATTTTTCCTTCAACTGGCACTACCGCTCTTCTTCATTGGTTGGATCGGATTAGCACCATCGAAAAGTACACTCGGATTTTGCATCCAGGTGGTCAGTATTGTCATCGGCCTGTTCGCGCTCGCCCTTACCGGATTGTGGCTCTTTCCGCCTTGGTGGATGCCTTTTGTATTTGCTGGTTTGTTGGTGGCGGCGGTTTTCATTGGTTGGCAAAAGCGCTATCCGTTCGCGTCACGGTTGCCTTCGGGTTGGGTGGCGTGGATTGTTACGACGGTGTTTAGCGCTATCGGTGGCTGGGGCGTATACCAATCTGCAGTCGCCCTAGCAGGCCGTGCACCAGAGGCTGGTGCGCTGGTTGACCTAGCGTTTCCGCTCAAGAGCGGAACGTACTTTGTAGTCAATGGCGGCAGCAACATCAGTGTCAACCCGCACCTGATGACACTGGATGCCAGCATGGCGCGCTTCCATGCTTACCGCGGGCAGTCGTACGGCGTAGATATCGTCAAGCTCGACGAATGGGGGTTTCGCGCTAAAGGGTTGCAACCACCAGAGCTAGATGCCTATGTTATTTACGGTGTACCTGTGTATGCGCCTTGTACCGGCTTGGTGGTGATTGCGATGGACGGTCTGCCCGACATGCCGGTGCCGCAAATGGACCGCGACCATATGGCAGGAAACCATGTGTTGCTGCGCTGCGCAAACGCGGATGTCTTGCTGGGGCATCTTCAACCTGGTAGCTTGAGAGTAGTGGCGCGAGATCATGTTAGCGCGGGAGAGCTCATCGCAGCGGTGGGTAACACCGGTAACACTGGTGAGCCCCACTTGCATATACATGCGCAGCAGGCCGGCACAGTGCCCGAACCAATTTCTGGTAATCCACTGCCCATCAGTTTGAATGGGCGTTTTCTTGTACGAAATGACCGCATAGCCGTTCCCTAAAAAGTCAAAAGGATTGAATACCATGAGACATATCGAAAGACATCGCACTGCCCGCATCGGCTGGTTGCGCGCCGCTGTACTGGGGGCCAATGACGGCATTGTTTCTACTGCTAGCCTGATTGTGGGTGTTGCAGCTGCAAGCCCCACCCAAAGCAGCCTGCTGTTGACGGGTGTAGCAGGCTTGGTGGCAGGAGCCATGTCGATGGCAGCGGGGGAATATGTGTCGGTGCATTCGCAGGCCGATACCGAAAAAGCTGATTTGGCCCGCGAGCGCACCGAGCTGGAGAAGCAACCTGCCGCCGAGCACAGGGAACTGGCGGCCCTGTATGTGTCGCGCGGGCTGGACGCTACGCTGGCACGCCAAGTGGCTGACCAAATGATGAAACACGATGCGCTGGGCACGCATGCGCGCGAAGAGCTGGGCATTTCTAAAGCGTCGCAGGCGCAGCCCGTTCAGGCGGCGCTATCTTCTGCGGCCAGCTTTGCCGTAGGTGCCGCGCTGCCGTTGGCTGTGACTGCGTTAGCGCCGGGGCCGTACCTGATTGCGTGGATCTCGGCTATGTCGCTGGCCTTTCTAGCTTTGTTGGGCGTGGTGGCTGCTAGGGTGGGGGGTGCCAACGTCTGGACTGGCGCTTGGCGCGTGACCTTCTGGGGTGCGTTGGCGATGGGGATCACGGCGGGTGTGGGGTCGTTGTTTGGGGCGGTGGTATGAGCGCGCACCCAACACCTGACACTGCTACCAGTTCTAACCCCGTCGCCACCCGATTTGGCGTGCACCCAGATGTGCTCAAGCTTGGGCTGGTCAGCTTCCTGACTGATCTCAGCTCGGAGATGATCTTCTCGGTGTTTGCCATTTTCTTTACCACTATCGCTGGTGCATCGGCCGCATTGCTGGGGCTGGTGGAGGGTCTGGCTGACCTGTCAGCGTCGTCGCTTAACTACTACGCAGGTTGGCTGTCAGACCGCACTGGCAAACGCAAAATATTCGCTTTGGCAGGCTACGGTTTTTCCACTCTGGCCAAGGTTATTTTGCTGTTCAGTAGTTCGGTTACGGGGCTGACGGTGTTTCGTGTGATCGAGCGGTTGGGCAAGGGGTTTAGAGGCCCACCGCGTGACGCATGGCTGTCAGCGGTGGCCGACAAAGGTAGCCGTGGCTACGCATTTGGCGTGCACAAGGCGCTGGACAAATCGGGTGCCGTGCTGGGGCCGCTGGTCGCGTATGGCCTGCTATCGTGGCTGGGTGATGGCGCATCAACCTACCGCATTTTGTTTTGGGTGGCACTGGTACCTGCGGTGCTGGGCGTGATAGCACTCAGCCTCGTCAAGGACCAACCTGCACCACAACGCCTGCGCGAAAATATGCTGCAAACCTGGCAAAGCCTGAGCTCCGGTTTCAAACGTTATCTGATAAGTGCAGGCATCTTTTCATTGGCTTATTTCAGTTTTGGATTTTTAATGCTGCGCGCCCACAGCGTGGGCTTCTCTGTCAAAGACACGGTGTTGCTCTACGCTATGTTTAATGTTGCGTGCGTTATCGCTGCACCGCTGATTGGCAAGCTGAGCGACCGCGTAGGCAGGCCCAAAATGATCATGCTGGGCTACGCTACTTATCTGGTCATGAGCCTGGGATTTGCATTTGCCAGCACGCAATGGGAAATAGTCGTGCTGTTTATTTTGTACGGCGTTTTCTACGCCATCGACGAAGCCCAAAACAAAGCGTTCATCGCCGATCTAGAAGCCGAGCGGCGTGCGTCGGCCATTGGGTTATATAATTTTGTAACAGGTGCTATTTATTTACCTGCTTCGTTGATTGCTGGGGCCTTGTGGCTGCTGAGCCCAGCCAGCGCTTTCTTGCTGGCAGCGGGGCTGGCACTAGTGGCGCTGGTAGTTTTTGTGTTGACGCGCCCTGACCGGCAGCACCAAGGTGCGTTACCGCACTGAACTTTCGCGCCAAGCGATCTAGCATGTGTGGAATTAAGAACTGCCATGATCACACGTCAAAAATTTATCTATAGCGTAACAACATCCACTGCAGCCGTGGTGGGCGCGCCCTTTATTTTGCAAGCTTGCTCGTCGCAAGGTGGCCAAGAAAGTTACGAAAATGTGGTGCAAAGCACTTGGCATCCCGCCAAAGCACCGGTTGGCGGCAGGGCACTGCTACATCAGGAGCTAGTGCGGTACGCCACACTGGCACCGTCCAGCCATAACACCCAGTGCTGGAAGTTTGGCATGGAAGACGATGCCATCACTATTTTGCCCGACCTAGCGCGTCGCACGCCAGCAGTGGATCCGGACGACCATCATCTGTATGTGTCATTAGGCTGTGCAGCCGAAAACTTGGTGCAGGCGGCACTGGCCAATGGTTTGAAAGGCGACGTACGCTTTGACCTTACATCGGGCTGTGGCGGCGCCATCAAAGTGGCGCTAGAGCCTACCAAAGCAGTTACTTCACCGCTTTACCTGGCAATTCCTGAACGCCAGTGCACGCGTGGCGAATACGATGGCAAGCCGGTATCCACCGAAGAAATGCGTTTATTGGAACAGGCAGGGATAGGCAACGGCGTTCGGGTGATGCTGTTCACTGGGAACGCCGCTCTTGAGAGCATTCTGGCGTATGTGGTGGAAGGCAATACAGCGCAAATGAACGATCCGGCCTTCGTGGAAGAGCTTAAAAAGTGGATTCGGTTTGGCAGTACTGAAGCGGTTAAAACGGGCGATGGTTTGTACAGCGCCGCATCGGGAAATCCGTCGGCTCCACGTTGGCTGGGAAGTCGGCTATTTGATATCTTTTTTACTCAAAAAAGTGAGAATGACAAATACGCTAAACATGTGCGCAGCTCCGCTGGGGTGGCGGTTTTTATATCCGAGGCCAGTGACAAAGCCCACTGGGTTGAGGCGGGCCGTTGCTACGAGCGGTTTGCACTGCAAGCTACCGCCCTGGGTATTCGCAACGCGATGCTTAACCAGCCAGTAGAAGTATCTGCGCTACGGCCGCAGTTTGCGGCTGCGTTTGGCATGGGTAGCGGCAGACCTGATCTGGTGGTGCGTTTTGGACGTGGCCCGGTCATGCCTAAATCATTGCGCCGCAGCTTGCAGTCGGTGTTGGTTTAACTTTTAGGTCATTAGTAGTCATGCTAGCGCACTAGAATGCTAGCCATGTATTGGCAGACCACCCGTTTTCAGATCGACCTGACACAGCCCAAAATAATGGGGATTGTCAACGTCACGCCCGACTCGTTTTCTGACGGCGGGCAGCATGCCAGCGCGCAGCAGGCCATAGCACATTGCGAACAGCTGGTGAGTGACGGTGCGCATATCTTGGACATTGGCGGCGAGTCATCGCGCCCCGGCGCGCAGCCCTTGCCACTGGACGAGGAACTGCGCCGCGTGCTGCCAGTAGTGCAAGCCGCGGTCACGCTGGGCGTGCCTGTGTCGGTAGACACCTATAAGCCGCAAGTTATGCAGGCAGCGCTAGACGCTGGGGCCGACATCATTAACGATATTTGGGCATTGCGGCAAATTGGCGCGCGCGGCGTGATAGCCCAGTACCCGCAGTGCGGTCTGGTATTAATGCACATGCACCGCGACCCGCAAAGCATGCAAACTGTGCCTATGGACTGTACTGATGTGGTGGCAGAGGTCAAACTTCAGTTACTATCATTTTGTGAGCTGCTTGAGCAGGTTTTACTTGAGTTAGAGGGCCATTTAGCCTTAAAAAACAGGGTAGTTCTAGACCCTGGCATAGGTTTTGGCAAAACGGTGGCGCAAAACTTTGCATTGCTAGCCCGGCAACACGAACTGGCCAGCTTAGGCTACCCACTGCTGGCAGGCTGGTCGCGCAAATCGTCGCTCGGTGCCGTTACTGGGCAGGGCGCCACAGACCGCATGGTGCCTAGCGTTGTTGCGGCTCTGCTGGCCGTGCAGCGTGGTGCCAGCGTGGTGCGAGTGCACGATGTACGCGAGACCGTGCAGGCGCTGCAGGTTTGGCAGGCAGTACAGGCATGACGGGCCTTTGCAGTGTGGATAATACAGTTGCTTGATAAATAAATTACTATTAATTCAATAGCTGCTTGAGCAGGTAATACGGCCTAGAAGCACTAAAACACTAATAAAAGGACAGTCCCCCATGACTAGGCAATACTTTGGCACCGATGGCATTCGCGGCACGGTAGGTACAGCGCCCATCACACCAGATTTTGTGCTCAAGCTAGCGCATGCCGTGGGCCGTGTGCTGCGCCAAGCCAGCCCGGACAGCAAGCCCACGGTGGTCATCGGCAAAGACACGCGTATTTCAGGCTACATGCTGGAGAGCGCGCTAGAGTCGGGCTTTAATTCTGCCGGAGTTGACGTTATTTTGCTGGGCCCGTTGCCGACACCCGGTGTGGCCTATCTCACGCGCGCCATGCGGGCTAACCTGGGTGTGGTGATCAGCGCTAGCCATAACCCGTTTGCCGACAACGGCATTAAGTTTTTTAGCGCGCAGGGCGCTAAGCTGCCCGACGCGTGGGAACAAGCCGTAGAAGCCGCCCTAGGCGACGCACCCGTGTGGGCCAGCTCTGCCGACCTAGGCAAAACCCGCCGCCTGGACGATGCAGCGGGCCGCTATATTGAATTTGCCAAAAGCACCTTTGCTACCGACTTGACCTTAAAGGGCTTAAAAATAGTCGTTGATGGTGCGCACGGCGCGGCCTACCACATTGCGCCGCAAGTGTTCCACGAACTAGGGGCCGAGGTCATCGCCATTGGCTGCGCGCCCGACGGGCTGAACATTAACGACGGCGTAGGTGCCACGCACCCAGAGGCCTTGGTGTTGGCTGTTAAAGCCAACAAAGCGCACTATGGCATAGCGCTGGACGGCGACGCTGACCGATTGCAGTTTGTCGACGCCACAGGCCGCCTGTTTAACGGCGACGAGGTGCTGTACATGATGGTGTGCGAGCGCTTGGAACGTGGCGAAAAGGTGCCCGGGCAAGTGGGACAAAACAACACCGTACCCGGTGTTGTGGGCACTCTCATGACCAACATGGCTGTAGAGCTGGCCCTTAAAGCACGCGGCGTAGAGCTGGTGCGCGCCAAGGTAGGCGACCGCTATGTGCTAGAAGAGCTAGACAAACGCGGCTGGCTCTTGGGCGGCGAAGGCTCTGGCCACCTGCTGGCGCTAGACAAACATACCACGGGCGACGGCATTATCAGCGCGCTGCAGGTATTGCAAGCGGTGCAGCGCAGCGGTAAAACTATTGCCCAGATTCTGGACGGCCTTACCTTGTTTCCCCAAGAGCTGGTCAACATTCGCCTCAAACCCGGCCAAGGGTGGCAGTCACCC
>JANLPQ010000013.1:0-48068 GCA_031367325.1 Polaromonas sp. | reverse complement strand
GCGGTGCGCAGTGACTTGTTGATTTTGGTGGACCACGAGGGTGGGCGGGTGCAGCGGTTTAAGACGGATGGGTTTACGCACTTGCCGCCTATGCGCGCGCTGGGGCAGATGTGGATGCAAGACAAGCAAGGTGAAGGCAGCGGCGCGATGGCTGCGCAAAACGCGGCTACTGCGGTGGGCTATGTGCTGGCAGCGGAGCTGCGGGCCTGCGGTGTAGACATGAGTTATGCACCGGTGCTAGACCTAGACTTTGGTGAGAGTAGTGTGATTGGCGACCGCAGCTTTGCGCGCGACCCGCGTGTGGCCGCGCTGCTGGCCAAGGCGCTGATGCACGGCCTGCTGCAAGCGGGTATGAAGAACTGCGGCAAACATTTCCCCGGCCACGGCTTTGTGCGGGCTGATTCGCACACCGAGATTCCGGTGGATAAACGCAGCCTCAAAGCCATCATGCAAGATGACGCCGCGCCCTACGAATGGCTGAGCAGCGCGCTAGACAGCGTGATGCCTGCGCACGTAATTTACCCGAAGGTAGACAGCCGCCCAGCGGGCTTTTCGACCAAGTGGTTGAACGATATTTTGCGTACCAAGCAGGGTTTTACCGGCGCGATATTTAGCGACGACCTGAGCATGGAGGGCGCGCGCTTGATAGACAACCAGCGCGTGACCTACACGCAAGCGGCCGTTACTGCGCTGAACGCGGGCTGCGACATGGTGCTGTTGTGCAACCAAAGCGTAGGCGACGAGGGCCGGGCGGTGGACGAATTGCTAGAAGGCTTGGCCACAGCGCAACGCAAAGGCCAGTTCAACTTGTCCGAAGCCAGCGAACAACGCCGCCTAGCCCTGCTGCCGCAAACCCCGCCGTTAGACTGGGACACGCTGATGGTGCAGCCGCAGTACATGCAGGCCATGGCGTTGTTGCCTTGATGTGTTGCTGCTGTTGCCAAGCGCTTATTTGTACTTGTGCTTAGTTCGTTGCTCTGGAACGCGCCTGGCTGCGGCGTAGCCCTATCGCCACCCGAACCCCGGGCCTTCGGCAAGCATCTGCGGTACGCACTCCGGGGGAAATTTAGAAACTCGCGCAAGCGCTCAGACATCTAAATTTCTTGTCCCCTGCGTTTGCGTTCCTCGAGCCCGGGGCTCGAATCGGTGGCGACAGGGCTGCGCCACAGCCGGTCGCTTGTAGTGGGCTGGGGTTTCGCTCTGTGCTAGTCACCGTAAATTAGATCCGTACTTGGCTGAGACTGCTACCCCTTCGCCAGTCACCACGCCAGTGGAGCGCAGCAACGTTCGGTGTGCCTATGACAAACAATAATGGGCCGCTAGGTACGTTGGGCATGGGCATGCCGTGCGGTGCTGTGTGATCGCGAGGTACTAGAACAGCAAAGTGCTAACAAAGGAAACAGTGCTGTGTAACTGCGAGAAGCAAGGACAGAAGAGGGACAATGACGAGAACGATGCCAAATGACCACGATAGGCAAGGAAAGAGCACAGCCAAGCCCTTGATTTCCCATATAAACTCCCAACCTCTGCGAGACCAAATACCCCAGCACAGCAAATTGCGTTAACGTACAAAAGTAGTCTTCAAATCTCACTACCTAGGCCCCTTATGTCACTTATCCCCGCCACCATCCTCACCGGCTTTTTAGGCTCCGGCAAAACCACCTTGCTCAAGCGCGTGCTGTCCGAAGCCCATGGCCAAAAAATTGCCGTCATTGAAAACGAGTTTGGCGAAGAAAATATTGACAGTGAGATACTATTTTCAGACGTTAAAGAGCAAATCATCCAAATGAGCAACGGCTGCGTGTGCTGCACCATCCGCGAAGACTTGCGCACCACCCTGCGCGACCTGGCCGAGAAAAAGCGCAAAGGCGAGCTAGACTTTGACCGCGTGGTGATCGAGACCACCGGCATTGCCGACCCCGGCCCGGTGGCGCAAACGTTTTTTATGGACGAAGAAATTGCCGAGCAATACTTGTTGGACTCTGTGCTGACCCTGGTAGACGCCAAGCATGCCGCCCAGCAGCTGAACGACCGGCAAGAAGCGCGCCGCCAAGTGGGCTTTGCCGACCAAATCTTTATCAGCAAAACCGATTTAGTCGACAAAGCCGAGGTGGACGCGTTAATGCACCGCCTAAAGCATATGAACCCGCGCGCTCCGCAGCAGGCGGTGCATTTTGGTGAAGTGCCGATTAAAGACGTGTTTGACCTGCGCGGCTTTAACCTGAACGCCAAGCTGGACATTGACCCCGACTTTTTGAAAGAGGACGATCATGACCACGCGGGCCACGAGCATGACCATGCGGGCCATGACCATGCAGACGACCACGCCGCCCACGACCATAAAGAAGGCGAGCATTGCGACCACCCCTCGCACTCCCACGACGCCAAAGCAGGCCACGGCCATCACCATCACCACGACGATGACGTTAAAAGCTTTGTCTTCCGGTCAGACAAAGCCTTTGACCCTGCCAAGCTCGAAGACTTTTTGGGTGCTGTGGTTAACATCTACGGCCCGCGTATGCTGCGCTACAAAGGCGTGTTGCACATGCAGGGCACCGACCGCAAAGTCATTTTTCAGGGCGTGCACCAGTTGATGGGGTCTGACCTGGGCCCAGCCTGGGCTGAGGGCGAGAAACGCACCAACAAAATGGTGTTTATTGGCATTGACTTACCAAAAGACATCTTTCTGCAAGGTTTGCAGCAATGTTTGACCTGAAAACGCGCATAAATACGCAACAGCGGCGCTGATTTCAAAATTTGCAGGACTTTCTGCGGGTAAATAGCTACAATCCGCCGCCGACCCTAAATCTGCAAACCACATTAAACAAGGTATAACGCTAGATAGACCAACGAAAAGACCGCATTGTCAGTTACGGCAGTGTGAGGTCTGCGAGGAGACAAAAAGTGGACAAAAAAGCAAAAACCCCAGTTAAAAAGAAGACCAGTACGGTGAAAAAACCCATCGCTAGCGCCAAAGCCTCTGCTAAAAAAGCAGTGGCCAAAGCTACTGTAAAAAAAGCAGCACCTAAAAAAGCCGCTCTTGTACCCACCCCTAAGGCCAAAGCCAAAGCTAAAGCCCATACCAAGGTGAGTGCGGCTAAACCTGTCTCCAAAACCAGTCAACCAGCGGCCAAACCCAAGGCCAAAGCCCCATTGAAAACACCTGTTAAAAACCTCGCAGCCAAGCCTATTGCTAAAACTGCTGCCAAACCCCCTGCCAAAGTGGCAGCTAAAACAGTTGTGAAAACACCTGCCAAGCCAGTAGCCAAATTGCCTGCCAAATCTACGCCTAAACCAGTACCTAAGCCACCCGTTAAGGTGGTTGCCAAAGCACCACTGAAGGCAGCTGCAAAGCCTGCCGTTAAAGTAGCCCCTGCCAAAACGCCTGCTAAAGCTGCCGCCAAAGCCGTGCCGCCCAAAGCTCCAGTGGTGGTGCCCGCCAAGGTGGCCCTGCCGCCTGCCGTGCCCATGCTGAACAAAGCCGCCATCGCCACAGCGCCGCCGCTGCCCATGGTCAAGCCCAAGTCGGGCAAGGCAGGCTTTATGAGCCCCAGCAACATTGCGCCCAAGCCGATGGAAGTGTCCACTGCAGCTAAAACCAATTTCACCATGTCGTCGCCCGTATTCGTGCCGCCACCGCCTATCGCGGTGAAAAAAGACGCCAAACTGGCCAACAACTGGAAAACCAAAACCCCAGCCACCTTGACCGATGCCGAGGCTATTGCCATGCCCGACT
Organism: Polaromonas sp.; assembly: GCA_031367325.1. GTDB lineage: Bacteria > Pseudomonadota > Gammaproteobacteria > Burkholderiales > Burkholderiaceae_C > JAAFIP01. Next base: position 44,332 of record JANLPQ010000013.1, on the reverse strand, counting down.
CGGAATACATGAAAGCCATGCAGTTGGCCTTCTTTCGCCTTAAGTTAATGCAGCTGAAAAAAGACATCTTGAACAGTGCAGGCCAAACCACCGAGCATCTGCGCGAGGACACTTCTGTCGTGCCCGACCCTGCCGACCGCGCCACTATTGAAGAAGAGCACGCCTTAGAGCTGCGCACCCGTGACCGGGAGCGCAAATTGCTCAAGAAAATTGAGCAATCAATTGCCCGCATTGACAGCGATGACTACGGCTACTGCGACGAGACGGGTGAGGCCATAGGCGTAGCGCGCTTGATCGCCAGGCCTACCGCCAGCCTGTCGCTTGAGGCGCAACAGCGCCGCGAGCTAAAGCAAAAAATGTTTGGAGATTAAGCGCGGACTGGTAGACTAGTACCTCACGTGTAACCATTCCCATCCACCTTTCCACCAGTCCTATTGACCATGGCCAAAGACGACACAGCACCTAACGGAATATTTTCCAAAGTGGTGAAGTTCGTGCGCAACCCTGGCACCAACTGGACCGACCTAGACCAGAAAGAGTCGGACAAGGAAAGCTCTTACAGCAAGCAAGTGCTCAAAGAGATGATCGAGCGCAAGCGGCGCAACGACTTTGTGCGCAAGCGCGAATTTGACATGCTGCGCAAGCTGCGCCGACGTGAGGCTATGGGTGGCCCCACCTCAGGAGACGGTGCAGCCCGCCCCTCGTTCTTTCAAAGTTCTATGCCGTCTAAGCCCGACGACCGGGCCATGACGCTCAAGAAGATTGATGAGATCGAAGCGCAAATGTCCATGCAATGGTGGAAAACCAAGCACGGCGCCGGCCCCAGCGTGACATCGTCGATCTCTAGTTTTACTAACTCAGACATGTCCAACTCGGGTCGCAACTCTGGGCGCAACGATGCGCCTAATGGGTCTGCTGCTGCCAAAGCGGCAGCGCACAATTTTGCGTATGCCCGCACCGCGCCCGATAACTTGACCAATGCCTTGGCGACCAGCGCCGCACGGTCTGCCAGCGCCGCCGTACAACCGCAGCAGCCCCCGCAGACGGCCCAGCGCCCAACGGCCATGCCTTCGCCGGTTGCTGCACCAGGCTTAGCCACCGCTAGATCGCCTGTGGCCAACCCCGCTGCCCCAATGCAAGCCCCCGTGGTGCCTAGGCCAGTGGCTGCAGCACCCAAATCGCCTGCTATGGGCCATCTGGCCGCCTCCTACGACGGCACGGCCACATCAGGTTTTTCTGTGTCCAAGATGTTTGCCCTAGAAGTAGACGAAGTGCAGCACGACCCCGAGCTAGAAGAGGCGGCCATTCGCTTTGCCAACAGCGACGACGCAGGGGCAGAGGCCGGGTTGCTAGAGGCACTGGGGCCGCACGGCACCCGAGCCCAGCACGAAGAAACCTGGTTTACAGCCTTCGACTTGTACCGCGCTACGGCCCAAAACGACCGGTTCGAAAGCTTGGCCATTGATTTTGCAAGCAAGTTCAACCGCTCGGCCCCCATCTGGTTTTCTATCCCCGAGCTGGTAGGCAAAATGGTCAACACCGATGCCGTGGCAGCCCCTAGCGCCGCGCCCAAATCGGACTGGCGTGCGCCCCCTCACATTGGCGTGCAATCCTTGGCGGCCCTGAACGCCGCATTAGCCCGTGCACCGCAACCTTGGACGCTGGACTGGTCTATCGTTAAAACCGTAGAAGACAACGCGGTGGTGCCGCTGACCAAACTGTTTGCTACTTGGGCCAGCCAGCCAGTGCAATTGCGGTTTATGGGCACCAACAATTTTGACCAAGTTTTGCGCAACGCCACGCCCTCTGATGCACGCGAGGTCAGCCAAGACTTGTGGAAGCTGCGCTTGCAGCAGCTGCGCATCAGCCACCGCCCCGACGAGTTTGAACTGGCCGCGTTAGACTTTTGCGTCACCTATGAGGTGTCGCCACCTGCTTGGGAAAACGCGCGCTGCGACTATAAAAACCTAGATGGTGATACTGCGTCGGGCGTAGGCCAAACCATCATTGGCGATGCCGTGCACGACTCGATTCAATCAGGCTATAGCGGCTTTCAGGACAGCATGCAAAACGGCCTGATGTCAAACCAAATGGCACAGCTGTCCGCGCTAGAACTATCGGGCCAAATTCAAGGCGACCCTGTGGCGATGCTGGAAAAACTGGAGAGCAAGCTAGCCGGTGCCGACGTGATGTTGATCTCATGCGCCAAGCTGATTCGGGTAGATTTTTCAGCTGCTGGCACGCTGCTGAACTGGGTGTCAGCTAAGCAGAGCGAAGGCCGCATTGTGCAATTTACCGATGTGCACCGCTTGGTAGCAGCGTTCTTTCATGTGATTGGTATCAGCGAACACGCCAAGGTGGTTACGCGTATTGACTAGCGCCTTGTAGGCTGCACCCTAGCTGCAAGGCTATTGCAAAAGCGCCTGCGCAAACTCCCGCGCATCAAAAGTTTCCAGGTCTTCTAGCTTTTCGCCCACACCAATAAAGTAAATACCCATGGGCCGCAGGGCCGGTTGCTTGGCTGCGCGTTCACGGGCCCACAGGGCAATAGCGGCTATCACACCGCCCTTGGCCGTGCCGTCCAGCTTGGTGATGATCAGGCCGGTGACTTGCAGCGCTTCGTCAAACGATTTGACTTGCGCTAAAGCGTTTTGCCCCGTGTTGCCGTCAATGACCAATAGCACTTCATGTGGAGCGCTGGCATCTGCCTTTGCCACTACCCGTTTGATTTTTTTGATCTCTTCCATCAAATGCAGTTGCGTAGGCAGGCGGCCTGCGGTGTCTACCATCACCACATCGCGGCCACGCGCTTTGCCGGCGCTGACCGCGTCAAAGCTTACGGCAGCCGGGTCGCCACCGTCTTGGCTGATGATCTCTACGCTATTGCGGTCGGCCCACACGCCTAGCTGCTCACGTGCGGCAGCGCGAAAGGTGTCAGCAGCGGCCAGCAGCACCGACGCACCCGAGTCGGCTAAATGCTTGGTCAGCTTGCCAATCGAGGTGGTTTTGCCCGCCCCGTTAACACCTGCAATCATCATCACCGTGGGTTTAAATTGGCCCACGACCAAAGGCTTTTGCAGCGGCAACAACAGATCAGCAAATGCATCGGACAGCAGCACCTTAACAGCAGCGGGGTCGGTGGTTTTGCTGTCTTTGACGCGGCGTTTAAGATCGGCTAGCAAATACTCGGTAGCCGCTACGCCCGCGTCGCTCATCAGCAAGGCAGATTCCAGCTCTTCGTACAGCGCGTCGTCGATTTGTGTGCCGGTAAACACGGTGGCGATCGAGCTGCCTGTTCTGCGCAGGCCATTTTTAAGCTTGTTTAACCAGCCTTGGCGCGCAGCTAGCGGCGCTGGCGCAGGGGGTGCTAGCGGCACGGGCGCTACTTCTGGTAAAACGGCGGCAGCGGTAGCGCTGGGTACAGCCGCCTTGCCCATGCTGTCGGCAGTAGCCGCTGCAGCAGGTGCGACACTAGCGTTGTCCTTGGGGTGGTCCACGGGTGTGGACTGAGGGCCGCCTACAGGTGTGGGCGGGACGATTTCAGGGGCTTTTTTACGAAAAAACGAGAACATTTGGTGAGTTTCTACAATCAGACCCATTCTATGAAAATATTAAGCCCTCTTTTAACTATTCTTGCCGTAGCCAGTTTGGCGCTCACCACTGGGCAGGCAACTGCCCAAAGCACCACTCCAGCTTCGAGTCTGCCTTCAACTCCAACGGCAACCCAAAGCCCCCCTGCAACGGTGACGGCCCCGGCCGCAGCTAATCAGGCCCAGCAATTTACGCTGCCCAATGGTTTGACGGTCATCATCAAGCCCGACCGGCGTGCGCCTACTGCTGTGCACATGCTATGGGTGCGCGTGGGCGCTATTGACGAGGTAGACGGCACCACCGGCGTGGCCCATGTGCTGGAGCACATGATGTTCAAAGGCACCGATGTACTTAAACCCGGTGAATTTTCACAAAAAGTAGCCGCACTGGGCGGGCGCGAAAACGCCTTTACGTCCAAAGACTACACCGGCTATTACCAGCAAATTCCGTCGAACAAACTAGAAGACGTGATGAAGCTCGAGGCCAATCGCTTTGTTAAAAACCAATGGGCCGACGAAGAATTTAAAAAAGAGCTTGAAGTCGTTAAAGAAGAGCGCCGCTCACGCACCGAGGACAACCCGCGCAGCCTGATGTGGGAGGCCATGAGCGGCGTGATGTTTACCGCGTCGCCCTACCGCCGCCCTATCGTGGGCTGGATGAGCGACCTGGACGCCATGACACCCGATGATGCGCGCAACTTTTATCGCCAGTGGTACACGCCCAAAAATGCTGCGGTAGTGATAGCAGGTGACGTAGACGTGGCGGCCGCTACAGCACTGGTAGAAAAATACTACGGCAACATTCCCACACGTGCCTTATCCGCGCGCAAGCCGCGTGAGGAGCCGCTGCAAGTGGGTATTCGCCGCATCGACTTTAAAGCGCCCGCTGAGCAAGCGTATGTGAGCTTGGCTTTTAAAGTGCCGCAAATTACCGCGCCTGCCGCTACCGACACCGCCACGCTAGACGCCTACGCGTTGATCGTGCTGTCTGCCGTGCTAGACGGCTACAGCGGTGCACGGCTAGACCGCGCGCTAACGCAAGGCGAGGGTGCGGTGGCTGACAGCGCGGGTGCGTACTGCGGCTTATCAGGCCGTGGCCCGCAGATTTGCGCGCTAGATGGCGTGCCAGCCAAAGGCAAAACCGCCGCCCAGCTAGAAGCCGCGCTGCGTGGGCAGGTGGCCAAGGTAGCGCAAAGTGGCGTGAGCGAAGCCGAGCTGAACCGCGTTAAAACACAATGGGTAGCAGGCCAGGTGTATGAGAAAGATTCTGTTTTCTCCCAAGCCCGCTCGCTGGGGTCCAATTGGGCTAACGGCTTGCCGCTAGACACCGACGAGGTAGTCATCGAGCGGCTGCGCACAGTGACCGCTGCGCAAGTCAAAGCCGTGGCCGCAAAGTATTTTGGCGACGATGCACTGACTGTAGGCACCCTGCTGCCCCAGCCTATTAGCACGCAGCGCAAACCGCGCACACCGCCTGCAGGCGCGCGGCATTGATCGTGACAAACAAGGATTTTCATGCAATTTACTATTAAATCCATAGCTGTTCGAGCAGGTATTACGGCCTGTACAGCACTTTTTGCATCTAATATATGGGCTAATTTGCCGATACAGTCGACCACTTTGCCCAGCGGCGCGCAGGTGTATGTGGTCTCCAGCATGGGCATTCCCATGGTGGACGTGCAAATTGAATTTGACGCTGGCGACCGGCGCGACCCGCAAGGCATGGCAGGCTTGGCCAGCATGACCAGTGGGCAGCTGAGTAAGGGCGTGCTGGCCTGGCAAGGCCGCCCCGCACTGGATGAAAACCAGCTGGGCGAAGCGTGGGCCGACCTGGGTGCCAGCTTTGGCGCAGGTGGCGGCGACGACCGCATGGGTTTTTCGCTGCGCTCGCTGACCTACCCAGATTTATTGCCCAAAGCGCTGGCCTTGGCCGCGCAGCAAATGGCCGCGCCCGCATTTACTGCAACGCAGTGGCAGCGCGATATTGAACGTGTCAGCGCTAACCTGAAAGAGTCCAATACCAAGCCCGCTACCATCGCCGCACGCCGCTTTAATGCAGCGGTCTACGGCACGCACCCGTATGGCTATGACTTGACGGAGCAATCGTTGCGCCGCATCAATGTAGCTGCTATGCGTACCTTTTACGCAGCGCACATACGCGCTTGCCGCGCGAAAGTCAGCATAGTGGGAGCCGTTACGCAGGCTGACGCTGAAAAGATGGCGACGCAATTGCTAGCAGGCTTGCCACAAGGCGGCTGCGACGCGCTGCCCACGGTGCCCGAGGTGCAGCCCCTCACGGCAGCGCAAAACATCAAGGTGCCGTTTGAGTCTGCCCAAGCCCATGTGAGCATTGGCCAGCCGGGTTACAAGCGCACCGACCCTGATTTTTTTGCGCTGCTGGTGGGGAACCATATTTTGGGTGGTGGCGGGTTCACCTCGCGCCTGACGCGCGAGGTGCGCGAAAAGCGCGGTTTAAGCTACAGCGTGTACAGCTACTTTAGCCCCGGCTTGCATGCCGGGGCGTTTGCCATAGGCTTGCAAACCCGCCCCGACCAAGCCGCGCAGGCGGTGCAGGTCTCGCGCGACGTGTTGGCCGGTTTTGTGGCCCAAGGCCCTACGCCCGAAGAAGTGCAAGCAGCCAAAGACAATTTGATAGGCGGCTTTGCCCTGCGCATAGATTCCAATAAAAAATTGCTGGACAACGTGGCCAATATCGCTTGGGTGAACTTACCCTTAGATTACTTGACTACATGGTCGCAGCGCGTTGAAAAAATCACCGCACAAGACATTCAAGCGGCCATGCAGCGCAAGCTGCAGCCCGACAAAATGGTGACCGTAGTGGTAGGAGGTGCAGATTGAAAGTGTCTAGCCGCAACTTGGCCGAGGCCACCCATATGATCGAGAAGTTAGCGCGCAGCGCTGACAAACGCGAAGCTTTTAAAAATGGCAAGCCAGCTCGCAAAACATTGCAGCACGGTATGTTGTCTACCACAGCGGCCCCTGAGCAATCCGCAAAATCAAGCAAACAAGCCCTGCAAGCGGCGGCCAAACTGCAAACCGCGCTGCAACGCCCTGCCAACGAAGTGCGGCTGATCGGTGGCCTATGGAAACGCACCAAGCTGGCCGTAGCCAACCTGCCCGGCCTGCGCCCCACACCCGACCGTGTGCGCGAAACTTTGTTCAACTGGCTGGGCCAAGACATGACCGGTATGCGCTGCGTCGACGCATTTGCCGGCACAGGCGCGCTGGGCTACGAGGCAGCATCACGCGGCGCTGCCGATGTGCTGCTGATCGAGCCCGAGGCCAAACTGATCGCGCAACTGCAAACTTTAAAAACCAAACTCAAAGCCGACATGGTACGCATCCAGCGCGGTGACGGCATCGCCATACTGTTGGCCTTGCCGCGCGGCAGTGTAGATGTGGTGTTTATCGATCCGCCCTTCAACGCGCCTATTTTTGACAAAGCGCTAGCCGCTGCGGCGCACGCTGTGTCGGCCCAAGGCGTGGTGTACCTAGAGGCCCCTAAACTGTGGACAAATGAAGATTTGGCCAGTGTGGGATTGCAGGTGAGCCGCGCGGGCAAAGCGGGGGCTGTGCACTACCATTTGCTGTGTGCTGTAGCAGTGTAGGTCTACGCTACGGCATGCATCATAGCGAGAAGTGCAGCGTGATGATGAATTGAAAAGTATCTACAAATGCTATTAATTGCGTAGCTGCTTGAGCAGTTTCTACGTGGTCTACAGCCTTATTTTTAAATAAAAAAGCCGCCAGCATTTCTGCTGGCGGCTTTTTGTCTGGGTGCGCTGTGCTTACTGCTGTTGCTGCGCTGCAGCTTCAAACGGCAAGGTCATGTCGTTTAAATTGCGCTTGGTTTCTACCAAAACTAACGGGCTTTGGTCAATGACCACGGCGGGCGGACGCTCGCGCGGAACATGCACGGGTTTGGGTTCAGCGGCGATCTGGGCTTGCACCTTGGCGATTTTGTCGGCGTTGGAGTTAACCCACTCTAGGCCCGAGCCGCTGGCCACCTGCGCCATGTCGGCCAAGGGCAGGGCATAACTTGCAACTTTAGGCATGCTGCGTGCAGGAGCAGCGCTGCTAGACGCTGCAACCGGGCTGCTGGTAGGCGCAGGCCGTGCAGCTTGTGCAGGCGGCGCGTAAGTGGGCGCTGGCGCAGCAGGTGCAAAAGCAGGCGTATAAGCTTGGTTAGCTGAAGGCACTCCGTTTTCCATAGCTGGTTGAGCATACTCCGCTTGGGCTGAAGGCTGATTGGTGCTTGAATCTTCGCCATCGGTGCGTTCACGTCGCTCGCCACGGTCACGACCATAACGGTCACGCGAACGGCGCTCGCGCGGTTCGCTTCCATCGGCTCGGCGCTCGCGCGGTTCGCTTCCATCAGCCCGGCGCTCGCGCGGTTCGCGGCGTTCGCCGTCGTTGCCTTCAGGCGGCTGGCCGTCAGCTTGCGGCACGTTACCCCGATCACCTTGGCTACCCTGATGGTCTGCAAAAGCTGCCGCACCTGCAGCGGCTACCCCGGCCATGGCTGCACCGGCTGCGATGCCGTGGCCATTGCCGTTGTGGGAGCCATCGTTGGAGCCGTTCGTGCCGTTCAATTGCGCATCGCCATTGTCACTGCGCTCGCTTCGTTCACCGCGCCCGCGGCCTCTGCCGCCGCGCTCGCCGCGTTCACGACGGCCCTCGGTGCGTGCACCGTCAGCGTTGCCAGCTTCTTGACCTGCTGGGTTGGCGTCAAAGCCTTCTTCACGGGCAATGCGCTCGGCACGCTGGGTAGCGCGTTGTTCGGCGCTTTCTTGCAGGGTGTTTTGCGCGTCTAGGGCTAGATTAGCGCTGGGCGTTGGATTTTCAGTGGCTTGCAGGTCGGCGCGGGGTGCGCGCTGACCGCGTTCGCCGCCACGTTCACCGTCGCGTTCACCACCACGGCCACGGCCACCACGACCACCGCGCTCTGAGCGGCCTTCGCCGTCAGTTCGGGGTTCACGGGGTTCGCGAGGCTCGCGCGCCTCAAAGCCCTCGCGCGGGGCGTGGTCTTCACGCGGGGCGCGGTCGCCCTCGGCCCTTGGCGGACGGTCACCATCGCGTGCTGGGCGATCTGCATTGTCTCGTGCCGGGCGATCTGAGCCCTCGCGTGCAGGGCGGTCACCGCCTTCGCGCGGTGGTCGGTCACCACGGGGTGCGCGGTCGCCATCACGGCCACGGCCACCACGGCCGCCACGGCCACGGCCTCCATCACGGCCGCCGTCGCGTTCACCGTCGCGTGCGCCCTCTGCGCGTTCACCGTTGCGTTCGCCACCACGGCCACCATCACGGCGCACATCGCGGCCTGCGCTGCGGCCTTCGCGTTGTTGGCCTGTGCCGCCTTCTTCTTTCTTCGCTTCAACTGCATCAGGCGTTGCCGGCGCATCGCCAGCTCCAAACAGGCCTTTGATCCAACCAAAGAAGCCTTTTTCTGCAGGCTTTTGTGTTGTTGGAGCCGCAGAACCTGCTCGAGCAGCTACGGGATTAATAGCAACTGCAGCTACTTCGGCAACCACTTTGGGCGCTGTAGCCTGTACGGGTGTGGGCGCAGGCGCATCGGGCAGCACGCCTTTAATCACAGGTGTTTGCTTGTTGGTAGGCTCTTGGCTGCGGCGCGTGACGGTGGTGGGGTCTTCCACCTCGTCGGCCATTTTGTAGCTGACGTCCAGGTTGTCCAAGCGCGGGTCATCGTGCTTTAAACGCTCAAGTTTGTAGTTAGGCGTCTCTAGCGTTTTGTTAGGAATGATCAGCACATGGATGCGCTGCTTCAGCTCAATCTTGGCAATCTCAGCGCGCTTTTCGTTCAGCAAGAAGCTGGCGACGTCGACAGGCACTTGGCACAGCACGGCAGCGCTGTTGTCCTTTTGGGACTCTTCCTGGATGATGCGCAAAATTTGCAGGGCCGACGATTCGGTGTCGCGCACATGGCCTGAGCCACCGCAGCGTGGGCAGGGGATAGACGCGCCTTCACTCAGTGTGGGGCGCAGGCGCTGGCGGCTCATTTCCATCAGGCCAAATTTGCTGATGGTGCCAAACTGCACGCGGGCGCGGTCTTGGCGCAAAGAGTCGCGCAGGCGGTTTTCTACGTCACGGCGGTTGCGGCTTTCTTCCATGTCGATAAAGTCGATCACCACCAGGCCACCCAAGTCGCGCAGGCGCATCTGGCGGGCTACTTCGTCAGCGGCTTCTAGGTTGGTGCGGGTGGCGGTTTCTTCGATGTCGCCGCCTTTGATGGCGCGGGCCGAGTTAACGTCAACGCTTACCAGCGCTTCGGTTTGGTCAATCACAATCGCGCCGCCGCTGGGCAGCGTGACGGTACGGGCGTAGGCCGACTCGATCTGGTGCTCGATCTGGAAACGGCTAAACAAAGGCACGTCGTCGCGGTAGCGCTTGACCTTGCTGGCATGCTCAGGCATCACATGCGCCATAAACTGGTGTGCTTGCTCAAAAATGTCGTCGGTGTCGATCAGAATATCGCCCACATCGTTGTGGAAGTAGTCGCGAATCGCGCGGATGACAAGCGACGATTCCTGGTAAATCAAGAACGCGCCTTTGCCAGCCTTGCCCGCTTCGTCAATAGCGGACCACAGCTTGGTCAGGTAGTTCAGGTCCCACTGCAGCTCGGGGGCGCTGCGGCCGATGCCTGCAGTGCGGGCGATGATGCTGGCACCCTGCGGGTACACCAGCTGGTCCATGGCTTCTTTCAGGTCGGCACGGTCTTCACCCTCGATACGGCGGCTGACACCACCGCCGCGCGGGTTGTTAGGCATCAGCACTACATAGCGGCCTGCTAAGCTGATAAAGGTGGTCAGCGCTGCACCTTTGTTGCCGCGCTCTTCTTTTTCTACCTGTACCGCGAGCTCTTGCCCTTCGCGGATCACGTCTTGAATGCGGGCCTGGCTGGGCGATACATTGCCGTTGAAGTATTGCTTAGATATTTCTTTAAAAGGCAAAAAACCGTGGCGGTCTTCGCCGTAGTCGACAAAGCAAGCCTCAAGCGATGGTTCTACCCGGGTGACCACGGCTTTGTAAATGTTGCCTTTGCGTTGCTCGCGGCCTTCGATTTCAATCTCGTAGTCCAGCAGTTTTTGGCCGTCGACAATGGCCAGGCGTTTTTCTTCCACTTGCGTGGCATTAATCAGCATGCGTTTCATGCGTTTCTCCTAATGCGGTTTTTTAAAACCGCTTGCTTCAACAGACGCTGTAATGCGTCAACAGATGCCAGAGAGGACGAGAAGCGAAACTAGGGAATTGCCGTAGGTCTGCAATGCTTGGCCGTTTTATAGGGCAAGCCGCAGCACAGGCGCGGGGAGTGGGGTGAGGGGTTGCCAAGCGTGGGGCGCTACAGTTTGCATAGCTGCTTGAGCAGGTTTTACTTGGGTTACAAGCATAAAAGGCATACAAAAAGCAGTATAGAACTGCTTAAAGTAAGTATTTAGCATGGCCAGTAAAAACATCATCTCATCTTCAATCCGAACCACCAGCTTTATAAAAAGTAGCTAGCAGTTCTAAGGTATTCCGTAACAGTGTTTCGTTGTTCTTCGTCGGCTCGACTGCGGGCGGGTGGTGCGCCGCTGGCAACTTGGGTTGCCGGGCCTGCGCGTCCGTCGCGCCAGTGGCATCGACTTTCCTAGTTCTTGCAGGGAGGATGCTAAAAAGGGGTTTAAATCCTCTATAAATCAACCACTTAAACGCAATAGCTAGTGAAAAACATTATAGGCGGTAAACTAAATGAATTATTTAGTTGCTTTCAAATACCTTCAGGGGCAGGCCATCACGATTGAACTCATGGGAATATAATCTTCCTATATTAGATTCCTATGGAGTTTTGCCATGCATGCCGTCAACGTCAGCACCCTCAAAAATAACCCTACCCAGGCTTTGCAGTGGGCTGAGAAAGCACCCGTGTGGGTGATGAACCGAGACCGTCCTCAAGCGGTTATTACTGGCGTGGACAGCGCGGGAGGCATGGACGCGCCCGAAGTCAAAATTGCGATGGCAGCCGCATTGTTTCGCGACGGCGGACTGTCTTTGGTGCGCGGCTCCAAACTGGCTGGCTGTACCTTGGGGGCGTTTATCCGTTATTTGTCTATGCATGGCATACCTGCTATCAATATGACCGAAGAAGAAGTGCAGCACGATTTCGATACGCTCGACGCATGGCTAAAGACGTAGTGCCTAACTTAGTCGTTGTGGCGGACGCCAGTCCACTCATCGCACTGGCCGCGATTGACAGACTGGCGCTGCTGCCGGCTTTATTGGGATCAGTGAAGGTGGTGCAGTCTGTTTACAACGAGGTGATGACAGGCGCGTTCGACCCCACCGAAACCAGGATTGCGCAAGCGTTTGCCAATACATGGCTTGAGCTAGTGCCAGACGCGGTGCCAGTGTTTGACATGATGGAGCCCTTAGCAGTAGCTGACTGGGTGCATCTGGACCCCGGAGAAGCTGCCAGTATCAGTTTTGCTCTGCTGGCGCCCCGTCAACACGCTGTGTTGATCGACGAGCAAGCCGGACGCAAAGTGTGCCAAGTGCTGGGTCTGCAATACATCGGCACAGCCGCTTTGATTGGCCAGGCTAAACAAAAAGGGCTTGTCTCTAGCGCTAAAGCCGAGCTGGCGCGGTTGCATGCCACGGGTTTTTGGATATCTGCCCAAGTGATTCGCACCGTGCTAGCACGTGTAGGAGAGTAGGCCATGACACTTGCCACCGCTCCTACAGTCAACCTAGTCACCATCGACGAATCGTCCGAGGGCCAGCGGCTGGACAACTTTTTGCTGCGCATCTTAAAAGGCGTGCCCAAAACCCATGTGTACCGCATCATCAGGGCCGGCGAGGTGCGGGTGAATAAGGGCCGTGCGCAGGCCGACACGCGGCTGGCGCTAGGCGACGTGGTGCGCATTCCCCCAGTACGTGTCAGCGACAAAATTGCCGAAAAAGCCGACAAACCGGCCCCCGCGCGCAGTTTCCCCATTTTGTTAGAAGATGACCATCTATTGGCTATCGACAAGCCCGCAGGCGTAGCGGTGCACGGCGGCAGCGGGGTAAGCTTTGGCGTGATAGAGCAGCTGCGCCGGGCTCGGCCCGAGGCGAAATTTCTAGAACTGGTGCACCGGCTAGACAAAGAAACCAGCGGCGTGCTGCTGATCGCCAAGCGCCGCAGTGCGCTGGTGCACCTGCAGGCCCAGTTTAAAAACCGCGAAACGGGCAAAACCTACTTGGCCGTGGTAAAAGGCCTGTGGCCCGCAAAGCTGAAAGTGATTGACCAGCCGCTGCACAAATACATTGCCACCGGCGGGGAAGAAGACGGTGAGCGCCGCGTTAAAGTGGTGGCCAAAGACGACCCCAACGGCATGCGCGCCATCACACTGGTAAAGGTGGTGCAAAACCTGCTGCTGCACGATGGTCAAAAAGGTGATTGTAGTGATGCCAAAGGTACAGGCACCGGCACAGGCACCGAGGCCAGCCTGTTAGAAGTCACCATCAAAACCGGCCGCACCCACCAAATTCGCGTGCACTTGGCCAGCCACGGCCATCCGATTGTGGGGGATGAGAAATATGGCGATTTTGAGCTGAACAAACAACTGGCCAAGCTGGGCCACAAGCGCATGTACTTGCACGCTTGGCGCCTAGGGTTTACGCACCCAGCTTCTGCGCAAGAAGTCACGCTAGAGAGCGCTTCGCCTTTCACCATGACAGCGCAATCGCTCTAAGTTGCGCTAGGCTGCAAGCTTTGTTATTAGAAAAGCTTTGATGCGTTATTCAGACCGCCATTTATTTAAGCTGCAGCACGGTGATGCTGCATGCTGAGCCAATTCGACCAACGCCTGATGGCCTTGCAAACTCCACGCGGTGCGCCATGGTGGAAGACGTTTGCAGCAGAGTTTTGGTTCTTTGGCCTGAAAGAAATCCGCGCTTGTTTGTTTGTAGTGTTGTTCTTTTTAGCCGTGTTTGCCGTGCCGCGCGGTGGCCTGCTGGGCGTGCCGCGCTACGACTTGTTGCTGATCATCGCGCTGGGCATACAAGCCTGGATGGTGTGGACGGGGCTAGAAACGTGGGACGAATTCAAAGCCATTGGCGTTTTTCATATCGTAGGTTTTGCGCTTGAAGCATTCAAAGTATCGGGCGGTATCAAGTCGTGGAGCTACCCCGACCCGGCCTACACCAAAGTGTTTGGTGTACCGCTATTTGCGGGTTTTATGTACGCGTCGGTGGGCAGCTACATCATTCAAGCGTGGCGCTTGTTTGACCTGCAAATTCGCCACCACCCACCGCACTGGATGGCCGCACTGATCGCCTGCCTGATCTACGCCAACTTTTTCACCCACCACTACATTGGCGACTACCGCTGGTACTTGGCTGCCGCACTACTGGGCCTGTACGCGCGCAGCACGGTGATTTTTCACCCCATGAGCACGCCGCGCCAAATGCCGTTGATTCTGAGTTTTATTTTGATCGGCTTTTTCATCTGGCTGGCCGAGAATATCAGCACCTTCTTTGGCATTTGGAAATATCCCAACCAACTGGGCGCGTGGGCCACCGTCAGTTTAGGCAAATGGAGCAGCTGGTCACTGCTGGTGGTGATGACATTCACGATTGTGGCGAATTTAAAGCACATCAAGTCAAAGATTCATGTGCCAGATTAACAGCGATGCTTTGACTTGTATTGATCTTCGCTATCTGGCTGTGCCTGTGATCTCCTCTGTCCTACGCACCAGTTGCGCGTCACAAAACATAGGGTAAGTACCCATCAATACGTCGTCATTTTTGACGCGTATGTTGACTAATGCACAGTCAGCTTAATGTAATATGAATCTCGTTATATTTAGTTACTAATTTTTTAGTAACGGTAACATCATCAAAAATTAATAACAATCTTAGGAGCTTCTAATGACGAAAAGTTATCGCTTGTTAGTGTTTTGCTGACAGCAGCACTAACTGCTTGCGGAGGCGGGGGTGGCACTGCTCCAGCCCCGGCCCCGGCACCTAGCCCTGCTACAGGTGCAGCACTAGATTTGGCTAAAACTATGTTGTCTGGTTATGACACCAGCTTAGCCACCGCAATACCGACCACAGGCGCATCGGCAACTGTATTGACAGATGGCTGTTCGCTAAATAATGGGTTTTCCAAGGCGTTAGCTATTACCGATTACGACGCAGATACAAACAGAGTTGCTAGCCGCCAGTATGAAATTGGTTCAACCCGCACTGGCGTTACAGTGCTTGCAGACCGCAGCACTACCAACGCAGACGGGACAGGCCGCCGCGAAATAGATGTGGCGTACGCTATCAATTACACCGATGGCACCAAAGACGAAAAAACTACGCAAACTCTGATCTCGGGTAGTTCGTCAGGCTCTAAGATGGCAGACGGAACGGCATGTACAACGCCAGACAACAAAACAGAGTTTCGTTTCTTTGGTAACCGCAAAGTAGTCAATACGTTCGTTACTGCTTCTAATGAAAGGCAATTTCACACAGCTCTGGCAACTGGAGTGTCTGATGCGAGCGCTACCTTTAACAGGTATGTAACTTTAGGCGTGCGCGACCCAGCTAACGTAGCAACCTATGCCACCATTTCAGGTCCCGGTTTTGGCACTACTGCTGGAGTAACCAACACGTTCAAATTGGTGTCACCAAGACTGCTGCGCAGTGCACCAGAATTCGCAGGTAAGCCAGGCAACTTTGTAGACTGGAGAGACAACGATAGTTTCCGCGTTTGCAGAACCTCCACAGCAGCATATGCTTATGCAGACACCGCAGATTGTGTGACCAATGGTGCTACCAGCAATAATTATGGTAGTTTTGCGCAGTTAGACCCCAGCGTACAAGACACCAGTTTCAACGCTATAGGTATAGTTGCAGGTGGCGTCTACACTGTGAAAGTTTATGCTGGTGATGGCTGGAAGACAGTCAACGGACAAGACGGCGTTACACCAATTGCCACATATGCCACAACACTTGAAAACTTACCTATGAGTACGGTAGCTTTGGCGGGCACTTTGGCAGCGCCAGCCAATAAGTTTGCAGTCATCATCAACTCAACTACTAACGTGTCACAAGTTGCAACGGCTGTACGCACAAAAGTAGCTATTTCCGTACCGTTCACTTGGATTAGTCCAGGCGTTATGCCTGACGGTAGAGCGATTGCCCTGAACACGCTGTTCTCGTTTGAAAATGGTTCCACTACTGCAGCAGGTTTTTATCCAGCCACCCGCCAAATTAATTTGACCTACCCAGCTTCAACGGCAACGTCGGCTACCTTGAACATTCCCGCACCAGTGCCGGTATTGTTGACTCCAAACTACGGTGAAGTAACTTTTGAATACAGTAACCGTAATGGTAACTTCATCAGAAATCTTTTCTATATAAATTAAATTTAATTCCTGAATCGTTGCTGAATAAACTACAGCAACATTCAAATCAAAAGCGATGGAATTATTTCATCGCTTTTTTTTTGCACTGTGATGTTTGATTAAACTGCTTATCCAACAAAGATGATTAGGATAGAAGCGGTGCATGCTGTTTAAATCTGATTCAAGTGAGTTTGTACAAAGTCAATTTTTTAATTCAGTCAACCAAATATTCAATCTATGCGTTTGCTTTACCTGCATGGTTTTCGATCTTCGCCGCAGTCTGCCAAGGCGATGACGATGCTGTGGCATGTGTTGGCGCATAACGCTGCAGCACCGCCATTGCAGGGTATCCAGTGGCACTGCCCGCAGTTGCCGCCGTCGCCCCAGCAAGCTATGCGCAAGATCATGCGGTGGGTGCGCGCGGGGGATCGTGCTGCTGCTGCGGCTGGCCAAGGCGCGCAGCCTTTGGCGGTGATTGGTTCGTCCTTAGGCGGCTACTACGCGGCGCTGGTGGCAGAGCAGACGGGTGCGCGCTGCGTGTTGCTGAACCCGGCTGTGTACCCAGCGCGAGATTTAAAGGCGTTTATTGGCGAGGTAAAAAATTGGCATAGCGAGGGCGGCTATGCTTTTACGCAGCAGCATGTGGACGAGTTGCTGGCTATGCAAAGTACTGCTTTTACTCAACCACAGCGGTATGCCGCCATCATCAGCAAGGGCGACGAGGTGCTAAGCTGGCGCGAGATGACGGCACGCTACCCGGCAGGCCACTTGCAGTTGCTACCCCGCAGCGACCACGCTATTAGCGAGTTTGATAACTTTGCAGGCGGTGTGCTGCAGTTTGTACTGACAGGGGAAACTCGTAAGGAGAGCTTGTAGCACACCGAAGCGCGGGCTGTTAAAACCAAGCCAAGAACAATGTGACGAGTCGGGTCCGTCTCGATGAAAAATACGCAGAGAGGCGCGCAGTACAAAAGCTAGCCAAGTGCAACCTCATTTCGCGCGTGTTCTCGGAGTATTTTTGCAGCGAGATGCCCGGCTCGAGTCCAGCTAACCGGCGCGCACGCGAACCGAGTAACCAACTCTCCAGCGCACACGCTCACCTATCAACCATCTGCCTAGCGATACCGTTAACTAGGCACCCAACTTAGTAAAATCACTGTTATGACCGATATCTCTACCCCACGCCGTTTTGACCTGATCGCCTTTGACTGGGACGGCACATTGTTTGACAGCACCGCGCTGATTGTGCGCTGCATTCAAAACGCGGTGCGTGATGTAGGCGGTGTGGTGCCTACTGACGAAGCCGCAGGGTATGTGATTGGTCTGGGCCTGATGCAAGCGCTGGCACACGCTGCGCCCGATGTGCCAGCAGACAAATACCCCGCGCTGGGCGACGCTTACCGCCGCCATTACAGCGCGCTGCAAGACGAGATTAGTTTGTTCAAGGGCGTCTTGCCCATGCTGCACACGCTGCGTACGCGCGGGCATGTGCTGGCCGTGGCCACCGGTAAATCACGCCGGGGGCTGGACGAAGTATTGCAGCGCAATATAGACGGCACGGTGCTAGCCCATTTGTTTGCCGCCAGCCGCACCGCCGACCAAACCGCAGGCAAGCCCGACCCCATGATGCTGCACCAACTGATGGCCCAGCTAGACGTAGCGCCCGAACGCACCCTGATGATTGGCGACACCACGCACGACCTGGGCCTGGCGCGCAACGCGGGTGTGGCCAGCGTGGGCGTAAGTTTCGGTGCGCACGACCATGCAGCGTTTGAACCCTATGCGCCGCTGCACATAGCGCACACCGTGGCAGATTTGCAAAGCTGGTTGTTGCAAAACGCCTGACGGCCAATGCCACAAAGTTAAAGCTAGCTACCGCCAGAATAACAACCGTGCTGACAACCAAGCTAACAACCAAACTAGCGACTAGGCTGTACACCCTTGCTTTTTATAACGCCATGAGCCACCCCACCATTCCCATCGCCGTGCAACCTGATGCCACCAGCGTACGCATTGTGCTGTGCGCCAGCCAAGATGTAAGTGATGGTGCGGCGGCCGTACCGTTTGACGTGGACTATGCAGGCCAAGCCTGCCGCGCCTTTGCCATCCGCTACGCGGGCGCTGTGCATGCCTACCTGAACCGCTGCACCCACGTGGCCATGGAACTAGACTGGCAGCCCAACCAGTTTTTTGACGACACCGGCCAGTGGCTGCTGTGCAGCACCCACGGCGCGACCTACCAGCCCAGCACTGGGGCTTGCAGCGGCGGCCCCTGCACAGGAGGATTGGTAAAAATTGACCTCACCGAAGAAGACGGCGTGGTCTACTGGCATACTGGTAGCAACCTAAAAACCACCGAGTTCTGATATGAGTTACGACCCCACACCTAAACAAGACCCCTCCTTGACGCCTGCCAGCGGCCCAACGGACGGGTCCCAAGCCGACATTTTGAAGCAAAATGACCCTGCAACCCAAGTAAATCCTGCTCAACCAGCTATGAAAAACGTAGTGAATGGTGACAAAAAAGACCCCACCAATGCACCCGGTTGGGAGCGTGCCACGCTAGAAAAGCTGGCGTTTGCCGCGCTAAACGAGCAAAAATCAGCCCGCAAATGGAAAACTTTTACCCGCTTGGCGTGGCTGGTATTTTTCATCGCCGTGGCCTGGATGCTGTTTCGCCCCGACACCACGGGCATGGGCCAAGACATGACCGCCGCCCATACCGCCGTGGTTGAGATCAAAGGCGAAATTTCGTCGGGCAGCGAAGCCAGTAGCGACACCATCATTCCCGCGCTGCGCGCCGCGTTTGAAGACGACGCTGCTAAAGCTGTTGTGTTGCTGGTCAACTCCCCTGGCGGCAGCCCAGTGCAGGCCGGCATGATCAACGACGAGATCATCCGCTTGAAAGAAAAGCACAAAAAACCTGTGTACGCGGTAGTAGAAGAAACCTGCGCCAGCGCGGCCTACTACATTGCTGTGGCTGCGGACGAGATTTATGTCGATAAAGCCAGCATTGTGGGCAGCATTGGCGTGCTGATGGACAGCTTTGGCTTTACCGGTTTGATGGAAAAGCTAGGTGTTGAACGCCGCTTGATGACAGCCGGTGAAAACAAAGGCTTTTTAGACCCGTTTAGCCCGCAAACCGACAAGCAGCGCGCGTTTGCCCAAGGCATGCTGAACCAAATTCACACGCAGTTTATCGACACGGTTAAAAAAGGCCGTGGCAAAAAACTCAAAGAAACGCCGGAGATGTTCAGCGGCTTGTTTTGGAGCGGGCAGCAAGCGATTGAGCTGGGCTTGGCCGACCAGCTGGGCACGTTAGATTTTGTCGCGCGTGAGGTGGTGAAAGCTGAAGACATTGTCGACTACACCCGCCGCGACAACGTGGCCGAGCGCTTGGCCAAGCGCTTTGGCGCGGCGATGGGCGAGGGTGCCGTGAAGGCGCTGAAGAATGTGCCTCAGTTGCGGTGATTTGCTTTAAACGTGACATTTTGAGATTGTTTTAGCCTGTTGAGGCCGTAGAACCTGCTCAAGCAGCTATTGAAAATATAGCGTTTCGGGTGCCAAGCTATCGCAGTGTGGGCGCAGATCAAGCGCCTAAACAGAACACCGTCGGCAGGTGGACGGGCAGATCGGCGCTCAATAAATCTTTAGCGGGTAAGGGTGCTTGCCACTGGCTTACTGCGGCGCTACGTGTATGCGCTGTGGCCAGCGTGAGGCCGCTGGACAAGCTTAGCCGTGTAGTAGGTTTGAGGGCAGCTAGCAAGGCTTGCAGCAGCGCGGCGTTGCGGTGCGGTACCTCGATAAACAATTGTGTTTGACCTGTTTTAAGCGCTAGCGCCTCTAGGTCTTTAATGCGCTGCGTGCGTGCTGCGCTGTCAATCGGCAAGTAGCCCACAAAGGCAAAGTTTTGTCCATTCAAACCACTGGCGGCCAAGGCCAGCAGCAGCGAGCACGGGCCTACCAACGGCACTACCTGGACGCCTAGCGCATGCGCGGCGCGCACCACCGAGCTGCCGGGGTCGGCCACAGCGGGCATGCCGGCCTCGCTGATCAAGCCAATGTCATGGCCTTGCAGTGCGGCGGCCAGCAGCGGTTTAGCGTCAAATCCCACTTTGCCCGGCGCTGCATGGTCGCCTTTTTTGTGCACTTCGCGCGGCAGCTCGGTAATGGTGTGTTGCTGCACGGGCGCGGCCAGGGGCAGCACATCGCCCACGCGCTTGATGACCGCACGGGTGGTTTTAGCGTTCTCGCTGATCCAGCGCGTTAGCTGGGCCGCCACTTGCAGCGTGCCCAGCGGCATCACGTCGGTAATGGGCGCGATGGATTCGCAGCCAAAGTCTAGCGGCGCAGGCACAAGGTACAGCGTGCCTTTCATAACAGTCGCACTCCCGCTGCCTGAATCATGCGGGCGGTGCGGATCAGCGGCAGGCCGATCAGCGCGGTGGGGTCGTCGCTGTCTATGCGTTCTAGCAGGGCAATGCCCAGGCCTTCGCTTTTGGCGCTGCCTGCGCAGTCGTATGGTTGCTCGGCCAACAGATAGGTTTCTATCTCGGCGTCGGTCAGGTGGCGAAACAGTACGTTGACCGGCGCTACATCTTGCTGCACAAACCCCGTGGCATGGCACACCACGGCCAGCGCGGTGTGAAAAATTACTGTTTGCCCACGCATCTGGCGCAGTTGGTCGGTGGCGCGTGCATGCGTGCCGGGCTTGCCCAGTGGCGTGCCATGCAAATCGGCTACTTGGTCTGAACCTATCACCACCGCATCAGGAAATTGAAGCGCCACAGCCTGTGCCTTGGCCAGCGCCAGGCGTACAGCCAGCTCCAGCGGTGTCTCGCCAGGCAAGGGTGTTTCGTCCACATCGGGTGCGGCTACGTCAAACGGCACAGCCAGCCGCGTCAGCAGCTCGCGTCGGTAGCGCGAGGTAGAACCTAAAACTAAAGATCGTGATGCTATAGACGGTAATGACATGGGTGACAATGCGTGCAAAATGGGTGCAAAAGGTAGTGCGGACAGACCCGCCTGATTCTCTTACACTTGGACTGCCATTGTATGAACACCTCTGATTCCACTTCACCCCCCACCTTGCGCCTAGATGTGCGCACGCTAGCGCACACCGGCGGCACGCAGTCGGGCAGCGACCCCTTGCTGCACTACCAGCGTTTGGCCAGCGACTTGCACGGCGGCATAGCCCAGCCTGTGCTGGGTGAGGACGCCTTGGTAGTGCAATGGACCGCGCACGGCCAGCTGGTGGACGCGGCTGACGGCAAACCCCAGCCGTGGCTGCACCTGCAACTACAAGCCCAGCTACCCATGACCTGCCAGCGCTGCCTAGGCCGTGTGCTGATGCCAGTAACCATAGACAATAAATACCGCTTTGTACCCGACGAAGCCACCGCCGAGGCGCAAGACGAGACCTGCGACGAAGATTTGCTGGTGCTGTCTAAACAATTTGACCTGCGCGAGCTGCTGGAAGACGAGCTGCTGCTGGAACTCCCCTTGATGCCCAAGCACGAGGTATGCCCTACAGCAGTGAAGTTAGCGTCTACTGACGATGATTTCAAGGCGGCGCTAACCCAAAAGCCCAATGCCTTTGCCGTGCT
Source organism: Polaromonas sp. (assembly GCA_031367325.1). Classification (GTDB taxonomy): domain Bacteria; phylum Pseudomonadota; class Gammaproteobacteria; order Burkholderiales; family Burkholderiaceae_C; genus JAAFIP01. The sequence goes on along the minus strand of JANLPQ010000013.1, from coordinate 22,744 downwards.
GGGCAGTCTGAAAAAGGCTCCCTAAAATGCTAGCAGAGCGGCTGGCCTAGGCGGCAAAAGCGGGTTATAATCATGGGCTACGCGCTGTATGGCATAAACTTAATTTTAAGCCTTGACGTAACTTATTTGTCCCATTTATACCTTGTTGCTTTGCTGGCTGTGGTTTAGTTTAGTTCAGCCAGTATGAGTAATCAAGATTTAGGAGCCCACCATGGCCGTTCAACAGAACAAAAAATCCCCTTCCAAGCGCGGTATGCACCGTGCCCACTACGCACTGGACACTCCAGGCACGGCAGTAGAGCCTACCACTGGCGAAGTGCATTTGCGTCACCACATCAGCCCCAACGGTTTCTATCGTGGCCGCCAGGTGATCAAATCTAAAGCCGCTGCAGAATAAGCTGGCCGCGTAAGCGGTTTGGCAAAAACAGCCTCAAAGCCCGTCGCTACTGCTGTAGCATCGGGCTTTTGGTTTTTGTGGGCGGCTCTTGGTGAAGGCATCCTTGTCCGCTTTGCCGAATGCCCTCCTTTCAACACTCAAGTTAAAGCGCTATCCAACCCCCACGCAACGTCTCATCCAACGTCCCGCACAGCCTCGCACTCTACGTCAGCCCCTTATCTTGACTTCTAACTCCTCAGCCTCTTTACCTGCATCCGTGACACAAGCTGGCGGCCTACTGGGCACCACGGTGATCGCCGTGGACTGCATGGGCGGCGACCACGGCTTGTCGGTCACGCTGCCTGCTTGCCATGCTTTTTTAGCCGCCCATCCCCACGCCAGGCTACTACTGGTAGGTGATCCGCAAGCACTGGCCAGTTTTAGCCACCCGCGCGCAGGCATCGTGGTAGCCAGCGAGGTAGTGGCCATGGACGATCCCATTGAAGTAGCCCTGCGCAGAAAAAGAGACTCGTCTATGCGCATAGCCATAGAGCAGGTCAAGCTAGGCGCCGCGCAGGCTGCCGTGTCGGCTGGCAACACTGGCGCGCTAATGGCGATAGCCCGGTACGTGCTTAAAACGCTAGACGGCATCGACCGCCCCGCCATTGCCGCCCAAATGCCCAACGCCCGGGGTGGTGCCACCACCGTACTAGACCTAGGTGCGAATGTCGATTGCACGCCCGAACATTTGTTTCAGTTTGCGGTCATGGGGTCAGCCTTGGTGTCGGTGCTTAACAATGACGATAACCCGTCGGTAGGATTGCTCAATATTGGTGAAGAAGTCATTAAAGGCAGCGAAATCATCAAAAAAACCGGTGAACTGCTGCGATCTGCGGCTATTAGTGGTGATTTGAATTTTTATGGCAATGTAGAAGGTAACGATATTTTTACCGGCGTCACCGACATAGTGGTATGCGACGGTTTTGTGGGCAATGTGGCGCTAAAAACCAGCGAAGGCTTGGCCACCATGATCGGCGGCTTCTTGAAAGCAGAGTTTTCACGCAATATCTTCACGCAATTTGCTGGCTTTGTGGCTTATTTTATTCTAAAAGCGTTCAAATCACGCGTTGACCATCGCCGCTACAACGGCGCAGCCTTATTAGGCCTGCGCGGCTTGGTTTTTAAAAGCCATGGCTCTGCTGACGCCTATGCTTTCGAGCAAGCGCTCAACAAAGCTTATGATGCAGCCAGCCACGGATTGCTGGGCAAAGTGCAAGCGCGTATCGCGCACGCTGCACCTGTGCTGGCCGCCAAAGATGCGGTAGCAGAGGTTGCGGTAGAAGCTGTAACAAACACTACATTGGTGTCTTAGGCGGCCTGCATATTTCCGGCAGACTGTGGCGCTGTAACAATAGCCACTACTATGACCGCTTCAAAATATTCGAACCAGTATTCCCGTATTACCGGCACAGGCAGCTACTTGCCCCCGCGCCGCGTGACCAATGCTGACCTGGCCGCTGAGCTGGCCACTAGAGGCGTAGAAACTTCAGATGAATGGATAGTAGAGCGCACCGGCATTCGCGCCCGGCATTTTGCCGCTGCCGACGTGACCGCCAGCGACCTCGCCCTGCCCGCCTGCTTGGCCGCCCTGCAAGCAGCAGGCAAGCAGCCCAGCGACATTGACCTGATCATCGTGGCCACATCCACGCCCGACATGGTGTTCCCGTCCACAGCTGCTATTTTGCAGCATAAACTGGCTCTAACCCAAGCGAAGTATGCTCAAGCAGCTACTGAAAATATAGCATCTGACAGTATGTCAGCTACCATTGCAGGCAGCAAACCACCCACCATCGCGGGTTGCCCCGCGTTTGACGTGCAAGCCGTGTGCAGCGGCTTTGTCTACGCGCTGACCGTGGCCGACAGCATGATCAAAACCGGTGCGGCCAAGTGCGCGCTGGTGGTGGGCAGCGAAGTGTTCAGCCGTATCCTAGACTTTAACGACCGTACCACCTGCGTGCTGTTTGGCGACGGCGCAGGGGCTGTGGTTTTAGAGGCTTCTGAAAGACCTGGCATCTTGGCTACTGAGCTGCACGCCGACGGCAAACACGTCGGCGTGCTGTGCGTGCCCGGCAACGTCAGCGGTGGCCAAATCTTGGGCGACCCCACCCTCAAAATGGACGGCCAAGCCGTCTTCAAACTTGCCGTCGGCGTGCTGGCCGACGTAGCCCGCTCGGTGCTGGCCAAGGCAGGCAAGACCGAAGCCGACATCGACTGGCTTATCCCCCACCAAGCCAACATCCGTATCATGCTGGGCACCGCCAAAAAGCTCAAAATGAGTGAGGACAAAGTCATCGTCACCGTCGATGAACACGGCAACACCTCAGCCGCCTCCATCCCGCTAGCCATGGACAAAGCCGTGCGCAGCGGCAAAGTAAAACCCGGCGACACCGTCATGCTGGAAGGTGTAGGGGGTGGTTTCACTTGGGGCGCGGTTTTGTTGGAGATGTGAAAATGATTGGAGTCAAAAAATCGCGGCTTTGTGTTTCTATGGCCTAGAGCGCATGCTAGTGAGTCCAAAATTTGGATGAATTTGTCCAAATAATATATAATTGGACATAATTAAAATCTTAGGAGTCCATCATGTGGAGCCTTGCCGCCGCTAAACAGCAGTTCTCAGAGGTTGTGCGCCTTGCAGAGCATACGCCGCAGCCTATCATGCGCCACCATAAAGAGGTGGCGGTGCTGATCAGCGCGCGTGATTTTGAGGAATTTAAGGCTTGGCAAGCAACCCAAACGGGCGATGCCAAAACGGCGGGGCAGCGGTTTTTAGACGGCATGGTGGAGGTGCGCCATATGCTGATGGCTGCGGATTCGCAGTACCAAGGGATCGAGCTGCCACCGCGTACCGACCGGCCCAACGCGATGGTCGACATGCTAGAACGCGAATACCCATTGGGCGAAAACGCAGACGGCTCACCACGCCTGCCAGTTGCTTAGTACGCTGTTGCCTGCGCGTACCAAATTTTCATGGTTTTGCTTGACTCTAATATTCTCAGCGAGGTACTGAAACCGCAACCCGACGCGGGCGTGAGCGCGTGGTTTCCTGCGCAAACGGTGCTGGGAATTTCGGTAATCTCCCTAGACGAGGTGCTGTTTGGCTTGCAGCGCAAGCGCATGACTGTGGCTTTGGCCCGGTTTGAGCGCTTGCTGGCATTGGCTGAGATCGTAGCCGTGGACGAACAAGTTGCGCGTTACGCTGCAGCGCTGCGGTCAGATTTTTCGATGCAGGGCGTGACCCGCAGCCAGAGTGATATGCTGATTGCAGGCACCGCACTGTTGCGCGAGTGCTCCATTGCTACGCGCAACACCAAAGACTTTGCAGGTTGCGGGGTGCAAGTAGTCAATCCGTTTTCTGTGCCAGACGTTTAGTGCATCTGGCAAATTCACATCGCTTTTAAGACATTAAAAAATATGACACCTTTCGCATTTATCTTCCCCGGTCAAGGCTCGCAATCTGTGGGCATGTTGGACGCTTGGGGTGATCACCCGGCTGTGACAGAGGTGGTGAAAGAAGCCAGCGATGCGCTGAATGAAGACGTGGCGGCGTTGATCAAAGACGGGCCGAAAGAAGCGCTGGGGCTGACGACCAATACGCAGCCGGTGATGCTGGTGGCGGGCGTGGCGGCTTATCGGGCTTGGTTAGCCGAAGGCGGCGCTGTGCCGTCGATTGTGGCGGGGCATTCGTTGGGGGAGTATTCAGCGCTGGTCGCCTCTGGCGTGCTGAGCTTAAAAGACGCCGTGCAAACCGTGCGCCTGCGTGCTGCAGCCATGCAAGAAGCTGTACCTGTGGGCACCGGCGCGATGGCGGCGGTACTGGGCATGAGTGCTGCAGATGTGATAGCTATCTGTGCAGAAGCCACAGCACCGGGCGGCGTGGCGGCGGGTGAAATTGCCGAAGCCGTGAACTTTAACGACCCCATGCAAACGGTCATTGCGGGTAGCAAACTGGGCGTGGAGAAAACCAGCGAACTGCTCAAAGCCCGTGGTGCAAAGCGCTGCTTGCCGCTGCCAGTGTCAGCGCCTTTTCATTCCAGCTTGATGAAGCCTGCTGCCGAGAAGCTGCATGCTAAATTGGCAACGATTACTTTCAACGCACCACAAATTCCGCTGGTCAACAACATCGACGTGGCAGTGCAAACCAACGCTGACAATATCCGTGATGCCCTGTACCGCCAAGCCTTTGGCCCCGTGCGATGGGTTGAATGTGTGGCAGCTATCAAAGCGCGCGGCATCAGTACTTTGATCGAATGCGGGCCAGGCAAGGTGTTATCGGGCATGACCAAGCGGATTGATGCTGAGCTGGTGAGCGGGGCCTTTTATGATCCTTTGTCGCTTGCTGAGGTTAAGGGGTTGGTGGGCTGAGGTTTAATGCGGACTGCCGGACGCGAAGGGCGCTAAGGTTGCGCGAAGGACGCGAAAGGAAGATAAAAGAAGAGAAGAAGAAAAGAATAAATAAAATATAACGAATTCAAACTCAAATTTTAAATTCTAAAAACTTTTTTAAATTTAATTTTTGGTTTTATTTTGGTATTTTCTTTTTCGCGTCCTTCGCGCAACCTTAGCGCCCTTCGCGTCCGGAAGCGCGATTTAAATATTCAGCAACCCACAAATTTAAATAAACGAGACAGCCATGAGCGAAACACACTACAAAGACCAAATAGCCCTAGTTACCGGTGCAACCAGAGGCATTGGCGCTGCAATTGCGCAAGAGCTGAAAGCCAAAGGTTGCAAAGTGATTGGCACTGCCACTACCCAAGAGGGCGCGGACAAAATTACCGCAAGCGGCGTTCAAGGCGCCGTGCTCAATGTGACCGACGGCGTAGCACTGGACGCATTGATCGACAGCATTGTCAAACAGCACGGTGGCCTGCACATTTTGGTCAACAACGCAGGCATTACCCGCGACATGCTGGCGATGCGTTTGAAAGATGACGACTGGGACGCAGTGATTGACACTAATTTGAAAGCCGTGTTCCGTGCCAGCCGCGCTGTGATGCGTACCATGATGAAACAGCGCTATGGCCGTATAGTTAACATCACCAGCGTAGTGGGCGCGTCGGGCAACGCGGGGCAGGCTAACTACGCGGCATCCAAGGCGGGCGTGGCGGGCATGACGCGCGCATTGGCGCGTGAGCTGGGCTCGCGTAACATTACCGTGAACTGCATTGCACCGGGTTTTATTGAAACTGACATGACAGCGGGCTTGGCCGAAGAACAGCAAAAAGCGTTGCTGGCATCTATTCCGCTGGGCCATTTGGGCCAACCGGCCGACATCGCGCATGCAGTGGCCTTTGTGGCCAGCCCGCAGGCAGCGTACATCACGGGCCAAGAAATTCACGTCAATGGTGGTATGTATATGTAAGCCAGATGGCGTCATGCCCGGCTACATCTGTTTGCAATAGATGAATTATTTGACAGCGCTACGCTATTAATTAAATAGCTGCTTGAGCAGGTTTTACTTGGGTTGTTGGCCTATTTAGCCTATAAAACAAGGCTTCCAGCGGTGTAAATAGGCATACGGCTGCAGGGCTGCGTGGCGTGTTGGATGGCGGTGCCTACACGGCCAGTATGAAGTTTTTAGAATATGAAAAAGCAATTATTAGAAACTCGCCCCTAAACGGGTAAAATTGCACGGTTATTAACAACCCTTTGAGGGAACCTATGAGTGATATTGAAGCACGTGTCAAAAAAATCATCGCCGAGCAATTGGGCGTAGAAGAGTCGCAAGTAACTCCAGAAAAAGCCTTCGTGGCTGACTTGGGCGCTGACTCGCTCGACACGGTAGAACTGGTTATGGCCCTTGAGGACGAGTTTGGAATCGAAATTCCAGACGAAGACGCAGAAAAAATCACCACGGTGGCGGCTGCGATTGATTACGCTAACACCCACAAAAAGGCGTAATACTGTCTCACAGACGAAAGGGCCAGAGGCACGCGCTTCGGCCCTTTTTTCTTTGGAAAAATTAGTTTTCACGCAGCACGGATCACCACATGACCAAACGTAGAGTCGTTGTAACTGGCCTAGGCTGCATCAGCCCCGTAGGCAACACGGTGGCCACCGCCTGGAGCAATTTGCTCGCAGGCCAGTCGGGCATAGCCAACATCACCAAATTTGACGCCGCCAATTTTGCCTGCAGGTTTGCGGGGGAAGTCAAAGGCTTCAATGTTGAGGACTACATGACCTCTAAAGAAGCCCGCACCATGGATACTTTTATCCACTATGGTGTGGCTGCTGCCATAGAGGCCGTGAAGGACGCAGGCCTGCCTACAGGCGAAGCGCTGGGCGACGATAAGGCTGTACGCATTGGCTGCAACATAGGTTCGGGCATTGGCGGCTTGCCGTTGATTGAAGACACCCACACCGAGCTGACTAACCGCGGCCCACGCCGCATTACGCCGTTTTTTATCCCCGCTAGCATTATCAACATGATCTCTGGCCATGTGTCGATAAAGTTTGGTTTTAAAGGGCCGAATATTGCCATCGTGACTGCCTGCACCACGGGCCTGCACGCTATTGGCACCAGTGCCCGCATGATCGAATACGGTGATGCCGATGTGATGGTGTGCGGCGGGTCTGAGGCGGCTATTTCTCCGCTGGGCATTGGCGGATTTGCCGCCATGCGCGCCCTGTCTACCCGTAACGACGACCCGCAAACTGCCTCGCGCCCGTGGGACAAAGACCGCGAAGGTTTTGTACTGGGCGAGGGCGCAGGGGTTCTAGTACTAGAAGAATACGAGTACGCCAAAGCGCGCGGTGCCAAGATCTATTGTGAACTGCCCGGTTTTGGCATGAGCGCCGATGCTGGCCACATGACGGCGCCCAACATGGACGGCCCGCGCCGCGCCATGCTGTCCGCACTGCGCAATGCTGGCCTAAATGTTGACGCCGTACAGTACCTTAACGCTCATGGCACCTCTACACCGCTGGGAGACATTAACGAAACCAATGCGATCAAAGCTGCTTTTGGCGACCATGCCAAAAAGTTGGTGGTCAACTCTACTAAAAGTATGACAGGCCATTTACTGGGCGGCGCAGGCGGTATCGAAAGTGTGTTTACAGTGCTGGCGCTGCACCACCAAAAAAGCCCGCCCACGATCAATATCTTCAACCAAGACCCTGATTGCGATCTAGATTTTTGTGCCAACACCGCACGCGATATAAAGATAGATGTCGCGCTTAAAAATAATTTTGGCTTTGGCGGCACCAATGGCAGCTTGGTGTTTAAACGGCTTTGAACGTAGGCACTGCAGTGCGTGCGCTCTCTAGCTGAAGACTTAAGCATCTGATGGACTCACCCCCTGCCGCCACCATTCGTTTAGGCAGTTCGTGGTGGTACCGTGCTGTAGTGTCTGTGGCTACGGTGCTGTTGGTCGTAGGTTTTGCAACGCTGTACAGCGCCAATAAGCAGTGGGATGGGGCAACCGCTGTGGCGTGGGGCGCTGCAGGGTTAGCTATAGTCTGGGCGTGGTGGGATGCCTGGCGCTTATCTGAAGGGGCCTTGCACTACGCGGCAGGCGACTGGGTGCTGGCTCGCAACGGAGTGGAAACTATGGGAACTTTGCATGTCGCTATTGATCTGAATGTATACCTCTTGGTTAAATTTATTCCACAAGATGCAGGGCTTAATAACTATTCCACCAACATGCCGCAATCTTCCACACTTTGGCTGCATCTAGAGCCACGCAATGTACGCGGTGCCCAAAAACCCAACACTGCGGCGCTGCAGGCAGCCGGTTGGCTAGCGTTGCGCCGGGCGGTGTTTGCATGAGCGCAGACGAGCCTGTTTCTGCTGACACTTCTATCCCCGTGGTCACCCACGTTATAGTGGATGCCGACCACGCTTTAGTGACGCTCGCACAAGGTGGTGACCAGCGCGCTTACAACTTACTGGTGATCAAATACCAACGACGTATTGAGCGGTTGATAGGCCGCATGGTACGCGATGTGGACATCGTGCAAGACATTGCCCAAGAAACTTTTATTCGCGCCTGGCGTGCGCTGCACAATTTTCGGGGCGATGCACAGTTCTACACCTGGCTGTACCGCATTGCGGTCAACAGTGCTAAAAAGCACTTGATGGACGTTAAACGCGACCCTATCATCACAGAATCTGCCTTGCGCAGCGCCGACAGCGAAGACGATGAAACTTCTTATGCAGACCACCCTCTAACCAACAGATCCAATGACAGCGATACGCCTGAGACCGCCTACGCCGCCAAAGAAATTGCCCAAGCTGTCAATGCTGCCATGGACGCACTGCCCGAGGAACTAAGACAAGCCATCACGCTCAGAGAGCTGGAAGGCTTAAGTTACGAAGAGATCAGCGAGATGATGAACTGCCCCATCGGCACTGTACGGTCGCGTATTTTCAGAGCGCGCGAGGCCATATCGGCACGTATTAAGCCCATGCTGCAAAAGCAAACCACTAAGCGCTGGTAGGAAATTTTGATAAGGTAAACCGGTTAAGCACCCATTGAGCAGTTACAGATACACCATGCAACAGATTCACCCTCTACAGCACGCGCAAAGTGCAAGGTATCCAAAGCCATCATGACCTACGCAAACGACTCCCCACAGCTTTCCCAGCAGCTGTCAGCTTTGGCTGACAACGAGCTTGACGCGCCATCTATCCAAGCCTTGCTATTGTCTTGCAGCCAAGACAGCCAACTGATGGACACTTGGGCCAGCTACCACACTATTGGCGACGTACTGCGCGCTAACAGTAGTGACGGCCACGCTCAAGTCCCGCAAGGCGTACTGACCCGCCCAACCAGTGTGATCTCCCAGACTGCCCATGCACCTGCTATCACTTTGCCGCCTGCGGCGGCTAACGACAGCGTGTTTCGCTGGAAAATGGTGGCTGGCGTTGCCGCAGTGGCTGCTGTGGGATCTATTTTATGGGCTACGGTAGGGGCACCTGCAGGAGCCGGTGGTGCGCAGCTAGCGCAGGTCAGCGTAGCGCCTCCCATGGCTGTGGCCAGTGGTGATGTCATCATGATCCGCGACCCGCGCTTGGATGATTTATTAGCCGCCCACAAGCAATTTGGTGGTGCGTCGGCTTTGCAGCAGCCCGCAGGTTTTCTGCGTAATGCTACCTTTCAAAGTGCAGGCCGGTAAAGGTGCCCACTATGCCGCTATTTTATAAACCTTTTAGGCCATATAAGCCCGTAAATGCTGCTCAAGCAGCTATTTTATCCATAGCATTTTTTGTACCTTATTTAGCTGCAGCGCAAGCTCCTCCAACGGCTTCCACAGCGTCTGCTGCTGCGCCTGCAGAGGCAGCGTTAAGCATCAATGACTGGCTGCTGCGCATGCATGAGTCGGCTATGAAAAAGCGCTCGTACATAGGCACTTTGGTGCAGTCGTCTCCGCAGTTTATGAGCAGCGCACGCATCTGGCATGCCTGCGACGGGGCCCAGCAAATGGAGCGTATTGACAACCTCACAGGTGCGCCACGCTCGACCTTTCGGCACAACGACAAACTGGTTACCTTCATGCCAGAATCTCGCGTGGTGCGCGTTGAAAAGCGCGAGTCTTTGGGCGGTTTTCCTGAAGTACTCAAACCCGGTTCGGGCAATATTCCAGAGTTTTACGCCGTCAAAGTGTTAGGGCCAGAGCGTGTTGCCGGGCTAGACGCTGAAGTAGTGCAACTGCAGCCTAAAGATGCGCTGCGTTTTGGGTACCGCATTTGGACCGATAAAAAATCCAACATAGTGCTTAAGCTGCAAACATTGGACGGCAATGGTGCCGTACTAGAGCAGTCAGCGTTCTCTGAACTGCAGCTAGACGCCCCGGTGAAGATGGACAAACTGGTCCAAATGATGGGTGCCACCGAGGGCTACAAGGTGGACCAACCTGTGCTGACCAAGACCACCGCCAGCGCAGAGGGCTGGGCTTTGAAAACGGCGGTGCCTGGGTTTAAGGCGCTCAGCTGCTTTAAGCGCAACGCATCGCCCGGCTCTGCTAACGCGGCTGGCGACCAAACCATGCAGTGGATATTCTCGGACGGGTTGGCTACCGTATCTTTGTTTGTGGAAGATTTTGACAAAACCCGCCACACGCAAGAAGGTGTGATGGTGCAAGGCGCTACACATTCGCTGTTTAAACGCATGAACGAATTTTGGCTTACAGCGGTGGGCGAAGTGCCACCGCAAACCTTAAAAGCTTTTGCACAAGGGCTTGAGCGCAAGCGCTGATTACATTCTCGTGGCTCCCGGCAGTTTTTCGTAGATTCACCATGTTTATTCTTTGCACAACAACAGGAAAATTATGACAATTATGATTTTTTCAAAGCGCGCATTACCCATTGCCTTGGCTGCAGCCTTGAGCATATTTGCTACGGCTAGCTTTGCGCCCTCACAAGCTTGGGCGCAGAGCGCAGCTGCCGTTCGCGGGTTGCCTGATTTTGCAGATTTGGCCGAGGCAGCCAGCCCCAGTGTGGTGAACATTCGCACCCTAGAAAAAGCCAAAGCCAGTGCAGGTACTGGCGGCAGCGGCATGGACGAAGAAATGCAAGAGTTTTTTCGTCGCTTCTTTGGCGATCGTGCACCCAATATCCCACGCCAAGCACCACGGCCTAACCGTCCTACGCCTGAAGAAGGCGAGGAGACACCACGCGGTGTAGGCTCAGGTTTCATATTAACTGCCGATGGTTTTATTATGACCAACGCGCACGTGGTAGACGGCGCGGATGAGGTGATTGTTACCTTGACAGATAAACGTGAGTTCAAAGCCAAACTTATCGGTGCCGACAAGCGCACCGATGTGGCGGTGGTCAAGATTGAAGCTTCGGGTTTGCCGGCAGTCAAAATTGGCGATGCCAGCAAAATCCGTGCAGGCGAGTGGGTCATGGCCATCGGCTCACCGTTTGGCCTTGAGAGTACCGTGACTGCAGGCATTGTCAGCGCCAAGCAGCGCGACACGGGCGACTACCTACCGTTCATCCAAACCGATGTAGCCATCAACCCTGGCAATTCTGGCGGCCCACTGCTCAACATGCGCGGTGAGGTCATTGGCATCAATAGCCAAATTTACTCACGTTCAGGTGGTTACCAAGGCATCTCGTTTGCCATACCGATTGACGAAGCAACCCGCGTGAGCGAGCAACTGCGTACCAGTGGCCGCGTATCACGCGGGCGCATTGGTGTGCAGATTGGTAACGTCACCAAAGAAATCGCCGAATCCATTGGCTTAGGCAAACCACAAGGTGCTTTGGTCAGCAGCGTTGAGTCGGGCGCGCCAGCCGACAAAGCCGGTGTCGAAGCGGGTGACATTATTACCAAATTTGACGGTAAAACGATTGAAAAATCATCAGATCTGCCTCGTATGGTGGGTAATATTAAACCCGGAACAAAGAGCACAGTCACCGTGTTCCGCCGTGGCCAGTCTAAAGATTTAGCTGTCATGGTGGCCGAGATTGAGCCCGAGAAGCCAAAGGCTACGCGACCCGCAGCTAAAGCGTCCGAGCCTGCCAAACCCACTGGCCCTGGTCAAAGCCTGGGGCTCGCAGTAGCCGAGCTGACTGACGCACAAAAGAAAGAACTCAAACTAAAAGGCGGCGTGCGCGTGACCACTGCGGCCGAGGGCGCTGCCCGTGCGGGCATGCGCGAGGGTGATGTTATTGTGGCGGTGGCTAATACCGAGATCAATACCGTGGCCGAGTTTGACGCCGCGCTAGGCAAAGCCGATAAATCTAAGCCTGTTAATGTGCTGTTTCGCCGTGGCGATATGGCCCAATTTGCGTTGATCCGGCCTAGTAAATAAGCCATTGCAGAAAAATCTTACCCAAACCAAGCGCCAGCACTGCTGGCGCTTTTTTCATGGGCGATAATACAGGCAGTGGGCCGTTAGCTCAGTTGGTTAGAGCAGAGGACTCATAATCCTTTGGTCCACAGTTCAAGTCTGTGACGGCCCACCACTTTTGATAGTCTGCAGCAACCATTTTGCGCATGCGATATGCGTTATGTAAACCCGTCAAGTACGCAGCAGCTTTTTGCGCACCAAGTGGATGTTATTGCGCAGCGCGTACAGCTCGTCTGCATACGACAGCGGAATTTTAATTTTTTCTACTTTTGCATCCAACTCGTTAAGCTCGCTGAGCAACTCTTTGTTGGCATCTGTAGTGCTGTTTTCACGGTTTTCAATATCACGCAACTGGGCATACCATTTAAAAATGCGTGACCGCACCCGAAACTGGTACAGCGGCGGTAGCACACGCGACAGCGGTAACAAAATGGCGATGATGATACCCAGCGCCACCCACATGCGGTCAATCAAGTTGGCCATCCAAAACGACAGGTAGCGTTGCAGCAGCGGAGGGCCATTTTTCAAATAGCGCTCGGCTTCTTTGGCCAGCGGCAACTCATCGCGCTTGGCGTTAGGGAAATCTCCCACCTTGTTAAACCAGCCGGCTGCGCTGTGAATATTATGCGCGGCGTTGGTAAATAACTGCAGTAGCGCAGGATGGGTTTCTTTGCGTGTGATCAGCGATGTTGTGGGCCCGGCAAGGCGCACATCTTGCGGTGGATTGTCGATCGACAGGTCAACCACGCCGCGTGGCAACACAACAGGCGTTAGAAAAGTAAAGCGCCGCGAGTAAGCCTCGGCTTGCACAAAATCCATCAGCTTGATACCCGGTGTTTGTAGCAGCATTTGCACCATCAGCGACTCGGGCGCAGAGGCGAATACTATGGCGTCTGTCTCGCCGCCCAGCAGGGCGATGGTGGCAGGAGTTTGCTCAAGGGTAGACAATTTGATGCTGTTGGGTTCTACGCGGTTGCTCTCTAACAAACGGTTCATCAAATTAGGTATGCCGCTGCCCGGCGTGCCAACATTAAGTCGCCAGCCTGCTAACTGGGTGAGTGAAGTCAGTTTTTGTTGATCAGGCTCGGCTTTGATCAGGCGTTGGGCTGCGTCTTCGCGGTAGAACAGCCAGATAGGTTCTAAAAACAAGCTACCCAAGGTTTCTAAATTGGTCTCGTCTTGGTCGTTGGTGTCGCTGGTGCCGCCTTGCACAAAACCAATGTCTACTTTACCTTCACGCAGCAGCTTAAGGTTAGCCGACGATCCTTCGGTTTGCACCACCTGCACCTCAATGCCGCTGGCTTTGAGCTGAGCTACATATTTTTTACCAAACTCATCGTAGGCGCTTTGTGCAGGGCCGGTGGCCAATGTAACCGTTTTGGGCGGGTTGGGGTCTAGCCACCAATACGCAAGGCCCAGCAAAAGCAGGCCCAGCACGATGAACGGGCCAAACGAGACCATCAAGTCACGAATGGAAACTAGGGTGTAACGTATAGCTTGGGGCATACCGCATTACACAACAAAAAGCCAGTTACTAACGGAAAATATGCTCAAGCAGCTATTAAAAGTGTAGTAATTTGCATAGGCCAAGCTTTTCACCCGGCATGCCAGCGCGACTGATTGCTAAATCTCAGGTTTAAATATTTTCAGCAACAAAAACTGCTCGCGCAGGCTACCCACTAGATAGCCTGCCCCACAGGCCAAGAGTATCAGCGCTAGCGCATAACCGCAGGGCAGCCAGTCGCTCATTTTGGTGCCACCTTCTCAGCGCCTGTCATTACAAACGCACCTTGCAATTGCTCAGCAGTGAACATGATTTTTTCTCCTACCATCAGTTTGTCAAACAAAGCCGCGTCCCGCACCTGAAACACCATGGTCATGCCGGGCATGTCTAGATTTTTGATGGGGCCATGTTTGAGTGTGACCTTTTTGGCGTCTTTGTCAACCTTGCGCACCTCGGCCTCGGTCATGTCTTTGGCGGCAGCAGTGGCTGGTGCAGCGGCTGCAGGTGCAGAAGATGCGGGCGCAGCAGTGGTTGTTTGGGCCCAAACATGGCTGCACAGTAAAGTGGAGATTAATACGGTAGTGAAGAGTTTCATGGTGATATTTCTTTCAAAGATAGAGATTAAAGGCGCGTGATGCGGTTTGAGTAGACAGACGGTGAGTTATGCAGTTACTTAGTGTTGGCGGCTATTACCTTGATTTTGCCAATCATGCCCGCTTGGTAGTGGCCTGCAATCAGGCAAGCAAAGTCAAAATCGCCTGCTTTATTAAAAGTCCAAATAATTTGGCCTGTTTTACCTGCAGCAACGTGGGCCATGTAAGGTTCACTGTGCTCCATGGTAGGGAACTTCAGCATCAAGGCGGCATGGTCCTCGTTTTCTTTTTTGGTGCCAATCACAAATTCGTGCAACTGCACAGGGCTGGTATTTTTGACGATGAACTTTATTGTTTCGCCTTGTTTGACGTCAATTTTATCGGGGCTAAAACGCATAGTGTCGGCCATGCTAATTTCAATCGTGCGCTTGGCCTTCTTGGCATCGCCTGCAATACCCCAGTCTTTTTGCTCTTTTTTAACTGGGCCTGCGGGCTTGGCATGGGTTTCTTCGCTGTGCGCCATGGCGCTGGACGCAAACGCGCAGCCAAGCGCGGCAGTAATGATCAAAATTGATAGAGTCTTCATGAGTTACCTTTTTAAGTTGAAGAGGGTAAAAAATACAGGGTTGCAGCGTAAGCCAATAACGTCACAGCGCAAGCACCAGCCATAGCTAGCCAAAACGATATTCCGCTGCGTAGCAAGCCGGCGAGGGTTGGGAACAAAACCAGTGATGGAATTACCAACCAAAAAATATCACTCGATAAAGTCGCCACTTTTTGGGTATCGTGCGTATCAAGGTACAGCCAAATAAATGCCAGCAATGAGGTCAGCGGCAGCGATGCCAGTAAGGCGGCCCACACGCTGCTGCGTTTGGCAATTTCAGATACTGCCACCAACACAGCGGCTGAGAGGCTGAACTTGATTAATAAGTAGCTGATATTCATGATTGGCAGCTATGGTGGTGCAATCTAATGTGCATGTTGGTGCAATTTATCCGCGCCAGTCCCATCGTAGCCACGCAGCGTTTGGTAGCGAGCAACTTGCTTAAGTGCAAAAGCGCTGTCCAGTGCACGCTCAGCCGAGATGAGTTGACCGCCTAATTCACGCGCTTTTGCTTTATGTTCAAGCATAAGTTTTTCTGTGGCACTGCGCTGATCGCTGGTTAACTGCAAGGCCGCTGCCAGTTCTAAAACATGCGATGGGCCAGGATATCCATTGAGTTCGGCTGCTTTGGCATAGGCCATGCCAGCGCCGTTTTGGAGACTGACCACATCTGTTGACGACAGCGATTTGATGTCGCGCAACTGCTCGCCCGCGTAGGGCGATGCTTTTGTTGAGGTCGTTGCAGACTCTGTGGCCACACTGTGCTGATGTCCTGTGTGCTGGGGAAAAGCGCTGTTAGTCCAAGCAAATAATACGCAGACAGCTATTATTTTGATATTTTTCATTTAATCTCCAAAGTTGAAAAATTAAAGTTGCGGCATGGTGCCAGTGACCACGTAGGCACTGCCCCATAATGCCGTGTGGATGAGTTGCAAGTTCGCTCCACGCTGCTTTAGCAGTCGCCAGGGACGGTCTAGGTTGGCGTAGGTGGTCATGTAGCGGCGGGCGCGGTACATATTAAAAATATTGGCTGGCCAACCCCACAACCAGGGCACTGTTTTCATACCCAAAATGGTGATGCGTGCGCCTGGTTTGGCACTGGCTATCAGGCTGTCCAGTGCTTTAGGTGATTGCAAAACATCTTGCGTATAGCACAGCAGCAGTGCGTCGGCACGCGCGCTGGGCACAAAGCTCTCAACAGCTAGTTGCGCTATTGAAACATGCTTGCAGCCTGCATTAGCGGCTATGCGGTTGCGTGCCAATGCAGCCATTTCTGGACAATGCTCTACACCTACCACCTTACCCGTAGGCCCTACCGCACTGGCCAGAAGTGGCAGCGTAGGCCCCGTGCCGCAGGCAATGTCGAACACGGTTTCTCCGGGCTGCAGTGCCAATGCCTGCAGCGCTATCAGACGCAGCTTTTCAATGCGTGTGCAAGTAGCGTCGTAGCCAGCGGCCAGCGTGCGGTAGTTGTCTAGCGCGCGCTGAGCACTGGGCTGGGTGGCAACGTTGTCGATCACAGCAAGTGTCATATTGGCCATTTGATTTAATGTTTCATGCCAGCCATAGGCTTGCGCACGGTCAGCTCGACAGGCTGTGCAAAGTTCTTACCTGTGTCTGGGTTGCGCAGGCCAGTCACCATACCGTTGTTAGACTCAATCTCAGATTTAAAGCGTGCAGGTTCAGGCAAGGCACCTTTCCATTCAAAGGCCTGCGTGCCTGCGGGTTGCTTGTACCAACCCGGGTCTTTGTAGTCGCCCGCTTTCTGGTCTTTGCGTACTTTCACGCTGGTAAACATGCCGCCCATCTCGACCGGGCCATAGGGGCCAGTGCCGGTCATCATGGGGGCGGTGTTCTCGGGTATTTCCATCTCCATCTCGCCCATATCGGCCATGCCTCGCTCGCCCATCACCATGTAGTCAGGGACCAGTTTTTGGATCTTCTTGACCAGCCCGCGATGGTCGACCCCGATCATGGTGGGTACGGTGTGGCCCATAGCGTTCATGGTGTGGTGGCTCTTGTGGCAGTGAAATGCCCAGTCGCCCTCTTCGTCCGCAGTAAA
The DNA here is from genome assembly GCA_031367325.1 of Polaromonas sp. GTDB lineage: Bacteria > Pseudomonadota > Gammaproteobacteria > Burkholderiales > Burkholderiaceae_C > JAAFIP01. The sequence goes on along the minus strand of JANLPQ010000013.1, from coordinate 5,743 downwards.
TTCGATTTGCCGCATTTGACCTACGGCCACGTCAGTGGTCACCTCAGACCAGCGTGATGATTTGGGCGTGGGCCCGCCGTCGGTACCGGTCACTTGAAACTCGTGACCATGCAGGTGAATCGGGTGGTTGGTCATGGTGAGGTTGCCAATGCGAATGCGTACCTTATCATTCAAACGCACATTCAGCGATTCAATACCGGGGAACACGCGGCTGTTCCAGCTCCAAATATTAAAGTCCAGCATGGTGTTAACTTTGGGCGTCATGCTGCCGGGCTCAACATCGTAGGCGTTGAGCAAAAAGCAAAAATCGCGTTGCACTTCGTCAATCAACACGTTTTTGCCTTTGGGGTGCGTGACCCAAAAGCCCATCATGCCCATCGCCATTTGAATGGTCTCGTCCGCATGCGGGTGGTACATAAAAGTACCGGGACGACGGGCGATAAATTCATAGACAAAAGTTTTGCCCACACCAATCTGCGGTTGCGTGATGCCACCCACGCCGTCCATGCCGTTAGGCAAGCGCTGGCCGTGCCAGTGCATGGTGGTGTGCTCAGGCAGTTTGTTAGTTACGAATAATCGCACGCGGTCGCCTTCTACCACTTCAATGGTGGGACCGGGCGACTGGCCGTTGTAGCCCCACATATTGACCTTAAAGCCGGGCGACATTTCGCGCACCACCGGCTCGGCAACCAGGTGAAATTCTTTCACGCCGTTGTTCATGCGCCAGGGCAGCGTCCAGCCGTTTAACGTGACTACGGGGTTGTAGGGTTGGCCGGTTTGTGGCACCAGCGGCGGGGCGGTGTCGGGCTTGTTCATAAATACGGGCTCGGGCAGGGCTGCCATGGCCACTTTGCTTACGCTGGCAGCGGCTACGGCGGTCATGGCCGCACCGCTAAAAAAGTTACGTCGGTTCATAGGTGTCTTTGCGTTATCTGGAGTGTTGGTTTTGTCTTGCGTGGTCATGGTTTAGTGCCCCGCCTTGGCTTCGCCGCCGCCGCCCGCGCTGGCTTTCATGCCAGCCAAGCCGCCTGCGGACGTGCCAGTTAAAGTGGTTTGCAAATCTGCATCGGCCAACCAAAAATCGCGCTGCGCCTCAATAGCACCGTTGACTGCCATGATTTGCGTGCGCATATCTCCCAGCAGGTCAAACACGCTCAGCAGCATGCCGTTGTAGCGCAGCAGCACTTCGTCGTTGATAAATTTGCGCAGTGGCACCACCTCGTCGCGGTAGTGCACTGCCACGTCATACGCTGTGCGGTAGCCGTGGTAGGCCTCGCGTGCTTCGCTGCGGGCGTTAACAGCGGTTTGGCGTACACGCGCTACAGACTGCATGTACACGCTTTGCGCGCGTGTGGTGCTAGCGCCTCCCCAATCAAAGATGGGGATAGGTAGTTCTAGTTCCCAGCCTTTTTTGGTTGATTTGTCGCCGGTGGCATTGTCAAAAGTGGTGTTGCGGGTGTAGCCTAGTTCTAGGGCGTTGATAAAACCGCTAGCCTTGACTAAACCTAATGAATTAGCTACATAACCAGACTCGGCCATAGTAGAACGCACATCCAATCGGTCGCGCAAGGCACGTTCTTCCACGTTTTGTATGTCTTGCGGTGCTTTGGGAATGTCAGGCAAACGGTCAGGCAGCTTAAATTCAGTTTGCTGACCCCACAGACCCATTAAACGAATGAGTTTTTCACGTTCGCTAAAGGCCGCTTGCTGCGATTTAGACAACTGGGTCACCGCGTCAGCCAAGAATACCTGCTCACGCGCCTGTTCCAGCCGACTCCAGTTGCCTACGCGTGCCATGCGCCGGGCCAGCTCGCCACCCGCCTCGGCCGCCAGTTTGGCATCTGCCATATATTGTGCAGTTTGCTGCGCGGCCACCGCGTTAATCCATGCTTTGCGGGTGTCTGCCGCCAGTTTGATCACTTCTTGCGCTGCTTGCAGCTTGGCCAGCTCGTGCTGTTGGCCTTGCCATTTGGCACGCCACGGCATGGTCAATAAGCCTACGATGTTAAATTTCAGTATGCGCTCAATCTCTACTGTGTCGCCTTCTATAAACCGACCAATAGAAAAGTGTGGGTTAGGCAGTGTACCGGCCTGCACGCGGTCAGCATCGCTAATGCCCAGCGTGGCCATCGACGCGTGCAAGCCGGGGTTATTCAGCAGCGCAATGCGTACCGCAGATTCAGCGTTAACGGGTTGGCCCAGCAGCTTGGCCACCGCCTCGCGTGTAGCTGCAGTGTCAGCCACGGCGACTTGCGCCGTGACACCAGCGGTCTTGCCTGAGGTGAGTGCATTCAGGTCAGAGGCATTGCCGTCAGGCGATACCGTAGCGCAGCCCGCTAGTGCCGCAGCAGCAGCTATGAGGGTAAGTTTATGCAGTAATTTCATGCTGTAGCCTAATGTTTATGTGCTGGAGCAACTATGGGTTTTGTAGCGTTTGGCTTGGGTGCCATGGCGTCAGCGGGTTGCGGCACTGCAGGTTTTTTCATCGCGTCGGGCTCGGCCATGGGCTTGTCCGTAGTCTTGTCCATGGGTTGCTCCATAGCACCCTTCATCGCTTTGGCGCTTTCTTGCTCTTCCCACTTCAGAATGTCCAAATGACCCCGTAAAAACTTGCCTACCTCGTCATTGGATTTGCGCCAGTTGTCGGTATCTTTTTCTACACCCAGCGAGGTTTCTTTAAACACTGAGCGGTAGACGACGGCAGGCACACTGGCCACGGGGTTGGCCGCTGATTCTGTGGCAGGTGCCATGGCAGTTTGCGCGCTACTGGTTTGCCACAGCAGGGCGCAAGCTAGTGCTAGGCTGGCTTGCACAGCGGTGCTGCTGCGAGATTTAAAAATACGATGAACTTGCATCTGAGTTGTCCCAAAAAATGTGGAGCAAGATGCAGGGTGGTGGGCCGTTTTTACGGCAAAGCCCCCTGCAGCGCGCACGGTAGCCCAAGCAACTTGTCTGCAACCATCAGATTGCGGACGCACTACGGGCGTGACAGCTCAGAATACGGGGGTTTTAGCTAGCAGACGTGCGTCTGCGCTGTGCCACAGGGTAGCCCGCTGCGATGGCGCTGCAGCAGTTGTGTGCAATAGCCCGCTGGCCCATTGCAAATTAGGCGCTGCACTGAAATGGCAGGCCTGGCAGGTGGTGCACTGGTTCTGGGCAGGGGTAATGTCGCCCGTAGCTGCGTCATCAGTGTGGCAAGGATGGCTGGGTGCCATTTTTACCGTATTTTCAGTTTCTAAACCAATACTAGACGCCGTAGATACTGCTCGAGCAGCTACGGAGTTTGTAGCGTTAGGGGTCATGCTGTAAGCCATAGCATCACCTACAAGCCCGCGAATAGGCAGTAAGAAAAGCATAAAGACGACAAACAATTTGCGCATGAGTTAATGATAATCCAAATTACAAAAAGTTCAAACGGGATGCATTGTTAAGCCTGATAAACAGTTGCAAGTAGAACTTAAGTAGTTACGCCATGTGTGTCAACATCCAAGCCGCCATCAGTACCATGCCCACGTCTTCCACAATAGTCACGGTGCTCATGGGCAGCTTAAACACCGTGCCTAAGCATGCACACTGAATTTGGGTTTTGTTAGTCACCGCACGAATCACGCCGATAGCAGAAAACCCCATCGCGATGATGGTGGCCCAATGGGTGAGCAGCGGGTTAAAGTTGGCCAAATACGCCATGCCCAGTGCCAGCTCGACAAACGGGTACACCAAACCCCAGCCGTGCCAGCGCGCGGCCAGCAGGTCGTAGCCTGCATAGGCGTTGGCAAAGGCACGCACATCCAGCAGCTTGAAAAAAGAAAACACTAAAAAGAAACCTGCCATAAAGTAGCGCATGGTCTCGCCACTGGTGACAGTCGTCAAACCCATGCCGAAGTGCATAAACAATCCCATAGGCTCACCCATCGCACTAGCGTGCATGCCCACTTGCAGCAGCAGGCTGCCGCCTAAAATAAAAGCGATGATCAGCAGCAGTGGATAATAAGTGGCAAGCCAACTGGCGGGCACTGGACTAACTGCGCCCGCAGAGCTAGCCGCTATCAATGGTGTAGCTGCTTGAGCAGGTTTTACTTGGGTTTCAGCCTGATTTGGCTTCAAAATATAGTTGCCCGCTTGCGCTACTGCTGTTTGCAGCTGCGCTAGCCCAGCATGTGGGTTACCCAGCGTGACTTGCATGGGCGCAAGGGTGACAGTAACCTCGTCAGCCAGCGGTTGCAAGGCTTTGGTAACCTTGGCGGTGCACGAGCCACAGTGCAGACCTTCGAGAGGGTAAGTGATTATGTTAGTAGTCATAGTGATTGGGTTATTTGTATAAATTTTGAGGTTGGGCGTTAAATGCAATGCGTGTGGCGGTGCGATGGTCACAAATGATGCAACGCATGGGGTGTTAAGCGGCTTTGACTTGCAGCTCTGCGCGCGCTTGCCGAAGCACGCTGGCCGCGCTGCTCAGTGCCAGTGCACCCATGCCTAAGGCCACGATCAAATCAGGCCACGCGCTACCCGTTGCTGCCACGCCCAGTGCAGCCAGCAGCACGGCTACGTTACCCACCGCATCGTTGCGCGAACACAGCCACACGCTGCGCATATTGGCGTCGCCCTCGCGCCACGCGTACAACATAACAGCCACGCCGACATTGGCTGCCAGCGCCAGCAGGCTGATAACGCCCATGGTGACAGCCTCAGGCGGCGTGCCCGTTCGCGCGGCCCACAGCGCCTTGCCAATGACAAACAGCCCAAAAGCCAACATGCACAGGCCTTTGGCAAAGGCGGCGCGTGCGCGCCACGCCAGCGCCATCGTCAGCACGGCCAGCGACACGCCGTAGTTAGCTGCGTCGCCAAAAAAATCAATCGCATCGGCCAGCAGCGACACCGAGCCTGAACTAAACCCGGCCGACAGTTCTACCGCAAACATCAATGCGTTGATCACCAACGCGATCCACAGCACGCGGCGGTAGCGCGGGCTGGCGTGCGCAGGAGCATCATGGTCGTGTTGGCAGTGGGCGGACATAGTGTGTATTTCAATAAATTGGTTTCAATGGCATGATTAGAAACCTTCAAGCCACTTTAAGGTCAAGCGATGGCAACTTTAAAACCACAATCAGCACAAGGGTATCAAATCGGGCAAGCCGCACTGCGCAGTGGCGTCAGCGCGGCGAACATTCGATTTTATGAAAAAGAAAAGCTCATTGCCCAGCGCGCAACGGGCGAGAACCGCTACCGTATCTATAGCGACGAAGATCTGCACCAGCTACGCTTTATTCGCCTGCTACGGAGCCTTGACATGTCGCTGGACGAGGTGCGCACGCTGCTGCACCTAGATCTGCGCAAAAAAAGCCATTGCCAAACGGCCCGCGATACTTTAGACGACCACTTGGGCCATGTACGTACACGCCTAGCCGAATTGCGCGGTTTAGAAAAAGATTTGGTCGCTTTGCGTACCCAGTGTGATGGGCAGGGCGCGCAGTGCCATTTGATCGAGGCGCTGCATGCCAGAGCCAGCGCAGAGCAGCCTAAGCGTGTGAAAAGCAAAGCCCATAGCCATTTGTGATAGCTGGGGATTTAAAAATGCAAACGTTCGCCTGCGCAAGGCGCATAGTCATTGCACGGTAGCTGCGTCGGTAATCCGGTAGTACAAGCCGAACGGGTCGTCGTTTAACACCAAGAATCTGCCTTCTACCACCATCGGCTCAAGGGTATATTTAATCGGCGTTTTGGTGCGCACTTCAATCATGCTCTC
>JANLPQ010000115.1:0-6591 GCA_031367325.1 Polaromonas sp. | reverse complement strand
CACATGCGTTACGATGTAGCGCATGACTTGGCCTGTACTTGTATTTGATATTGAATCCATCCCCGACGTGGTCGGTCTGCGTGCCTTGCGCAATGCCCCGCCTGAGCTAAGCCACGCCGAGGTTTATAACCAGTGGGTGGCAGAGCGCAAAGCCGAGGGTAAATCAGACTTTATGCCGCTGCACCTGCAGCGCATCTTGTGCATTAGCGCTGTATTCCGCAACGCCGACGGCCTCAAAATTCACTCGCTGGTGGACAAAGACGACAAGTCCGAAGGCAAAATTATCCAGCAGTTTTTTAACATCATTGAAAAACATGTGCCGCAACTTGTCAGCTGGAACGGCGGCGGTTTCGATTTGCCAGTATTGCACTACCGAGGCCTAAAACACGGCGTAGTGGCTGATAAATACTGGGAGCTAGGTGAGGGTGGTGGCTACGGCGATAAAGAATTCAAGTGGAACAACTACATCAGCCGCTACCACATGCGCCACCTCGACCTGATGGACCTGCTGGCGATGTACCAACCTAAAAATAATGCACCACTCGACGCCATGGCCAAGCTGTGCGGCTTTCCTGGTAAGCTGGGCATGGACGGTAGCCAAGTGTTTGCGCAATACCTAGACGGCAAAACCGACGACATTCGCCGCTACTGCGAAACCGACGTGATGAATACATATTTGGTCTACGCACGATTTCAAAAAATGCGAGGTGGTTTTACAGAGGCTGAGTACGACCAAGAGATTGAATACGTGAAAGAAACGCTTGGTAACCTGGCACCTAGCGAAACGCATTGGGACGAGTATTTGGAGGCTTGGGTTTAGATTTTTTCTTGACTTTATGCGTTGTGGTGTGTGGTCGACGGGTCGCTGGCATTGAAGCCTCGTGTTGCTGGGGTTGCTTGTTCAGCTTCGCAGCTGTACTCTGGGACTGTGCAGGTTTTGTACGGGAGCTGGCCGACGGCGTACTCAGCTACGCGGCTGTCCTCCGTGGCGGCCTAGGGCCGCCTACTCCCCCTTTATGCCGCTGCGCTGAGTACACCGCCGACCAGCTTTCGCCATCATGGTGGTGATCAGCCTCTTGCTTACTCACCCACCATATCCGCAGCATTGGCGCTTGGTGTGAACAGCGCAGCGGCATAAAGGGGGAGGCCGAAGGCCGGAGGACAGCCGCGGAGCTGTGCACGCCAAGTGCCAAGGCGGGCACAGAACTGACGTTGAAGGCACGCTAAGCGTATTCTGAGGCCTGTTTTCAGAGAGTTTTAGCCGTTGTAGGCCGCAGATACTGCTCAAGCAGCTATGCAATTGATAGTATTGACCATCCCAATAACCCAACCGAAGCACGGGCTGTCCTAACCCAAGCAAGAGCCATGTGACGAGTCGGGTTCGTCTCGATGAAAAATACTACGACAGGCGCGCGGTACAAAAACCAGCAAATCAAATCCGCAAAGCCCCCGCATAGCCCGTCATCTCCAAATACCCGCGCCCTACGTGCTTATCGCTGCTGTCAAACAGATCGCTCAAACCCTCCCAATATACGGCACCAGTTGAGCCGCGGCTGTCGAGCTCTTGGTTAGGAATGACCGCTTTGACTGTGTAGTAGTCAGCAGGTGTGCGCACCAGCCATTCGATAGGGTATTTGGCACCTGTCAGTGGGCTGGTCCAAGCTTTGAGGGCTTGAAATTTCACCTCGTCGTGCTTGGCAATAAAGGCGGGCAGGCCGGTGGCAGGTGCCGCACGATACGACCCGCCAGTCCACAGCGCAGTGCCGTCTTTGCGGCGCAATTGAAACGCTGTCAACGCGCTGCCGTCAAACAAGTTCATGCCTACCCAGTCCCAGCCTACGGCTTCGGGGTGCAGCAGCTCTTGGCTCCACTCGTGGTCTAGCCACGCTGTGCCGTTGGCTAGTGTTAGCGGCTTGCCGCTAAGCGCGATGGTACCGCTGGCGCGCAGCTGGGGGTGGCTGTAGTAGTAGCTGGCTTGCTTGTCTTCGGGGCCTTTGCGTGACAGGCCATTGTTGCCTTGCAAAAGCACAGGCTGTGCGGGTGCAAACTGCAAGTCAAAACTGAAATCGCGCGCCTTGATGCGCGCTTGGTATGCGCCCGTGCTGGCGCTGCGCTGCAGGCTCCAGTCGCGCAGCTTGACTTGTGTGTCGTCCTCGGACGCCTGTGCAATACCAAAGCCTGCGCGGGCGATGCGCTGGTCGTGCCAGAGTTTTTTGCCTTGTACGTCGGTAACGGCACAGTGGGCAAACAGCAGTTGCTTGGCCGCAAATTGAGATTGCATGCCTTGCGTGGCCTCGACGCGGGATCGGAAAAAAGTAACTTGGTAACCCACATCGCGGCCGTCTGCTGTGCCATACCCGGTGATATACCACCACTCGGTGCGCAGGTCAGGGTGCGCCCCGTGGTCGCGCGGAAAGGTCAGGGTGCGCGCGGGCAGGGCCTGGGCGCTAGGTAGCAGCGCTGCGGCAAAGCCTAGCTGGGTAAACGAGCGTTTCGACAGGCCGGGCGCGAACGCAGGGCGGTTAAGTGAAGGCAGGTGGCGGTTCATCACCAATCCTCCTTGACTGCCAGCACCGCGTCTTTGTCTGCGGCGGCGCGCCCGGCTAACCATGCGGTGATGGTACCTGCGGCCACGACTGAAAAACACAGCAAGGCAAGCCGCAGCCACGGCACCGTTAAATCCATCGTCCAATGAAAACTCTGCGGGTTCACAATATGCACTAATATGCCTGAGACCAGCAAACCCATGGCGCAGCCTGCTACAGACCCGATAGCAGTCCAGGCAGCGCCTTCGCTAGCCACCACTTGCAGTATTTGCCTGCGGGTGAGGCCTAGGTGCGCTAGAAGGCCAAACTCTTTGCGCCGTGCCAGCACCTGCGCGCTAAAGCTGGCGGCCACGCCAAACAAGCCAATCGCAATGGCCACGCCTTGCAGCCAGTAGGTGACTGCAAAGCTGCGGTCAAAAATCTTCAGCGACAAAGTGCGTATCTCTTGCGCGCTGGCAAACTCCACCAGTTTGTTAATGTCCACAGGCGGGTTAGTGGCCGCAAACTGGCTGCGTACATAAGCGCGAATGCTTTCTTGCACGTTCTGCGTATCACCGGCGTTACGCGGCCATACCGACAAGTCGTTCACTTGGGCATCGCCAGTGATGCGCACGTAGGTGGCGTGGTCTATGGCTATGGCGCCAAACTGGCGCGCGTAGTCACGCCACACGCCGGCTACATAGTAAGTAGGGTTTACTATTGATTTAATAGCTGCTTGAGCAGGATTTGCTTGGGTTATCGGCATATTTAGCTTAAAAATATGGCCTAAGCGGGCGCTGTACAGGTCTACCATGGCCTCGCTTACGTACAGCGGCACGGCGTTTGCTGGTACGCTGCTGTCTGGCGGCACGGGGTTGCCTACCAGTGGCAAATCTTTGGCGGGGTTGTCTATCGGGCGGGCTACCAGCATCACGCTAGGCTGAGCTGGGTCTAGCTGCAGAGCCACGGTGCGAATACCCGCCACACGCGCCACGCCGGGCAGGGCGCTAATGGCTTGCACCTGCGCGCTAGAAAAGTTAATTACCTGCCCCGCAGCGCTGCTACCCGCTGTGCGCACGTACAACGGCGCAGGAAGCACCACGTCTAGCCACTGCATGACCGAGTTGCGAAAGCTGGCCACCATCACCGTCAGCGCTACTGCCAAGCTCAGTGCCGCTACCACGCCACTGACGGCGACAGCGGCAGTCTCGCGTACGCGGCGCGCGCGCTCAATGGCCAGCATGGGCAGAGCGCGCGTAGCCACCAGCGGCGCAACCCGGTCGTACGCCAGTGCCACCAGCGGCGGTAGCAAACCAATACCGCCCACCAGCAGCAGCGCCACAGCAGCATACGCCCCCAGTGGAATGCCAAAAATAGGCGGAGTTAGCGTCAAACCTGCTCCAGCAGCTACCAATAGCAGAGCAATCCACACGCCGCGCCCGCGCCGCGCAGTGGTGCCCAGGCCTTTGAGCGTTTGCGCCAGAGGTAAGTTTTGCGCCGCATGCGCGGGCCACCATGCACCCACCATGGCCGCTGCTACACCCAGCGCGCCGTACACGGCGGCTGCCCAGCCTGCCCATTGCAGCGTGGGTGCTACGCCCGCAAAATAGCCACCGCCTAAATCACCGCCCAATAGTTGCAGCGCCAGCGCTGCCAACCCCGTGCCCAGCAGCAAACCCAGCACACTGCCTGCCACGCCCAGCGCTGCAGCTTCTAGCAGCACCAATTGCAAGCGCTGCTGGGCGGTCAAGCCCAGAACACCCAGCAGCGCCATTTGCTGCGCCCGCTTGGCCACGCTAAGCGACAGCACCGAGAACACCAAAAACGCCCCAGTAAACAGCGCCACCAGCGCCAGCACCGTCATGTTGACCCGGTAGGCGCGCGACAGGTTGCTGATGCGTTGCTCTGCATCACCGGGGGCCTGCGCTTGCACATTGGCAGGTAGGGCTAAATCACGCAGCATGGTGGCTTTGTCGGCCCCTGCAGCTAAGCGCAGGTCGATGCGGGTGATTTGGCCCTGCAGGCCAAACGCATCTTGCGCAGCGCCAATGTCCATCACGGCCAGCGCGCCACCGCCCGCGGCTACGCTGCCACGGGCTGTCAGCTGGGTGGTACGCAAGCCGGTCAACAGATTGACGGTAATGGGCGTGGAAAGGTCTTGGGATGGCAAGCGGTTGAGTTTGCTGGCGGCAGCGTTAAGAAACACAGTGTTGGGCAAGAAAAAGTTAAACCGCGTATCTGCACTTGCCGCTGCGGTGCTGGGTGCGGCACCTGAGGCTGTGCTACGTGCATCAGTGCCAGGCCGCTGGTTATCGCTAGGTACGGGTAACAACGCTGGCGATATGCGGGCGGCTACCAGCGCATCAATACCCACCACTTTAATAGCCTGCTTTTGCCCGTCGGCAGCTATTTCATAGGTGCTGACCTCTAGCACCGGGCTGGCTACTTCTATGCTGGGGTGCTGGGCAACGCGGGTGTACATGTTTTCGTCCAAATTGCCGCTGCTGGCACGCAGCTCGAGGTCGGGCTGGCCGTTGACTGAGCGCACCGCACTAGAAAATTCACTCAACGCACTGGCGTTAATTAAATGTACTGCGAATGCTAGCGCTACACCCAGCATGATGGCGACGACTGCAGCCGCACTGCGCCACGGGTGGTGCCTTACCTCGCGCCACGAGAAGGTGCTTAGAAGTTGAAGTAATAGCATAGGTTGCAGCGTTCACCCACAGGTGTCATGACGCTACGCTCCAAGTTCTGCCGCGCCTGCTGGCCCATCGCTCGATAAACAATATGGCGATAAATCCCACCGTGTAAGCCACCACGTCCCACCAGTCGGGTGTGCTGCCCACGACGATACGCAACACAGGGTTGCTGATTTTCCAGCCCGCAGACTGCGCGATGTATTGTGATAACTCAACACCATAGCCCACCAGTAGCGCTGCAGTCGCTAGCCATAACGCAGGCGCACGCACAAAGCTTTTAAAACCGTAGTAGACAAATACCACTGCCAATGCGTCGCCCACCAAACCGCGCAGCCAGCCAATGTGGCGAAACACCGTGGCAATGCTTAACTCTAGGCAAAATAGGGCGATGGTGATCAGCAGGGCGCGCAGGTTTAAACCTAAGCCCGTACGCGATATGGTTAAGCTGTTCATACTGCAATACCCTGCGCCGTTAAATGCAGCACGCGGTCGGCCCGCGCTGCGGCTGCCTCCGAATGCGTGACCAGTATCAGCGATGCGCCGTGCTGGCGCGTTTGCGCCACCAGTGCGTCCATGGTGCGGGCGGCGGTGGTGGGGTCGAGGTTGCCAGTGGGCTCGTCGGCTAGCACCAGCGGCGGGCGGTGCACCATGGCGCGCGCAATGGCTACGCGCTGCAGTTGCCCACCCGATAGCTGCTGCGGCAGGCGCGCGCCCAAGTCTTTTAATCCTACTGCGTCCAGCATGTGGGCCACGCGTTCGTCAATGATAGATTTTGGCTGCTGCAACAGCATCAGCGGCAAGCCCACGTTTTGCGCTACATCTAGATGCGGCAGCACATGAAAGGCCTGAAACACAAAGCCCACTGCCTGCCTGCGCCACACGGCCAGCTGCTCTGCGCTCATGTGGCCTAAATTTGCGTTGCCTACGTGGATGCTGCCTGCGTCCCAGCTGTCTAGCCCCGCCATGCAATTGAGCAAAGTAGATTTACCTACACCCGATTCGCCCACGATGGCAATAAATTCACCCGGCTTTACGCTAAGCGACACACTGGCAAACACAGCAGTGTCGCCATAGCGTTTGGTCAGCGATTCAATCTGCAGTGTCATAAATATTTCCTAGAGCCACGACTGTACCAAGGCCAGCACGGCCCGTTGTGCGTGGGGTTGATCGCACGGCACGATGTGGCGCTGAGGCATGCTGCGCAGCCAGGTAATTTGCCGCTTGGCCAGCTGGCGCGTGGCGGCTACGCAGCGGTCACGCAGCTCTTTTTCTGCAAACACGCCGTCTAGCATCTCCCAAGTTTGGCGGTAGCCCACGCAGCGCATGGACGGCAGGTTCAGGTGCAGGTCGCCGCGTGCGCGCAG
>JANLPQ010000029.1:0-2392 GCA_031367325.1 Polaromonas sp. | reverse complement strand
GCCTAGTTTGATCACGATGCGCTCTTGCGCATCAATCTGTTTGAAGTGTGTCTTGGGTAACATGCGCCTACCTTACTGGGTTTAATTCAGGGGTGTTGCACTTGGGATTTGAGGGGGCCTTGGGTTATTGGCCTATTTTGTTCTTAAAAAGGCTGTTTGAAGGGCCTTCAGCCGTGTTTTTACAGGCTTATTTGGGTATGTAGCGAGTTCGTTGTTCTAGTACGCGCACTGCTGCGGCCTGTGTCCCATGCCAAACGGACCTGCGGCCCTTTATTGTTTGTCATAGGACACAGGCCACAGCAGCGCGCTTGTAGTCGATAAAGGTTTTGGGCGACAAGTCGCTGATAGTTTTGGTGCGATCTTGGCCGGTTCGCCTTGAGTTTATTGAAGTACTCATACGGGTTCGGCAAGTTCCCCCGTCTACAAGCGTACCGGTATGCCCCGCGCGTGCATCTGCGCCTTGGCCTGCTGCACCGTGTATTCGCCGTAATGGAAGATGCTAGCCGCCAGCACCGCGTCGGCCCCACCCTGCTGCACGCCGTCGGCTAAATGGTCTAGGTTGCCTACGCCGCCAGAGGCGATCACTGGCACGCTGACTGCATCGGCCACTGCGCGGGTTAGCGCCAGGTCAAAGCCGCTTTTGGTACCGTCGCGGTCCATGCTGGTGAGCAATATCTCGCCTGCGCCCATCTGGGCCATTTTGGTAGCCCACTGCACGGCATCTAGCCCCGTGTTTTTACGACCACCGTGGCTGTACACGTCCCAGCCCTCGCCCACTGGCTGGCCGTCCGCATTCAGGCGTTTGGCATCTTCCGCGCTGCGCTTCTTGGCATCAATCGCCACCACAATGCACTGCGCGCCATACTTGGCCGACGCATCGGCAATCACCTGCGGGTTGGCAATGGCGGCAGAGTTAAAGCTGGTTTTGTCCGCCCCCGCGTTGAGCAACCTGCGCACGTCTTCCACCGTGCGCACCCCGCCACCCACCGTCAGCGGGATAAACACCTGCGCGGCCACCGCCTCAATGATCGGCAAAATCAAATCCCGCCCGTCGCTGGTAGCCGTAATGTCCAAAAACGTCAGCTCATCCGCCCCCTGCTCGTTGTAGCGGGCCGCAATTTCCACTGGGTCACCAGCATCGCGCAGTTGAACAAAATTAACGCCCTTGACCACACGGCCACCGGTAACGTCTAGGCAGGGGATGATGCGTTTTGCGAGCATGATGTGACTTTAATGGTTAAATTGACAATTTTATAAATTATGACAGAATATGAATTGGTGTCTAATTTATATGAGGACTCACTATGGCTTCTCTTGCAATGTCTGAAAACGGGCGGGTTTTAATTCCCGTCGAGTTACGCGAAAAACTGGGTTTCAAACCCAAATCACCCATCTACGTCGAAATCAAAGACGGTAGCTTGGTTTTAACCTCTGCCACGCAGCGCAGTGCCCAACGACGCGCCTATTTTGACAACTTATTCAAAGAGCTCAACTTAGACCCTAACCGTAGTTTGGTAGACGAGCTTATCGCAGATCGCCGCGCCGAAGCCGACAAAGAATAACCTGGGATTTCAAACATGATGTATGTGATGGACGCATCCGCGCTGCTGGCGCTGATGCAGGGCGAACCCGGCAGCGATGTGGTGGACGAGCTGATACAAGAACAAGAATGCGTTGCTAGCAGTGTCAACATTGCTGAAGTAGGCACCAAGCTGGTAGACAAAGGCCTCGCGCCAGCGCAGTTAGCACGAACATTGAAAGAGCTCAATGTGCAACCCATCGATTTTGATTTAGAACAAGCCACCCTGTGCGCCAGCTTGCGCTTAAGCACTAAACACGTTGGGCTGTCGCTAGGTGACCGCGCTTGCTTGGCACTGGCTCAATTGGTTAAAGGTACGGCAGTGACTGGGGATTCGGCTTGGAGCGATGTGGCAGAGGCGGTGAACGTGAAGGTGTTGATGATTCGGTGAATTTCAGCAAGCATAGCACTATTTATGTCCATAATGTACAATTAAAATGTACATCAAAGGCAAATTATGTCTATCTCTATCGCTCAATCCCGCCAACAACTGTCCTCGTTAATTGATGCAGCGCAAAGCAAGCCACAGGTCATTACCAAACGCAACACACCCGTGGCCGTGCTGGTATCAGCCGAGTATTTCAAACGCACTGAGGCCGCGGCGCACAGCGCAGATAGCTTCTACAACACCTTGATGACGCTGCGCGCCACATATGCCCCGCTAGATAACACAGGCATCCCCGGAGCAGATGCAACACGTATGGCCACATGGACGCGCGCCAACAGCTTTACGGATGCTGAATAGGCACTAAGGCGCAAACTATATATTTGGCCGACACCAACGTACTGAGCGAGCTAGTCAAAAAATCTCCA
>JANLPQ010000019.1:0-2529 GCA_031367325.1 Polaromonas sp. | reverse complement strand
GGCTGGCGTCAGATGACTGTGGTGGCCAGCCCGCGCGACCCAACTCCTACGGTTGTGGCGCTGTACTACCCCACCTCCAGTGCAGCACGTAAAGTGCCAATGGGGCCATTTAGCGTTAATGCCGCCATTCAAGCACCGCCTGATGCACTGTTCAAAGGATTGATCTTGCTGAGCCACGGCACCGGTGGCAGTGAACTGGGCCATAGCACCTTGGCCCAAGCGCTAGCGCAAAGCGGCTATCTCGTAGCTGCATTGCGACACCCCGGCGATAACTGGCAAAACACCTCCCTGCGCGAAGGGCCGGGCGCAACCGGCGGACGCTACTTTGTCCAGCGACCAATACAGGTATCGCAGGTCATCGACGCGCTGCTGCAAGACCCATTGTGGAAAGACCGAATTGCTCACGATCGTCTAGGCCTTCGCATAGGTGCCGTCGGCCACTCTGCCGGCGGCTACACAGTACTGGCGCTGGCTGGGGGTTTGGCTGACATGGCACGACTAACATCACATTGCACGACCAACCGCACCGACGACCCCATCTTTTGTTCGATGAGCCCCTCATCTTCGATGGGCACAACAATACTGGAGTCGAGCGCGGATCCCCGCATTCGGGGGGTAGTGGCAATGGCACCCGCGGGGGTCTTGTTCACGGCTGATTCGCTGGCGCGCATCACAATACCCACTTTGCTTTACCGCGCCGAGGAAGACCGCTTCTTGGTGCCGCGTTTTCATGTCGGTTGGATCGCACAGAATATGCCAAAAGCTCAAGTAATCAGCGTACCTAAGGCATGGCACTTTGTATTTATGGATACGCCTAGCATGCCGCTGATGTCGCCCGATGGTGACGTCGGTGCCGATCCCCCGAGCTTTGATCGCAGCGCATTTCTCGATCAGTTAGGCCGCGCATTACCGGTGTTTTTTGACCGTGTTTGGTAGTGCCAAAAGTGCTCACAAAACGACAAAGGGCGCAGCGTGACCAAAAATCGGCTCGAAACCTGTAGTGATGGCGTTTTCGCAATTGTTATCACGTTGCTGGTGCTTGATATAAAGCTTCCTGAGGTTAACGCCCTCGGACTGATCCAAGCCTTGAAAGAATCGCTGCCGCGCATCGCGGCCTACGTGTTGAGCTTCGCAATCATTGGCTTGTATTGGATCAGCCACCTGCGCTCTTTCGAACTCATCGCCAAAGTGGATGGCGCAGTTTTTTGGATCAACCTACTTTTATTGCTGCTTGTGAGCTTCATTCCCTTCCCTACTGCATTGCTTGGCCGCTATCCCAACGAGGCACTGCCCATCGTTATTTACGGCCTCACATTGATTGCATGCAACGCAGTGGGTTTGTGCTTGATGTCCTATTTGCTGCGCCATCCTCATCTTTTGGCCCAAGAGCACACACGAGATAGCCTTTGGCGGCAGTTTCCGGTGCGTCTGATGGTGATGGTAAACGCTGGCTACTTGATGGCAGTGTTGCTCGCAGGTGTCGCACCGCTTGCCAGTTATGCGTTGTTCACCGTGATACTGGTAGCACTGATCGGCCGCATCGTCAAGTTTGAACTTGGCGATGGGATCAAGTCGTGACAAGTCCAGGAAAAACAGATTGGTTAGTTACCGCAGGGCTGTTAGCGCTCAGTGTCATCCCCATTGCAGCCGGGACTGTCCGCGTTTTCGAGCTCGGTATTGGCACTGAAATCACCCCGAAAAATGCACGGTTCTTTGCAGTGCCATTACCTTTTGTGCTCCATATTTTTAGCGCTACCGTTTATTGCGTCGTTGGCGCTTTCCAATTCAATGCTAGTTTGCGCCGTCGCAAACTCGGATGGCATCGCGTATCAGGGAAAATACTTGTTCCATGCGGTCTTGTCGTTGCTTTTTCTGGACTCTGGATGACGCTGTTCTACCCAACTGGAATCGAGTCGCCCGAAAAATTTGATGGCCCAATCTTGAGTGCCATCAGGTTGCTCGTGGGCACGGCTATGGCAGCGTTTTTATGTTTTGGATTTGCTGCGGTTCGCAGGCACGACATCGCACGCCATAGCGCTTGGATGATACGCGCCTACGCGCTTGGATTAGGCGCAGGTACGCAGGTACTAACCCATCTGCCTTGGTTCATATTTCCGAGCATTCAAGGAGAAATGGCGAGAACCCTTTTCATGAGTGCAGGTTGGGCCATCAATCTTGGGGTAGCGCAATGGTTGATTTGGCGTTGGCCACATTAGTAGTTTGACGCGAGAGGCTGTTATGTTCACAAGTGCACCTGTCTCTAAACCACGTGGCGCTGCCATGCGTTATATCAATACGAAATTTTCTCTTGCCTCAATTTACGGATACGGATAGGAAACTCAACGGCATGGGGGCAGGTATCGCACGGCTTTAAGGCCAGCAAACGCCTTTGACCAGTGCAACTTGCGCGGTCGCAATCGCCTAATGGCGGACTGTTGTGCACAAATCTGCTTTCGTTCTTGCGCTCAGCCAAGTCTATCCCGCAGCTCGTCTGAATCGCTGTTTTGATCACTCATCAGTTGACGCGCT
>JANLPQ010000066.1:0-16939 GCA_031367325.1 Polaromonas sp. | reverse complement strand
GATAGAGGCTGCAATTGCAAACCTTGCAAAATAAGCTGGCCGTGGCGCGGCGCTAAAGCCTGCGCCAGTTGCTGTAGCGCGTCGATACCGCTGGTGTCCAGCGCCATTAGTTGGCTGCAGTTTAGCTGCACGGTGTGCACGCTAGGGTGGTGCTGCACATACTGGGCAATAGCGTCCATTTTGACCACTGCGCCAAAGAACAATGCACCGCGCAGGGCGAAGCTGGCGGTGGTAGCCATGGCGGTATTGGTGCTGGTGTCAGTGTGGGTGTCAGTGCCCACCTGCTCCACGCTAAACAGCACGCCCATGCGCCGCACAAACAGTACGCAGGCCAGCACCATGCCCACTTCTAGTGCCACGGTGAGGTCTAGCACCACCGTCAATACAAACGTGCCCAGCAACACCAAGCGGTAGTGGTTGCTGTAGCTTTTAAGCCGCGCAAACTCGTGCCACTCGCCCATGTTCCACGCTACAAACAGCAGCACACCGGCCAGCACGGCCAGCGGTACATGCATGGCTAATGGCGCAGCCAGCAGCACGATAGCCAAGATAGTCAACGCATGCACTACGCCTGCTACCGGTGTGCGCCCGCCCGCGCGCACATTGGTTACCGTGCGGGCGATGGTGCCGGTAGCAGGCATGCCACCGATAAAGGGCACCAGCATATTGGCTATGCCTTGGGCCATCAGCTCTTGGTTAGGGTCGTGGGGTAGCACGGCAGGCTCTTGCGTGGCGTCGTCGTGCGCGCTGGCTTGCATGCCTTGCGCTACCTGGTCGCCTACGCGGGCGCACAGCAGCGACTCTATCGCGCCCAAGAGCGCAATGGTCAGTGTGGGTGTGACCAGCAGCTTGACGGTGCTCCACGAAAAATCAGGCAAAGCTAGCGCAGGCAAGTTTTGCGGTATGCCGCCAAATTTGCTGCCAATCGTCTGTACCGGCAGCTGCAGTGCGTAGGCCAGCAGCGTCAGGCTGAGCATGGCCACCACCGGGCCGGGGATGCGCGAGGCGGTTTTTAGCGTGCCGTGCGTGGCAGGTACGCCCAGCACACGCAGCACAACACTGTCGCTCTTCCAAAGCCGTGGCCACAGCGCCAAGCCGCCTACGCACAGCAGCGCAAGGGCTATGGCGTAAGGGTTGGCCGTGGGCAAGGCCTTGCCCACCACCGCCAGCAGCCCAAAGAAGTCTGCAGGCGTTTTGCCCAGCTGCAAACCTAGCGCATCTTTCACCTGCGACAGCGCCACCAGCACCGCAATACCGTTGGTAAAACCAATGATCAAGCTGACCGGCACGTAGCGCACCAAGTTGCCCAGCTTAAACAGGCCCATCGCAAACAGCATCCCCCCGGCCATGATGGTGCTGATGAATAAATTAGCCAGCCCATAGCGCTCGACAATGCCGTACACAATAACAATAAACGCCCCGGCAGGCCCGCCAATTTGTACGCTAGAGCCGCCTAGCAACGCCATCAAAAACCCCGCCACAATCGCCGTCCACAGCCCCGCCTGCGGGCTGAGACCCGAGGCAATACCAAAGGCCATCGCCAGTGGCAGCGCCACGATACCCACGGTAATGCCCGCGCCAATGTCTTTGGCTAGCGCCTCGCGGGTGTAGCCATGCAAGGTGCGCAGCAGGCGCGGGTAAAAGCGGTGAAGTGGCGGCATGTGAATATGACAGCGCGCAGGCAGCGTGCAGCGCTATGCTTTTGCAGTGTAGTTAACACCTGCCAGCCCTTGGTAGTCAACGTCTTGCGTCCACAGCGTGGCTTTGTGTTCAAGGGCGATGCTGTACATCACCGCGTCTGCCATGGCCAGTTTGTGCTGTTGCGCCACTGTTGACGCAGCAATCGCACGGGCGTCAGTCACGGGTACTACGGTGCCCCGGCGCATAACCTCTAAGCAAGCATCAAGCTGCGATGGATCGGCGCTGCGGCTGAGAAATTTGTGCACTTCAAATAGCGCCAGTGCAGGCACTATTAATTGATCGGTCTGTTCAATAGCAGATGCAAAATACGCAGCCCGCGCAGAGTCTATGAAGTACTCAATCCAGCCTGATGAATCAACTACGTTCATTTAAAACCGATCTGGCTCTTTGGGGATGGTGGTGTCAATATTTCCCAAGTGGCGCAATATGCCGCGGTACGCACTGACAGGCAGCTCGGGTGTGAGCGTAGTTTGCTTACCGTCGTAGGTAAATTTCACTTTGCTGCCTTCGGTCAGGCCTAGCTGGGCGCGCAGGGCGGCGGGCAGGGTGATTTGCCCCTTACTGGTCACGGTGGCTTGAACTTCTAGAACTGCAGGCATGGCAACTCCTTTAATTAGTAGAAGGTAAGTATACCAGAGAAGTAAGGAGGTTTAATATTCCTTACTTACGGATAGATTCCGATATTCCCAAGCCCAGCAAATCCACGCATTTGGCAGCAGACTTGCAGTGCAAAAGGTGAGCGCCTGCTTACCGAATGCGCATGCCCGGCTGCGCACCTGGCCACGGGGTAAGGATGTAAATGCCCGGGTTGCCCTTCTCGTCGCCGTGGCTGGCAGCCAGCACCATACCTTCGCTGATGCCGAATTTCATCTTGCGCGGCGCCAGGTTAGCCACCATCACGGTGTGTTTGCCCACTAGCTCCTCAGGTTTGTACACGCTGGCAATACCGCTGAACACGTTGCGGTGCTTGGCGCTGCCGTCTTCATTAGTTTCGCCTACGTCCAAGGTCAGGCGCAGCAGCTTGGTCGATCCTTCTACCGCTTCGCAGTTGACGATGGCGCAAATGCGCAAATCAATCTTGGTGAAGTCGTCGATAGTAATAGCGGATGCCAATGCTTCGCCGCCCGGATGTGATGCTGTGCTTGTGGTAGGGACTACAAATTTAATAGCTGCTTGAGCAGGTTCTACTTGGGTTGGAGGCTCAAACAGTGCTTCAAGTTGCTCTGGGGTGACGCGTTGCATGAGGTGTTTGTAGTCACCGATTTTGTGGCCTGCGCCTAGCAGCTTTGCAGTGTCAGTAAACGTGAATGCGGGTACTTTCAAGAAGGCTTCGACATGTACAGCGAGTGTAGGCAGTACAGGCTTGATGCAAATAGTCAGCAAACGGAAGGCTTCGATACAAGTCGTGCAGGCTTCTTGCAGGTGCATATCTTGACCTGCCAATTTAGCCAGCTCCCAAGGTTTGTTCTGGTCGACATACTCGTTGACCTTATCGGCCATCAGCATGATCTCGCGCTGCGCTTTGCTATATTCACGCGCTCCGTACATCTGTGCAATCTCGGGTGCTTTGGCTTGCATGGTAGCCAGCAGCTGCGCCCCTTCGCCAGACACTTCGCCCAGCGCCCCGGCAAACCGTTTGGCAATAAAGCCTGCACTTCGGCTGGCGATGTTGATAAATTTACCAACTAAATCGCTGTTGACACGCAATTGGAAATCCTCGGCATTAAAATCAATATCCTCATTGCGCGCCGACAACTTAGCCGCCAGGTAATACCGCAACCACTCCGGGTTCATCCCCAGCGACAGATACTTGAGCGGGTCTAGCCCCGTCCCCCGGCTTTTACTCATCTTCTCGCCGTTGTTCACTGTCAAAAAGCCGTGCACAAACACATTGGTAGGCGTTTTGCGGCCGCTAAATTTCAGCATGGCGGGCCAAAACAGGGTGTGGAAGGTGACGATGTCTTTGCCGATAAAGTGGTATTGCTCTACAGGCGAGTCGGGCGCTACGTACTCGTCAAACGACAGCGTCTCGCCATAGGCTTTTTGCGGCCCACCTTTGTCAAACCAGTTCTTCAGCGACGCCAGGTAACCCACCGGCGCGTCTAGCCACACATAAAAATATTTGCCCGGTGCATCGGGAATTTCAATACCAAAGTAAGGCGCGTCGCGGCTGATGTCCCAGTCGCCCAGGCCTTCGCTGGTGCTACCGTCTTGGTTGGTACGCATAGAGAACCATTCTTTCACCTTGTTGGCCACCTCGGGCTGCAGGCGGGGCTTGCCGTCTTCGCCCACGCCCTGTGTCCAGTTTTGCAAAAACTCTACACAGCGCGGGTCAGACAATGTGAAGAAAAAATGCTCAGAGCTTTTGAGCACGGGTGTTGCGCCGCTGAGGGCCGAGTACGGGTTTTTCAAATCGGTGGGCGCATACACTGCTCCGCAGTTTTCGCAGTTGTCGCCGTACTGGTCTTTGGTGCCGCACTTGGGGCATGTGCCTTTGATAAAGCGGTCGGGCAAAAACATGCCTTTTTCAGGGTCGTAGAACTGCTCTACGCTTTTGCTGGCAATCAGGCCGGTTTTTTTCAGGTCCAGGTAAATCTGTTGCGCCAACGCGTGGTTCTCGGGCGCGTCGGTGCTGTGCCAGTTGTCAAAGCCGATGTGAAAGCCGTCCAAATAAGGTTTGCGGCCCGCTGCAATCTCGGCCACAAAGGCTTGCGGTGTGACGCCCTTTTTTTGCGCCGCAATCATAATCGGCGCGCCGTGCGCATCGTCAGCACACACAAAGTTCACCGCGTGGCCCTGCATGCGCTGGAAACGCACCCAAATGTCGGCCTGGATGTATTCCATGATGTGGCCGATGTGGAAGTTGCCGTTGGCGTAGGGCAGCGCCGTGGTGACAAACAATTTGCGAGGGGTGGGCGCTGCAACGGCAGATAGTGTGGGCGTGGTCATTTTGAGAATTTTTATTCGGGTAAGCCCGTATTTTAGAAGGCTTGGCTACACTTGCAGTATTAGCCCTTTTTTCTTGGGCTTTGGTTTTCAGTTTACTTCAGGCTTTTGCTCCCCCCTACTATGGCATCCAACGACCAAATTCTCACGGCTCTGTCTGCCGTGATCGACCCCAACACGGGTAAAGATTTCGTATCTACCAAGACGATTAAAAACCTCACCGTGTCTGATGGCGACGTGGCCTTTGACGTAGAGCTGGGCTACCCCGCGCTAAGCCAAATCCCCGCGTTTCGTAAAGCGCTGATCGCGGCGGCTAAAACGGTGGCCGGTGTGGACAACGTGTCATGCAATATCAGCATCAAAATTATTGCCCATGCCGCCCAGCGCGGCGTGGCGCTAATGCCCACGGTGAAAAACATCATTGCCGTAGCCTCGGGCAAAGGCGGTGTGGGCAAAAGCACCACGGCCGTTAACTTAGCGCTGGCCTTGGCTGCCGAGGGTGCCAAGGTAGGCCTGCTGGACGCCGACATTTACGGACCAAGCCAACCCATGATGATGGGCATTGACGGCAAACCCAGCAGCGAAGACGGCAAAACCATGGAGCCGATGGAAAACTACGGCGTCAAGGTCATGTCGATAGGCTTTATGGTAGCCAAAGACGAGGCGATGATCTGGCGCGGCCCCATGGCTACGCAGGCGCTAGAGCAGTTGCTGCACCAAACTAACTGGAAAGACCTGGACTATTTGCTGGTAGACATGCCGCCTGGCACAGGCGACATTCAGCTCACATTGAGCCAGCGCGTACCGCTAACGGGTGCCATCATCGTCACCACGCCGCAAGACATTGCGCTGCTGGATGCTAAAAAAGGCATCAAAATGTTTGAAAAAGTCGGCGTGCCCATCTTGGGCATCGTCGAGAACATGGCCGTGCACGTATGCACCCAGTGCGGCCACGTAGAGCACATCTTTGGCCAAGACGGCGGCAAAAAAATGGCCGCTGAATACAACATGGACTACCTAGGCGCACTGCCACTGACCCTGCAAATCCGCGAACAATCGGACAGCGGCAAACCCACTGTAGCCGCCGACCCGGATGGCGAAATCGCTGGTATGTACAAAGCTATTGCGCGGCAGGTGGCGATCAAAATTGCAGCCAAAGCTAAGGATTTCTCAGCTAAGTTTCCTAGTATCAAAATTTCTAAAGATACTTGAGGTTTTAATTCGGGTGCAAGGACGCGAAGTACGCGAAGGTTGCGCGAAGAACGCGAAAGAATACCAAAAATTGAATTCAAAAATAGTTTTTAATTTTTTAATATTTTCGGGTTTGCTTTTTCTTCTTTCGCGTTCTTCGCGCAACCTTAGCGCCCTTCGCGTCCAAAATGTATTTCCCCTTCTCCTAGCTTAAAAGCGTTACAAAATATGAAAACCAAAGCCGCCGTAGCCTGGAAAGCAGGCCAGCCCCTCACTATCGAAACGGTAGACCTGCAAGGCCCTAAGTTTGGTGAAGTGCTGGTCGAGATCAAAGCTACTGGCATTTGCCATACCGACTACTACACCCTCAGCGGTGCAGACCCCGAAGGCATCTTCCCAGCCATATTGGGCCACGAAGGCGCAGGCATTGTGGTGGACGTAGGCCCGGGCGTGACGACGCTGCAAAAGGGCGACCATGTCATTCCGCTGTACACACCCGAGTGCCGCACTTGCAAGTTTTGCCTCAGCCGCAAAACCAACCTGTGCCAGCTGATTCGCGGCACGCAAGGCAAGGGGCTCATGCCCGACGCTACCAGCCGCTTTAGCCTCGATGGCAAGCCGATTTTTCACTACATGGGCACGTCTACATTTAGCAACTACACCGTAGCGCCCGAAATATCGTTGGCCAAGATTCGCAAAGACGCACCGTTTGACAAGGTGTGCTACATCGGCTGCGGCGTTACCACGGGCATTGGCGCAGTGCTGTTTACCGCCAAGGTAGAGGCCGGGGCTAACGTGGTGGTGTTTGGCCTAGGCGGCATTGGGCTGAACGTGATTCAAGGGGCCAAGATGGTGGGTGCTGACAAGATCATCGGAGTAGACATTAACCCCGCCCGCCAAGCCATGGCGCGCAAGTTTGGCATGACGCACTTTATCAACCCCAATGAAGTCGACAATGTGGTGGACGCCATTGTGCAGCTAACCGATGGCGGTGCCGACTACAGCTTTGAATGCATTGGCAACACCAAGGTGATGCGCCAGGCGCTGGAATGTACGCACAAGGGCTGGGGCCGCAGCATCATCATAGGCGTGGCCGAGGCGGGCGCCGAGATCAGCACACGGCCGTTTCAGCTGGTGACTGGCCGCAAGTGGGAAGGCTCTGCATTCGGTGGCGCACGGGGCCGCACTGACGTGCCAAAAATTGTAGACTGGTACATGGACGGCAAAATTAATATCGACGATTTGATCACCCACACCATGCCGCTAGAAGATATCAACAAAGGCTTTGACTTGATGAAAAGCGGCGAGTCAATTCGCGGCGTGGTGTTGTTCTAAAAGCGTATCCAAAACGTATCTAAGCCGCGTATATAGTTATGACTGAACAAGCACCAAACACCATCGAAGTCATCAGCGAACACGCTTGCTTTGGCGGCGTGCAAGGCTTTTACCGCCATGCATCCAGTAGCATTGGCCTGCCCATGCGTTTTTCAGTGTTTAAACCGCCGCAGGCCAAGGCAGGCCCTGTGCCCGCTTTGTTTTATCTAGCGGGGCTAACCTGCACTGAAGAAACCTTTGCCATCAAAGCCGGTGCCCAGCGCGTAGCAGCCCAGCTGGGCCTGATGCTAATTGCACCGGACACCAGCCCGCGCAACACGGGTATTGCAGATGAGGCCAAAGACTGGGACTTTGGCGCAGGCGCCAGTTTTTACATCAACGCCACGGCGCAGCCCTGGGCACAGCACTACCGCATGGAAGATTACATAGTGCATGAGCTGCGCGATATTGCGCTGGAGCAATTAGGTGCAGACCCGCAGCGCCTAGGCATCTTTGGCCATTCGATGGGCGGGCACGGTGCGCTCACGCTGGCATTGAAGCACCCAGACATTTACAAAAGTGTGTCTGCCTTCGCGCCCATCTGCGCGCCTAGCGAATGCGCGTGGGGCCGCAAAGCACTGGCAGGGTATGTAGGCGACGACCGCAGCGTATGGGCACAGCATGATGCCAGCGCGCTGATGGCGCAGGCGCGCACGCCGTACCCGCAAGGCATTTTGATCGACCAAGGGCTGGGTGATAAATTTTTAGCAGAACAGCAACTACTGCCCGAGCAATTTGAGCAAGCCTGCGCGGTAGCGAAACAGCCGCTCACGCTGCGCCGCCACGCGGGCTACGACCATGGCTACTATTTTGTCAGCAGCTTCATCGAAGACCACCTGCGTTTTCATCACCGCAACTTGCAGGCCATTGCCTAGCGTATGAACCTGCTAGCCTCCATGCGCTACTTGGTAGTGCTTAGCGAACAAAAGCACTTTAGCCGCGCGGCGCTGGTGTGCAACATTACGCAGCCTGCGCTGTCTAACGCTATCAAAGCGTTAGAAGTAGATTTTGGCGTGGTTATTATCAAACGTGGCCGCACCTACGAGGGCCTGACGCCCGAGGGCGAGCGCGTGCTGGCTACGGCGCAGCGCATGCTGCATGAGCATAAGTTGTTGCAACAAGAGCTGGGCAGCCAGGCAGACAAACCTGTAGGCACTGTGCGCATAGGTGCTGTGCCCACGGCAGTGCCCATAGCGGCCCGCTTTGCCGCCATGCTGCAGGCGCGCCACACTGGCATTCAGCCCGTGGTGCTGTCGCACAGCTCTACCCAGCTAGAAATGGGCGTAGAAAGTTTATCGATTGACCTGGCGCTAGGCTACACCGAGCGCATGGGCTTGCGTGATGCCAAGCTAGCCGCGTGGCCGCAGTACACCGAGCATTATTTTTTGCTGCGCCGCGCCACCGAACCGCATGCCACCGAACTGCAAATTGGCCCCAGCATGCACTGGAAAGACGCCGCCCAACTGCCGCTATGCTTGCTAACGCCCGACATGCACAACCGCACCATCGTAGACGCGGCCTTTATCACCGCTGGCAAGCCAGTGCGCCCCGCGATAGAAACCAACTCTATCCTCACCATGGCGCTGGCCGTAGTGGCCGGTGATGTGTGCAGCGTGATGCCCGGTGCCCTGGTAGGCGCCGTGCGCGGCTACCGCGAGCTAGAGGCCTTGCCGCTGGTGGGCCCCGTAGTGCGCACCGCCATCGGCTTCATGTCGCACAGCGCAGCGCGGCCTTCGCGTGCTATGGAAGCGGCGCTTACGCTGTTGCAAGACGGTGCGTGGCTGCGCCATGCGGCGGCGCACAGTGGGTTGCTGGTGGTTTGAGCCTGCTCTTGATTTAATAGCTGGTTGAGCAGGATTTAATTGGGTCAACAGCCTATTTCTTTTAAAATTATGCCTTCTAATTAGCTTTTCTACTGCTTGAAGGTTTGTTTCATAGACCACGCGGCCTCGCACCAGAGTGCACGCAGTGCCCATGCGCCCCGGTCTGCGGCCCCCTTCGGGGTAAGCATCTGCAGTGCTCGCTTTTGGGGGAAATAACGAGCCTCGCCTGCGGCTCAAACACCTAAATTGCTAATCCCCAAAAGCTCCGCGCTTCGAGCCCGCTAGCCCTGATTGGGGCGCATAGGCACTGCGTGCACTCTGGCGCGAATATTCAGGATTTTGATGGGCAAATATTGTGGGTACCTTATGATCATATTGCTATCCATAATGGTATAAAGTACTCTACTTTGGTGGTAATTACGCGCCGTTATTTGCATAAACAGTACGATTAATAATTTTACAATTTAAGGGAAAAAATGAAAAGTAATTTTGTGAATGTTGCGTTTCTAGTTTTTGCTATGAATGCGCTTAACGCTCAAGCCCAAACCTGCAATCTTGAAAAATCAGGTAACGCACTCACTGGTACCACTTACCTTGTTTCGGCTAGTATGCCAACGCTAAATACACAAAACGCGATTGCTGCGATTCGAAACAAGCTAGAAGCTGTTGGCCAAAAAATACTAGCGTCTGATCTGGCGCAAGGTACTTTGCAGGCAGAACAACCCGGTAAAGCTGGCGGGCGTGCGCTGCCAATTGTTGTGACTGTCAAACCAGTGAGTAATGAGACTTATGTAGCGGTCGCTATCCGTCTAAATCCTCTGCAATTAGCACCTGATGAAGGTGTAAAAACTGAGTTGTGCTCTTATGTGATGGCGGCCAAGCAAGGTTCGCTAGATGCATCAGCCCAGAGCGTATTGGGCAATGTCGCGCAGAACAATGCTGCCAAGTTAGTACAGTCCACACAACCAGTCCAATCAATAGCTGATAATGAAACGCAGCAGACCTCCAATACTGAATTTGTAAAGAACGGGTACCCGTGCTTATCAGGTGTGTGTGTAGGTGATGACATTACGCAGATTAAAGGAATAAATTGGGAGTCATCAAACCCGATTTTTAAAACATTAGGCGCAAAATCAGCAGGCGATTCAAGATTAGCGAGCGAATCGGAGATAGCAGATCTGCGGAAAAAACTGACAGCCTCAGACTCTTTTTTGCGAGTGATCGCTTCTGCTCTCAGTTCAAATATTTTCAATTCTAATGCGATCGCAGCACTAGGCAACGTAGATGTGGCTTGCGCGCCTTTCGATTTTTATGGCATTAGTAATGCAGCGTATTTCAAGAGCCAGAGTGGACAAATAACTAAAGTTGTATTCGAACCATCGCCTAAAGAAAATCAACCTAAACAAATATTTCGCGTCACAAATATTTATAGAACATATGTAGATGCTCTGACTTACCAGCAACAAGACGATTTGATGGTCGCACTTAGAAAAAGCTACTTCCCAGTTCTTTCCAAAGCTGCGCAAGTCGGCGCTCTCAAAGAAGGTGCTTTTCCTGGGATTACTATTCAAAGATCGTCTCAAAAAGGAGTAGATCTTTTTTTAGCTGAGCCAGTAAACTTACGACTGAATCGAAAAGATCTGTTATTACAAAATCCACAGTGTGGTGGTTCAAAAGTAATTCCAATCAATTGAATCTGTTCGAGCAAAACATATAAATAACCGATAGCACGCTGTTGTGGTGCAGTGCAGTAGCCCACCCAATAAGAGTGCCGGGCTGAAGCACGGAGACTTTGGGGATCAGGAATTTAGATGTTTGAGCGCTTGCGCGATGCTCGTTATTCCCCCCAAAGTCGAGTACTGCAAAGCTTACCGCGAAGCGGGCCGGTGCTCGGGTGGACTACTGCACTGCACCACAACAGCGTGCGGTCTTTGACGAAGCTACAACAGCTTGGCGATAAAAAGTCAATCGCAGAAAAGTCAATCACAGAAAAGCTAATCGCGATAACGAAAAAGCTAATTGCAGCAAAGAGCTAGACAACCAAGATTCAATATTTAGAGAAGCAAACCGAACATAAATTTGCGGGAAAACCCTAGCCGGGTTATAATCGAAATCTTCGCTAGAAAAATTAGCGAATATGTGCATCTGCCACACTCCATAGACCACGGCACACTTTCGTGGTCATCGCGTTGAAGTTTTAAGACTACATTGTTTTAAAAAATGCTTTCACGCTGAACTTGTTGGTTGGTTGATGTTTTTGTATCAACCGTCTTGCCCAACAAGACACCGCCTTTAAAAGGAATGGCTCGCGCCCCATGTAGGGGTGCGTGCCTGTGCGTAAACATGAATGAAGATTTTCAAATGAACGAAGCTGCACTAGAGACCGCTGTTTCTGATGCTTTTGATGCCAATACTGCCGTAGATACTGCTCAAGCAGCCACGGAAAATGTAGCAAATGATGCTGCTGGTGATGCAATGGCGCATGACGCCATTGACAGTAATGGGCATACTGACCACGCTGGTGATGACGCTGCTGTAGACGCCGCAGCCCAAGAAGAGTTTGACTCTGAAGAAGCTGTCAACATCGAGGCCGCAGTACCCGAAGCGCCCGCAGGCCCGAGTGACTTTGAAATCATGGGCTTATCACCATCACTGGTGCAAGCCACCAAAGACATGGGCTACACCAAAGCCACCGCAGTGCAACTCAAAGCCATTCCTCTGGCGCTGCACGCTGGCGGTGACAAAAAGTTTGTCGACCTGATGGTATCTAGCCAAACTGGTAGCGGTAAAACCGCAGCGTTTTTGTTGCCTGTGTTGCACACCCTAGAGGCTGACATGTTTGCCAAAGAAGCGGCTGAGAAAGCTGAATATTTGGCCGAGGCAGAAGCCGCCAAAATGCGCGGTGAAGAGCCCGCTAAAAAACCCAAGCGCAAAGACCCCACGAACAACCGCAACTTCAAAGCGCCCACCCCCGGCGCGTTGATCTTGTGCCCCACGCGCGAACTGGCGCAGCAGGTGGCCAACGAAGCTATCGATTTGGTGCGCCACATGCGCGGCGTGCGCATTGCCTCGGTGATCGGTGGCATGCCTTACCAGCTGCAAATTGCCAAGCTGCAAAACGCCAACTTGATCGTGGCAACGCCCGGCCGTTTGCTCGATTTGCAACGCAGCAGCCAGATCAAACTGCAAGACGTTAAATTTCTCGTGGTTGACGAAGCTGACCGCATGCTGGACCTAGGCTTTAGCGACGACTTGGCCGAGGTCAACAACCTCACCGCCCAACGCCAGCAAACCATGATGTTCAGCGCTACGTTTGCGTCGCGCATTCAGCAGCTGGCCGCCCGCGTGATGCGGGAACCTCAGCGCATCACCATCGACACACCACAAGAAAAGCATAACAACATCAAGCAGGTGCTGTTTTGGGCCGACAACATGCAGCACAAACGCAAGCTGCTAGACCACTGGATGCGTGACACCACCATTGAGCAAGCGATTGTGTTTGTTAGCACCCAAGTAGAGTGCGATGGACTGGCCAACGACCTGGCCGACTCTGGTTTTGCTGCTGCAGCACTGCACGGCGCGCTAAGCCAAGGCATGCGTAACCGCCGCCTGAACATGCTGCGCGAAGGTCGCATTCAGTTTTTGATAGCTACCGACGTAGCTGCACGCGGTATTGACGTGCCATCGATCAGCCACGTGTTTAACTACGGCTTGCCGATGAAGGCCGAAGACTACACCCACCGCATTGGCCGCACAGGCCGCGCGGGCCGCAGCGGTACCGCAGTGACGATTGCTGAGTTTCGTGACCGCCGCAAGATCAGCGATATTGAATTTTTTACCAAGCAGCCGATCAAGGCTGAGGTGATTCCGGGCCTGGAGCCCACCACCCGCGAGCGCCCAAGCCGCCCCAGCTTTGGTGCCCGCCCTAGCTTTGGCGACCGTGGTGGTGATCGCGGCAATGACCGCGGCAGCGACCGCGGCGAGCGCAGCTATGGTCCACGCCCAGGCGGTTTTAATGACCGCAACAAAGGTGGTGGTTTTGGCGGTGGCTTCGGTGACCGTACCAAAAACGCCAGCGAAGGCGGCTGGGGCGGACGCCCACAGCGCGATGACGCACGCGGCGATCAGCGCGGCTTTGAGCAGCGCGGTGGAGACCAACGCGGTGCGGATCAACGCGGCGCAGAGCAAGGCCAAGGCGGCTTTGGTGGTGACAATCGTGGCGATCAACGCGGTGACCAACGCAGCGATCAACGTGGTTTTGGCGCACCGCGCCAAGAGCCGCGCGGCTTTGAGAACCGCAACGCCGACCGCGGTGGTGACCGCAACTTTGCACCTCGCGCACCGTTTGGTGCTGACCGCGGCCAAGATCGTGGCCAAGAGCGTGGCCAAGACCGCGATGCACGTCCTCCACAAGACCGTCGCGCCCAAGACCCACGCCAAGATACACGCCAAGATACACGCGGTGAGCAGCGCCCCTTCCAGCGCCCAGAGCGCACCAACACCTGGTCTGCCGCGCGCCCAGCAGACGACAAGCGCCCCGCCAAGAAGTCGTTTGTTCCCGGTAAAACGGGTGCTAGCAGCTTTGCCAAAACTGGTAAACCAAAAGTCGTGAAGATCATTGGTCGTTAATTTTTAACTGACCACTTCAAGTAAAAAGGCCTCGCTGTTTAGCGAGGCCTTTTGCTTTCAGATGACGGTGTGGTGCATCGGTTGCATGAGGTTATAGCTGTGCTTTGAGCTTACGAATTGGTTGGCACGCGCGGGGTCGTGCTCAAGCTCGCTGCCCCAGCGCTGGGTGCGCGTAGCTACGCAACTGTCCCCCGCCCTTTGGGCTCCTCCTTGATGTCGCTACGCCACGCACACCCAGCGCCAAGGCAGCGAGCATGGTGGGCGCACGATGATTGGGCACCCACCAGCTCCCTCATATCAGGCTGGTGGTGCGCTCAGCGTAGCGGCATCAAGGAGGAGTTGTCGGCCCTAAGCCGACACGGGGGACAGCCGCGTAGCTGAGCGCACCACCAGCCTGATCCAGTGAAGCTATCCCCAGTGCCCAGATGAACAAGCCAGCGCCGATTTCATTTTTGACAACGCCAATGACCCGCCGCTTACCCCGTATTACGCAGCCCCGCCGCAATGCCGTTGATGCTGATGTGAATACCGCGCTGCACCCGCTCGTCGCGGTCTTGTTCGGTTTTGCCAGCGCGAAAGCGGCGGATGAGTTCGACTTGCAGATGGTGCAGCGGGTCGATGTAGGGAAAGCGGTGTTGTATGCTGCGCGCCAGAGACGGGTTGTTGGCCAAGCGGCTTTTCTCGCCGGTGATAAACGCCAGCGCTTTGGCGGTGCGGTGCCATTCAGCTTCGATATCGGACAAGATTTTTTTGCGCAGCTTGGCGTCGGTTACCAGTTCGGCATAGCGGGACGCTAAGGCCAAGTCGCTCTTGGCGATCACCATGTCCATATTGCTGAGCAGGGTTTTAAAGAAAGGCCAGTCGCGCTGCATTTTTTGTAGCAGCTTGCGTTTGTCTTCCGCAGATTGCTTACCAGAGTGAGCAATAAACTGCTCCACCGCGCTGCCAAATCCATACCAACCGGGCAGAGTCAAACGGCACTGACCCCAGCTAAACCCCCACGGAATCGCGCGCAGGTCTTCAATACGTTGTGATGGTTTGCGCGATGCGGGGCGCGAGCCTATGTTCAAACCCGCTATCTCGCGAATGGGAGTGGCGGCAAAGAAATAGTCGGTAAAACCGGGCGTCTCGTACACCAGCTTGCGGTAGGCCTGCATGCTTAAGGTGCTGAGTTCTGTTGCAGCATCGAGAAAGCTTTGCGGCGCGGGCTTAGTGGGCGTCAGCAGTGTGGCTTCTAAGGTTGCCGCGACTAAGGTTTCTAAATTGCGGCGACCGATTTCTGGGTTGGCGTATTTAGATGCAATAACCTCGCCCTGCTCGGTCACGCGGATTTGGCCGCGCACGGTGCCCGGCGGCTGTGCCAAGATAGCTTGGTAAGTGGGGCCACCACCGCGGCCTACCGTGCCGCCCCGGCCGTGGAACATTCTGAGCGTGATGCCGTGTGAGGCTTTCAATTCATCGAACAATTGCACCAATGCAATCTCGGCCCGGTACAGTTCCCAGTTGCTGGTAAAAATACCGCCGTCTTTGTTGCTGTCGCTGTAGCCCAGCATGATGTCTTGCTCGGGGCTGTGGTTTAGCGCGCCTTCTGCAACTGACCGGCGCACCATGTCGGCAATGCCGGGCAGGGCGTAGAACTCGCGCATGATGGGTGCGGCGTTGCGCAGATCTTCAATGGTTTCAAACAGCGGCACGACGATCAGTTCGGTGCGCGCCAGGCCTTGGGCGGGCTCTGTGCGCGTAGATGGTTTGCCCGATATGCCAATCGCCTCAGGCACTTCTAACGTGCCCTGCATCAGCCCCACTTCTTTTTGCAGCAGCAGCACTTCTAGCAAGTCGCTCACGCTTTCGGTGTGGCTGATGATGTAGTGCAAGATGGCGGCCTTGCCAAAGCGCTGGCGGGCCGTGCGCGCTGCTTCAAAAATAGCCAGCTCGCTGCGGGCATGGTCGCTGTAGGTGGTGCCTACCACGCGCAGCGGGCGGGTGTCGTTGAGCAATGACAAAAGCAAGGCGCGCTTGGCAGGCTCATCTAGCGCAGAATAATTTTTCTCAATGCGCGCAGTGGCCAATAGTTCTGCGATGACTTCTTCATGCTTGTCCGAGCTTTGGCGCAAATCTACCGTGGCTAGATGAAAGCCAAACACTTGCACTGCACGCACCAAGCCGGTTAAGCGCATGCCTACCAAATGTGCTCCATTGGTGGCCAATAGCGAGGCCTCAATAGTTTTTAGATCTGCCAAGAATTCTTCTGCAGCACCATAAGGGTTTTGTGGTGCTACAGCGTGGCGCGCTGCCTCGGTGCCGGTTAATTCAAGCAGCGTAGCGGCCAAGCGGGCGTACACGCCAATCAAAGCGCGGCGGTACGGCTCGTCTAGGCGGTGTTCGTTCAAGTCGGGTGATCGGTCGGTCAGCGCGTGCATGTCGTCGCTCATGCCCACTAACATGAGCGACACCGACAGCTCTGCGCCCAGGTGGTGCACTTCGGTCAAGTAGTAGCGCAGCACCACCTCGGCTTGGCGTTTGAGCGCGTGGTTCAGCGTGTCGGCAGTCACATTGGGGTTGCCATCGCGGTCGCCGCCTATCCAGTTGCCCATGCGAAAGAACGCCTCGTCTACTTTGCCCACGCGGTCTTCTACGTCGGCGTACAGCTTGGGAATTTCGCGCAGAAAAGTAGCTTCGTAGTAAGAGAGAGCGTTTTCTATCTCGTCGGCCACGGTTAGCTTGGTGTAGCGCAGCAGGCGGGTTTGCCACAGCTGGGTAACGCGGGCGCGCAGTTGCGCGTCCAGCTGCAGTTTCTCGCGCGGCAGCAAATCTGTAGCATCGCGGGCAGTCAATATACCGGCGATGGCGCGTTCTGCGTCCAAAATGCTTTTGCGCTGCACCTCGGTAGGGTGGGCGGTGAGTACGGGGGAAATGAAGGCTTGCGACAGCGTTTTGGCAATGCTTTTAACCGTGTGGCCGCTGGCGCGCAGGCGGGCGAATGCGGCATCTAGGCTACCGTCTTGCACGTCGCCACGCTGCTCGTGCACGGTACGGCGGCGAATGTGGTGGCGGTCTTCGGCCAGGTTGGCCAAATGGCTAAAGTAGGTAAAGGCGCGAATGACGCTGACAGTTTGGTCGTTAGACAGCGACTTGAGCAGCTTTTTTAAGGCCTCTTGCGCGGTCTCGTCAGCGTCGCGCCTGAAGGCCACTGACAGCTTGCGAATTTGCTCTACCAGCTCGTAGGCGCTGGCGCCGTCTTGCTCCCGGATCACGTCGCCCAAAATGCGCCCCAA
>JANLPQ010000051.1:0-16918 GCA_031367325.1 Polaromonas sp. | reverse complement strand
CAGCAGATTCTGGCGTGACTTAAGGCTCAAGCGGTAGGCAGGTCAGCATATCTGCCTGCTGGCGGTTAGCGGGTTTGCCCTATTCCCGGCTCGTTTTACCTTGGCGAATGATGCTGGTTCGCGCCCGCCATGTCGGCAGGTGTGAGAACGCTTCAAGGAGCCTGCACATGACCGACTTGTCCGCGCACCCGACGCAGCTAGCCAGCGCCTGGCTCGCCGATTTTCAGACCGTGCTTCAACGCCATGACATCGACGCGGCGGTAGCGCTGTTTGCGCCAGACAGTTACTGGCGCGATCTGGTGGCGTTTACCTGGAACATCTGCACGCAGGAGAGCCCGGCGGCGATCCGCAGCATGCTGCAGGCGCGGCTGGCCGAGGTGAAGCCTTCTGCGTTTGCGATCGAAGGCGAGGCCACCGAGGCGGGCGGCGTGATCGATGCGTGGTTTACGTTTGAGACGGCTGTCGCTCGCGGGCGCGGCCACTTGCGGCTGCAAAACGGCAAGGCCTGGACGCTGCTGACGACGATGACCGAGCTGAAAGGTTTTGAAGAGCAAACCGGCGAGCGCCGCAGCAAAGGAGCCGAACACGGCGCGCAGCCGGGGCGCAAAAGCTGGCTCGAAAAGCGCCAGCACGAGGCCGCAACGCTGGGCTTCGACGAGCAGCCTTACGTGCTGATCGTCGGTGGCGGTCAGGGCGGCATCGCGCTCGGCGCGCGGCTGCGGCGTCTCGGCGTGCCGGCGATCATTGTCGAAAAAAACGAGAAGCCCGGCGACAGCTGGCGCAAGCGCTATAAAAGCCTGTGCCTGCACGACCCGGTCTGGTACGACCACCTGCCCTATTTGCCCTTCCCAGACCACTGGCCGGTGTTTGCGCCGAAAGACAAAATCGGCGACTGGCTGGAGATGTACACCAAGGTGATGGAGCTGAACTACTGGGGCGGCACCACGGCCAAGAAAGCCACGTTTAACGAGGCCAAGCAAGAGTGGGAAGTGGTGGTTAACCGAGGCGGCAAAGACATCACCCTGCGGCCTAAGCAACTGGTGCTGGCGCTCGGTGTATCGGGCTACCCCGTGTCGCCCACCATCGCGGGTGCCGACACCTTTACCGGCGAGCAGCACCACTCCAGCAAACACCCCGGCCCCGAGGCCTACGCAGGTAAAAAATGCGTCGTGCTGGGCTCGAACAATTCTGCCCACGACATTTGCGCCGCGCTGTGGGAAGGCGGGGCCGACGTGACGATGGTGCAGCGCAGCTCTACCCACATTGCCCCGTCGGATTCGCTGATGGAGCTGGCACTCGGCGGCCTGTATTCTGAGAGCGCCGTCAAAGCAGGCGTGACCACCGACAAAGCCGACCTGATTTTCGCCTCCATACCCTACAAAATCATGGCCCCCATGCAGGTGCCCGTGTACGACGAGATGAAAAAGCGCGATGCTGATTTGTACGCGCGGCTGGAGAAGGCCGGCTTCATGCTCGACTTTGGCGTAGACGGCTCGGGTCTGTTCATGAAGTATCTGCGGCGCGGCTCGGGCTACTACATCGACGTAGGCGCGTCTGAGCTGGTGGCCAATGGCAGCGTGAAGCTCAAAAGTAAGGTCACCATCGAACGCATCAACCCCAAGTCCGTCACGCTGAGTGACGGCACCGAGCTGCCCGCCGATTTGATTGTGTATGCCACCGGCTACGGTTCGATGAACGGCTGGTTGGCCGATTTGATGTCGCCCGAGTTGGCAGACAAGGTAGGTAAAGTGTGGGGCTTAGGATCAGACACCCCCAAAGACCCCGGCCCCTGGGAGGGCGAGCTGCGCAATATGTGGAAGCCCACCCAGGTGCCCCAGCTTTGGATACACGGTGGCAACCTGCACCAGTCGCGTCACTATTCGCAGTTTTTGTCACTGCAACTGAAGGCGCGGATGGAGGGGCTGAAAACGCCTGTGTACGGGCTGGCGGTGACGCACCATACGCGGTAGTCTGCTATCAACTCAATAGCTGCTTGAGCAGGTTTTACGCGGGTTTTGGCCTGTTGAAGGCATAAAAATAGGCTGAAAAGGCTGTGCAGTACGCTTGGCGAAAATGCGGGCCAATGCAGCTATTCGAGCATGGCCCAATTGCACAGCCCGCATAAGGGCATAAAAGCTGCCTGTTTGACTTGGTAGTTTGAATTCACCACGTTACAGCATTAAATCACGGGTAAACAAGGATGAAAAAGGTTTTTTTGAGCCTTGTTGGCTGCGCATTTATGCATTATAGTGCATTTAATTGATAGAAATTACGGCAATATAGTACATATTTTTTTACTCAAAGCTAAATTCCTTGCAACGCGCCGCAGCTTGGTCAACAGCGACGCGTTCCCACCTGACCAGTCCGTCCGGACAACCAACATTAAAACTATGAGGAGCAAACTATGACATCTTGGACAAAAACATGGCTGGCCACCAGCGCACTGGCGTTTACCACTTTCGCTGCGGCGCAAAGCTTTCCTACCAAACCGCTGACGATGATCGTTGCCTTCCCGCCGGGCGGTGGGTCGGACGTGCTGGGGCGCGCGATGGGTAAAGGCATGCAGGAATCTTTAGGCCAGCCCATCATTGTTGAAAACGTGGTGGGCGTAGGTGGGTCGCTGGGCGTGCTGAAAGCTGCTAACGCTGCACCTGATGGCTACACCATTTTGGCAGGATCACCGCTGGAGTTGATCTACACGCCGCTGGGTATTGCTGCCGCAAAAAACAAGCCCGAGGACATGCGCATGGCAGCCTTGGTGGGCCACACCCCCATAGCTATCGTGGTAAGAAAAGACCTCCCCGTCGCTACGCTAGAAGAATTTGTGGCGATGGCTAAAAAAGCAGATAAGCCTTTGAGCTTTGGTTCCACCGGCGTTGGTTCGCTCTACCACTTGATGGCAGAAAAAGCTTTGCAAAACGCGGGCGCTAAAGGCCTGCATGCACCGTATAACGGCTTGGCACCGTACCTTAAAGACCTGATGGGCGGTGTGATCGACTTTGCTGTGGTGCCCCTAGTAGGCCCTGTGCTGGGTGCAATAGAAGGCGGCCAAATCAAGGCCTTGGCCGTAGCATCGCCCCAGTCAATAGCCCGCCTGCCTAAACTGCCACCAGCGCGCGCTACCAAAGGTTTTGAAGACTACCAGTTCAGCATCTGGCTAGGTGTGCAAAGCAGCGCTAAAACGCCAGAGGCCCAGCTGGGCGCGATTCACAAGGCAGCCTACGCCGCCTTAGCCAACCCTGAACTGCGCAAGACCATAGAAACCGCTGGCACCGTGATAGCGGAACCCATGAGCTTGCAACAGCTAGACAGCTTCTATAAAAAAGAAGCCGCTACGGGTGCAGCTATTGCCAAGTCTATCAATCTGCTAGCGCAGTAATCTGCATTTGGAGTAGTAGTTTCAGTTGCTACCTCAACATACGAGCAGTCTTTATGCCCCACATCATCTAAACGACCTAACTTGTTGTTTTCAAAAGCTAATGAGTGATTTATGCACGTTTAAAGTAGTCTGCATGCTGCATTTTTAGAATGTAAATTACTACAATAGAGTTACAGTTACGTCTTAGAACTTTAGCTCTGTTAACGTGCCACTAATATTTTTTACAATCTCAACCCTTCTAAACCTGCTGTATCGCTCCAGGTGGTGGTGCTTGTGTGCGCTATTGGCCCAACCCATTTGGGCACAAGCGGCTAATTTGCAAGTAATTGACCTTAGCCAAGCAAGCCGCTCCATGCAGTCAGATGCCAGTGGGGCAAACCATTGGTCTTTGCATGCCCTGCAGGGGCTAGATGTGAACTCTACGCCCGCGCAGGCTACAGCAGCTGGCGGCTACAAAGCTTTTGAGCCAGACGGTATTTATGATCTGAATAATGGTAACGCGCTATGGCTTAAGTTCAGGGTTAAGTCCGACCCGTTGTCTCAGCGCCGCTGGACGGTGATGGTTGCCAAGACTTTTTTAGACCGGATAGAGCTGCATTATCAAGATGCACAAGGTCGTTGGCAAACACAGCAGGCTGGCGATAATATTGCCCACGAGCTTTGGTCGCAGCGCACACTGGCCCCGCAGTTTAAATTGCCAGTGCTGACCGCAGGCGAGCACGACATGCTGGTTAAGGTAGTGTCCAACTTACCGCAGCAAATCCCTATATCGTTGGTGGAAGAGGGTGCAGCCGCAGTATCTACCCACGATGATTTTTTGCTTTCGGGTGTAATTATTGGTTTACTAGGCGTAATTTTGCTATTGGCACTGCACTTGGCTATTAACTACCGCGATGTGGTCTATGCCTGGTATGCGCTGTATGTCTTGCTTAGTCTGTTGTCGATCACTGCATATTTGGGCGTAGCTAGTTATTTGTTTTGGCCCCAAGCTGGGCGCTGGCCTGAGTATTCGATATTTTTTACGGTGATGGCATCGGTAACCGCACAACTGTGGTTTTGCCAAGCGATGTTTTTACGCGATACAGAGGCCTCGCAGCTCAAGCGTACAGCGCAGGCGGCGGCTTTGATATCTAGCATATTGCTGCTATCGCCGCTAATTTTTCCTTCCGCAACAGCAAGGCAAGTCGTCTTCGGTATAGGTATGCTGGTGTGCTTGGGTTTAATTGGGTTGATAGTGGGGCAGGCCTTGCTGCGCAAGATGAAAGCAGCTTACTACTGGGTAGCAGCTTATGTACCCTTGCTTGTCGTTGTGGTAATTGCATTGCTAGACAATTTAAGTGTGATCAGCCCTGTGGGCATGCCGTATTCTTTACCGGCCTACTCGCTGGCATTTGAAGCCATTGTGCTGTTGTTTAGCTTGCACATGCATGCTAAAAGTCGCCATGCCGTGCAAGAACGCGAACGTGCTTTGGTGGCTGTGGATCCGCTAACGGGTTTCTTTAATGCGCGCGCATTTAGCCAGCGCTTGGCGCTGATGTGGAGTGGCGTCATCGGCACTAGCCAAGACATGGCTATTGCGCTGGTACACGTGCACCATAGCAGCGACAGCACAGATTCGGAGTCGGCGCTGCGTTTAGAACGAAAATTACTGCGCAGTGTGCGACTGCTGAACACCATCACGCGCGATGTTGACGTGATAGGCCGTATAGGGGGTAACATCTTGGCCGTAGTCATGCCGGGTATTCCCATGGGCGACGACCTAAACAACCGTTTGGCCCGTCTGATCGCTCTGGGTTTGATGGTCGACCCCTACGACACGCAGCCCACAGAGCTGCGCTTTCGGGTGGCTGTAGGTACACGCGCCACTTGGGGTGATGACCTTAAGTCTTTAGACAATACCTTGCGGGCTGCAGTAGCGCAAAGCAGCGGCTGGTCGCGCAAACCTATCCGTTATATAACGCCTGCTAGTGTTTTTATGCCTACCCAAATGACGTCGCGCCAGCCTGCGGTGTCGGACAGCGGGAGGGTATTTACAGGCTCACTAGACGATATGTCTAGTTCAGCCCGCGCAGGTGACCCAGCAGCTTTGAATAACAGCCTGCGTAGCTCGGCTGGGCAAAGCTCTAACGGCAACACTAGCGCACCGCCGGTGTCGTCGTCTGCAGTGTAGGTAAGGTTATGGTGTCATTGCAGTGCACTGCAGTTATCAAGTGCGGTTTTACACTGCAAGGTCAAAATTTATAGACAAATAGGCCATCAACCCAAGTAAATCCTGCTCAAGCAGCTATTAAATTTATAGTATGGATAAATTGTTTGTGGTTAGCAATGCCTGTCAGTCACCCATCACCACGCCTTCACGGCGTGGGTCAGCGCCACCAAAGAAGCCCGAGGGTGTGCGCTCAATGGCTTGCAGTCCACTGGTCATGGCCAGTTCACGCACCTCGTGCCCGCGGGCTTTGAGGGCGTCAACCGTGGTGGGTGCAAAGCGTTTTTCTTCCAACTGGGTGGGGGCGCCTGTTGCGCCAAAGTTGGGCAGATTAATCGCTTGCTGTGTGTTCAGCCCCCAGTTGAGCACGCCATACAAAGTTTTAGCGGTGTAGTGAATAATCAACGCGCCGCCAGGGCTGCCGCCACTCATCACCACTTGACCAGTGGCTTTGTCGAACACTAGCGTAGGGCTCATGGAGCTGCGCGGGCGTTTGCCGGGTTGTACGCGGTTGGCGGTAGGTTTGCCCTCTGCATCGTTAGGGGCGTAGTTAAAGTCGGTTAACTCGTTATTCAGCAAAAAGCCCCCAGCGCCAACGCCGCTGGGGTTAACCATCTGCCGCGCGCCAAATGCGTCTTCGATGGTGGTGGTCATAGACAGGGCATTGCCATAGCCGTCGATGATGCTGATGTGGCTGGTGCCGTATTCAGGCTGCTCTGCTGGCATGCCAAAGGCTATTTTTGCGCCGCTAGGGCTGCCGGGCTGACCGGTTTTCATGCTTTGGTCGCCTATCAGTTTTGCGCGCTCGGCTAGGTACGCAGGTGCTAGCATGCTGGCCCAATCGCCGCCTAGCTTACCGTCAGGTGCGGGTACAAAATCAGGGTCGCCCACATATTGCGCGCGGTCGGCAAAGGCCAGGCGCGAGGCTTCCGTGTATAGGTGCAGCCACTCGGGTGCAATTTGAAAGCCTTGTTCGCTTTTGGCCGTGCCGACTGACGGACTCACTGGAGTGGTATTGGCCAAAATCTCGGCTGTAGTTTTGGGGCAGGGGCTGGTAACACAATCAATCAGTCCTCGATAGCTCATAAAGCTTAAGTGCAACGATCCAGCAGAGGTGTTGCTCAAAATTCCTAAAATTTGGCCCACGGCAATCGCACCCGAGCTGGGTGGTGGGAAGCCGCACAAGCGGTAATCCTTACCTTTCGCACTGTAGTCGGTGCAAAGTGCCTCGCGTTTTTTGGGTTGATAGCCCGCCATATCGACCATGGTGAGTTTGCCGGGGTTGTCGGGGTGCTTTTGCACTTTATCGACTATAGCTTGGGCAATAGGGCCTTCATGCATTGCCTTGCTGCCCTCGGTGGCGATGCGTTTAAGCACGTCGGCAAAGGGCTGGTTGCGCAGGTTTACGCCTACATCACGCGGATCACCGTCTGATTTAAAAAAGTAGGCGGTGGCAGTGGGGTCTTTCTTCAGATGCGCGTCGGCTTTAACCAGCGTGTTCAAGCGCGGGCTAATTTTGAAGCCGCCTTCGGCTAAGGCGATCGCCGGTTCAAACAGCTTGGTCCAAGGCAGCTTGCCATGCTGCTTGTGTGCAGCTTCCAGCATGCGTACTGTGCCTGGCACGCCTACACTGCGGCCACCCACCACGCCCTCGTAAAAGGGCAGTGGTTTGCCGTCTTTCATGAACAAGTTTTCGTCCACGCCTGCGGGTGCGGTCTCGCGGCCATCGAACGCTTCGGTAGCCTTGCCATCGTGGTGCAGCAAAAATGCGCCACCGCCAATACCGCTGCTTTGCGGTTCTACCAAGCTAAGCACCATTTGCACCGCGATGGCGGCATCTACTGCGCTGCCTCCGGCCTTCAAAATTTGGTAGCCGGCATCGGTGGCTAATGGGTTGGCGGCAGCTACAGCAAACTTCTTAGTCGCCCAGCCAGGTTTGTCTGTGATGCCTGATGCGCCCTCGGGCTGCTGAAACGGCGTGTAGCTAAAATCACTAGGCGCTTGGGTGCTGGTGGCGCAGGCTGCTAGCAGCGTAGCCGCAGCAATGGTGCTCACAAAGTGGCGTGTCATACGGGCAGAGCCGATGCGAGGCGCAGTGGGGTGCAGCATAGAAGATCCTTATGTAGCGCAAAGCTTATTGGATGCAGTCTAGCGCGCTTGCGCCGGTCGCGCTAGTGCAGCCCTAGTAACGAATTAGCAAACGCGTGGATCGGCGGCTGTATGTTGTGCTGTTACGTCCGCTTGGGGCTGCTGGCCCCTTGGCCACGTTACACGCAGGCTAGGTTTTCTTCGTTTTTGCGGCGTATTTCGTCGCTTACTTTTAGTTGCTCGCGGCGCACAATATGACCGCCTTCTATCCACAGCAGTTGGCCTGCATCTAGCTGCTGCCAATGCTCGTTGCGCGTGAGCGGCTGGGTGGCGATGATGCACAACCGGTCGTTGGACGCATTGGTTTGCGCAAAATCCATGCTCAGGTCAGAGTCGATCAATTGCGCGTTAGAAAAAGGCCATTGGCGTACCAGATACCACAGCCGTGTGGAGCAGTGGGCAAACATGGCCTGTCCGTTAGACAGCAGAAAGTTAAACACACCATGCTCGGCTGTGCGCTGAGTCACCTCGCGCAGCGCATCGAATACTTTATCCAGCGAGCAGGGCTGCACGCTGGTGGCACCGTCTTTACACAGGGGCGGGTTAACAGCGCGCAGGGTTTGCATGATTTCGCAAAACGCCAGCTCACTGTCGGTGTTACCTACAGGCAAGTAGTCGCCGCTCAATTGCGGGTGATACCCTTGCAAGTCACCATTGTGGGCAAATAGCCAGTGGCGACCCCACAGCTCGCGGGTGAAGGGGTGGCAATTTTCTAGGCGCATGGCGTCGCCTTGGGTGGCTTTGCGGATGTGCGCTACAACGTTGCGCGACTTGATGGGGTAGTTCTTAAGCAGGTCGGCCACAGGTGAGGCAGCAGCAGCTTGGTTGTCCATAAAAAGGCGGCAGGCTTTGTCTTCAAAAAAACCTACACCAAAGCCATCACCGTGGTGGTCTGTTAAACCGCCGCGCGCAGCAAAGCCGGTGAACGAAAACCGCAGATCCGCTGGATTGGCGGAATTCATACCTAGTAATTGGCACATAGCATGATTGTAGATTCAATGCGCTACACATTTTGTAGTAACTTACTAAAAATACGGGAATTGACTCTAAAACCTCACACTAATGTCATCAAGTTTTGATCTAGCTGGTGTGGGACAACAGCAAGTATCTGGCTGCTGTAAATCAATGCCCTAAAATTTTCGACAAAAAGTCTTTACTGCGGTCGGTTTTGGGGTGGTTAAAGAATTCTTCGGGGCTGTTTTGCTCGACGATTTGGCCTTGGTCCATAAAAATCACGCGGTCGGCTACGGCTTTGGCAAAACCCATCTCGTGAGTTACACACAGCATGGTCATGCCGCCGTCGGCCAGGCTAATCATCACATCCAGCACTTCTTTGATCATTTCTGGGTCTAGCGCCGAGGTAGGCTCGTCAAACAACATGATTTTCGGCGTGAGGCACAGGGCGCGGGCTATGGCTACGCGCTGCTGCTGGCCGCCTGACAGCTGCAACGGGTATTTCTGTGCTTGCTCAGCAATGCGCACCCGCTCAAGCTGGTGCATGGCGCGCTCAACCGCCTCTTTTTTGGGCATGCCCGCCACCCAGGTGGGTGACAGGGTAAGGTTTTCTAGTACGGTAAGGTGCGGGAACAAGTTGAACTGCTGGAACACCATACCCACCTGGCGGCGCACGGCGTCTATGGCTTTAATGTCATCGCCCAGCACGTGGCCTGCCACGGTAAGCTTGCCTTCTTGGTAGTCTTCTAGTGCGTTGATGCAGCGAATCAGCGTGGACTTGCCCGAGCCAGAAGGCCCGCAAATTACCAAGCGCTCGCCTTGCTTGATCGTCAGGTCAATGTCGCGCAGTACATGAAAATTATTACCGTACCATTTGTTAACTTTGTCAAAGGTGATGATGGGTTCTGTCATTTTTATAGTCCTCAATTTTTAACGGGCTAGAGCATGCGAGCAGTAAATTCAGCGGGCAACGGGGTTAGCGG
This sequence comes from Polaromonas sp., assembly GCA_031367325.1. Lineage (GTDB taxonomy): Bacteria > Pseudomonadota > Gammaproteobacteria > Burkholderiales > Burkholderiaceae_C > JAAFIP01. The sequence goes on along the minus strand of JANLPQ010000051.1, from coordinate 7,248 downwards.
ACAATAGCTTTAGCGCGCTTTACCCACCGCCACACGCTTTTCAATCCACAAGCTGTAGCGCGACATCGCAAAGCAGCAAGCAAAGTAAATCGCGGCGATAAATAAATATGCCTCAATTTTGAAAGGCCGCCAATTAGGGTCTGACCCCACGGCCAAGCTGAGCGCGCCAGTCAACTCAAACAGCGACACGATGGTGACTAAAGACGTGTCTTTGAACAGCGAAATAAAGTTATTCATGATGCTGGGCACCACAGTGCCTAAAGCTTGCGGCAACACAATTTTGATCTGCGTTTGCCAATAGCCTAGCCCCAGGCTGGCTGCTGCCTCGGTTTGCCCTTTGGGCAGCGACTGCAACCCACCGCGAATAATCTCGGCCATGTAGGCTGCGGCAAACAAGGTGATGCCAATGATGACGCGTATCAGCACATCGGGTGATTTGCCAATCGGCATAAACAGCGGCAGCATAAACGAGGCCATAAACAGCACCGAGATCAGCGGCACACCGCGAATCAGCTCCACATAAACAACGCACAGGCTTTTGATGGCGGGCATATTAGACCTGCGGCCCAGTGCCACCGCTACCGCAATAGGGAAGGCCAGCGTCATTGAAATGACGGTCAACATAATGGTCAGCGGCAGGCCTCCCCATTGGTCAGTAGGCACCTTAGTCAGGCCTAGCACGCCGCCACTCATCAGCGTGAAAAATACAGCCAGTACAGTAGCCCATAACAGTGGTAACCAAGCTTTCCAGAACTTGGGGCTGCAGCTAGCCACTATCAAACCCACTAGCAACACGGTCGCCAAGGCTGGCCGCCAATGCTCCTCGCGCGGGTAGCGGCCCATCACAATCAAGCGCGCTTTCTCGTTGACCACCCCCCAACAAGCACCTATGCCGCGGTTGGCTTGGCACAGGTCAGCGTTAGCTGCGGTGACGGCATTCAGAATGCCCCAGTCAATCGCGCCGTAGGCGGCCCACAGCACGATGCCGATGATCAACATGGACACCAGCGCATTAGGTACGCTGGCCAACAGGTTATTTTTGACCCACGGTAGCAGGCCTTCTGTTTTTACCGGTGCAGTGCGCGCAGGTAGCGACACGAATACGTCGGTTTGAGATACAGCAGTCATGCTGGCCTACCTTTCTTTGATCGCCGCACGGGCGTTAAACCAGTTCATAAACCCAGAGGTCACCAATGAAGTGGTGAGATAAATTAACATGATGATGGCAATACATTCCACCGCGCGGCCGGTTTGGTTGAGCGAGGTGTTGGCAATGGACACCACATCGGGGTAGCCTACGGCCACCGCCAGGGATGAGTTTTTAGTGAGGTTTAAAAACTGGTTGGTCATGGGCGGAATGATCACGCGCAGGGCCTGCGGTAGCACCACCAAGCGCATGGAGTGCGCACGCGACAGGCCCAGCGATGCACTGGCCTCATGCTGACCGAGCGATACCGATGCGATACCGCCGCGCACCACCTCCGCTACAAAGGCGCTGGTGTACAACACCAAACCAATAGTCACAGCTAGGTATTCGGGCGATAACGCACCGCCGCCTTCGACTTGCGTTTCAGTCAACTTAGGAATATTCCACTCGGCAGGCGCACCACCTGCCAGCCAGCCCAGCACAGCGCCCCCGATCACCAGTGCCAGCGATACCCACAGTACTGGGCGCAGTTTGCCAGTTTGCTCAAATTGAATACGCGCTTTATGAGCGTAAAAGTACGCGGCTAGGCCACCTAACCCAGCACCTACCAGCGCCAGCGTTTGCCCTAGCTGCCAGACAGGGCTAGGATAGGAAATACCGTTTTTGCTCAAAAAAAATAAATTTTTAAATTGCAACGCATTCTCGACTTGCGGCAAATATTCTGTAAACAATAAATACCACATCAGCAACTGCAGCAGCACTGGAATATTGCGAAACATCTCCACATAGCCGTAGCAAATACCGCGCACCAGTGCATTGCGCGAGAAGCGGCCCACACCTAGCAGCGTACCCAAAATAGTGGTTAAAAATATACCAATCAGCGCCACGCGCAGCGTGTTAACCAAGCCAGCCAAAAATGCGCGCCAGTAGCCATTGCCAGAATCGTAGCCAATCCATTCTTCGCCAATGTCAAAGCCCGCAGGCTGCCACAAAAAGTCAAAGCCACTTTGAATACCCCGTGCTTTCATATTACCCAAGGTATTGGTGATCAGCAGCCAAACTAAAAAACCTATTGTGGCCAGTGCTACCACTTGGTAGACCACGCCGCGGGCTTGCTTGCTGCGCCACGAGAACTTGCTGCGCTTGGGCGGCGGCATGCTGCGCGCTTGGATCATCTGGTGCGGTGGGGCGTGAGGGGTGTCTGACATGAGAAAAACCTACGAAGATTTAAATCTATAAACCAATTGCGCAACTAAAAACGGGTCGCACCGTGTGCATTGCTGCAAAGGTACGACCCGCTGGTGCTGGGCATGCCAAGCTAGCGTATAGCGCTGGCAATGTCATCAGCTGGCAAATTAACGCACAGGTGGTGCGTACATCAAGCCGCCTTTGTTCCACAGGTTATTGCTGCCGCGTGGCAAGGCCAGGGCAGTGTTGGGGCCTACGTTACGCTCAAAAATCTCGCCGTAGTTGCCTACAGCTTTGACAGCGCGCACCAGCCACTCTTTGTCCAAGCCCAGCAGTTTGCCGGTGTCTTCAGAGCTGCCAGTTAAGCGGCCCACTACGGGGTCTTTGCTGTCTTTGGCCACTTGGTCCACGTTGGCTTGTGTTACGCCATATTCTTCAGCTTCCAGCAATCCAAAAACTACCCACTTGACGATGGCAAACCATTCGTCGTCACCACGGCGCACCATAGGGCCTAGGGGTTCTTTGGAGATCAGCTCTGGCAAGATCAAATGCTCTTTCGGGTCTTTGGCTTCTTTGTTGCGTACAGACGCTAGGCCCGATGCGTCGGTGGTGTAGGCTTGGCAGCGGCCTGAAAAGTAAGCTGCGTTCACAGCTTCTTGCTTTTCAAATACTACGGGCTTCATGTTCAGGCCGTTAGCCTTGCTAAAGTCGGTGAGGTTTTTCTCGGTGGTAGTGCCAGACTGCACGCACACGGTGGCGCCTTTCAGGGCTTTAGCGCTTTTGACTTTGCTTTTGACGGGCACCATGAAGCCTTGGCCGTCATAGTAGGTAACTGCTGTCATGTGCAAGCCCAGCGATGCATCGCGTGTGAGCGAGAAAGTAGTGTTACGGCTCAAAATGTCCACTTCGCCAGACTGCAGGGCGGTAAAGCGCTGCTGTGCGTTCAGTGGCACCCACTTGACTTTAGTAGCGTCGCCTAATACGGCTGCGGCAATGGCTTTGCAATGGTCTACGTCCATACCGGTCCAAGCGCCGTTGCTATCAGCGACTGAAAAGCCAGCCAAACCTACGTTAACGCCGCAAACCACTTGGCCACGGGCTTTGATAGCGTCGACAGTTTTGCCGGCGTGTGCGGGCAGGGCGGTGATGGCCAAGGCGGTTACAGCTGCAGACAGCAGACTGAGTTTTTTAATGTTCTTTAACATGACGTTCTCCAAAAAGTGGATAAATTGGTTGATGAGACGGTTAGCGTGATAGCGCGGTGCAAACAAAACATTGCATAAAACGTACCAACTTAGTGATGTTAGCGCAGGCCTTTGCCATTTGACGCTTCGCACGCCCTTGAATCACTAGGAAAAACCCTCTGGGCTAGAGTGACTGGTAGGCGAGTTGATTAACGCTATTAATTCCATAGCTGTTTGAGCAGTATCTACGGCTTGAAGTGCCTAAAAGCTTTAGAAATAATGCAAAAAACGGGTAAAAACCTCATGCTAAATCTGCATCGCAAAACTGCGTGGTGACCTTTAGAATTTGGTCTATGAAAACACCTGCAGATACTGTTGAACACATTGAGCTTGCCACCATCGCCGCCGTGTCGCCCCAGCAAGTGCACACGCTGCCCGGTTGGCTGCTGCCGATGGACGATGGCGCTGTAGGGCGCGCTAAAAGCGCTGTGCCGCTATCACACCATGTCAGCAATGCAGACAGTAGCCAAGTGCAAATAATCGAACAACTTTATGCGCAGCAGGGCCTGCGAGCGGGTTTTCGTTTGCCTGAGGTGCCCAGCTTTGACGCCATGCGCCAAACCTTATTGGATAAAGGCTATCGTCCAGAACAGCCCACTTTGGTGCAGCTAGGCACAGCCGTAGCCATGCGCCAAGTAACCCAGCAAAGCCCTGCGCAAGTAGACAATGCACCCGATGAGCACTGGGCGGCTGTATTTTTGAGCGAGGGATTTGACCCGGTAGACGGCGCTAGCCGCGTAAAGACTTTGGCTAAAGCTCCCGGATCGGTGTTTGCCAGCGTGCGATCTTTGGCCACAGGGCCTGCCTTGGCAGCGGGTGCTGGGGCTTTCAGCCACGGCTGGGGCAGTGTGCACGGCATGCGCACCGCAGCGGCGCACCGTGGCCAAGGATTGGCCGGACGTGTGCTGGCAGGGCTGGCCACAACTGCACAGCAACGCGGCGTTGACAAAATATTTTTGCAAGTAGAACGCGCTAATACGAGTGCCCAAGCGCTATACCGCCGTGCGGGTTTTGCGACATCGTGGACCTATGTGTACTGGCGCTTGCCGCCCAAAGCAGGCGCAGGCAGCGATGGCTGCTAGCCGTTTTTGGCCGGGCGCTGCACGCCCGCGTTGCCCACCACGATACGTGCATGCCGTGCAAAGGTAATGTAGGCGCTGGCCCAGTCCATCAGCACTACAAATCGGTTGCGAAAACCGATTAAAAAGTAGATGTGGGCAAACAGCCAGAACAGCCAAGCAAAATAACCACTGAATTTAAAGTGGCCCAGTGGGGAAGCTAAATCTACCACCGCTGCATTGCGGCCAATGGTGGCCAAGTTGCCATAGTCGCGGTAGCGAAACGCTTGGGTAGGCTTACCTGCTAGTTGCAGCAAAATATTAGTGGCAGCCAAGCGGCCCATTTGCTTGGCAGCCGGTGACACACCGGGCACGGCAGTCTCTAGGCCTTTGTAATAGCTTTTGGCCAAGGCCATGTCACCAATCACGCTAATGTTGCTAAAGCCCGGTATGCCTAGGTCAGGTGCTACCACCACGCGGCCCGCGCGGTCGGTAGTGCAGCCCGTGCTAGCGGCCAATTGTTGGCCCAGTGGCGATGCGGCTACGCCTGCAGCCCACACCACGGTTTTGCTGGGGATGGCCTGCTTGGTGGTGCTACTGCCTTCGGTACGATCAACGCTTACGCCGTTGGCATCAATACCGGTAACTTTGCAGTTCAGCATCGTTTGCACACCCAGCTTGGTCAGTTGCCTTAAAGCCTTGTCGCTCAAATCGGCTGGCATCGCTTGCAGCACGCGCGCCCCACCTTCGACCAGCAGCACACGTGCGGTAGCGGGGTTGATATTGCGAAATTCTCCTGGTAGCGTGTGCCGCGCTATCTCGGCCAGCGTGCCAGCCATCTCTACCCCCGTGGGGCCAGCACCGATAACGACAAAGGTTAATAGCGCTTCGCGCAGTGCAGCGTCAGTCTCGCGTTCAGCCGCTTCAAAGGCAAATAAGATGCGTTTGCGCAGCTCCATCGCATCGCCCAGCGTTTTCAGGCCGGGTGCAAACGGCTCCCATGCATCGTTGCCAAAGTAGCTGTGCGATGCACCCGCTGCGATGATCAGGTGGTCATACTGCACTGTGGTGGGTGCGGTGTCGTCGCCCTCTAGCGTCACTGACTGGGCCACAGCGTCAACGGCAGTGACGTTACCCATCAGCGTGGTGACATTGCGCTGCTTGCGGAATAAATTGCGAATGGGTGCGGCAATCGCCGGAGCCGATAGCCCCGCTGTGGCCACTTGGTACAGCAGGGGTTGGAAGAGATGGTGGTTGCTGCGGTCTACCAGCGTGATGGTGACATTTGCATCACGCAGTGCTTTGGCAGCCTCTAGGCCACCAAAGCCGCAACCGATGATGACGACGTGTTTTTTGCCCGTAATACCCATACCAGCATTATGCTGTGAATGGTGCAAAATGACCTGCGGACCTACCATGCAAACATCTACCACTCCATGAAGCTTTCTGTTCTAGACCAATCCATTTCTGCAGCCGGCAGTAGCCAAGCCAACAGTATCCGCCAGACTTTGGCGCTGGCGCAGCACTGCGAGGCGCTGGGCTACCACCGCTTTTGGGTGAGCGAACACCACAGTCACCCCAGCATCGTAGGTACGGCGCCCGAGGTGCTAATGGCCGCTATCGCTGCACGCACCCAACGCATTCGCATCGGTAGCGCAGGCGTGATGCTGCCGCACTATGCACCGCTCAAAGTAGCAGAGCAATTTAGAGTACTCGACGCGCTAGCGCCAGGGCGTATTGACCTAGGCGTAGGCCGTGCGCCCGGCAGCGACCAGCGCACATCTGCACTGCTAAACGCTGACCGCCACCGTGCGCAAGATTTTCCCCAGCAGGTGCTAGAGCTGCAAGCGTGGGTGCAAGAAGGCGCTGATTTGCCTGCGGGCAGCATCACCACCGGCATTCCAGTGGGCCACGCTGGGCATGGCGTACATGCTTATCCACAAGGACCCACTGCGCCTGCACTGTGGATGCTGGGCAGCAGCGACTACGGCGCGCAACTGGCAGCCCACCTAGGCTTGCCCTACGCGTTTGCGCACTTCATCACCGACGGGCAGGGCGCAGCCGAGGCGCTAGACATTTACCGCAGTAGCTTTGAACCCAGCGCCATCACGCCCCAGCCGCACGCCGCCCTGTGTGTGTGGGCACTGGCGGCCGATACACAAGAACAAGCTTGGCACTTGTTTAAAAGCCGCGAACGCTGGAAGATGGATCGCCATCTAGGCCACATCGGCGCGCTGCTGCCGCCTGACGATGCCGACCGCAACTACAGCGATGCCGAGCTAGTGCGGCTGAACACCTTACGCCAAGGCGCTTTGGTAGGCACCGGCGCGCAAGTGGCTGCCAAGCTGCGTGCTTTGGCTGCGGCATTGCAAGTGGACGAGATTGCGGTAATCACCTGGACTAATGACGCCGCTGCGCAGCAACGGTCTTATACGTTGCTAGCACAAGAATTTGATGATAAATAGGGCTGTAACCCAAGGCCCCCTCAAATCCCAAGTGCAACACCCCTGAATTAAACCCAGTAAGGTAGGCGCATGTTACCCAAGACACACTTCAAACAGATTGATGCGCAAGAGCGCATCGTGATCAACCTAGGCTTAGAGCAAGTATT
>JANLPQ010000110.1:0-11743 GCA_031367325.1 Polaromonas sp. | reverse complement strand
TGAAAGTTACCCATGCGTACCACGGTCACTATTGACGATGCCCTCTACGAGAAAGCTCTGGAAGTGGCCGACACCCAGATGGACAAGTCGGACATTTTTCGAGAAGCCATGAAGACCTTCGTGCGGGTGCAAGCGGCCAAGCGTCTTGCAGCGCTGGGCACCGCCATGCCTGCCATGCAAGATATCCCGCGCCGCCGTGAGCAGCCAGCGCAGCCATGAATGTGCTGATCGACACCTCGGTGTGGATAGACCACTTTCGACGCGGCAGCGCTGCGCTGGTGGATCTTCTGGGGCTAGACCGTGCGCTGACGCACCCAATGGTCATCCTGGAAATTGCATGTGGAACGCCCCCAGCGCCACGCACCCAGACGTTGAACAACCTGGGCCTTTTGCAGGCCTGCAATGAGGCCAGCTTGGGCGAGGTGATGGCGTTCATCGAGCGCGAAAAGCTGTATGGGCTTGGGTGCGGGTTGGTGGACATTGCGCTACTGGCATCCACACTGATTACGCCAGGCACCCAGTTGTGGACTCTGGATAAGCGCCTTGTAGACTTGGCTGAGCGCTTTAGCGTAGCGCACCGACCGACATTGCATTAAGCCTCAGCAGGGCGTACACAACATAGCTTAAAGCGCTCGGCGGCGGCGTGCAAATGGCGCTGGTTATGCACAATTTTATGATGCTTTTAGGCCGCTAACCCGAGTAAAACCTGCTCAAGCAGCTATTGAATAGATAGTATTAACCTTACCTGCCAGCGCTATGCGCTAGCCGCTAACGCTATACACTAGCCGCGCCGCCCGCCGCTGCCGCCCTGCCCGCGGCTGGGGCCGCGGCCACCGCGGGTGCCGCCGTTTCTACCGCCACCGCCGCCGCCTGGGCCGGCTTGGCGTTGGCGGTGCAGGCTGTCGGCGCCGATGTAGCCTAGGGAGGTTTTCATGGGGTCGGGCTGGTTGCCTTGACCGCCCTGCCCGCCTTGTGGGTTGCCGCGGCCTGCTTTGTTGCCCTGATAGTCGCCTCTGCCGCCTCGGGCAGCGTTGCCGCCACCGCCGTAGGGCGCGCCACCGGGTGCGTACGGTGTGCCGCCGCGTGGGCCGCCGGGGCCGCGGTTGCCTCTGTTGCCTTGGTTACCTTGGTTGGCACCCTGCCCGCCGTTGTAGCCACCGCCTGCGTTGCCTCGGCCTCGGTTGTTGGGACGGGCAAAGCCACTTTCGTGGCTGACGCCGGCTTGGCTTTGGTTGTCGTCAAAATCGTCGTCGTAGTCGCTGCTTTGGTCACTTCTTTGGTCAGCTCTTGGGTCGGCTCTTGGGTCGTTGCGTTGCTGGCCGTTTTGCTGGCCGCCTAAGTTGCCTATGCCGCGTGGGTCGGGGTTTTGCTGAGGTGGCTGTGACTGTGCAGGTACGTACGGGCGCTGGTCGCGGGGTGCGCCATTACCTCTGTCTCCACCTCTGTCTCCACCTCTGTCGCCGCCTCGGTCGTTAGGTTGGTAGTTACCTCGGTCATTGCGCCTATTGTTGTTGCGCATGGCACCAGGGCCACGGCGCAGGCCACGGCCTTCGCGGGGTGGGCCGTCGCGGGCGGGGCCTTGGTCTGCGTTGTAAGGTGTGCCTTGGTCTGCTGGGTTAGCTTGGCCTATTTCGCCTACTTGGCCCATTTGGCCCATTTCGCCCACTGGCCCTTCCACGGGCGCGCCGCCCGGTGCGGCGTAGTGGGCCTGCGGCAGTGCTGGGCGGGACGGGTCGTTGCCAGATAGATTCTGACGAAATGCGTCGTTACGCTGGCGGTCGTTAGGGCGTGGGCCACGGCTGCCCTGCTCTGGGCGGCTGCCTCGGTGGTCAACACGGCTATCGGCACGACCATCACGCCTGTCATCGCGCCCGCCACCGGCTGCGCGCACCAGTGCATTGATGTCTTGCTCGTCTAGCTCCATGTGCGCGCCGCGTTTGAGGCCGCGCGGCAGCATCATGGCGCCGTAGCGAATGCGGATCAGGCGGCTGACTGCGTGGCCTACCGATTCGATCATGCGGCGCACTTCGCGGTTGCGGCCCTCGCTAATGGTGACGCGGTACCATGCGTTGGACCCTTCGCCGCCGCCGTCTTCAATGCTGCCAAACTGCGCCATGCCGTCTTCTAGCTGCACGCCGTCTAGCAACTTTTGCTTTTCTTCGTTAGACAGTTTGCCCAGCACGCGCACGGCGTATTCACGCTCTAGGCCAAAGCGCGGGTGCATCAAGCGGTTGGCCAGCTCGCCCGAGCTGGTAAACAGCAGCAGGCCTTCGGTATTCAAATCTAAACGCCCTACCGACTGCCATTTGCCTTGGTACAGCTTGGGCAGGCGGCGGAAAACTGTGGGGCGGTTTTGCGGGTCGTCATGCGTTACTACCTCGCCTGTAGGCTTGTGGTAGGCAATCACGCGGGCGGGCGGCGGGTCGATGCGGATGCGCAGCGGCTTGCCGTTCACCTTTACCTGGTCGCCCCACTGCACGCGCTGGCCAATGTGTGCTGGCTGGTTGTTGACCGAAATGCGGCCTTCGGTGATCAGCTGCTCCATCTCCAGGCGCGACCCTAGGCCCGACTGGGCTAGCACTTTGTGCAGCTTGGGGCTTTCAGGCTGGGGTAGCAACACGCGCTTGGGCAGGCCGACTTCAGCGTTCTCGTCGTCCGCATCTAGCTGGCCCGAGATCACGTCTAAAAACTGGTATACGCCCTGGGGCGACGCTTGGGTGGGTGCTGATGAGTCACCTTCATCCGCTACATTTTCAATAGCTGCTTGAGCAGGATTTACTTGGGTTAGGGGCTTATTTTTTTCTAAATTATCTGCTTGCAGAGGGTGTGATGGCTGCTCTGCGGGTTGGGATGCAGCGGTGACGATGGTAGTGGCTGCGTCGGGCGTGGCAGTAGCAGGAATAGTTGGTTTAGCCTTTGTTGGCTTGCTTGCTTTAGTGGTAGCAGCCACGTCTGGTGTGGTTGCGGTTGGCTCGCCTGCGTCAGCCGTGCTAGCTACGTTGGGGGCATCGGCAACGTCTTGCGCGTCTGTTGCTGCAATTACTTTTTTTGGTGCGCGGGGTTTTCTCACTTTAGGGGCTGCAGCGGGTGCGTCTGCTGCCAAGTTGGTGGGTAAATTTGCGGCGTCTGGGGCGAGTGGTTCATTCATGGCGCTTGGCCTCGGGGGTAACTTGATCGGTGGGATCGGTGGAGGTGGGGTCGTGCGGTTCGAGGCGTGCAGCGTGATGGTCGGCAAATGCCAGGCCAGTCGTCACCATGCTGGCGGTAGAAGCCTCGGTAGCTACCGTGGCCAGCGTGTTGGCGTGCGCTTGCACGGCTGCAGTGGCATCGGTAGCAGCGGTATTAGAGCTTTGCGGCGCAGTGCCGCTGATGTGTTCTAGCGATTCTGCATCGCCCAGCAGTAAGGTTTGGCTATCGCCATCGGCTGTGTCAGTGGCTATTTCAGCATCATCTTTGGCAGCCGCTTGCGGCGCTTCCTCAATCCCCAGCTGCGCCAGCGCGCCCAGTTGAGCAGCAGGGTTGTCCAGCGCGGGCAGCTGGTTGAGTGACTCAAGCCCCAAGTCGTCTAAAAACTGCTTGGTAGTGGCAAACAGCGCCGGGCGGCCCACTGTCTCGCGGTGGCCAATGGTCTCCACCCAGCCACGGTCTTCCAGCTGCTTGATGATCAGGCTGTTAATCGTCACACCGCGAATGTCCTCCATATCGCCGCGCGTGCACGGCTGGCGGTAGGCGATGATGGCCAGCGTTTCTAGCGTGGCGCGGGTGTATTTAGGCGGCTTTTCGGGGTGCAAACGGTCTAGGTATTCGCGCATTTGCGGGCGGCTTTGAAAACGCCAGCCGGTAGCTACCGACACCAGCTCTACCCCGCGCTGCGCCCAGTCTAGCTGCAGATCGTCCAGCAGCGTCTTCAGCGTGTCCGCCCCCAGCTCGTCGTTAAACAGCACCCGCAGGTCGCGCACCAGCAGCGGTTGGCTGGCGCAGATCAAGGCGGTTTCTAAAATACGTTTGGCATCCACAGTGTTCATAGTGGCAGGGCTTCCTGGTGTGCATCAGCGCAAAGCATGGAACAGCTACCGTCCAGCATGAGCGCAAACTAAACTAAAAAATTAAAGGAGAAGGTGTGTCAAAAGACAGCTTGGCGCGCAGCGCGCACTTTTTTCATCTGGTGGGGTACAAAGACTTCCCAAATCCAGGGTATTTCGATTATTGTAGCGCAGGGTTTGCAGGGGCTAAAAATATACAAATCTGTCTGTTTGCGTAAGCTGGGCAAACAAGCGCACGGCAACTTGGAGTTGTCTATAATTATTTAGTTACAACCATCTATACACACCATGCAAAAACTCACATTTACCCTCGCACTTACGCTTGCGATGATCCTTGGCGGCTGCGCCACCAAGCCCACTGACAACACCAGCGGTGCGACAAGTTCAACAAAAGCAGAAAGCGCACCACGCACTTCGACCAGCGTAGCTATCCCGGCCATAGCCTCGAAAAAGCTGGTGATGTCGATGACAGGACCCAAGTCAATCGTTGAATCAAAAGACTGGGCAGAATTCAAACGAGAGTGGCGCGAAACCTTTGCAGATCACGCCAAGACCGAGGGTGTTGCATTCAGTTTTGTGGAGGGTGAAGTTAAGCCGCAAGGCGTAGACGGAACTGTGCTTGAAGTGAACGTAGCCGACTACCGTATAATCGGCATCGGTGCCCGCATATTCTTTGGCGTCATGACAGGCAACGCGTTTATCGATGCAAAGATCAAGTTTGCCAACCTGCGCGACGGCACCGTGCTAGGTGAGCAGCAGCACAACACCTCGTCAAGCGCTTGGGCTGGCGTATTTGCCAAAGTTACGCCACAGCAAGTGGACGCGATTGCGAGCGAAGTTTTTCGGGATATCAAGGCGGCGAAGTAGCCTTAAAAATAGCGGCTTGGCGCACAAGCCCTGCTATGGGTGCGCGGCAGTACATGGCGTCGTCGATATTGCCGCTGCTGCCAGAGGTGCACGTCGGCTGCGCTTAGCCGCGCAGCCGAACGCTCACGTTCAGCGTTTTGTGACAACCACCTCAAGATACTCAGCAGGCACCACCAGCGATTTGGCACCCGCAGTGTTCATCTCATCGAGCAGTTTGATGATGTCCCGCTCCAGGGCTTGGTGCGCAGCGCCCTGCAGCGAAGCAAAGGCTTTGTGCATGGGGCCGTAGAAGTCACGGAAAATTTGCAGCCAATGTGCAGCTGATGTATAGCGGAAGTTGAAGATGCGGCGCTCACATTGAATGTCTGCTGCCTGCGCGCCAAACAACTCCACCAAGTGCGACTCAGTGCCCCATAACACGGGCGACTTCACCCCTGCAGGCGGTGCCACGTGCGAACCAATCAATTTAAACAGGCGGCCAATGAAGCCCTCGGGCGTCCAGTTGGCCATGCCAATGCGCCCACCACTGCGGGTTACGCGCAGCATCTCGCGCGAGGATTGCTGATGGTTGGGTGCAAACATTACGCCGTAGGTAGACAAAACGACATCAAAACTGCGGTCGTCAAAAGGCAGCGCTTCGACATCAGCCACCTGAAACTTTACCTGCAACCCCTCGGCTTGGGCACGCGCGCGGCCTTTGTCTAGCAGTGCCGGCACAAAGTCGGTTGATGTCACGTCGGTAAAGTGCCGTGCTGCGGCCAGCGTGGCGTTGCCATTGCCAGCGGCTACGTCTAACACGCGCTCACCTGCATGCAGGTTGACCGCCTCAATGAGCGATTCGCCAACGCTTTGTATGGTGATGCCGATCACCGCAAAATCTCCGCTGGCCCAAGCGGCCTGTTGGCGTATCTTGATAGCAGCGAAGTCGGGTGTTGCCGTGGCAGCCTGCGGGGCCGTGGTTGCCTTAGCGGCAGAGGTATCAATGGTAAAGCTCATAAAAATTCTCCTTAAAAGTGATGCAAAAAAGTGCAAGCATTTGATCAACGCACTATTGCGCCGACAGTTAAATTATTGGTAAACGGGCACATTGACGCTGCACTGTGCGTCTGTCAAACTTGGCTTTGCGTCCGGCATTTTTGTGTGGCTTAACCCTGCGTCCTGGGGGTTTGGCTATTACGCCAACTTTGTTTCCAAATGAATCACGATCCCCTGTCTGATGTGCTGCGTAGCGTGCGCTTGCGCGGCGCGGTGTTTTATTACGTCAGTTGCCGCGACGAGTGGGTAGCTAACACGCCAGCAGGTAGTGAGATGGCCGATGCCGTTATGCCCGGCACCGAGCACCTGATCGCCTACCACATGGTCATCAAAGGCAGCGGCTGGGCCGCGGTGGACGGGTTGCCTCCGGTTCATCTGGGCAGTGGCGACATCGTCATGTTTCCGCACGGCCATGCGCACGTACTTTCCAGCGCACCGGGCATGGCCTCTCCACCGGGCGATGCTGACTGGGTGTTTTCTACCCGCAACGACCCCAAACCGATACCGATTGCCTTTTTGCATGGGGTTTTCAAGCCCGGGGTGTCCCTACCCGCGAACCAGGCGCAAACCGTGCTGGTCTGCGGCTTTGTAGGCTGCGATCTGCGGCCTTTCAATCCGCTGATTGCGGCACTGCCCCGGCTACTGCACCTGCCTGCAGGCGGCAACGACGCCTGGGTGGCAGCAGTACTTCACCACGCTGCAACTGAGTCAAACCAGCGCCGTGCAGGCAGTGCGGCGGTGCTAGAGCGGGTGAGTGAAATGGTGTTTGTCGATTCGGCACGGCGCTATCTGGAGTCGCTGCCTGACGATGCCTCGGGTTGGCTGGCCGCGCTGCGTGACCGCCATGTTGGACGTGCAATTGAGTTAATACACGCGCGCCCGGCAGAGCCTTGGACCATCGACGAACTAGGGAGACAAGTGGGTTTGTCAAGGTCAGCTTTGCATGAACGCTTTGTCCTGCTGGTCGGTCAGCCGCCGATGCAGTACCTGACCCATTGGCGCATGCAGTGCGGCGCGCGCCTGCTGCGCGCGGGGCGCGACACCGTGGCCACCATTGCGCTGGAAGTAGGCTACGACTCCGAGGCGTCCTTCGCACGCGCGTTCAAGCGGCTGGTGGGCCAGCCACCAGCGACTTGGCGCAGGGGGCAGCAAGGATGAATACGTACCCGAGCCTTATGATTTGATAACTCCTCGCCAACGCATAGCCCAGACCATTGAGCAAGCGTTACGCCCCCACCAGCCCCAACGCCTCACAAGCCTGCACCAAATCTGCTGGCAGCGGCGCTGCAAACGCCATCGCCTCGCCCGTCATGGGGTGCGTAAAAGCCAGCCGCTGGGCGTGCAGTGCTTGGCGCTCTAGCCCGGCGGCGGGTGCACCGCCGTACACGGCGTCGCCTACCAATGGGTGCGCGATGTGGGCTGCGTGCACGCGAATTTGGTGGGTGCGGCCGGTGTGCAGTATGCAGCGCAGCAGGCAAAAGCTGCGGTCGTCGATATTGCTGCTGTCGGCCTTGTCAGACGTCTTTTTTAAAGCATTTTCGGCCTGTAACCCGATTAAATACTGCTCAGACAGCTTCGAATTTGATAGTAAATGAAAGTCTGTGACAGCCTCTTTACCGCTGCCGCGCGACAAGTCGACCACCGCCATGCGCAGGCGGTTGCGGATGTCGCGGCCTATCGCAGCGTCTACGCGGCGCACAGGGTCGCCGGGCCAGGCACGGTGGCCTATGGCAATGTACTGGCGGCTTACCTCGCGCGCGGCAATCATGGCCACCAGTGCGTCCATGCACAGGCGCGTGCGGGCTACTACCATCAGGCCGCTGGTGTCTTTGTCTAGCCGGTGCACTATGCCCGCGCGCGGCAGCACGGCGCACTGCGCGTCGCGTGCCAGCAGGCCGTTTAGCAGGGTGCCGCTCCAGTTGCCAGCGGCGGGGTGCACCACAATGCCTGCGCGTTTGTTAACGATCAGCAGGTGGGCGTCTTCATAAATAATGTCCAAGTCCATTGCCTCGGGCTTGAAGGCCAGGCTTTGCGGGGTGGGCCGCAGGGTAATGGCCAAATGGTCGCCTGCTTTGAGCTTGGTGGCGCTTTTGTGGGCGGGTTTGCCGTTGAGTATGACTGCGCCGTCTTCGGTCAATTGCTGCAAATAGCTGCGCGAAAACTCGCCTACTAGCTCGACCAGTGCACGGTCTAGGCGCTGGCCGTGCAGCTTGGCGTCTACGTCAAACTGACGCAGCTCGTGGCCGTCGGCACCGGGTTCGGGCAGATCGTCAAAGTCGTGGTCGGGCTGGCCGATAGAGTCGGTGGCATGCTCTGCGGGGGTGATGTCTGACACAGCAGGCGGAGTGGTGGTCGATATAATGGATTGCACTTGGGATTTGAATTGGAAAGAAGCACTATGACAGTACCATTATCGGCTGTGTTGAGACTCACGGCGAGCACCCGCCAACTCAAGGCATACACCTGTGTACTGGCCGCTGTAGTGCTGCTGGCCGCCTGTGCAGGTAAAGACATCGACAAAACCGAGGCGTGGTCGCCCAATAAGATCTACACCGAAGCCAAAGACGAGCTGGGATCGGGCGCGTACGACAAAGCCATCCCCTTGTTTGAAAAGCTAGAAGGCCGCGCTGCGGGCACACCGCTGGCCCAACAAGCCCAGCTAGAAAAAGCCTACGCCCAGTACAAGGCGGGCGAGGTACCGCAAGCCGTGGCTACGCTAGACCGTTTTGCCAAGCTGCACCCGTCTAGCCCGGCGCTAGACTATGCGCTGTACCTTAAAGGCTTGGTTACTTTTAACGACAACTTGGGCTTGTTTGGCAACCTTGCCAGCCAAGATTTGTCTGAGCGTGACCAAAAAGGCGCCAAAGAATCTTTTGACGCGTTCAAAGAACTGGCCACGCGCTTCCCCGATTCCAAATACACACCCGACGCACGCCTGCGCATGACCTACATTGTCAACTCGCTAGCGCAGTACGAGGTACACGTAGCCCGCTATTACTACAAACGCGGCGCGTATGTAGCCGCCATTAACCGCGCGCAAGCCGCCATTACCGACTACGACGGCGTGCCCGCCCAAGAGGAAGCTTTGTTTTTAATGATGCAAAGCTACAACTCGCTGGGCCTGACGCAGCTGCGCGACGACACCAAGCGGGTGATAGAGAAAAACTACCCTAAGAGCGAGTATTTGACGCAAGGCTATAAATCGTCTACTGGGTCGTGGTGGAAGTTTTGGTAGCCGTTGAAGGTATTGCGCCACTGCCTTTGCAAGGCATTCGCATCGTCAGCCTAGCGCTGAACCTACCCGGCCCGGCTGCCTTGATGCGCCTGCGCGCCATGGGCGCAGACTGCGTTAAGGTGCACAGCCCCGCTGGCGACCCGATGGCCCAGTACAGCAGCGCTGCGTACGCGCAGTTGCATACAGGGATACGTATCCTGGCACTAGACCTTAAAACGCTGCAGGGCCAAGCTGCGTTGCACACGGAGCTGGCCCAGGCGAAGGTACTGCTCACCTCGTTTCGCCCGTCAGCCCTGCGTAAATTACAACTGGATTGGGACACATTGCACGCGGCCCACCCGCAGCTGTCGATGGTGTGCATTGTGGGCAGCCTAGGCGCCCGCGCTGAGGAGCCCGGCCACGACCTAACATACCTTGCAGAGCACGGCTTGGTAACCGACACCACCCTGCCCGCCACTTTGTACGCCGACATGGCCGGTGCGCTGATGGCTACCGAGGCCGTGCTGCAAGCTGTATTGGTGCACAGCCTGCACGGCACCGCTACGCACACCCAAGTGGCTTTAGCCGACGCCGCAGCGCACTTGGCCTTGCCCCGTGTGTGGGGCTTGACAGCTGGTGCGGGCGTGGCGAACGACGACACTGCAGGCAAACAAAATAACGATACCGCAGGCAAGCCAGGTAACGATGCCAAAGGCATCGTGGGCGGTGCACATGCTGGCTACCGCGTATACGCCTGCGCCGATGGCCGCGTGGCCGTAGCCGCGCTAGAGCCGCACTTCGCAGCAGCATTGTGCCGCGTCGCTCAATGGCCGATTGATAATGCAACTGCCCGAACAAGCGCTCAAACAACAGCCCAAGCAACTACCGAACCCAACACCCACAGCCCTCAGGCCATCACCGCCACCATGCTGCTGCCCAGCACCGCCCAAGCCTTGACTGTGTTTTTTAGTACACACACTTGCCAGCAATTAGACGCGTTGGCTACACAGCACGATTTACCCTTGTTTTGCATGCCTAATCAGTCTGTAACCCAAGTAAAACCTGCTCAAGCAGCTATTTAATTTATAGTAAATCGATTCTTAATCGGCTGTCAACTAGGTGTTAGTCTGCGCCGTTGTGGGTAGCGTTCGCATCTAAAATTTACAGGTTTGCATATTCAGTTACGTACATAAACTTAGATGCGTTTTTTACAGCTACCTATACCTCACCCTATCACTGTGCCCATGTTGCCTGCCCTATTAGCCACTACATCCCACAGCACGCACCGCGCCACACTTTGCAGTGCAGCCCGTTTGCTAAGCCGCGCTGTGGTGGGCGTGTTTGCACTGGTGCTGGCAGCAGCCTGCACCACTTTGGGTACTGACGCTACGCCAGACAACGTATCTATCGACGCCGACGCACCAGCATCCAGCGAGCCGCAGCAACTGGCTTGGGTGCAAGACAAGCCGTGGAACACCTACCGCTTGCCGGGCAAAAAAGCCACCAAATTCAGCAAAGTCAAAATGGACGGCCGCGACGCCGTGCTGGCAGTAGCCAACGCCTCGGCCAGCATGCTGCGCCACCCGCTGCGCATACCAGCGCTTGATTTGCAGCAAGTGCGCTTTTCGTGGAAGGTGCCGCAACTGATCGAGCAAGCCGACCTGGCCGTGCGCGAGGGCGACGATTCACCGGTGCGCATTGTGCTGGTTTTTGAAGGTGACCGTGCCAAGTGGTCAGCCAAAAACTCTATGCTGTCCGAGCTAGCCCGCACTATCACCGGCGAAGAGCTGCCCTACGCCACCCTGATGTACGTGTGGTGCAACAAGCGCGCACCGGGCACGGTAACGCAAAATCCGCGCACCGACCGTATTCGCTCTATCGTGGTGGAATCGGGCAGTAAAAACCTTAACCAGTGGCTTGATTACGAGCGCGATATCAAAGCCGACTTTGAACGCGCCTTTGGCGAAGCGCCGGGCGCGCTGGTAGGCATGGCGCTGATGACTGACAGCGACAACACGCGCTCCAAAACCCGCGCCTACTATGGGCCGGTGTCAATGGGGCACAAACTGGCTGCGGCCACTGCGCCTTTGCAGCAGTGATTTTTACGTATTGTTGAGTTGGCTGTTTGGCTTTGCGTGTGCTCTAGGGAGTTGGTCGCTTGAGTTGGCGTGCGCTTCGTCTAGTTGGTCGCTTGGCTTAGCGTGCGCGCCGGAGAGCTGGGCTCGAGCCGGGCATCTCGCTGCAAAAATATTCCGCAAACACGCGCGAACTAAGGTTTTTGGTGCGCTAGCTTCAACAACGCGCGCCTTGCTGCATATTTTTCATCGAGACGAACCCGACTCGTCACATTGTTCTTTGCGTGGTTTTAACAGCCCGCGTTTTCTTGAAGCAATTGGGCAGGTCAATACTATCAATTGCATAGCTGGTTGAGCAGGTTATATCTGGGCGGTCTCAAGACTAAATGCAACACCAAGAGTTTAATGGATGACTTCGGGTTGAACCTCAAGGCGTTCCAGCCACTGGCCATAAACCTCCAGCGGAGAGCTCCAGCCCAGTGTTTGGCGAGGTCGGCCATTCATCTGAT
>JANLPQ010000079.1:0-16857 GCA_031367325.1 Polaromonas sp. | reverse complement strand
GTTCACAAGAGCTGGCAGGCGGTGTACTCAGCGCAGCGGCATAAAGGGGGGGTAGGCGGCCCTAGGCCGCCACGGAGGACAGCCGCGCAGCTGAGTACGCCGCCTGCCAGCTCCCGTACAAAAACAAAAAAATAGCAATCTTCAAGACAAGCAACCCCACACAATCGCCGCAGCTCACGGCATTGGACTATTAATCTCCAAGCTTCCGTAAGCTCACCCTCAAATTTTAAGCAGTAGCAACAGGTGCAACAGTAGGTGCACGCAAACGGATGTGCAGTTCTTTGAGCTGCTTCTCATCCACAGGCGACGGTGCTTGTGTTAGCAAACATTGCGCACGCTGGGTTTTGGGAAAAGCGATTACGTCGCGAATGCTTTCTGCACCGGTCATCAGTGTAATGATGCGGTCTAGGCCAAACGCCAAGCCGCCATGTGGTGGCGCACCGTATTGCAGTGCATCCAGCAAGAAGCCGAATTTAAGCTGCTGGTCTTCGGGTGATATTTTCAGCGCGTCAAAAACTTTGGCCTGCACATCCGCACGGTGGATACGCACCGAGCCGCCGCCAATCTCCCAGCCGTTCAAGACCATGTCATAGCCCTTGGCAATGCACTTCTCGGGCGCGGTAACCATCCAGTCTTCGTGGCCGTCTTTGGGCGCGGTGAAAGGGTGGTGTACTGCGGTGTAGCGCTGGTTTTCTTCGTCAAATTCAAACATCGGAAAGTCCACCACCCACATCGGTGCCCAGCGGTCTTCAAACAGGCCGTTCTTTTTGCCAAACTCGCTGTGGCCGATTTTCAGGCGCAGTGCGCCAATGGCGTCGTTCACGATCTTCGCTTTGTCTGCGCCGAAGAACAGAATGTCGCCGTTTTGCGCACCAGTACGCTCGAGGATGGCTTTGATAGCGGCATCGTGCAGGTTTTTGACGATGGGCGATTGCAAACCGTCGCGACCTTTGGAAGCATCATTAACTTTGATCCACGCCAAACCTTTGGCGCCATAGATTTTCACAAAGTCGGTGTACGCGTCAATCTCGCCGCGCGAGATGCCAGCACCTTCTACGCCGCCCTGGGGTACGCGCAGGGCCACCACACGGCCGTTTTTCATCAATGCGGGTGCCGAGAAGACTTTGAAATCTACATCGCCCATGACATCGGTCAGCTCAGTAAATTCAAGCTTCAAACGCAAGTCGGGCTTGTCCGAGCCGTACTTGTACATTGCGTCGGCATAGGTCATCACCGGGAACTCGCCCAAGTCAACGCCCTTGGTTTTCTTGAACACTTCTACCATCATGCCCTGGAACATGTCGCGGATTTCTTGCTCGGTGAGGAACGAGGTTTCAATATCAATCTGGGTAAATTCTGGCTGGCGATCGGCGCGCAAGTCTTCGTCACGAAAGCACTTGGTGATTTGGTAGTAACGGTCAAAACCCGCCACCATCAGCAGTTGTTTAAACAACTGTGGCGACTGCGGCAGCGCGAAGAACATGCCTTCTTGTACACGGCTGGGCACCAAATAATCGCGCGCACCTTCAGGCGTGCTCTTGGTCAACATGGGCGTTTCAATATCTACAAAACCGTGCGAATCTAAATAATTACGTACCGCCATGGCGACCTTGTAGCGCAGCATGAGATTGTTTTGCATGTACGGGCGGCGCAGATCGAGCACGCGGTGAGTCAAGCGCGTGGTCTCGCTTAAATTGTCATCGTCCAACTGGAAAGGCGGAGTAATCGACGCGTTCAGCACTGTCAGCTCGTGGCACAAAATTTCGATCTTGCCGCTTTTCAAATTCTCGTTCACGGTGCCTGCGGGTCGTGCGCGTACCAAGCCTTTGATCTGGATGCAAAACTCGTTGCGCAGGCCTTCGGCGGCTTTGAACGTGTCGGCGCGGTCGGGGTCACACACCACTTGTACATAGCCTTCGCGATCACGCAGGTCGACAAAAATCACGCCACCGTGGTCGCGTCGACGGTTGACCCAGCCACACAAGGTCACGGTTTGGCCAAGGTGCGCCTCGGTAACAAGGCCGCAGTAGCTGGTGCGCATCAGCGATAGGGGGTTGGTCAGTGCTTGGGACATATCGTTATTTCCAGCCCGCGTGGGGCGTTTTTATGAATCAAAAGTTATTAGGTAAAAGCTTATGGCGGGGCGGCATTAGCTGGGGCTAGCTGGGTGAGCTGTATTAGGCGACGACACGATCACCGACGCGGGCCCACCGGGCACCACCACACCCATGGACACAATGTACTTTAAGGCCTCGTCTACGCTCATTTTCAGCTCGATGCAGTCGGTTTTTTTCAGCATGACAAAGTAACCACCCGTGGGGTTGGGCGTGGTGGGCACATATACGCTTACATAATCGCCGTACAAGTGGTTGGTCACATCGCCGCCGGGGGTGCCGGTCACAAAGGCGATGGTCCACACATCCATGCGCGGCCACTGCACCAGCACAGCTTTGCGAAAAGCGTTGCCGCTGTCAGAAAACAGTGTGTCCGAGACCTGCTTGACGCTAGAGTAAATAGACCGCACCACCGGGATGCGGTTGAGTAGCGCGTCCCACCAAATCACCAGTTTTTTGCCGAAAAAGTTACTGGCTACGGCACCCACAGTGAGCAAAATGGCAAACGCCAATATCACGCCAAAACCGGGGATGTGAAAGCCCAGCAATTTATCTGGGTGCCACGCTTGCGGCAAGATGAGCAAGGTTTTATCGAGGCTGGAAATAATCCATTCCATCACCCAGACAGTGATGCCCACGGGCACGATTACCAATAACCCTGCCAACAGCCATTTGCGCACCGATTTCATCATGTTTTAGCCTTCAACCGCCCGTAGACTTTGCTGGAGCAGCTACGGATTTGGGAGCAGCTGCAGGTCTAGGCGCGGGGCTGGATGGTGGGCTGGATACAGCAGCAGGCGCACTGGTGGGCGCAGCAGGCGCGGCGCTGGCTGCGGGGGCAGCCGCAGGCGCACCCTCTGTTTTAGGCGCTGTGGCGATGCCCGAATTAGCCCCCTCGCCCGCCTTCTCGCCGCCGCGAAAATCAGTTACGTACCAGCCAGAGCCCTTAAGCTGAAAGCCAGCCGCAGTGAGCTGTTTTTGAAAGCTGGCGCTGCCGCACGCTGGGCACACCGTGAGCAAGGGGTCAGAGATTTTTTGCAAAACGTCCTTGGCATGGCCGCAGGAGGTGCATCGGTAAGCGTAAATAGGCATGGAACGGGGGCAAATGTTGCAAAACCTCTCATTATAAAGCCCCAAGCAAAAAAAACCTTTCCCACCTCTGGTCTTGGGGCAGCCGCTACCCTACAATTTCTGTTGGGTAGCGGGCAAAACAAGCCACCAAAGTTTGCTTTGCCCCGCCCCGTGTTGCCAACCCTATCCTCTAAATCTTAGCCGTTATGAAAAAACACCTCTGGATTCTGGCCCTCAGTGCTGTAGTTTTAGCCGCTTGCAGCAAAAAAGACGACGCCCCGGCTACCTCGCCTGCTGCCGCCACCTCAGCCGCAGCCGCCGCGCCCGCCAATACTGAAGAAAAAGTACTCAACATTTATAACTGGCCTGACTATATTGCCAAAGACATGATTGCCAACTTCGAGAAAGACACGGGCATCAAGGTCAATTACCAAACATTTGAAAACAACGAAGCACTCAACGCCAAGCTGGTGGCAGGCAACACTGGCTACGACATCGTGGTGCCCGGGGCAGTGTTTGCCAAAGGCCAGATCGAAGCCGGTCTGCTGCAAAAGCTAGACAAAACCAAAATCCCCAACACCAACAATTTAGATGCTGAGATCATGGGGAAACTGACCACCGTAGACCCCGGCAATGCTTACCTCATCCCTTGGGCTTGGAGCTTCACCACGGTAGGAATCAACAAGGCCAAGGTCGCCAAAGCGCTGGGTAGCACGCCCATGCCCGAGAACGCTTGGGACTTGGTGTTTAACCCCACCTACACTGCCAAGCTCAAGTCCTGCGGCATTGCCTACCTTGACTCGCCTACCGAGGTGTTGCCACCGGCCCTGCACTACATTGGCAAAAATGCCTACTCTAACGACGTGGCCGACCACAAAGCGGCGGGCGACATGCTGGCCAAGGTGCGCAAGGACATTCGCTTGTTCTCCAGCACCATGATTGACGACCTGGCCGGTGGCAAAGCCTGCGTGGCTTTGGGCTGGGCCGGCGACATCAACATCGCCAAAGGCCGTGCAGTAGAAAATAAATCTGGCGCTGAGATCGAGGCCTTGGTGCCCAAAACCGGCGGTTTGATCTTTTTTGACAACTTAGCAGTCACCAAAGATGCCAAGCACCCTGGCAATGCAGCCACCTTCATCAACTACTTCTTGCAGCCTGACGTGTCTGCCGCGCTGACTAACGAGCTGGGCTACCCCACGGCCAACAAAGCCAGCGTCGCCAAAGTAACGCCCGAAGTAGTGGCCAACAAGTCCATATTTTTAGAGCCTGCCGCATTGGCCACCATGGTGCCACCGTCTAGCTTTAACAACGCCGCGCGTGAATCGCTCAGCAGTATTTACACAGCGTTTAAAAAAGGCAAGTAAACTTGCCTGCTGCTTGAAGTGGCATAAAAGTGACAAGCTGTACGCGCGCAAGTGTGTACAGCTTTTTTTAAATCTGGATTTTTTGCACATGAACACATTGCAAACTTGGTGGCAGCGCCTAGGTATGGGGCGCCGCACGGCGCTGGGCATTCCCTATGTGTGGTTGCTGGTCTTTTTTGCATTGCCTTTTCTCATCTTGCTGCGCATCAGCTTGACCGACATGGGCGATGGCTTAGACCCGTTTGCCACCATGCTGACCAACACCGATGGCAAATGGCGGTTGATTTTAAAAGTGCAAAATTACCTGTCGGTGGTGCGTGACAGCGACGGCCTGTGGGGCAGTACCATCTACACCGATGCGTATCTGCTGTCGTTGAAATACGCTTTTTTTACCACCGTGCTGTGCTTGGGTTTAGGCTATCCGTTTGCTTACTTTATCGCCCGCGCCAAGCCCACCCACCGGCCCGTGTATTTGATGCTGGTGATGCTGCCGTTTTGGACCTCGTTTTTGCTGCGCGTGTATGCGTGGAAGGGTATTTTGGCCGACCAAGGAGTGGTCAACGCCGCACTGCTGGCGCTGGGCATAATTAACGAGCCGATCCAAATGCTCTACACCGATGTGTCGATGCTAGTAGGCATGACGTATGTGTACTTGCCGTTTATGGTGCTGCCTTTGTATGCCAACTTGGTCAAAATGGACTTGCGGCTGCTAGAGGCTGCCTACGACTTGGGTGCCAGCCCGTTCAAAGCGTTTTGGCTGGTCACCGTACCGCTTAGCCGCACCGGCATTACAGCGGGCTGCATGCTGGTGTTCATTCCCTGTGTGGGCGAATTCGTCATACCGTCGCTGTTGGGTGGTGCTGAGAACATCATGATTGGCCGTGTGGTGTGGGACGAAATGTTCAGCAGCAACAATTGGCCACGTGCCAGCGCCTTGGCCATTATCATGATCGTGCTGGTGATCGCGCCGCTGCTGTGGTACCAGCACCGCGTCAACCAGCGCTCAGCGCAAGAGGCGCGTTAGCATGAGCACATCTTCGCGTTTTATGCAGCGGCATATCGCCAAGCTGTGGATGCTGGTGATCTACATTTTTCTGTACGCTCCGCTTTTATTTTTGGTGGTTTTTTCGTTTAACAGCACGCGCCAAGACAGTGTGTTCACCGGTTTTTCTACGCGCTGGTACCAGGCGCTGGCGTCAGACCCGCGCTTGGTAGAAGGCTTTTTTCTGTCGCTCAAAGTAGCATTGCTCAGCGCTACGGCAGCCACCGCGCTGGCTACCTTGGCGGCTTATGCGCTGGTGCGTATGGGGCAGTTTCGCGGGCGTACGCTTTTTTCTGGCATGGTCAGCGCGCCGCTGGTGATGCCTGAGGTCATTGTGGGTATGTCGCTGCTACTGCTGATGGTAGGTATACAACGCGGAGTAGGTTGGCCTGAGCGGGGCACCATGACTATTGTGCTAGGGCATATTTTGCTGGGCATGGCCTATGCCACGGTAGTGATTCAGTCGCGCTTGTCGGAGATGGACCGCTCACTAGAAGAAGCTGCCATGGACCTGGGCTGCCGACCTGCGCAAGTGTTTTTCTTGGTCACACTGCCTAACATTGTGCCGTCGCTGATGGCGGCTTGGTTGCTAACGTTTACGCTGTCGTTTGACGACGTGGTGGTGTCGGAGTTTTTGTCGGGCCCAGGGGTGACGACGTTGCCACAAGTTATTTTTAGCTATGCCCGGCGCGGGGTCAACCCTTCTATCTATGCAGCGGCTACTTTGCTAATGGCGGTCGTAACACTGGCTGTATTGACGTACACGATTTATTTAGCGCGACAACAGCGGAGAAAGTCACCGTCTGTTTAAGGCTTTTTTGCTCTTGCCCGAAGCTATTCCTCTTAATTTGGCATGCGTTCTAGCTTAGTTGGTCGTTTGGCTTTAGCGTGGGCGTTGGCTAAGTTGGTTGCTCGGTTCGCGTGCGCCCCGGGTAGCTGAACTTGAGCCGGGCATCTCGTTGCTATCCCAGGACCTCGCGATCACACAGCAACGTTCGGTGTGCCCATGCCAAACGGACCTGCGGCCCTTTATTGTTTGTCATAGGCACACCGAACGTTGCTGCGCTCCACTGGTGTGGTCGCTGACAGAAGAGTAGTGGGGTAGCGCAGTAGCAGCCTCATTAACAGTGACCATCACCGAGCGAAACCCCAACCTACTACAAGCGCTCGGCTGTGGTGTAGTCCTATCGCCACCGATTCGAGCCCCGGGCTCGAGGAACGCAAATGCAGGGGATCAGAAATTTAGATGTCTGAGCGCAGCGAGTTTCTAAATTTCCCCCGGAATGCGTACCGCAGATGCTTGGCCGTTGTGCCCGGGGTTCGGGTGGCGATAGGGCTACGCCACAGCCGGGCGCGTGCAAAAACAACGAATCTGGTACAAAACAAACGCAGCATAAGAAAAACACCATCCAAACCACTTCAAACAGCATTTTTAAGAACAAAATAATTTAGTAACCCAAGTAAATACTGCTCAAACAGCTATTTAATTAATAGCGAGTATCAATTTACCAGCGATAAAAACGCAGCACCATCTGCATCACCAGCAAGCCAGACACAAAGCCCAGCGACGTAAAACCCAAGATGCGCAGCAGCTGGTTGGTGCGCTTTTGCTCTGCAATCAACTGCTGAAGTTCACTGCTGTGTTGGCCTTTTTGTTGCTGCAAATAGTCGTGTAGCAAACGCGGCAACTCGGGCAATAGCTTGGCATAGCGCGGTGCTTGTGCTTTGAGCTGCTCTAGTAATTTTTGCGGGCCAATTTGCTCCAGCATCCATTTTTCTAAAAACGGTTTGGCGGTAGCCCACAGGTCCAAGTCGGGGTCTAGCTCGCGGCCTAGGCCTTCAATATTGAGCAGGGTTTTTTGCAGCAGCACCAGTTGCGGTTGAATTTCTACCTGAAAGCGGCGTGAGGTTTGGAACAAGCGCATCAGCACCATGCCCAGCGACAGCTCTTTCAGCGGACGATCAAAATATGGCTCGCAACACGCGCGGATGGCTGACTCTAGCTCGTCTACCCGTGTGGTGGCAGGTGCCCAGCCAGACTCGATATGCAGCTCGGCTACGCGTTTGTAGTCGCGCCTGAAGAACGCAGCAAAATTTTGCGCAAGGTATTCTTTGTCTACCTCGGTTAGCGTGCCCACTATGCCAAAGTCTAGCGAAATATAACGGCCAAAGGTTTGCGGATCTAAACTGACCTGGATGTTACCGGGGTGCATGTCAGCATGGAAAAATCCATCGCGAAACACTTGCGTGAAAAATAAATTTATCCCATCATTGGCTAGCTTTTTAATATCTACGCCAGCTGCCAGCAACTTGTCCATCTGGTTGATCGGCACGCCGTTCATGCGTTCCATCACTATCACATCAGGATGACAAAAATCCCAATACATCTCGGGGATCAGCACTAGATTTAACCCCGCCATGTTGCGCCGCAGTTGGGCAGAGTTTGCAGCCTCGCGCACCAGATCCAGCTCTTCGTGCAGATATTTATCAAACTCGCCCACTACTTCACGCGGTTTGAGCCGCTTGCCGTCTGCGCTCAGGCTCTCAACCCAGCCGGCCATCATGCGCATGAGGCCCAAGTCTTTTTCGATGACTTTGAGCATGCCGGGCCGCACTACTTTGACAGCTACCTCGCGCTGCCGGCCTTTTTTGTCCAGCAGCACAGCAAAGTGCACTTGCGCTATCGAGGCACTGGCAATAGGCGTGCGGTCAAAGCTGACAAAAATATCCTGCACCTTGCGGCCAAAGGCTCTTTCAATGGTGGCCACGGCAATGTCAGAGCTAAACGGTGGCACGCGGTCTTGCAGCAGGGCCAGCTCGTTGGCAATGTCGGTGGGCAGCAGGTCGCGCCGGGTGGACATGACCTGCCCAAATTTGACAAATATCGGCCCTAGCCGCTCTAGTGCCTCGCGCAGACGCTGGCCACGCGGGGCGCGCAGGTTGCGCCCCAGCGACACAATGCGGGTAGTAACTTTGATCCACGGCTTTTCAAAGCTGCTGAGCACCAGCTCGTCTAGACCATAGCGCAAGACGATAAAAACAATAAACGCGCCGCGCCAGAGTCGATACACCAAACCCATGCCGCGCACCTAACCCGACACGCCAGTCGCGGGCCCAATGTCTGACGGTGGCGTATCGCTGGATGCAGCGCTTGAGGCTGGTGTAGTTGCGGAGTTAGCTTTGGGTGGCGATGAGTGTGCTGGGGCGGGTGCCGACGCGGATGTAGCCGCTGGATTGGGCGCAAACTTCTTAAGCGTCTCGCCTGCTTGGCGCAGCACCTGCATCAGGCCGTGCGCCGGTGCATCGCCCAAGATGCGGCTTAAATCTTCTTCTGCATCCCAGCGCACATGGTCTACCAGCCAGTTCACCTCGGCGGCCAACTGCACATCGCCTTGCACTTGGATGGCAGGTTTTTCGCCCTTCAGCGTGGTTTGCAGCAACGACAACGGGTTGCTGTCTGTGACGGTGAGGGTTAAGTCTGCTTTGGAACCGGCGGGCGCCAAGTCTAACAATCCTGCTGGGGTAGCTATTAGTTCAATAGCTAGTTGAGTAGCATTTATGCGGGCTACCTGGCCTTTTTGCCTTGCAAGGCGGGCCATCGCCTCAGGTTCTTGCTGCAGCACATGGTTCAGTGCCAAGACCACGCGCTGCTGCACCTCGCGCACCAACCAGCCCGGCGGCTGCAGCCACGCAGGCAAGCTCTGCAAATTGGGTGGAAAGGTAAACGGCAATGAAAAAGGGGACGATGTGTTCATACGTCCCCTGATTATCACCCGTGCGTGCTGGCTTAGCACGCACTGTGGTTAAAAGCTTTATTGCAAAGCCTGCACGCCCGACACCAGCCAGCCGCCCGTGCCCGACTTGGCTTTGCTCATGTTCCACACTTCACGGAACGGGCCAGGGCTTTGGGCAGGGTCTTCTTTAATCATGCCGGAGAATTCGACGCTGGCAAGCCAAGAACTATCGTCTTCCTCAATCCCTAATAGCTTGGCATCTAGCGCGGCTACCTCGGTGTGGTTAGCACCTGCACCGGTGTGCTGCTCGCGCTCGGCCAACTGGGCTTTAATTTCACCCAACATGCCATCGGTCATCATCGAGCGCAAACGGCTGATGTCTGAGCTGTCCCAAGCGGCTTGCAAAGTGATGAAGTTTTGCTTGGCAGAGGCTAAAAAGCCATTGGTGTCAAAGTCAGCCGGGATACCCCACGCCTGCGAGCCAGCCAGGCTAGCACCTACACCAGCACCTCCACCGATAGCCGAACCAATCATGCTGCCGCCGCCTTTAGATGCGTCAAAAGCCATGCTGTTGCGCTCCCACGGGCGGGCAGATGCGTCGTTACCCACATTAGATGGGCTGTAGTTAGGCTGCGCTGTGGCCGAGCCTGCGCCCTGGTAGGCATACGGGCTGTTGCCCATGGCACCGTTAGCACCGCCATTGGCAGACTGGTTGCCTTGCGCGCGGCGGCGCATAAACCAGCCCACGGCCACCATGATGACCAGTGCCACCAGTGCAAACATCATAAATTGCCCCATGGCAGCGCCCAGTCCTAACGAGCTGGCCAACCAAGCCAAGCCCAAGCCAGCGGCCAAACCGCCCAGCATAGCGCCCCACGGGCGCTTGGGCGCAGCTGCGGCCGCAGGAGGTGTGGCGGGTTTAGCTGCGGCAGCACCGGGTGCCGCAGCAGGTGCGCCAGGTGCATTAGGCGTTGCCTGATTTTGTGTAACGTTGCCCGACTGTTTGCCCATAGACCGACCACCGCCTAAGCGCTTAGCGTCTACCTGTACATTCACTGCCAACAGTGCAACTGCCAGAACCAATGACCATAATTTCATATTGCCTCCAGATATAACTTGCTTAACATTTAATGCCCATATGCAGGGCGACAATGCCGCCCGTCATGTTATGAACATCCACATGTCCGAAACCCGCTCCCTGCATCATGGTTTTAAGTGTAATTTGGTCAGGGTGCATGCGAATCGACTCTGCTAAATACTGGTAGCTTTGCGCATCACCAGCAATCAACGACCCTAATTTTGGCAAAATTGAAAAAGAATACCAATCGTAGGCCCTTTGTAGAGGTTGGGCCACTTTAGAGAATTCCAAGACGCACAGCTTGCCGCGCGGTTTGAGCACACGGCACATCTCGGCCAATGCCTTGTCTTTATGCGTCATGTTACGCAAACCGAACGCCACCGTCACCACGTCAAAGCTGTTG
Organism: Polaromonas sp.; assembly: GCA_031367325.1. GTDB lineage: Bacteria > Pseudomonadota > Gammaproteobacteria > Burkholderiales > Burkholderiaceae_C > JAAFIP01. The sequence goes on along the minus strand of JANLPQ010000079.1, from coordinate 6,051 downwards.
TCGGCATAAGGCAGCTTCTCAGCGTCACATACCATCGTGGGCAGGTGCACACCTGTGTCTACCAGCCGGTCGCGGCCTACGCGCAGCATGGCCTCGTTGATGTCGGTGTGCACTACTTGGCCTGTGGGGCCGACTTTTTTGGCAAAAGCCAGCGCTAAATCGCCCGTGCCGCCTGCAATATCCAGCACCTTGGAGCCTTGCGTAGCGCCGGACACCATGATGGTGTAGGCCTTCCACGCGCGGTGCAGGCCCATCGACATGACATCGTTCATGATGTCGTATTTAGACGCTACAGAATCGAACACACCGCGCACTTGCCGCGCTTTGTCAGCAGTATCTACGGTTGTGTAGCCAAAGTGGGTATCTGCCATGTGTTACCTGCTCAAGCAGCTATGAAATTAATAGTGTGCATCAATGGCTGCAACCTGCGCCGTGCACATGGCCAGCCTCTACCATAGGGGCGTCGCGGTCTGCACCTGCAGCGGCTAAACGCGCCTCGTACTGCGCAAACAGTGCGTCTTGGTTCGCGCCCAAATGGTACAAGTAGTCCCACGAAAACAGCCCGCTTTCGTGACCATCAGTAAACACCGGCTTTACCGCGTAGTTGCCCACCGGCTCCATCGACTGCAGGCCCACCAAGCGTTTACCAGTTTGCAGGGTTTCTTGGCCCGGGCCGTGGCCCTGCACTTCTGCAGACGGTGAATACACCCGCATCAGCTCTAGTGGAATGTTGAACTTAGCGCCGTCAGAAAAGCTAATTTCTAGCTGACGCGTTTGCTGGTGCACGGTAATGTCTACCGGGTTGGGGGTGTCTTTGGTCAGGCCTGCCATGTTGTCTCCATTTTTTGTTATTTACACCAGCACGCGCTCGATACCGCCGTGGTTAGCGGCCTTCACATATTCGGGCATCCATTGGTCGCCCAAAATCTGGTTGGCCATCTCAACCACGATGTAGTCGGCTTCCAGTAAACCATTGTTCAGGTCGTTGCCATAGCGTGACAACCCTTGCAGGCAGCTGGGGCAGCTGGTCAAAATCTTGGTATTTGCTTTAGGTGCAATACCTTGCTCTTTGGCCAGCACCGCCAAATTAGCCTCGTCTTTTAGCAATTCTTCTTCCTTACGAAAGCGAATTTGCGTTGCAATATCAGGCCGCGTCACACCCAGTGTGCCCGACTCGCCGCAGCAACGCTCGGCCTTAATCACCGCGTCGCCTACCAGCGCTTTGACGGTTTTCATCGGGTCTTGCAGCTTCATGGGGCTGTGGCACGGGTCATGGTACAGGTACGCACCTTGGCCAGGGCCGTTGGTGGGCAGCGTGATGTTTTTCTCTAGCAAATACTCGTGGATGTCGATGATGCGGCAGCCAGGAAATATTTTGTCAAACTGGTATCCCTGCAGTTGGTCATAGCAGGTGCCGCAGCTGACCACCACGGTTTTAATATCCAGGTAGTTCAGCGTATTGGCCACGCGGTGGAACAGCACGCGATTGTCGGTAATCATCTTGTCGGCTTTGTCAAACTGGCCGCTGCCGCGCTGAGGGTAACCGCAGCACAGATAGCCCGGCGGCAGCACGGTTTGCACACCCGCATGCCATAGCATGGCCTGCGTGGCCAAACCCACTTGGCTGAACAATCGCTCCGACCCGCAACCGGGAAAGTAAAACACAGCCTCGGTTTCGGCCGTGGTGGTGGCCGGGTTGCGGATGATGGGCACGTAGTCGTTGTCTTCAATGTCCAGCAAGGCGCGGGCGGTCTTTTTGGGCAAGTTGCCGGGCATCTTTTTATTGATGAAATGGATGACTTGCTCTTTGATCGGCGCAGTACCTACAGTAGCAGCGGGTTTAGCAGTTTGCTTCTTCGCCAAGCCGCGCAACAGGTCGTTAGCCAAGCGCTGGGCTTTAAAACCTACGTCGACCATCGCGCTGCGCATGAATTTGATGGTCTCCGGATTGGTCGCGTTTAAGAAGAACATGGCTGCTGCATTGCCGGGGCGGAAAGATTTTTGCCCCATCTTGCGCAGCAAGTTGCGCATGTTCATCGACACTTCACCAAAGTCAATGTCGACCGGGCACGGGCTTAGGCACTTATGGCACACCGTGCAGTGGTCGGCTACGTCTTCAAATTCTTCCCAATGCTTGAGGCTAATACCACGGCGGGTTTGCTCTTCGTACAGGAAGGCTTCAATCAACAACGACGTGGCTAGGATTTTGTTACGCGGCGAATAGAGCAGATTGGCACGCGGCACATGCGTGGCGCACACGGGCTTGCATTTGCCGCAGCGCAGGCAGTCTTTTACGCTGTCGGCAATAGCGCCAATATCGCTTTGCTGCATGATCAGCGACTCGTGGCCCATCAAGCCGAACGATGGTGTGTAGGCGTTGGTCAAATCTGCGAAAAGGCGCTCTGGAAGGGCATTTTTAGAGGTCATTTTGGCTTCTAACCCAAGTAAAACCTGCTCAGGCAGCTGCGAATTTCGTAGCAACTTGCCTTTGTTAAAACGTCCCTCAGGATCAACCTTGGCTTTGTAATCGGCAAAAGGCTTGAGTTCGGCATCGCTCAAAAATTCCATCTTGGTAATGCCAATGCCGTGCTCGCCCGAGATCACGCCGTCTAGGCTGCGCGCCAGTGCCATGATGCGCACTACCGCCTCGTGTGCGGTTTGCAGCATCTCGTAGTCGTCGCTGTTAACGGGCAAGTTGGTGTGCACATTGCCATCGCCTGCATGCATGTGCAACGCAGCCCACACGCGGCCCTTGAGCACACGTTTGTGGATAGCTTGGCATTCTTCGTTGATCTCTTTGAACGCGCCGCCTGCAAAAATGTTGGCCAGCGGTGCGCGTAGCTGTGTTTTCCAGCTGGCACGCAAAGTGTGGTCTTGCAGCTGGGGAAATTTAGTTTCTACATCAGCCAACCAACCAGCCCACAGGGTGCGCACTTCGCGCACCAAGGCCGTGGCCTGCGCTACGCGGTCGCCCAGCAGTTCGGATGATGGAATGTCCATAGCGTCGTCGCCTTTGCCCAGTGGCAGGTTGCCGTTGGCAAAAAATGCTTCTAACGCGTCGCACAGTTTAATTTTGTTACGCAGGCTCAGCTCGATGTTGATGCGCTCAATGCCATCGGTGTACTCGGCCATGCGCGGCAGCGGGATGACCACGTCTTCGTTGATTTTGAAGGCGTTGGTGTGCTTGCTGATGGCGGCGGTGCGCTTGCGGTCAAGCCAAAACTTTTTGCGCGCCTCGGGGCTGGTGGCGGTAAAGCCTTCGCCGTTACGTGAGTTGGCGATGCGCACTACTTCAGACGTGGTGCGAGCCACCACGTCGGCATCATCACCCGCAATGTCACCCACCAGCACCATCTTGGGCAAGCCGCCGCGTTTGGATTTGGTGGCGTAGCCCACAGCTTTCAAATAACGGTCGTCCAAATGCTCCAGCCCTGCCAGCAATACGCCAGTACGCTTTTGCTCGGCAAACATATAGTCTTTGATCTCGACAATGGAAGGCACTGCGTCTTTGGCATTGCCAAAAAACTCTAGGCACACCGTGCGTGTGTGCAGCGGCATTTTGTGCACAATCCAGCGCGCACTGGTGATCAGGCCATCGCAGCCTTCTTTTTGAATGCCGGGCAAACCGCTTAAAAACTTGTCGGTGACGTCCTTGCCCAAACCTTCTTTGCGGAAGGTTTTGCCGGGGATGTCTAGGCGCTCAGTTTTCAGCAGCTTTTTGCCACCCGCATCAAAGTATTTCAACTCAAAGCTGGCCAGTTCAGCGTCGTGGATTTTGCCCAAATTGTGGTTCAGGCGCGTAACCTCAAGCCACTGTGCGTCGGGGGTGACCATGCGCCAAGAGGCTAAATTGTCCAGCGCGGTACCCCACAACACGGCTTTTTTGCCGCCTGCGTTCATGGCGATGTTGCCGCCAATGCAGCTGGCCTCGGCGCTGGTAGGGTCGACTGCAAATACAAAACCTGCACGCTCAGCGGCGTCAGCCACGCGCTGGGTAACTACACCGGCCTCTGACCACACGGTGGCCACGGGCGCGGCCAAGCCGGGCAGGCTGACCATTTCCATCTCGGTCATCGACTCGAGCTTTTCGGTGTTGATCACCGCTGACTTCCATGTGAGTGGAATAGCGCCGCCGGTGTAGCCTGTACCGCCGCCGCGCGGAATAATCGTCAGGCCCAGCTCGATACAGCCTTTGACCATGCCGGCCATCTCGGCCTCGGAATCAGGCGTCAGCACTACAAACGGGTATTCCACACGCCAGTCGGTCGCGTCGGTCACGTGGCTCACACGGGATAAGCCGTCAAATTTGATATTGTCTTTGGCCGTATGTTTGCGCAGCACGCTGTTAGTGCGCTTGCGCAGGTCGTATACCTGAGCAAATGATTCATAGAACGACTTGACGCAAGCTTTAGCTGCTGCCAGCAGCGCGCCTACATGGGCGTCGCGCGCAGGGTCTGCTGCGGGCGTGCGGCGCTTTTCTACCTCGGCCAAACGGTGGTTCAGCGCGTCGGCCAGCATTTTGCGGCGCTTGGGATTGTCCAGCAAATCGTCTTGCAAATACGGGTTGCGCTGCACTACCCAAATGTCGCCCAGCACCTCGTACAGCATGCGGGCGCTGCGACCAGTTTGGCGCTCGCCGCGTAAAATTTCCAGCGCGTCCCAGCTACTGGCACCCAGCAAGCGAATCACAATCTCGCGGTCAGAAAACGAGGTGTAGTTGTACGGAATTTCGCGCACACGCGGGGCGTCGGCCGCAATGGCGGTAAGTTGGTGCAGTGGGAGCGGTGCGTTCATGGAGTTACTTCGGGTGGCCCTAAGGGTTATCACGAAATACCATTATCGCGCCGTAACAGTGAGCAGGGTGAAAAGTAGGCCTTTTTAACCTTGTCGCACGCGGTTTTTTGCGGCTTTAGTGCTGCGGCGTTTAGGCTTTGTCAGTTTTAGCTTTATCGGCATCTGCAGATGCTGCATCTGCCTCGGGGGGTTTGCTGACTTTGATAAAGTATTTCGACGCCAAAATACCTACCTCGTACAAAATGCACATAGGAATGGCCAAAGCCAGTTGCGAAATCACGTCAGGCGGGGTCACCACAGCGGCCACTACAAACGCCACCACCACAAAATAACCGCGAAACTCTTTGAGCTTTTCCACCGTCATGATATTAAAGCGCGTGAGCAGCACCACGATAATGGGCACTTGAAACGCCAGACCAAAGGCAATGTACAGCCCCAAAATACTCTCTACATAGCTGGCTACATCAGGCGTGGCCGATACCGACGCTGGCGTGAATTTCTGGATAAATTCGAACATGCGGTCCAATACCAGAAACTGTACAAACGCAATGCCCCCATAGGCCAGCAAGCTGCCAAACAAAATGAGCGGAAACGCAAACTTCTTCTCGTGGCTGTACAGGCCGGGCGCTACAAACATCCATAGCTGGTACATCAACCACGGCAGCGCCAGCAGCACCGCGCCCATCATCAACACCTTCATGGGCACAAAAAATGGCGAAAACACCCCCACAGCAATCAGCTTAGAGCCCGGCGGCATGTGCGCCATGATGGGGCGTGCCACCCAGTCGATCAAACCACTGGGGCCTGGGTAGATTGCCAAGATCACTATGGCCACGGCAATGCCGTAGATGCTGTACAGCAGCCTGTCGCGCAGCTCCATCAGATGCGTTACAAAGGGCTGCTCTGTGCCAGCCAGCTCGTCGTCTTTGTTGGGCATTGTCATGAAATAGAGGCTTTGGGTTGGGGTGAGATCGCCATTAAATGTGATCTGACCCCATTAATTTAGTTGAATTTGACGGGGCGGTATTTAGCCACACGGGCGGCCCCTGACAAGGCCTTGGTGCGCACGCCAGCGCGGGCTTTGTACCACTGGGGCGTAGCACCTACTTTGGTGCGCCACTTCTTTTTGGGGTGTTTGTATTCAGGGAAGTATTCTGGTGAGGTATAGGTGTGGTTTGCGGCGTCGCCTGTGGCCTCAGACCATGATTTTTCAAAGTCTTTGGCGTTGGTTTGGATGGAGTTTTCAACGTCACGGGC
>JANLPQ010000076.1:0-13202 GCA_031367325.1 Polaromonas sp. | reverse complement strand
AGCTGATCTGCCGCGATGCCCCAGCCTTGGTGAAAGCCCATCTTGACGTGTTCTTCGAGGTCGGTAGCACTCCAGTGCCGCGCAACGGCTTTGTAGAGCGTGCCACCGCCCGGTGCGTCTGCCAGTGTGATTTCACCCACCATAAAGGCTTTGCCCGAAGGCTGCCAAGCGCTGGTGAAAGCATCGGTGAAGACCAGGCGCTGGCTGGGGACGACTTCCAGGTACACGAAGTTGTTTGGGAAGGCCTCGCCGTTCGGTCCGCGCATCGTCATCGAGCTGGCACCCCCTGCGCGAAGATCGGCCTTCACATCGGTCACCACCCAAGGCTTGGGGCAAAACCATTGTTCTATCAGCGCAGGCTCTGTCCAGCAGCGCCAAATAGCCATGCGCGGCGCTTGCAGGGTGCGCTCCAGCACGAGATTGTGCGATGCATTGTGATCTGGTGGATTCATTATTCACTCCTAAATTAATTGCCTCTGGCTTATGTTCCATCTACACGAGAGGCTGGTTTAGCATTGCACAGGTCACCCACGACGCGCCGCTTCGATAGCGGCGATGTCGATTTTTCCCATCTGCATCATGGCCTCGAACGCACGTTTGGCCGCAGCCCTGTCTGGGTCTGTGTAGGCTTGTGTCAGTTTAATGGGCGTGATCTGCCACGACAGCCCCCACTTGTCTTTGCACCAGCCACAAGCGCTCTCTTGCCCACCATGGTTGACGATGGCGTTCCAGTATTTATCTGTCTCAGCTTGATCCACAGTGGCTATCTGAAACGAAAATGCCATGCTGTGATTGATCCCTAGCCCGCCGTTCATACCCAAGCACGGCATACCCAGCACGGTGAATTCAACAGTCAAAACATCGCCTTGCTTGCCTGCAGGATAGTCACTGGGTGCGCGATGCACAGCAGTGACCTTCGAGTCGGGAAAAACCGAGGCATAAAACCGTGCGGCTTCTTCGGCATCGCCGTCGTACCAAAGGCAAATCGTGTTCTTAGCAGGTGATGTTGCAGGGGCGGTCATATCATTTCTCCATAATGATTTGAAAACCACCGAAGATCATGCGTTTGCCGTCGAAGGGCATGGGGTTGTGGTCGGGGTTCATGCGCGGGTCGGCCATGATTTTTTCCCAAGCGCTGTCTCGCACAACCTTGGATGGCCATTGAATCCAGGAGAACACCACGGTTTCGCCAGCTTCTCGTTTGACGGCCATGGGAAACGAGGTGAGCTGGCCTTCGGGCACATCGTCCCCCCAACTCTCCACCACTTGCAAAGCGCCATATTCCTTGAACACCACCGCCGCATCAGTGGCATGCTTGAGAAACGCCTCTTTCTTGGCCAGAGGAACAGCGGCAACAAATCCATCTAGATAATTCATGATTGGCTCCTAAAGTAATAGTGATCTACGTATATTGCGTTTTCGCAAAGTGCTAATTTGATTTAAAAATACCTACTATCTCAACCGATTCAACCCGGTATATTTGGCTCAACCAGCCGAGCCAAATGGCGCAACGATTCTTGCCAACCAAGATAGCAGGCCTCGGTGGGAATCATGCTGGGTATGCCGCTTTGCGTAATATGAATTTCTACGCCCACCGAAACAGGTTTGATGGTGACGCGCGTGGTCATCTCACCGGGTAAATTCGGATCTTCAAAACTGGCTGTGTAGGCAATGCATTCATGGGGGCGCAGCTCCAGGTATTTGCCACCAAAGAACAGCTCGCCACCCGTGGTGAAATTGGTAAACGACATGCGGTAACTACCGCCAACTTTGACATCCATCTCGTACACATGTGCGGTGAAACCGTTGGGCGGTAGCCAACGAGCAAAGGCATCGGGCTGCGTGTAGGCGCGCCAGATTTTCTAAGGCGTGCTGGTGAGCACGCGGTGCGCTGTGATGGTGCCGCCGTGGGCGGTGGCTTGGGTGGTACTCATGTGACTACTCCTTTAAGTGCATGGACATAAAAATCGACTTAAGTCGCGCTCGTGCTTTTACCGGTACTAGTGGCTAACACGCTGCTTGGTGCACGCACGCCAAACAGCATTTCTACATACCTGCGCAGGTGATCCACACTGTCACTGGCGACTTGGGCTGTACCTTTGGCTTTGGCCAAGATGAAGGCACCTTGCAGTACCGCTTGCGTATGCAGGGCCAAGCCATCGGCTGTCCAGTCAGCTTGGATGTGGTGCAGCTTTATGGCCGCTGTTATGTCTATGGCAATGGTGGCGGCATGGCCACTGATGCTGCGCTCGCACGCGTCGCGTATGGTAGGCGCGGTGTCAAACGTTTCTTGCACCATCGTGCCTACAAGGCAAGTGAACTCGGGCAAGGTGCCTTGCAAGATGGATTTGCGGAAGTCGATGTAGCCCAGCACCCGATCAAGTGGGTCTGGGTGCGCGTGGTAGGGCGCACTCTCAAACAGTGCGCCTGTCATGTCGGCCCAATAGTTAGCGGCGGTAATCGCCAAGTCCTCTTTGCCTTTGAAGTGGTGAAAGAAGCTGCCTTTGGTGACGCCCGCAGCAAGGCAAATGCCATCCACCGTGGTGGCTGTGTAGCCCTTGGTGCGGATCACTTGTAGAGCGGCGTCAAGCAGCTTGTTTTTTGAACTGTGGATCATGGACTGATTTGCAAAATGTGAGCATACCGATTAGTTGGTATTGAATATACATACCGATTGGTATGTTTTCAAGCACTAAAGTGAAACGAACTGTTGCGCTGAGTCTGTTTATAGAGCGCAAACGGGGCTAAGCGGATAGCCCATAGAAGATGTCATGTGCTGGCCAGAGACCGCGCTAGCTGGACAACAGATAGTGGCGCGCTGCCTTCAGCTTTATTGCCAATGGTGACTAGCACTGGGTGCCCCGCTGCTGCGGTGCCTTGAATAACCTTGGCCAGCGTTGCACGGGTTTGCAGATCTTCGTCTACAAGCTGGTCAAAGGGTTCGTACAAATCCTTGGCGGCTTGGTAGCCAAAGCGGCCGTGCTTGCGGTGCAAGTTCCAGCGGCACACCAGCGGGCCGGGCCACAGGGCGCGCAGCACGGGGAGCTGCTCTTCAATCGGCGGCATCTTGCTGTGCAGGCCCAGGCAGTAGGTGGCACCAGCATTGCGTAGCGTACGTACCAGTGCCTCGCGCAGGGGCGAGGCAAGTAGCTCAGGGTTGCGCACTTCTACAGCAATGATGGCATCAGGTACTACGTTTTTAATAGCTGCTTGAGCAGACAATACGTGCGCTAGAGTCTCAAACAACAATAAATCTGGCTGCAACCACTGCGCAGGCAGCGGGCTGATCTGCAGCACCAATGCGCCCAGCTTGTGGCCCAAGCCTTGCGCTACAGGCTCTATGCACGCAGTGCGCATAAGCTCAGGGCTTAAAAAATGCGGGTTGGTTTGCAAGCCTTTGCCAGCATCATCGCCCTGTGTACTGCGAACCAGTGCGTCACTAATCAAGCTGGGTACTTTCACCACAAAACGAAAATCGTCTGGCACTTGCGCGGCCAGCGCGGCGTATTGCGCGGCGGTCATGGGGCGGTAGAAGGCACGGTCCAGGCTGACGGTGCGCAGCAGCGGATGCTGTGCATACGCAGGCAAACCGTGGTTGGACAAAACCTCTTGCGCATAGGCGTCGTCCCACACCAAGCCAGCCCAGCCGGGGAAGTGCCATGACGAAGTGCCTAAACGCAAGTGAGGTGGCAATTGCGCGGCTAGGGATTGGTGCGCTGGGTCTAGCGCAGCTGCGGTAACGGTAGGCGCATGGGATTTTTTGCGTTGAACAGGCGGTGCTTGATGGGGCGGCTCGTCACCAAAGAGGTCTGGCATGGTGCATGGCTCAACTTGTGGCTAGTCGCCCCACAAGCTGTGGGCCTTGTGGCCCTTCACGCATAACCAAAATTTCTCCTTCAGCCACACTTTCGCCAGTGATGTCTTGGATGTTAAACATGTGGGTGACGAAGACTTGGTTGGCTTTAGACGGGCTAGTGCGCGGACTGAAATTCTGAATGGCTTGGCGCACAGCATCAGCGTTGGCTTTACGTTGCTCGGGTGCTAGCTGTGTGGGGGACTTCAATGCCGGGTAGGTTTGCACTTTGTCTGCACCAAAGGCTAGCTTAGCGGTGTCCTGGCAGCGGCACCACTCAGAGCTGCGCACGGTGCCTACCATCACCTGCATGGTGGTGAACATTTCACCTAATGCCTTGGCTTGTGCACGGCCTTCATCGCTTAAATTGCGTTGCGTACTGCAGTCGCCCAGCTTAAAACCTGGTGGATCAAACGTGCCAGGTGCCATGGCGTGGCGAATTAAAATTGAATGGCCGCCGATACGCAGCGCTTTCCATACGGCTTGGTCTTTGGCCAAGATGTTAGCGCTGGCCAAGGCGGGATAAACCAAGCTAGCTGCTACTGCGCAGACTTGCCGGCGTGTCAGGTGGTGTGACATGTTGCTCAAGAAATCTAGGCTCATGCGTGTAAGTGTCCTACCATCCCGGACATTTTGCAAACGCCTAGTTCATACCATTACGGCTGGCCAGTTCAACAAACAAACCGCTGTGGTCCAAATCACCCAAGCCATGATCAGCAGCCTGCGCGTAGAGCTGTTCAAACAGCATGGTAATCGGCACGTCCATGCTGGTTTCGTTCGCGGTATCTAGCGCGTTGCGCATGTCTTTAAGCTGAATGGCCAAACGGCCACGCGGAGCAAAGTCGCGGTTGACCATGCGCTCGCCGTGCAGTTGCAGTATGCGGCTGTCGGCAAAACCGCCAGTGATGGCCTGGCGCACTTTGGCCATGTCGGCACCGCCGCGCTGGCATAGCAGCAGCGCCTCGGCCACCGCGCCGATAGTGATGCCCACAATCATCTGGTTGGCTAGTTTAGCCAGCTGCCCAGAGCCGTGTGGGCCTACCAGTGTGCTGCGGCCAAATACTGTGAGTACATCTTGCGCACGTGCAAAATCCTCGCTCTTGCCGCCAGCCATCATCACCAGGGTGCCTGCCTCGGCACCCACCGTGCCACCCGACACAGGGCAGTCGATATGGCTAATACCCAGCGCAGCCAAGCGCGCAGCATGGTCGCGCGCCTCGCGCGGCTTGGTACTGGCCATGTCGATGACTAACGTACCGCGTGCGTTGTCAGCCTGGCCTTCCGTCAGGGCCTGGGCCACGCCTTGCGCAAACAGCACGTCGCCAGTGACTTCGCCGTTTTCTAGCATGCAAATCACCGTGTCGGCACCTTGCACCGCTTGTGCCGCTGTATCAAATATACGCGCGCCAAAAGGGGCCAAGCGCTCAGCCTTGTCGCGGCTGCGGTTGAATGCATGCACCGTGTGGCCCGCTTGGCATAAACGGCGCGCCATCGGGAAACCCATTAGCCCAATACCTAAAAATGCGATGGTCATAATTAACTCGGTAAATGCTATGTTAATAATAGCTGCTTGAGCAGGATTTACTTGGGTTAGAGGCCTAAAACAGCATATAAATAGCCTCTGCAAGTACGTTGTTGTATGCTGTGAGGGTTATCTTGCCACAGCACGGCTTGCCTTTTACTGACTAAGCCTTGCAGCAGCTAAGTGCAAATCGGGTTTAAGCAAATGGCAGATTCGGGTAGGATGTATTGCATGCCCAAAGCCCACACCACCAAATACAACGCAGTTTACCTAGACGACCAGTACAACAACCGCCTGCGCGTGCCCGATTTTTTAACCCGCTTTGTGCAGCCGTGGCAGAGCCAATCGCTGCAAGTGCGTGCCAGCCCAACAGCGGTGCTAGATGTAGCCTACGGCGCTGCAGCCGCAGAAAAGTGCGATATTTTCCCAGCCACACCAGCATCCGCACCCGCAGGCGGCCAAAGCCAACCCGTGCTGGTATTTATCCACGGCGGCTATTGGCGCAGCCTAGACAAAGCCGACCACAGCTTTGTAGCCCCCGCGTTTACGCACAAGGGCGTGTGTGTGGTAGTGCCCAACTACGCGCTGTGCAGCGCGCAAGGCAGCACCACGGTGCAAGACATTACGCTGCAAATGGTGCGCGCGCTGGCTTGGGTTTATCAGCATATCGACCAGTATGGCGGCGACCCGGCGCGCATCACCGTAGCTGGGCACTCTGCCGGTGGCCACTTGGCAGCCATGTTGGCAGGATGTGAATGGGAGCGGTGGGACGCCAGCTTGCCGCGCAACGTAGTGCGCAATGCACTGAGCATTTCAGGTCTGCACGACCTAGAACCCATCATGCACTGCCCGTATTTGCAAAACGATTTAAAGTTAACCCCCGCGCAAGTGCAGCGCTGCAGTCCTGCTTATTTTGCGCAGCCCCGCGCGCCGCTCTATGCGGTGTGCGGTGCGGACGAAAGTGACGAGTTTTTGCGCCAAAATAGTTTAATACAGGCCGCATGGGGCGCGCGACATGCGCCCGTGCGTGAGGCGATGGCGGGACAAAATCATTTCAGTATGCTGGAGACTTTGCTTAACCCGCAACATCGCACGCACCAGTTAGCTTGCCAATTACTAGGAGTTTGATTGTATGAACGTCACTTTGACAATGCGCCGCGCCACACCATCGCCTCGCTGGGCACTGACCTTATTGGCAGTTAGCCTACTAGCGGCCTGTGGAGGCGGCGGTGTCGATGGTGGTAGCGGCAGTGGCTACCCCAGTGGCCCCGTCAGTTGCAGCGTCGACAACCAGAAAGCTTGGTTGCGCGACTACATGAACGACCAGTATTTTTGGTATGACAAGCAAGGCACGCCCAATGAAGCAGCAACTAGTCTTCCCGCATATTTAAATTCCCTTTTATTTAAACCCAAAGATAGATTTAGCAATGCGCAAAACACGGTATTATTTAGGCAATCTTCGGTAGAAGGTACATTCACCGGTTATGGTGTTTCTTGGGCTTATGAAGACGCAGCCCAAACTGTATTAAAAGTACGCTTGATTGAACCTCTAAGCCCACTGGCTGCCGCAGGTGCAGTGCGCGGCGACACTATTATCAGCATTGATGGTTTAGCACCCGCTCAAATTACTGCAGGGCAGTTGACTTCAGTCAGCGCTGCAGGTGTAGCGCGCACCTTTGTGCTTAAAGATGCAGCTGGCGCACAGCGCACCTTAAGCGTGCAGTCGGCCACGTTTCCAATTAGCCCGGTGATCAAAGCTGAGGTGCTAACCGCTGGTAACGGCAAAAAAGTCGGTTATCTGATGTACCAAGAATTTATCTCCACGGGGTCTGCAGCCTTGGGTGCGGCGTTTGATAAATTTCGTACTGCAGGTGTCACCGATCTAATACTGGACTTTCGCTATAACTTGGGTGGCTATACGGACCAAGCACGCAATCTTGCCAGCATGGCAGGTGGTAGCGCGGTAGACGGCAAGGTATTTGCTAACTACAGTTTCAACGCTAAACAAACAGCAAAAAACTTTACTGAAATTTTCAATGCTCGCACTGCACCTGCAGTGCCGCTAGCTAGTCTTGATAAGATAGTGGTGATTACCTCATTTGACACCGCATCCGCTAGTGAGCTAGTCATTAACTCGCTGCGCCCTTTTAAAAACGTCATTACTGTCGGTAGCACTACCCGTGGCAAACCCTACGGATTCCGTACCACTGCGGATATTTGCGGTTTGGTGTACAACGCCGTCAATGTCGAACTGTCCAACGCCGTAGGCTTTGCTGACTACAGCACAGGGTTTGTGCCTACGTGCCCAGTGGCAGACGATTTAACCCGCCAGTTTGGCAACCCTGCCGAGGGGCGCATAGCCGCTGCGCTGGGCTATATCAGCACCGGTAGTTGCCCTGCTGCAGCAAGAAATTTAGACATTAGCTCTGCTGGAAGCGCCGAAAATACTGCTCAAACAGCTACTAAAAATAGAGCATTTGATATCACTCAACAAAACTCTGGAGAGACTGGTTTGCCGAAATTGTTAATAAATTAACAGACCTGTAAATAGCGCAACCACTACGCACACGACACCTGCGTGTAGGTGTGTGAAATGCTGTAATAAATCTTGCACCAAGCGCGACAGAGTTAACTACAAGCTATTCTTGGTGTTGCACTATGCCATTAAGCTACAACGATGTATCGATAGAGAAATACCGTACTAAGGCTGCCCAGTACGACGCTTCGGCCCAGTTCACCATGCCCCTGCGCCAGCGCGCTATTGGTTTACTGCATTTAGAGCCTGGCGATGTGGTGCTAGACGTAGGCGCTGGCACAGGTTTAAGCTATAGCTTGCTGCGTCAAGCTGTGGGCGACACGGGTCGTGTGCTGGCGTTTGAGCAAAGCCCAGACATGTTCAGCCAAGCACATGCCAGAATAGCCCGCGAGGGTTGGCGCAATGTATGGCAGCAGTGCTGCAGCGCCGAGGCGGTAGTGCTGCCGCAGCAAGTGGATGCTATTTTGTTTAACTATGTGCACGATATATCGCGTACGCCAGAGGCTATTGCCAACATCATGCGCTATGCCAAACCCGGTACGCGCGTAGCTATGGCAGGTGTGAAGTTTTTCCCTTGGTGGACGGGGCCAGTTAACTTGTTAGCATGGGCTAAAAATAGACCCTACAACGCTAAAGCAGCCGATCTATGGGCACCATGGGACATCATGCAAAGCTATTGTGATGGTTTTACGCGCAGCAGCACCCAATGGGGCATGGGCTATATCGCCCACGGCACCGTGAAGCCACATCGTTAAAATTTCGCCATTAAGAAGAACGTATGAAAAAATTAACCGCCGTTTCTACCACCACACCGCATTTGCCTGCTGCATCTGTACTGCAAGCGCGCTACCTTAGTGTGCGTACGCAGTCGGTGCAGTTGGCCCAGCCCTTGAGCTCTGAAGACTGCCAAGCCCAGTCTATGCCCGATGCCAGCCCTGTAAAGTGGCACTTGGCCCATGTCACCTGGTTTTTTGAAACTTTTATTTTAGAAAAATTTGAGGCGCATTTTGTACCTTTTAACCCTGCATTCCGTGCACTATTCAATAGCTATTACAACGCCGTGGGCGACAAGCATCCCCGTGCGCAACGCGGCTTACTAACGCGGCCTAGCTTGGCCGTAGTAGTGCAATGGCGTAGTGAAGTAGACGCACGTATGCAGGTGCTTTTAAGCACTAACGACAGTGCAGAACTGCGCCAGTTAACCGAGCTGGGCTTGCAGCACGAACAGCAACACCAGGAGCTGCTGCTGACTGACGTGAAGCACCTGCTGTCATGCAGTGCGCTGCAACCTGTCTACCAAAAAGCTTGGCCACTGGCCAGCGTGGCCCCTGTACAGGCCAAGTGGATAAGCTTTGACGGCGGCCTGGTACACATAGGCAGTGATAACGCGGGCTTTGCCTTTGATAACGAAACCCCCCGTCACAGTACTTTTATAGCGCCTTATGCGTTGATGAACCGTTTGGTCACCCATGGTGAGTGGCTAGACTTTATGCAAGCCGATGGCTACCGCGATGCGCGCTGGTGGCTGTCTGCGGGTTGGGACTGGGTGCATGCGCAAAACATTGCGGCGCCCATGTACTGGAACCAGCCACATGGCACGGGCGGCACGCATGATGGCTGGCATAGTTTTACGCTGCATGGCCTGGCACTTATCGACCCGCACACGCCCATCACCCACATCAGCTATTTTGAAGCCGATGCCTACGCCCGCTGGAAGTCATCCACTGACAGCGCTTACCAAGGCGCGCGTTTGCCCAGCGAGGCTGAGTGGGAAGCAGCGGTAGTGCCGCAATTTGCCTCGTTGCGCACTGCAGGCAATTTTGTAGAGTCCCGGGCGCTACACCCTATGCCGTTAGCCCGCCAAACTGACGGGCTGATGCAAGCGCTGGGGGATGTGTGGGAGTGGACCAGCAGCAGCTACCAAGGCTACCCCGGCTACCAGCCCTGGGAGGGCGCAGTAGGGGAGTACAACGGTAAATTCATGGTCAACCAATATGTTCTGCGCGGCGGCTCATGCGCTACACCGCGCGACCATATGCGCGCTAGTTATCGTAATTTTTTTCCTACGGATACGCGGTGGCAATTTACGGGGTTGCGTTTGGCGCGTAATTAGCTGTGGCTAAAGATGGGTGGTCTTGTAGCGCGGGTTTGAAAATTTAACTTTTTTACACATTGAGCTTTGGAGATTAATGTTCCTGCATCGTAAGCTGCGGCGAAAAGGCAAGTCGCGCTGCAATCACCGCTTGGCTGGCTTGGCTGGTTATCGTGTCGCATCAGCTTAGTCTCTGGGTGGTGAGATAGCGTATGCCAACCGCTCTCATACTGGGGATACCAGAAATCAGGCGGTCGGCATACGCTATCTCACTTGCAACCAAAGTAGTGCGCTACCGGTAGTCGCCGACGAGAGCATTTGGGGTCAGATCAAAATTCAGGAACAGCATACATCCGGCGCAACACCAATCACAAACGAAATTTTGCTCTGACCCCAATTGCGCTTTACCAAAGCGCGGGCTGCTGAAAAAGCGCTATCGCAACAACCCTATAACCGGCGCACGGGCTGCCAAAAACCAAGCATAGAACAATGTGACGAGTCGGGTCCGTCTCGATGAAAAATACGCAGAGAGGCGCGCGGTACAAAAGCTAATTCAATGCAGGCTGGTTTCGCGCGTGTTCTCGGAGTATTTTTGCAGCGAGATGCCCGGCTCGAGTCCAGCTAACCGGCGCGCACGCGAACCGAATAACCAACTCTCCGGTGCGCACGCTAAACCAAGCGACCAACTCCAGGCAGGGTGCGCACGTTAACCGAGCAATCAGTTCCTGCGCATTAGTATTAGCACAACAACTGACCCCACAACAAGTCAATCTACATCAACAAATGCTCTCCCGCGTTGTCACCACCCAAAATCACGTAGTTCACTTTGCGCACATCCATCAGCTTGGTACCACCGCCGTAGCTGATAGAACTTTGAATGTCTTGCTCCATCTCAATTAAGGTATCGGCCAGTGTGCCCTTGATAGGTTCTAAGATACGTTTACCTTCAACGTGTTTGTACTCGCCCTTGTTAAAGTCTGATGCTGAGCCGTAGTATTCTTTAAACAGCTGGCCATCGACTTCCACGGTTTTACCAGGCGATTCCTCGTGCCCTGCCAGCATCGAACCTATCATCACCATCGTGGCACCAAAGCGCACTGATTTGGCAATATCGCCATGCTCGCGAATACCGCCGTCGGCAATGATGGGCTTGGTGGCCACACGGGCACACCACTTCAACGCGCTGAGTTGCCAGCCACCAGTGCCAAAGCCAGTTTTGCTTTTGGTAATGCACACTTTACCGGGGCCGATGCCTACTTTGGTAGCGTCAGCGCCCCAGTTTTCCAAGTCGATAATAGCTTCGGGTGTGGCAATGTTGCCTGCAATGACAAATGCTTTGGGTAACTTTTGCTTGATGCTAGCAATCATTTTTTGCACGCTGTCGGCGTGGCCGTGGGCAATATCGATGGTGATGTAGTCAGGGCACAGGCCTAGTGCCACCAATTGGTCTACGGTGTCATAGTCAGGCTTTTTAACCCCCAGTGAAATACTGGCGTATAGGCCCTTGCTGGCCATGTCACTGACAAACTTTACGTTGTCCAGGTCAAACCGGTGCATTACATAAAAGTAGCCGTTTTGCGCCAGCCACACGCAGGTGGCCTCGCTCACTACAGTCTTCATGTTGGCAGGTACGACGGGGATGCGAAATTTGCGGCCGCCCAGCTCGACACCGGCGTCGCACTCGCTGCGCGACTCTACGCGGCACTTGCGTGGGAGCAGTAAAACATTGTCGTAGTCAAAAATTTCCATGGCACTTTGCTTTCTTCAAAAATTTCGTTTCAGAAAAGTTTAAGCGCTTGGAATGTGCCGGTAATTACTGCACAAAAATTAGGCAATAAAAAACCGGGCGCAATTGCTTGGGCCCGGTGATTGATTCTATCAGGGTTGTGGGGTGGCTACTTAACAGCCGCTGCTGCCCCCGCGCGAGCAACCTGGGCGTCCTGGCTAGACAGCACACCGCTGACACCGATAGCGCCAATAATTTTGCCGTCCTGCAAGATCAGCTCACCACCCTCTAAAGGCGTCACATTTTGCAGTGCCAGCAAACGCAGGCCCGCACCGCCACCGGCTACAGCGTCTTCCAGGGCTTTAGTAGGGCGGCGGAAGTTGTTGGCTGATGTAGCCTTGCCGTGGGCTATGTCGAGGCTGGCGATTTGCGTGTTGGGCAGGCGCTGCATCATGACCATGTTGCCACCCGAGTCGACCACAAAAATCGCCACAGCCCAGTTGTTTTTCGTGGCTTCAGCTTCTGCTGCGGCCACCGCTTTTTTGGCTTGTTCTAAGGTAATGACTGGGCCGTAGCCGGGCAACACTGTGGGTGCAGCAGGCGCGGCGGCAGGTGCGGCAGTCTGCGCACTTACTGCCAAGCTGGTTAAAAGCGCGCCTAGTACAAATAGTTTTTTCATCGCAAGTCCTTTAAAAGTGGTAATTACACTTTAACAGCCGCTTACAGCGTACGGCGCTTGCAAAGAGGTGTTTGCGATAGGGTTTTCCTTATTGGCCCGAGCCCAGCTTGGGCATGGCATTACCGCTGCCCACGGCCAGTAAACCCGCCTTGGTATAAATGTCCAGCTTGTCGCGGGTGTCCACTATGTCCAGGTTGCGCATGGTCAGCTGGCCAATGCGGTCTGCGGGGCTGAACGGTGCGTCATCTACTTTTTCCATCGACAGGCGCTCGGGTTTGTAGGTGAGGTTGTGGCTTTCGGTGTTTAACAGCGAATAGTCGTTACCACGGCGCAGCTCTAGCGTCACTTCGCCGGTAATGGCGCGTGCCACCCAGCGCTGGGCGGTCTCGCGCAGCATGATGGCTTGCGGGTCGAACCAGCGGCCTTGGTAACACAAGCGGCCTAGCTTTAAACCGTTCATGCGGTACTGCTCGATGGTGTCTTCGTTGTGAATGCCGGTCACCAAACGCTCATACGCGATGAACAGCAGCGCCAAGCCGGGTGCTTCGTAAATGCCGCGGCTTTTGGCTTCGATAATCCGGTTTTCGATCTGGTCGCTCATGCCCAGGCCGTGGCGGCCGCCGATGCGGTTGGCTTCCAGGATCAACTCAACTGTGCTGGCAAAAGTTTTACCATTCAGCGCCACGGGCATGCCTTCCTCAAAGCGCACGCTCACGGTCTCGGCCTTCACCACGCAGTCGTCACGCCAAAACGGCACACCCATGATGGGGTTGACGATCTTCATGCCGCTGTTT
>JANLPQ010000064.1:0-40096 GCA_031367325.1 Polaromonas sp. | reverse complement strand
AAACTTTATGCGCACAATGTCACGTAAGTTCACTTTTGCCTAGGCGCTTGCAAAAGCAGCGACCTTGATTTTTGTGCACCATACCCCAAACTTTAACCCAATCGTGGCAATTTAGCCACGTTTTTCCTGATTAATTGATTTATGAAACACGCTAAAGTGCTCATCTTGGGCTCCGGCCCAGCGGGCTACACCGCCGCTGTCTACGCAGCCCGCGCCAACCTTAACCCAGTGCTGATCACTGGTATGGCCCAAGGCGGCCAGCTGATGACCACCACCGAGGTAGACAACTGGCCCGCCGATGTGCACGGTGTACAAGGCCCTGAGCTGATGCAACGTTTTCTAGAGCATGCCGAGCGTTTTAAAACCGAAATTATTTTCGACCACATCAACAAAGTTGATTTTTCCAAGCGACCTTTTACGCTGACAGGTGATTCGGGTACCTACACCTGCGACTCGCTGATTTTGTCCACCGGTGCATCGGCCAAATATCTGGGCCTGCCCTCTGAAGAAGCCTTTATGGGCAGGGGCGTGAGCGGCTGTGCTACCTGTGACGGTTTCTTCTACCGCGACCAAGTGTGCTGCGTGGTGGGTGGTGGCAACACCGCCGTGGAAGAAGCGTTGTACTTGTCCAACATCGCTAGCAAAGTTTACTTGGTGCACCGCCGTGATAAATTCAAAGCCGAGCCGATTTTGGTCGACAAAGTGATGGAACGGGTTAAAGAAGGCAAGATTGAGCTTAAAACCTTCAACACGCTAGAAGAAGTGCTGGGCGATGCCTCTGGCGTCACGGGTGTACGGCTGAAAAGCACCGTCACAGGAGCTACTGAAGACATCACCCTCAAGGGCTGTTTTATTGCGATTGGCCATTCACCCAACACCGATATCTTCAAAGGCCATCTTGTGATGCAAGATGGCTACATCGTCACCCAGTCAGGCCTCAAAGGTATGGCCACCATGACCAGCGTGCCGGGCGTGTTTGCCGCAGGCGACGTGCAAGACCACGTGTACCGCCAAGCCATTACCAGTGCGGGTACAGGCTGCATGGCTGCGCTGGACGCGCAGCGGTTCTTGGAGCAAAACTCGGTTTAAAGCGCGTTTAAAGCCTGCTGCTGAAGGCTGTTTTCTGGGTCATTTGGAGCGGAAAACCTAGGCAGGTGACCCGCTGCGGGTTATAATTTAAGGCTGTACTTTAAAAAGTCAGTGGTATTGAAGCTTAGTTATTCATACCAATAGACCGCTTGCGAGTGCCACTGAACGTGTAAAAACTGCGTGGCGCTGGGTAGAGCGAGGTGCGGCAACCGCCGTTAATTTTATTTGAGGAGTGCTGATATGGCACGCGTCTGCGACGTAACGGGCAAAAAGCCCATGGTAGGAAACAATGTTTCCCATGCTAACAACAAAACCAAGCGCCGGTTTTTGCCTAACCTGCAATACCGCCGCTTTTTTGTCGAAACCGAAAACCGTTGGGTGCGTTTGCGCATCACCAACGCGGCTTTGCGTTTGATCGACAAAAACGGCATCGATGCTGTGCTCGCTGATATGCGCGCACGTGGCCAAGCTTAAGGAGACACGATCATGGCAAAAGGCGGACGCGAAAAAATCAAGCTGGAATCTACTGCAGGTACCGGCCATTTCTACACCACAACCAAAAACAAAAAAACCATGCCCGAGAAGATGCTGATCAGCAAGTTTGATCCTAAAGCTCGCAAGCATGTGGACTACAAAGAAGTCAAACTCAAATAACTGAGTTTGCTTTGCAATTAAAAAAGCCGCTTTTTAGCGGCTTTTTTGATGGGCAGATGGCAGTTGAATTATGCCGATTGAGCAAACAACTACGGTGCGTTTGTCGTTTTAGATTTGCTATAAATAAAATAGCTGCTTGAGCAGGTTCTACGGCCTTAAGCAGTGAAATCAATGTAAATTATCCGGTGGATCATCATTTGACATATCGTCGGCTGCAGGCGCTGTACTGGCCACCCGAAATGATTCGCTGGCCCATGCACCCAAGTCATAGTCTTTGCAGCGCTGACAGCAAAATGGGCGCCATGGATTGCTGGGCGCAAACACACTGTCACCTTTGCAGCTAGGGCAGGCTACGACGGGCGGTGGTTTGGTGTGAGACGCAGGAATGCTCATGGGGCAAGCAAAAATTATGCGCACAGCGTCAGCTCAAAGCTGACGTCCTCGCCGCTGGCTGAGGCCAATTTATCGTCGGCGGCTTCGCGCATAAAGCGCACCGACACCATCAGTCGATTGCCGCTGATTTCTGGAATCAAGCCCTGCGTTGGGTCGATGCGCAGGCGCACTAACTGAAAGCTGCGGCCTTGCGGCAAGGTTTGCTGGTAATGGCCGTTGCTGGCCATGACCATCTGCGCCGACCCTGTATCGCGCAACAGTTTAAGTAGCAAATTCACGCTTTGCGCTAGTGGCCACAGGGTGGATGCCCAGCGGGTTAGGTCGTTGCGGCGCTTGTCTAAGCTGTGGTGTTGCCAATGGTAGTAAGCAGGTAAATCAAACTCGCAAGTGCCGGCAGGTATGCCGATACGGCTGCGCACACTGGCCACCCATTCGTTGTCATTCAGGGCAATTCCTGCCTTGCCGGGCTGGCCGTTTAATGCGGCGAAGGCTTGCTCTAACTGACCTATCATGTCGTCCAAGGCGTCCTGCGCAATGGCAGGGTTGCCCCGATAGCTTATAAATTGCTGCTTGTGTTTTTCAAGATCTTTGAGCAGATCAGACTTCAAGTCTGAGCGCGCACCTACTTCAATAATTTCAAAAATAGTGACCAACGCAAAATGATGGTCTAGTGCGGATTCGCGCGAAAGCAGCACACCTAGGCGCTCAAAAAGGTTTTCAAGCCGCAGGTAGGTGCGTGCGCGTTCGTTAAAAGGGTATTCGTAGACAATCACAGAGCTATTTTATTGTTAATCGCCATCATAGCCCGAACTGCGCGGCGATCTGTACAACAAGTAACCGCAAAGCAGGCAAGTCAATACCTTCGTTGAAGATGACCATATCAGCAGCGGCCAGGCGCTGCGCACGGCTAGCTTGCGCCGCCATAATCTGGTTCACCTGTGCGGCTGTCCATCCCTTGCTCGACGGTCTGGCCAGCACGCGTTGCACCTGTGTTTCGGGGGCACAGTCCACCACCAAAATAAACCCAAGCTGTGGCCGCCAGCGTGGTGATTCAACCAGCAAGGGAATGTCCAATACGATCAGTTTGCTGCCCGCTTGGACAGCGCGATTTTGCTGTGCGGCCATCTCATTGCCCACGAGCGGATGAATAATGGCTTCTAGCCGGGCTTTGGCTAGGCTGTCCAGCACCATCAGCTGGCGCATGGCGTCCCGATCAAGGCTACCATCGGCGGCAATGACAGCGGCCCCGAATGCGGCTTCTATCGCAGGTATCGCCAAGCCGCCTGCAGCGCTAAGCCGGCGCGACACCGCATCAGCGTCAATGACGGCAGCGCCTTGCTGCAACAGCATCTGCGCCACGGTGCTTTTGCCGCTGCCGATACCGCCCGTAAGCCCTAAAAGCGTAGTCCTGCTCATAATTTAGCGTGGTAGCGGGCCATAAAAATAACGTAATGACCACGCCTACAAAGGGACGCTGTCTACAACCCAATGGCACGCAGTATCGACTGTGGCCCAAAAATCAACGCTGTGAGCCCAGCACCTGCCAGAAAAGGTCCAAACGGAATATAGCCACCTTCGCGCAGGCCGCTGGACATTTTCAAGGCAATGCCCACAATGGCACCAATCACCGATGACATCAAAATAATAGGCACCAAAGCTTGCCAGCCAAACCATACGCCCAGTGCCGCAAACAATTTGAAGTCACCATAGCCCATGCCTTCTTTGCCAGTCACCAGCTTGAAAGCCCAGTACACCAACCACAATGACAGGTAGCCGCCGACGGCTCCCCACACAGCGTCTGGCAGGTTAACCAAGGGGTTCCAACGCAGGGCAGCCACTACCAAGCCTAGCCACAGCAGCGGCAAGGTAATATCGTCTGGCAACAGCGTGGTATCCCAGTCAATGCAGGCCAGCGCCACAATGGCTGCGCTAAAGGCACACCATGCTGCAGTGGCCATGGTCCACCCAAAGCGCGAAGCGCAAAAGAAAAACAAGGCGCCTGTAACCAGTTCTACCGCAGGGTAGCGCAACCCAATGCGTGCGCCGCAGGCAGCACATTTGCCGCGCAAGAACACATAGCTAAAAACAGGAATATTCTCATACCAGGCGATCAAATGCCCGCATTGGGAGCAGCGCGAACGCGGCGTCACTAAGTTAAATATGTCGCCTGGTGGCGCTGGCGTGCCGCCGAGCTCCGCGCATTCAGCAGCCCATTGCGCGTCCATCATTTTGGGTAGCCGATAGATGACCACATTCAAAAAACTACCGATCAACAAACCCAACAAACCGACCAGCGCGGCATCAGCCCACCACACTTCCAGCATTAGACCACCTGGCCGAGTTTAAAGATCGGTAAGTACATGGCCACAACAATGCCGCCAATGATGGTGCCCAAAAACACAATAATGATGGGCTCCATCAGGCTAGACAAGCCTGCCACCATATCGTCTACTTCGGCCTCATAAAAGTCAGCTGCTTTGCCCAGCATGTGGTCAATGGAGCCCGACTCTTCACCAATCGCAGTCATCTGAATCACCATTGAGGGGAATAGATTGGCATTGGTCATAGCGGAGGTTAATGACGTACCAGTAGAAACCTCTTGCTGAATTTTGACGGTAGCGTCGGCGTACTTAGAATTACCCGAAGCGCCGCCGACCGAATCCAGTGCTTCTACCAAAGGCACACCCGCTGCAAACATCGTAGCCAGCGTACGCGTCCAGCGCGCGATGCAAGACTTTTCTATCAGTGAGCCAAATACGGGCATTTTGAGCAGCGCGCGGTCCATGAATTTTTGCACTTTTTCATTGCGCTTCCACGCTTGCATAAAAAAGTAGCCGCCAAACCCCATCACACCAAAAACCAGCCACCACCATTGCACAAAGAATTCACTCATGGCAATGACGAACAAGGTAGGCGCAGGTAAGTCTGCGCCAAACGAGCTAAACACCTGTTTAAACGCTGGGATCACAAACAGCATGATCACCACCACCACCACAAAAGCCACCACGATCACTGATGCGGGGTACATAAGTGCTGACTTAATTTTTGACTTAATGGCCTCGGTTTTTTCCATATAGACCGCCAAACGGTCTAGCAAAGCTTCCAAAATACCTGCCGCCTCGCCAGCTTCTACCAAGTTACAGTAAAGATTGTCGAAGTACATAGGGTACTTGCGAAATGCAGACGACAGCGAGGTGCCGGTTTCCACATCTAAACGCACATCGTTGAGTAATTTGGTTACGCTGGAGTTCGTGTTACCTCGGCCAACAATATCGAAAGACTGTAGCAAGGGGACACCGGCTTTCATCATGGTGGCCAACTGGCGCGTAAAGATAGAAATATCTTTAGGCTTGATGCGTTGCCCGGAGCGCATGCGGCGCTTTTTAATTTTGGTGGTAAAGATACCTTGGCGGCGCAATGCGGCTTGCACTTGGTTGTCGCCCACAGCACGCAATTCGCCACGAACTACTTTGCCGGCTTTGTCTTTGCCTTCCCATTCAAAGACAAAATCTTTGACCGTTGGTTTCTTAGCTGTTGCCATGCTGACCCCGTACGACGTTGCAATTGATAGACAAATGGTGAAATATAACCATAGAACCTTATACGTTGGTAGCGGCTAAAACTTCTTCTAGCGCGGTAATGCCCAGCTTGACTTTGCTCAGGCCCGATTGGCGCAGGCTACGAACACCTTCTAGCTCGGACTGCTTGGCAATGTCCAGCGCGCTGGCATCCGCCAAGATCAAGCGCTGAAGTTCTTCTGTAATCGGCATCACTTGGTAAATGCCCACGCGCCCTTTGTAGCCGTTGTTGCACATTGAGCAACCTACAGGTTTGTAGGGCGACCAGCTGCCGTCCACATCTTCTTCTTTAAAGCCTGCTTCAATCAGATTTTCGTAGGGTATATCGGCAGGTTTTTTGCAATTGGCGCACAGCCTGCGCGCAAGGCGCTGCGCAGTAATCAAAATCACGCTGGAGGCGATGTTAAACGGCGCAATGCCCATGTTGCGCATACGCGTTAGCGTGGTAGGCGCATCGTTGGTGTGCAAGGTGCTAAGCACCATGTGGCCAGTTTGCGCGGCTTTAATGGCAATGTCTGCAGTTTCTAGGTCACGAATCTCACCGACCATGATGACATCAGGATCTTGGCGCAAGAAAGATTTCAATGCTACGGCAAAGGTCAGGCCCGCTTTGTCGTTAACGTTAACTTGGTTAACGCCGGGCAAGTTAATCTCGCACGGGTCTTCTGCAGTAGAGATATTAACGCCGGGTTTATTCAGAATGTTCAGGCAGGTGTACAGCGATACGGTCTTGCCAGAGCCGGTAGGCCCCGTAACCAATACCATGCCGTAGGGGCGCTCTACGGCTGCCATTAAACGGTCTTTTTCAATCTTTTCGTAGCCCAGTGCGTCAATGCCTAGCTTAGCGCTGGACGGGTCCAAGATACGAATAACGATCTTCTCGCCAAACATGGTGGGCAAGGTGCTGACGCGAAAGTCAATCATCTTGTCGCGGCCCATTTTCATTTTCATGCGGCCGTCTTGGGGCACACGTTTTTCGGAAATGTCCAGTCTAGAAATAACTTTGATGCGCGAAGCCAGCTTGTCTTTGATAACCACGGGTGGCGAGGCTATTTCACGCAACTCACCATCGACCCGAAAACGCACGCGATAGGTATGTTCATACGGCTCAAAATGCAAGTCAGACGCGCGCATGTTGAAAGCGTCGATCAGCATTTTTTGCAAAAACTTAACGACTGGGGCATCTTCAACATCGGTCGCACCCACGTCGACATCTTGTTCGTCAGCCACCTCCATAGTGGCTTCGTCAAATTCAAAATCGCCACTGACAATGCTGTCCATCGCATCGTTCGCACTGGTCGATGTAGCATCTACTAATTTGGATAATTTGTCGTATTCAGCAATCACCCAATCGGTGCCCATTTGGGTCGAGAACTTGATCTTCTCAGCGCCTACTTGGTCAGACGGATCGGCAGTGGCGACGATCAAACGGTTGTTACGCTTGCTAAGGACTACCACGCGCAAGCTTTGGCACAGCTTGGGGTCTAGCAAACCTTTGGGTAAACGCAGCGGGTCGATAGCGTCAATGTCTAGCAATGGGGCTGCAAAAGCAACCGACATGGTGTGTGCCAGATCCGCAGCAGATACGGCCCCGGAGCCAGTGAGTTCTGCAATAAAACTAGTACGGCTGAGCTGCGACCTTTTATAAATATCTTCAGCTGCTTTTTGTCCTAATTTGCCCGCCATGACCAACGCTCTGCCCATACCTGGCAGGGCAACGACGGAATTAAGGTTGTTTGGGGTTTCTACGGCTGACATGGTTTGAGTATCTTATTGAAGCACAAGGATAGCAAATGTTAATAGGTAAGGATACAACAAGCCGTCATCATCGCTGATAGGGCCGTGGCTGTAAACCTTGGCGGGCTTGCGCAAGTGCCAGGGTGCGCAATTTGGGGGTGGTTTTGTCGTATTTATGCCCTGAGCGAGCATGCAGCGCTTTAAAAGAGTTACGTACGGCGCTCTAGGAGCTGGGCCGCTAGTTGCAGCAGCGCTTGTTTAAATCCGCTTTCTGGAAATGTAACAAGCGCATCTATCGCTCGTTTGGCTTCTGACGCTGCGGCGTTGATGGTTAGCTCTAAACTGCCTGTAGTCCGCACGATGCGCATAACATCGTCCAGCCGATCTAATCCGCCAGTCTCAATGGCCTGGCGGATGACTTGCGCGTCCTGCGGCGCAGCGCGCTGCATGGCAATAATCAGCGGCAGCGTGGCCTTGCCTTCGCGCAAATCGTCCCCCAGATTTTTACCCATCTCGGCGCTATCGCCGTCATAATCCAGCACGTCATCAATCACCTGAAATGCGGTTCCCAAGGCTTGGCCGTAGGTGGCGCAGGCTTGTTCGGTGGCGGCATCGCTGCCTGCCAGCACAGCAGCTAGGCGCGCGCTGGCCTCAAAAAGCTTGGCGGTTTTAGACCGTATGACGCGCAAATAGCCATCAGCGTCCAAGCTGGCATCGTGCATGTTCATCAGCTGCAGCACTTCGCCCTCAGCAATCACATTGGTGGCTTCGGCCAAGATCTCCATGACCCGCATTTGGCCACTTTCCACCATCATTTGGAAAGCGCGTGAGTACAGAAAGTCGCCTACTAATACGCTGGCAGGGTTGCCAAACACGTCATTGGCTGTGGCACGCCCACGCCTTAGGGTAGATTCGTCCACCACATCGTCGTGCAATAGCGTGGCAGTGTGGATAAATTCGACAACAGCCGCTAAATTAAAGCGCTGCGGCTGTTGGTAGCCTAAAGCACCGCACATTAGTAATAACAACGCTGGGCGAAGACGCTTGCCACCAGCTGAGATGATGTAAGCAGACATCTGCGCGACCAGCGGCACACCAGAATCTAGCCGCTTGGCGATCACTGTGTCTACATGGGCCATGTCGGCGGCGACGAGTTGCAGCGAGGCGGCGGTGGTGGATGACGATGCTGACAAAATAAACCGTGGTATGTGGTGATATGAGACTGATTATAAGAATTGCGCGGACAACATTTGTCAATAGCATGGCAATTAGCGGCAAATTTGTCAGTAAACGCTCACCATGCTATAATCTAAGGCTCTGTGGAAATTCGTCTGCAGACACTCATTTAGACAAACATTCTAAGAGGTTCTTATGTACGCGGTCGTAAAAACCGGTGGCAAACAATATAAAGTTGCTGCTGGCCAAAAATTTAAAGTAGAACAGATCGCTGCGGACGTAGGCCAAGAGATTGTGTTGGATCAAATTTTAGCAGTCGGACACGGCGCTGATTTATTGATTGGCGCACCTTTGGTTCCCGGCGCAGCTATCAAAGCCACCATCGTGGCACATGGTCGTGGTGACAAAATTCGCATTTTTAAAATGCGCCGTCGCAAGCACTACCAAAAACGCCAAGGCCATCGCCAAAACTTCACCGAGCTGTTCATTGCAGAAATTGCTGACGGCAAAGGCGGTGTTTTCAAGGCCGAAACCACTGCAGTCATTGCAGCGCCCAAAGGCTTAGTGTCTGCCACCAAAAATGGTAAAGACAACATCGAAATCATCGAAGGCGTTGGCCCGAAGATTGCAAAAGTGTTGGCCGACAACGGCATCACCACTTTCGCAGCCCTTGCCGCCGCTAAAGCTGATGACATGACCGCTATGCTTAAAGCATCAGGTGGTCGTTTCAGCTTGGCTAACACCGCATCGTGGGCTGAGCAAGCCGCTTTGCTGCGCGATGGCAAGATGGACGAGTTCAAGAAGCTAACTGACGAGCTCGTCGGTGGCGTCAAGAAGTAATTATTAAAGTAATTTTTCGGAGCTAAATCATGGCACAGAAAAAAGGCGGCGGCTCTACGCGAAACGGCCGGGATTCAAACCCCAAGATGCTCGGTGTGAAAGCTTTCGGTGGTGAACTCATCACCGCAGGTTCAATCATCGTGCGCCAACGTGGCACCCGGTTCCATGCTGGTAACAACGTAGCTATGGGCAAAGACCATACCTTGTTTGCTTTGGTAGACGGCAATGTGTCGTTTGGCCAAAAGGGCGCATTGAACAAACACACCGTTAACATAACGGCTGCCGCGTAAGCAGTTCAATAGCTCTGAGGCATAAAGCCTCTAGCTAAGGAGCCCCGCCAGCGCGGGGCTTTTCTGTTTTAATGTTATGAAAAAGTGATGGGTTGCCCTTAGCTCTTTCATCTGATCAGCCCGCAGACAAGTATCGTGCTGAATATATTTGTTGTAAGACCGTTTTCAAAGGTCCGTGCGTAGCGAAACTACTTTCGAGCGATTTATGAAATTTGTTGACGAAGCCTATATCGACATTGCCGCTGGCGATGGGGGAAACGGTTGCGTCTCGTTTCGCCATGAAAAGTACAAAGAATTTGGCGGCCCTAACGGTGGCGACGGCGGCCGTGGTGGCCACGTGTGGGCCGTGGCTGATGCCGCACTCAACACGCTAGTGGACTACCGCTTTTCGCGCCGCCACGAGGCCAGGCGCGGCGAACATGGCATGGGCAGTGACATGTTTGGTGCCATGGGCGACGACGTCACCCTGAAAATGCCCGTCGGTACTATCATCACCGACGCTGAGACGGGCGATGTGCTGTTTGAGCTGCTCAACCCCGGCGAAAAAATCATGATCGCCAAAGGCGGTGACGGTGGCTTTGGCAACCTGCGTTTTAAAAGTGCGATTAACCGTGCACCACGGCAAAAAACCATGGGCTATCCGGGCGACCGCAAAGAGCTCAAGCTAGAGCTTAAAGTATTGGCCGATGTGGGCTTGCTAGGTATGCCCAACGCAGGCAAATCAACGCTGATTTCTGCCATATCCAACGCCCGCCCCAAGATTGCCGACTATCCGTTTACTACGCTGCACCCCAACCTGGGCGTGGTGCGCGTAGGCCCTGAGCAAAGCTTTGTAGTGGCCGATGTCCCGGGTTTGATCGAAGGTGCTAGCGAAGGCGCGGGCTTAGGCCACCAGTTTTTGCGCCATTTGCAGCGCACCCGCATTTTGCTGCACATGATCGACTTTGCGCCATTTGACGATGCCGTAGACCCGGTCAAGCAAGCCAAAGCTATCGTGGGCGAGCTGAAAAAGTACGACCCTGCGCTGTATGACAAGCCGCGCTGGTTGGTGCTCAACAAGCTAGACATGGTGCCAGTGGAGGAGCGCGAAGCCAAAGTCAAAGACTTTGTTAAACGCTACCGCACAGCGCTCAAAATCAAAGCGGCCGATTCGCTGCCAGTGTTCCAAATCTCCGCCCTCACGCGTGAGGGCTGCGAGCCGTTGATCCAAGCCATCATGGCGCATGTGCGCAGCATTCAAAAAGCGGCAGCAGAGCCAGAATACATTGACCCGCGATTTACCGACGCGCCGGCTGCAGACCCAGAACCGCCAGCGGTGGATGTAACAGATCCGCGCTTTGCGCCACGCTAAAATATAAAACCTAATATGAAGACCCCGAGCTACTATTAATTTAATAGCTGCTTGAGCAGGTTCTACGGCTTGAAAGCCCTAAAACACTATTATTTCTTTGAGTTTACAAGATGGTTTTAAAAGCCCCTGACACCTTGCGTAACGCACGCCGAATCGTCGTCAAGGTGGGCTCTAGCTTGGTGACCAATGAAGGCCGCGGCTTGGACGAAGCGGCCATTGGGCTGTGGTGTGCGCAGCTGGCCGCGCTGGTGGCCGACAAACGCGAAGTCATCATGGTCTCCAGCGGTGCCATTGCCGAAGGCATGAAGCGCCTAGGCTGGGCCACACGCCCCACCGCCATCCACGAACAGCAAGCCGCAGCGGCAGTGGGCCAAATGGGCCTAGCCCAGATGTACGAAACCAAGCTGCGCGAACACGGCCTGCGCAGCGCCCAAGTGCTGCTGACGCATGCTGATTTAACCGACCGCGAGCGGTATTTAAACGCCCGCTCTACGCTGCTGACTTTGCTACAACACAACGTAGTACCGGTGATCAACGAGAACGATACGGTAGTCACTGATGAGATTAAGTTTGGCGACAATGACACGCTGGGCGCGCTGGTGGCCAACTTGATCGAAGCCGACGCGTATGTAATTCTCACCGACCAACAAGGCCTGTTCAACGCCGACCCGCGCAAAGATCCGGCGGCTAAGTTTGTGGATATGGCAGAAGCCGGCGACGCCGAATTAGAGAAGATGGCCGGCGGCGCAGGTTCGTCCATTGGCAAAGGCGGCATGATTACCAAAATCTTGGCAGCCAAGCGTGCAGCAGGCTCGGGTGCTAGTACGGTGATAGCATTTGGGCGCGAACCCAATGTATTGCTGCGGCTTGCGCAAGGCGAGGCTATTGGCACACTGCTGGTAGCGCAAACGGCCAAAAACCAAGCCCGCAAGCAGTGGATGGCTGACCATTTGCAGCTGGCAGGCGCCGTGCTGGTAGACAACGGTGCGGCAGCACGCCTGCGTGAAGGCAAGGCCAGTTTGCTGCCCATTGGCATGGTGGGTGTGACGGGTGAATTCTCGCGTGGCGACGTGATCGCCATCATCGATGCGCAGGGCACAGAGATTGCACGCGGCTTGGCCAACTACGCCAGTGCCGAGGCGCGCTTAATCTGCCGCAAGGCCACGGCAGAGTTTGATGCGCTACTGGGCTACACCGGTGAGCCTGAGATGGTGAACAAGAGCAATTTGGTGCTCAAAAAATAAAGCGTTTTAGCCTTTCTAGGCCGTAGAATATACTCAAGCGGCTATTGAATATGTAGCGTTTATGGGTTTTGCTCATAGGCCGCGTGGTTACAGCATCGCTTCGTTAATTAGCCTCTTACTGTCCTAGTACCTCGCGGTCACACAGCACCGCACGGCATGCCCATGCCCAACGGACCTAGCGGCCCTTTATTGTTTGTCATAGGCATACCGAACGTTGCTGCGCTCCACTGGCGTGGTCACTGGCACAAGCGCAGCTGCGTAGTACTGTTTTTATTGACTGTGACTAACGCCGAGCGAGACCCCCAGGCCTGTACAAGCGTGCTGGTGTGGCGTGTGTCCTATGACAAACAATAAAGGGCCGCAGGTCCGTTTGGCATGGGACACACGCCGCAGCAGCGCGCGCACTAGAACAAGGACACCAGCGCGCGTGCTAGAGCCACGAACTCGGAACAAAGCCAAAACAGGATGGGAAAACCCGCCTCAAAGCACTTTAAACAGCGTTTTTAACCAAAAAATACTCCATTGACCCAAGTAAATCCTGCTCAAGCAGCTACGAAATAAATAGCAGACAGATGCAAAGCTTTGCAGTTAAAGAGTTAACGCACCGCTTCAGGTTGTTTAAAACTTTGCACAATATCACCCACCGACGATGCGGGTGCAGCCCCTGTGCACACGCCCTGCCTGGCTAGCGTGTACGCATGGCGCGAGTTAGCTGCGGTGCGCATGATGGACCATTGCGGGTCTGCGACCACAGTCCAGCCGCTGTCTTTGTTGTAGCGCGCAAAGGTTTTGAATTCTTCAGTGGCGCAGCGGATAGCCTCGTACATGGCGTTCACCACGCCGCCCGATGATTGGGCCACCACCACGTAGCGCACCGTACCATCGGCAGCAATGCTGATGGTTTGTGGATCAATGCCCCACTTTAGAGCGGAGCCGACAGTAACGTCAAATGGTATTAATCGCTTTAGCTCAAACGCGGGTGGTGCTGCGGCTGGCGTTTCTTTCCATTCTGCTTCAGACGATGTGACTTGCGCCCACACGGAGCTACTGCACAGCGCGATGCCCAACGCAATGCTGAACGCAGTTTTCAGCGCAATGTTAAGCGCCATGGTGCTACTGGTTAGCGCCTGTTCGTCAGCGGGCCGCAGCAATGGTTTAGGGCTCATGCTGCGTGGTGCTGATGTCACTGGCTTGGTCGGGGCTGTGGTGGTCAGCATCGTGCAGTGCATGCATCGGCTGGGCGGAGGTAGACGTGTTAATGCGCACGCCTGCTGCACTTTGCGCGTAAGCACTTTGCGAATGCGGATCAAAGCTGGCACCGGGCGGCAGCTCAACATCGGCAAAATGGTGGCGGTAGTGGCCGTCGTCGTGGTCGGCATGCTGGTCGTGGCCCACCGTGGCAATGTAGGCACCCTGCTGCCCAAAGCGGCGGCGCTGCTGGTAGCGCGAATCTGCACGCGAGCCAAAGGTCTCGTCGTAGGCGTAAACATCGTGGCGCGGCAAAAAGCGCGACAGCTCGGTAAGCGCCATCTCGTACACCCCGCGTTTAAATTCGACCACTACATCCAGTGGCACCCAGTAGTCGTTCCAGCGCCAAGCGTCAAACTCGGGGTGGTCGGTAGCGCGCAGGTTCAGGTCGGTATCAAAACCAACCAACTGCAACAAAAACCAAATTTGTTTTTGGCCACGATAATGGCCCCGCGATTCGCGGCGGATAAACCTGTCCGGCACCTCATAGCGCAACCAGTCGCGGGTGCGTGCCACAATGCGCACATGGTCGGCCTTTAAGCCCACCTCTTCGTGCAACTCGCGGAACATGGCTTGCTCGGGGTTTTCTCCCCGGTCAATGCCACCCTGCGGAAACTGCCAGCTGTGGGTGCGAATTCGCTTACCCCAAAACACCTGGTTTCTCTGGTTGAGCAAGATGATGCCGACGTTCGGGCGAAAGCCGTCCCGGTCAAGCATAATCAACTCCAATTTTTAAACTTAAGTTCATTATGCACGTGCGGTTGCCCAGCGCAACCCTCTGTTGCATTTTTTCCGTGTAGTTACCATTGATTTTGTAAAGCCCATCCCCATGAAAGCCAGCCAGTTCCTCGTCTCCACCCTTAAAGAAGCCCCAGCCGATGCCGAAGTAGCCAGCCACCAGCTGATGACCCGCGCCGGTATGATCAAAAAGCTAGGTGCTGGCATCTACACCTACATGCCCATGGGCCTGCGCGTGATCCGCAAGGTCGAAGCCATCGTGCGCGAGGAGATGAACCGCGCAGGGGCTATTGAATGTGTGATGCCCGTCATCCAGCCTGCCGAGCTGTGGCAAGAAACCGGGCGTTTCACCACCAACGGCCCCGAGCTGCTGCGCATACAAGACCGCCATGGCCGCGACTTTATTGTGCAGCCCACCAGCGAAGAAGCGGTGACCGACATTGCCCGCCAAGAATTTAAAAGCTACAAACAGCTGCCTAAAAACCTCTATCAAATTCAAACCAAGTTTCGCGACGAGCGCCGCCCACGCTTTGGCCTGATGCGCGGGCGTGAATTTATTATGAAAGATGCGTACAGCTTTGACCGCGACGAAACCGCAGCCAAAGCCAGCTACGCAGTGATGGCGGATGCGTACCGCAAAATTTTTGACCGCTTTGGTTTGAAATACCGCGCTGTGGCGGCTGACAGCGGTGCCATTGGCGGCGACGCGAGTGAAGAGTTTCAGGTGATAGCTACAACGGGCGAAGACGCGATTGTGTTTTGCCCCGACAGTAATTACGCAGCCAATATGGAAAAAGCCGAGGCCGTAGCGCCCGGCCCGCGCGGCGCGGCAACGCAGACGATGGCTAAAACGTCCACTCCCGGTAAAAGCACGTGTGAAGACGTAGCGGCTTTCCTTAATGTGCCGATTCAAACCACTGTCAAATCAGTTGTGCTGGCTACGGATACTTTAGGTGACGAGGGGCAAGTTCTATATTCCACAATATGGCTGATGCTAGTTCGTGGTGACCATAATCTGAACGAAGTCAAGGTCTCTAAGATTCCAGGCCTAGGTAGTGGTTTTAGGTTTGCGACTGAAGAAGAGATTCGCGAGAATTTTAATTCTAGGCCAGGCTATCTGGGTCCATTGCTTAATGGAGAGCGCAGGAATCCTCTCAGTGGCGGGCTCTTGGCCGCCCTTAGCGATGCGACTGCTCTTAAAGTCGTAGCTGATCGCGATGTAGCCGCAATGGCAGACTTCATATGCGGAGCAAATGAAGCTGGCTTCCACTTAACAGGTATGAACTGGGGTCGAGACCTGCCAGAGCCAGCGCTTGTCGCCGACATCCGTAACGTCGTCGAAGGCGATACCTCTCCCGACGGCAAAGGCACGCTACAAATCGAGCGTGGCATCGAAATCGGCCATGTGTTCTACCTTGGCACCAAATACAGCAGAGCCATGAATGCCACCTTCCTGGATATGGACGGCAAACCTAAGCCCTTCGAGATGGGCTGCTACGGCATCGGCATCACGCGCTTGCCTGCTGCTGCAGTAGAGCAAAACCACGATGCCAAAGGCATCATCTGGCCAGATTCACTCGCTCCGTTCACCGTGGTGATTTGCGCCATCGACCCAGGCCGCAGCCCAGAGACCCAAGCCGCAGCAGAAAAGCTGTATGCAGAATTAATCGCCGCTGGCGTCGACGTGATCTACGACGACCGAGGCGAGCGCCCTGGTGCGATGTTTGCCGACTGGGAACTGATCGGCGTGCCCCACCGCGTCACCATTGGCGACCGCGGCCTCAAAGAAGGCACCGTAGAGTATTTGCACCGCCGCGACTCGTCCAACGGCGTAGCCGCCACCAAGGTGCCCGTAGCCGACATCTTGGCGCATGTTGTGCATAAACTCAAAACCTAATGCCACTGCAGCCTACTAACGTGCGAGAGCCGTGGGTTGATGCCTTGCGTGTTTTGGCTGTTCTGGGGGTCTTTATAGTTAATGCGATGGGCTATCCTTTCGCGCCTAGCTATCCTGTGTATACAGGTGCGCCACAACCGATTGACTCACCAACAGCATGGATAGTTAACGGATTATTAGTTGCTTTTGTGCAGGGCAAAGCGTGGCCCCTGCTTTGTTTTTTATTCGGCTACAGCCTGTGTTCAATAGCCTTGCAATCGCGTGCCCATGGCTTGGCTACGCCCCGTGTATTACGCGTAAGGTCGTGCAAGCTGCTGGCAGTAGGCGTGGTGCATGGTGCGTTCATTTATTTTGGCGACGTACTCACATCGTATGCAGTATGCGGCCTTATCTGCGCCAGATGGGTGCTGCTGCGCCCGGCCAAATTACTTAAAGTGTGGAGAGTACTCACCGTCCTATTTATTATTTTTACGGCGATGTATTTTCTTTTAGGCGTAAGTTTACTTTTGATAAACAATTTGCCAGCAGATTCGATCAAAGACGCACAGGCAGCAAAAATCAGGTTGTTTGATGCCGCCAACATAAGCGAGTTTTGGGCACTTAATATGCGCACTTATTTTGGCGGCTGGTTTGAGGCAGTTTTATTTCTACCTTTTATGTTGTGGCTAACGGTCGCTGGCGTGTTGGCGCGTCGGTTTAGATTGTTAAGTAGCCGGCGATTTGCGCGATGGTTCTGGTCGAAACATTTACTTTCGTCGCAACTGTTTTGCGCATTGGTGTTTAATATTTTTTTGGGAATTTCCACTATCCAGCTTCACAGATTAGGTGGCCTCAATGAGACTAAATTGGCTGGTGTTTCGTCACTTAATACCAGCGCTGGAATTTGGCTAGCGGCTGCGCTAGTGGCCTGGGGCATGCGGCACTGGCACAAGCAGTCTTCATTGCCGACATGGGCCGTTTGGCTAGCCCCAGCGGGTAGGCATACACTGGCCATGTACCTATCACTTTCAATTATGCTAATGCTCACCAGCAATGCCTGTTTGGGGTTGTCTGGCAGCACCCTAGCGAGGCTGCCTGTGGTGGTGTTGGCTTGGTTTTTAGTTGTATGCTTAGCCAGACAAGCCAGCCTGCAAGGTATGCGCGACCCTATTGCGCGTTGGCTTTCGCCTGCGGCAAACGCGAAAAACTGAGCATGCAATTGACAGCGCAACTACAACAGACTTGACATGCCAATGGCCAATTTTAGAAACATTTTCAAATGCTAAATCGCCGATTAACCCTGGTAAATGCTGCTCAAGCAGCTACGCTATTAATAGCTAGCCCGCTGTCGCTACTAGCTACAAGCACGGCGCATGCAGGTGGCCAGCTTGAGGAGCCGATGATTGATTCAGTACGATCGGCACTCAGCGCGGCTGTCAACAGTGGCGCGCCGCCGATACCGGAATTTAAAGACACCGAGAGCCGCCTGAAATACCTGCGCTGGCGCGCGGCCATGAGCGACCGGTTGGTCAAGAAAAAAACTGATTTTCAAACCCGCCAAGAATTTCTACAAACTGTATGGTACGAGAGCAAGCGCGCGGGCATCGACACTACGATGGTGATGGGCTTGATCACCGTAGAAAGCAATTTCAGAAAATACGCCGTCAGCCGCGTAGGCGCGCGCGGCTACATGCAGATCATGCCGTTTTGGGTGCGGGTAATAGGCGACGGCGACGCCAGCAAACTGTTTCACATGCAAACCAACATCCGCTTTGGCTGCGTGATTCTGCGCCACTACTTAGAGCGTGAACGTGGCGACACCTTTTTAGCGCTGGGCCGCTATAACGGTAGCCGCGGCAAGGCGGAGTATCCGAATGCGGTGAATGCGGCTAAGAGGCAGTGGGAGTGGCAGGCATAGTTGCTTGTGCTGCATACGCCAAAGAGTTAGGCATAGGTAACGACTCCGCTGGCAGCTACCGTAATAGTTTTACCCGCCGCAGCCGTATAAGTGGCTGATTTCACAGTACTTATGTAGACGTACTCGCCTTTAACGGAGTCGTTGGTTACCGTCATCAATAAATAACCGCGTCGAATGGTGTCGCAGTAATTGAGGTCGTCGATTAAACCCAAACCTGCGCCGATAGCGCTATTGCCCAACTGGGGCACCAGTGCGCTGCCGTCGAGCGAACTGGCTAGCGCACCCAAACCAAAGGCTTCAAAACCGGGCGCGGTAACGGATGAGGTAGCAAACTCTACGCCCACTTTGTCACCGGCCAGTGTAGTGAGATTGGTAAACCACCCGTTGTGTGAGTCGCCCGACAGCGCAACCAGTTTTTTGTTTTGTGATTTGATGGTTTGAAAGATAACTTCGCGGTTGCTGGGGTATCCATCCCACGAGTCGAGGTTATAGGGCAAGCGCGGATTAGTAGCGGCATTGAGCAGCGCGGCCTGTGCTGGCGTGAGCGCTGTAGTACCAGCGGAAGCGCGGGTGGCTTTGGCTCCCAGGTAATCTGAAATGGCTTTTTGCACCCCAGCGGGATTGGTGGCCGCAGCGGCTTGCGCCTGCAGCACCGAGCCAGGAAACCACATACGCGCCATGATGTCTTGGTTACCTAAAAATTGCCATGTCGCCTTAGACGCTGCACAGCCGTTGATCAGCCAATCTTGCTGGGTGGTACTGATCATTTTTCGCGCAGCATCTGTCCTCACGCCAGCAGCATTTGGTGCAAGACCGTCGGTGTAGCGTTTTATGCCACCGTCGGCATCACCAAAGTTATCGTACTGTTGGTCGCGGCCCTCAATACGGGTGTCCAGCATATGCAGTGTGAACAGGCTGCCAAAGTCAAAGCGGCGGTAGATCTTCAGCAGGTTAGCCGTGTCTGGCGTGCGAATCGGCATCCACTCGTGGTAGACCTTGGCCACAATATTTTTGCGCGCAATCCAGTCACCTTGGGTGGCAGCGTTATGATTTTCGGCACCGTTGGTGTAGGCGTTGTTGGTAAATTCATGGTCATCCCACACGGTGATCCATGGCATCTTGGCGTGCAAAATTTTCAGGTTGGGGTCAGATCGGTACAAGGCGTAACGGGTGCGGTAGTCGGCCAGGCTCACGATATCGTTGGCCGGGCTGGTCACCCGGCCTAAGCTAACTGCATCCGTATTGCCAAACTTTTTGGGATCAGAGCCATATTCATAAATGTAGTCACCTAAATGCACAGCATATTGGGCATTAGACTTTGAAGCTGCATCGTAGGTGTTAAAAAATCCCTCTGAATACAACGCGCAGCTGAACACAGCGAATTTTACTTCGCTTGCACTGGCAACGGGCAGGGTACGCGTCAGGCCTACGGCAGATGTACCACCAGAGGATTTAAAACGGTAGTAATAATCTTTACCTGCAGCCAGCCCCTTGGCATCTACCTTGGCGGTGTAGCCTGTGGAGTCACTGGCGGTTACTTTGCCCGACGTAACCAATGTCGCGAAGTCTGCCGTACTGGAAACTTCATACGTCAGCTCTACGGGTGCACTACCCGATTGCGGCTGCGCATGTGTCCACAGGATCACACTGTCTGCCAAAGGGTCGCCGCTGGCTACGCCAAAGTTAAATGCAACTGGGCTAGGTGCTGGAGAGGGCGTGGGTGCCGGATCATCGGACCCACCGCAAGCTGACAGTACCGAGCCCGTAGCTAACACGGCTGAGACCGAACTGATGCGAATAAAAAATTCTCTGCGTGAATTGGATGTGGGTGTGTTCATGGCGGTAGCTACTGTTTGACACAAGCAAAATGGCTTTTAAATACCAAATAAGCGTAGTCCGCAGCAGTGACGATTGTGTGACAGGCTTGGATGCTGATGCGACAGTCCATATCTCGTAGTTTTGCTTATCTTTTTCGTTGTTCTAAAGCGCGTCCTGCTGTGGCCTAGGCCTATTGCCACCCGACGCCACGGGCCTTCGGCAAGCATCTTCAGTACTCGCTTCGGGGGAAATTTAGAAACTCGCGCAAGCGCTCAGACATCTAAATTTCTTGTCCCCTACGCTGCGTGCTTCGAGCCCGTGGCTCAACGGGTGGCAATAGGCCTAGGCCACAGCAAGCCGCTTGTAGTGGGCTGGGGTTTTGCGCAAAGAGGATCGTGGTGGCGGAGTTTTGCATTCAGATTGCCAGCAACCCCGCCAGTAGAGCGCAGCAACGTTCGGTATGCCTATGACAAACAGTAAAGGGCCGCAGGTCCGTTTGGCATAGGCATGCCGTGCGGTGCTGTGCGACCGCGAGGACTACGAACAGAAGTCTCTAAATACTACAAATTCAATAGCTGCTTGAGCAGTATTTACGTGCTCCACAGCCAAAATAGACAATAAAAAAGCCCGGTAAACCGAGCCTTTGGTAAGTACCGAAAAGTAAGCTAGCTTAAGCGCTCAGTACCTTTTGCAACTCGCCGTTCTCATACATCTCCATCATGATGTCCGAGCCGCCGACAAACTCGCCTTTCACATACAGCTGCGGAATCGTCGGCCAGTTGCTGTACTCTTTAATGCCTTGGCGCACTTCTTGGTCTTCCAGTACGTTCACGGTTTGAATGCCTTTGGTGTCGACACCGCAGGCTTTGAGGATTTGAATGGCTTTGCCAGAGAAGCCGCACTGCGGAAAACTGGCGTTGCCTTTCATAAACAGTACTACATCGTTGGATTTGACTAATTCGTCAATGCGGGTTTGGGGATCGCTCATATGCAGGGTTCTTTCAAAATTTATAACCGTATTATTTCACTTTTTGTGCAACCTGTGAACATACTGGCAAGTTTGCATCAATGCTTGTGCTGATGGTGCGCGTCTGGTGCGTGCGCATGGGTATGGTGCACTGGCTCGTGGCGGTGCTGATGGCTGTGCGAACCGGACGATTCGGCTGGGTTTGCATGGTCGTGCAGGTGGTGACCATCGTCATGGCTATGCGCATGGGTGTGATCTAGTGCCTCGTGCTGATGTGCATGGCCGTGCGATTCTGCCAAGTGCAACACCACGCCAGCCACCATCAGCAGTGCACCCAATAGCGTGAAAGGGCCTATACCGCGCTCGCCAAGGGCTATGGCCACAGCGCCACCAATAAACGGTGCAAAGGAAAATACAGAACCCGTACGCGCAGCGCCAAAGGTACGCTGCGCAAGCAAGTAAAACCGCAAACTCAGGCCGTACCCTGTAGCGCCAATCGCCAGCAGTGCCAGTGCGGCGGTGACGCTGGGCAGTGGTTCAGAGGCTAGCCATGCCAGCACTGTGGTGCTAGTAGCGCCCAATGCGGCCTTGCTTAGCACCACGGCACCTGGGTCTTTGTCAGCCAGCCCACGGGACAAACCGTTATCAACGCCCCAAGCGGCAGTGGCCAGCAGGACGGCTAACAGACCTAGCAGCTCCAAGCTACCTAGCTGGCCTTGGTCAACTATCAGCGCTACGCCTCCCGCTAACAAAAGCGCCATAGCAGCCCACACCCGCTTGTCCATCGTTTCGTGGTACAGGTACCAGGCCAGCACAGCGGTAAAAAATGCTTCCAGAGACAGCATCAGCGACGCGCTGGTGCCACTGGTGCGTTGCAAGCCCCAAGCCAGTAACACAGGCCCTAGCATGGCACCAAAAAACGCCATGGCTAACAAACGCGGCAGGTCAGCGCGCACCAGTGCGGCCTCGTTATGCGCAGGTTGGCACAGCAGCGCACCCACCAGCGCCGCCCCAGCGTACAGCAAAGCGGCCGTACTTAATGGCCCCAAACCAACGCCAAAAGTCTGTACCAATGGCGTGCTAATACCAAACAAGGCGGATGCCAGCAAAGCCAGCAACCCGCCGCGCACTACAGAACCGCTCAGCACAGCAGCGGCCGATATGGATACAACATAAAAACTTTACTTGCCTGTAAAGTTTGCAGCTACAAAATTACCTGATGGTGTAAAAAACATAAACAAAGTCTGCTGATCTTTGTCTTTGGACTCAGAATTTTTATAGGTAATTTTCCATTCTTTACCATTTTTGCCATCGATCAGTTCAGCTTTGTCGTGCTTAACACCCTGCCAAGTAGGGGCAAGCTTTCCATTGGAAAGCAAGGCAGTTTTGCGTTTATCGGCGCAGTCTAAAACTACCGATTCCGCAGCGGGCTTATTGCCATGAAAGTGGCAGCTGCTGTCTGCACCAGCCATCGCAGCTATAGGAGCCGTAGCGCAGACCAAAGTTGTAACAAACGAAGCGAGTGTGATGAATTTTTTCATGATGAAAATCCTTTAAGTTGAGTGAAAAAAGATGAATGGAAAGCTAAACTAAAACGGGAAATTATTTCAACGTGTCGCGGCTTTTATCTTGTGTGTTGTTGATATCCATATCCTCGTGTGCATGCATATGCTCTTGTTGCGCAAAGCGAAAGCTATTGGGATCAGTATCATGCTGGTAGCCATGCAATTGCATAAATAGCAAATACACACCCGCATAAACCAAACCCAAATTAGCTACATAGCTAAAACGCTTGAACGACGGTTTATTGCGCCATAGTGCCAGCAACGCCACCATCACAGTCAAAGCTGCAATCTGGCCGATTTCAACGCCCAAATTAAAGCTCAAGATGCGCATCAA
Organism: Polaromonas sp.; assembly: GCA_031367325.1. Lineage (GTDB taxonomy): Bacteria > Pseudomonadota > Gammaproteobacteria > Burkholderiales > Burkholderiaceae_C > JAAFIP01. Next base: position 17,280 of record JANLPQ010000064.1, on the reverse strand, counting down.
CATGCTGACGTTGTCATCTCCTAACGGTAATTGCTGCAAGCGCGTTGACAGCCCAAAACCATGCAATAAACCAAAACCAAACACCGCCCATAACAAGCTGGGTGATTTCATATCGAAATACTTCTGAAAACCACCGTTATTGTCAAACCCTTTGTAAATCACGCTAATGGCAATAATGGCATCGATAAGGTAGTAATTCCAAGTGATTTTGTAGTACGTTGCAAATATCAGCGTAATGCAATGCCCCAGCGTAAAGATGGTTACGAATTTAGTAATGTCTTTGAACGTGCTGAGAAAGAAAACTACCCCGAACAAAAACAATAAATGGTCGTAGCCCGTGAGCATGTGGCTGGCACCTAACCCGATGTACAGCAAGTAGCCACCATCAAGCATACGTTGGCGATCATCTAGTGAGATGCCGTGTGCTGCGGCAAGTGCGGGTAGGAGGCATAGAAAAATTAAGGCATAAAGCCAACTCAATTTGATTTTCATAAGTGGATTGATTTCAAAAATAAATATGCTGAACCAATAGCCGAGATGCTATGCATGCCCGAGCAAAAATTAATTCGTGCGATCTCTGCGGCAGTCGATGCGCACGCAGTAGCGATATGGGTATCTGCCCTTACATCTTGTAGAGCAGGTGCAGAAAGTTTTAGATCAGGTTTTTCGGTGGGCGTAACCAACCGTCAATCCAAGGCTGCGCGTATATAGGCATTTTACCAACCTTGGGCGCTACAGGGGCTGCAACACTTGATGGCGTTAAGGTAGCCGTCACTATGCCTAAAGTTTGTAAACCTGATGGTGCATGGTGGTGAGTTTCTACAGCAAGAGCTTCTTCAATGTGCATTGATGAATCATCATGGTGGTGATGGTCAATTTGCTGAACATGAACAAGACCGTTGACCATATCGCCAGCGCGCTGCCCAACCCCGTAAGGGCTTAGCATGGACATGGTCTGCACTAGCAGCGCAAGCAGCATCCAGCCCATACCTATGCGCAGGCTTAAGCGTGAGCGGACGTGTGAAAACATCAAAAAATTATAACGGGTTATAGTGACTTGACGCTAATGCTGGCCGCCTGTGCATCGCGTTACACCTGCAATATCTTGGCGCGAACTGATGCTGTGGAAACCCGCTTCGTGTAATAAAGCGTTTAGTTGGTCAGCTTGGTCGTAGCCATGTTCTAGTAGCAGCCAGCCGCCTGCGTTCAGGTATGCGGGGGCCTGTTGGACGATGCTGCGAATATCGTCCAAACCGTCTGCGCCCGAGGCCAGTGCCTGCAGCGGCTCGTGCGTGAGGGCGGCCAAGTGCGGGTCGGCAGCGGCGATGTAGGGTGGGTTGGAGACGATTACGTCAAACTTTTGCCCAGCGATTGCGCTGAGCCAACTGCCTTGGTGAAACTGCACAGGCAACTTGTGGCTAGCAGCGTTGGCTTGCGCTACCACCAGCGCATCGGCGCTGGCGTCGGTGGCGTGCACCTGCGCTTGGGGGCGTTGGGACTGTATGGCCAAGGCGATAGCACCGCTGCCGGTGCCCAGATCAAGTACACGTAATGCTGCCTTCGCTTGGCCTGAGTTTGACTTGGTCTTTGCCAGTCCTTCAGTAGGTTCAGCGCGAACAGTAACGGGCAGCAGCTCCAGCGCCCAGTCCACTAACGTCTCGGTATCGTCACGCGGGTCTAGCACGCGCTTGTCTACCGCCAGTTTCAGCCCATAAAACTCTTTGTGTCCCACGATATAGGCCACCGGCTCGCCCGCTCGGCGGCGGGCGCACAGGGCGCTGTAGGCGTCGGCTTGCAGAGTGCTGATGGGGTTGTTGTCGTTGGCCACCAGCCAGGCCATGTCGGTGGTGGGTTTGCTCAGCGTATGCAGCAGCAAAATGCGTGCGTCGACTTTGGCCATGCCCTGCTTTTGCGCGCGCAGCAGGGCCACTTGCACGGTGCCCAGAGGTTCGTTGGATTTGGCTGTAGTGGCCTGCGGCACGGGCGCAGGTCGGGGCGCTTTGGCGTAGGGCTTGGGGGCGTTTTTGTTGACGGTAGCGTAGCCTGCGCGGGGCTTGGGGCCTTTGGCGATGGATCGGGCCATTATGTTTCCTTGGGGCGTGTTAGGTGGGTGCGGTGGCGCACCGGCTGAGCCATGACGTGGTTCATGCGTTGCCGCCTACTTCTAGCTCGGCCACTTGCTCGGCCTCGCGGGCGTGCAGCAGCGCGGTGACAGTTTCTTGCATATCGCCCTCCATGATAAACAGCAGCTTGTACAGCGTCAGGTTAATACGGTGGTCGGTCATGCGGCCTTGCGGGAAGTTGTAAGTGCGGATGCGGTCGCTGCGGTCGCCGCTGCCGATCAGGCCTTTGCGCAGCGCGGCGTCTTTGGCCGCGCGCTCAGACCGGTCTTTCTCGTGAATGCGGGCGGTCAGTACCTTGAGCGCCGAGGCTTTGTTGCTGTGCTGGCTGCGCCCGTCTTGGCATTCGGCCACGATGCCGGTGGGCAGGTGGGTAATGCGCACGGCAGAGTCGGTTTTGTTAATGTGCTGGCCCCCTGCGCCGCTGGCGCGGTAGGTGTCAATGCGCAAATCCGACGGGTTGATTTTGATCAGCACCGCTTCATCCGGCTCGGCCAGCACCGCCACCGTGCAGGCACTGGTGTGAATGCGCCCCTGCGTCTCGGTAGTGGGCACGCGCTGCACGCGGTGGCCGCCGCTCTCAAAGCGCATTTGACCGTACACATGGTCGCCTTCCAGCTTAAAAACCACTTCTTTGTAGCCCCCCAGCTCGCTAGGCGATTCGCTCACGATCTCGGTTTTCCAGCCCTTCTTCTCGGCAAAGCGGGTGTACATACGAAACAAATCTGCCGCAAACAGCGCAGACTCGTCGCCACCCGTGCCAGCACGCACTTCGATAAAGCAGTTACGTGCATCGTCAGGGTCTTTGGGCAGCATCAGGCGTTGCAGTTCGCCCTCAATCTGCGCTAGTTCGGCCTCGCCAGCGGCAATGTCTTCTGAAGCCATCTCTGCCATGTCTGGGTCGACCAGCATGTCGCGTGCGCCAGCAATATCTTTTTCCAGCTGCTCGTAGCGTTTAAGTCGCCCTGCCACAGGCGTGACCTCGGCATGCTCTTTAGACAAATCGCGAAACGCTTTCATGTCCGCCATGATGTCGGGGCTGGCCAGCAGGCTCTCTAAGTTTTCCAGGCGCTCGGCGTATTTTTCGGATTGGGTGCGGAGAAAGGGTTTCATAAAATTCTAGTCAAAAGCAAAGTATTAAAAAAGCGTGATTTGCTACATATTACGTAGCTGCTTGAGCAGGTAATACCGGCGCTAGAGGCCGTTTTTGCTTTCAAATAAATAAAGGAGAATCATACGTTGCAATTTTAAATGTCGCCAAGGCTAAGTCACCAGTTCAAGCGCCACGCACTGCGCTATGCGGTCAAAGTCCCGGTCTTTTGCCAGCAGCGGCAGCCCATCACGCAGGCACAGTTGTGCAATCACGCAGTCGATGGTAGACCGTATAGTCAGCCCGCGCGTGCGGCATTGGCGGTACAAGCCCGCAGCAGCGGCGTAATCGTCCCGTGTGGGTTCTGGCAGCCAGTTAAAGGCACCCAGCAGCAGCGCAATACGCTTGGCTTCGTTGTCATTTTGAAGCCCCAGCAAAATCTCGGTAAAAACTAATCCCGGCAACGCAATAGGCTCGTTATCTGCAATGGCACGTACTAGACGCTCAGCCTGCGGTGAGGGGTGTCCATTAAAAAAATCTATCCAAACAGAGGTGTCTACAACCATAAAAACTGCACGTCTTCAAACGGGCTTGGCAGCCGGCCTGGTAGTGCGCAGGGCGTCTAAGTCGCCCTGCCACGCTACTTTGCCGCGCAAACTCAGCAATTGCCTGCGCATCAAAGCGCGCGAAAGCTCAGCCAAAGCGGCATTAACCGCAGCCTTCTTGCTGGCAAAATTGCCCAAGCTCATCACTTGGTCCAGCACATCGCCATCTAATTCAACATGTGTGCGCATAACTACACTCTTTATGTGATAAAAATTAAACTTTTTATGTGACAGAATTTTAGCACGTTTGGTGCTAAACACAGTGCAAAACTTCAGCTAGTTTGTTGCGCAGCCAACCACTCTTTGGGCGAATAAATATTCAATCCGCTGCGGCGAAAATCTTTGCCATTGCGCGTAATGACTGCGTTCAACCCGCAGTTGATAGCCGCATGGCACAGCACCGCGTCTTCAAAATCTGCAATGGGGCTGGCGATAGCATCGGTAATTACGGCCCGCGTTACAGGCGCTACATCGCACAAGTCTAGCAACACCGACAGCAGCTTGCGCGATGCCTTGGGCCCCAGCGCTTTAGCGGCCAGGTAGTCAATGGTAGTGATGGTAGTGGCACAGACAAACGCCGTAAGCTCGCCTTGCTCTACCCGATGCAAAATTTGCCGCGCGTCGTCTACAAACAATTCGCGTCGAAGCAAAGCATCCAAAATCACGTTCGTATCCAGCAGCACCGCAGGCCGCATTTCAAGCGTTTTTTTAAGCGCCTTGTCTGCTGTCTTGCCGCGCGTCATTGGTACTTAGCTTTTAGGTGCTTTTTATAGTCTTGCTCGTCTAGTTTTAAACCAGCCAATGCGCCTACCAGTTGGTCGGTTTTTGAGGCGCGCGCGGCAGCAGGGGCAGCTAAACCCGGCGAGTTTTTGCCCAAAGCTGCAAAGTAAGCCGCCACTAGGTCAGACACCGACCGGCCTTCTTTGGCCGCATACGTTTTTGCGTTCGTAATCAGACTATCGTCCAGACGCAGTGTGAGTTTAGTGTTCATATTAGTGCATTGACGTACATATTTTTATAATTATACGTCACATGGTATTTTTATGCTGATGGTGATTTAGGCTTTGTTGAATGGAGGTAGCTGTTTTGCGATGCCAAGCTGACTACAGCGCTACTGGACAAGCTAACGCACCACTGCCACATCGCAGAGACGGGTAACCAGAGCTGGCGCTTTAAACAATTGAGTTCCAAAACAAAAATCGCCACGGGGATCGCAACCCCCGTGAAACTTGCACCTAAAAGCAAAGCAGTTTCGACAAAGGAAGAAGAAATACCTCCATCAGCAATACATTAGATTTACCTATTGCCTCTTGGCAGGGCTTTATACTGTTACAAGTGTGTCAAGACTGGATAAAAATAGTGGGTCAACTTTAGATGCGCATCAACACATACCAAACCATGGCCCAAGAAGGCCTGGTGGCCAAGCTAGCCTCAGACGAAAAGCAGCGCGAGGCGCAAGAAAAAGCCAAAGACATCGATGCCCAAAAAGCCTCCATTCAAGCCCTCACCGCCACCATCGAAGCGCAAAAAAAGCGCATCAGCCAGCTGCAAAGTAACAGCCGCAGTGATCTGCAAAAAGAACTCGCCGAGATTCGCGCCAAAATAGAGCAACTGCGCCCCAGCCTCGCCAAAACCACCTACCGCGAAGGCCTGATGGAGCTTAAAGCCCCGCAGGCAGGCACCGTCAAAGACCTGGCTACCACCACCGAAGGCGCTGTAGTGCAGCCGGGCAGCGTCATCCTCACCCTAGTGCCCCAAGGCGAGCCCTTGTTTGCCGATGTGGCCATCAAGAACGAAGACATCGGCTTTATCCAAGTTGGCCAAACCGCCCAAGTCAAGCTGGCCGCCTACCCTTTTCAAAAGTACGGCCTGCTCACTGGCAAAGTGGTGCGCGTCAGTGCCGACGCTACCGAGCAAGGCAACGCCAATGCGAATGCCAACTGCCCCAGCAACGGTAGCGGCAACAACACCGCCGCCCAGCTGGCCACCTACAAAGCCCGCATCGCGCTAGAGCAGCAATACCTAACCAGCCCGCAAGGCACCAAGCTGCAGGCCGGCGCAGGCATGCAGGTGGCGGTAGACATTCACCAAGGCAGGCGCACCGTGCTGGAGTATTTGATGAGCCCGGTGACTAAGACGGTGCAGGAAGCTGGGAGAGAGAAATGACACACTATAGAAATAATAGCTGCTTGAGCAGTAAATACTTGGACTACGGGCATATTTCATTGCTAAAAATGACACTAACAGCACCATTCATGCATGCCTATCGCCGAAACAGTAAAAACAGCACCCGATGTGCAAATCCGTACGGGCAGCTAGAAAGTCGAGTAGGTAAGCACAGGCTAAGACTGAACAATTACTATGAAAAATATAGCTGCTTAAGCATTAAATACGTGGATTACAAGCCCATTTCATGCGAAAAAGTACCTAAAGCACGCTGCAGAAGGATAAAAACAGGCTGTTTGGCAACGAAAACAGCATATAGCCCAGGTATTTATGTAATAGCTTGCTATGGAAATATGAGTAATTTGAAAAATCAATCATCTAAAAAGCTGCGCCAAGGAGCACCCCATGCGTGATTACTGGTTAACCCAAGAACTGCTTAAGCTGACGGGCTGGGGCTATGTAGTTATCTGCGTGATTGCCCTGATGGTGGCCATTAAGTTGCCTAAAAGTGGATGGGGTAAGGCCATCGCTGCCGCCGTCGTCATTGGCTTAGCGTCTATCTTGCCATGGCAAGCTAAGAAAGAGATTGACCAGAGTCAAGTCAAAGCAGATGAATTTAAGGTGCGATACACCAAAGCCAAAGCGCTGTTTGATGAGCGGTGTAAGACGGCGGGGGAGAAGATTTATCGGACGGTGGATAACGTTGAGGGGATTCAACTCTTGAATTTACGCCCAGCTATCGTAAGTGATTCATCGCAGTATGACCCAGTTGATCAGTATGGATATAACGTTGGCGGCGAAGAATACATACGCTACTACTTGATTGGAAGCGCGAACACAACAAGTAAATATAAATATGTTGAAGCAAATCAGGGCGAAAAGAAGTATGCATTTTCGACGCCATTAAAAGCTTCGACTAGCCGTGAATACTGGACTAAAGGCGGTGGCATAGTGCCACTTGAATCGAAATCCATAGATCATTTTTCTGCTCGCTACTCTGTCGAATGGATAGATATATCCACTAAAGAGGATCGTGATTCGTGGATATCTGGTGGTACTTTGCGAGTAATAGATAGAGTAAATGGCGAAGTCCTTGGCGAGAGGAGCGGTTACATTTTTGAGACAGGTATGGGGAGCACCGCTGGACAGCGCTCGCCTTGGTCATGGTCTAGGTACCATGCTAAATCTTGCCCCTCCGTAAATGAACACAACCGAGTTTTTGTTGAAAAAGTTATCAAACCAGTTTTAGGGGAATAAATATGGCTACTGAAATTCAAACGTATCTGAAATACGCAAATCTACAAATTGCTGCTGAGGCCTTTTTAGAAAAAATAGAATCACTCGGTTTTGTTAAAACGCTGACTGAAGGCAACAACCGTTCCAGCAAATTCACCCAAGTCCAAGCTGAAGACTTTGCCAGCAAATACACCGTCGTAGCCCACCAAGCCAACACTTCCACTGGCTTTAGCGGCACGCTGTTTAAAGACAACGCCACAGGCGAACTCACCCTGAGTTTCCGCTCCACAGAATTTGCCGATGAAAATTAAGGGTCAGGTCTCCCATTTCCCATCTTTTACTTGATTTTGTGTCGACCATCAGATGGCTATTTGCAATAGCCGATGGTGGCAATAGACTGATGATGGCGTCTGCAAGCAGTGCGACAACGGCTATCATTTTCAGAGTTATTCAGATGAAGAGGATAAGGCATCAGCTACACAAAGCGTAGCTGCTTGAGCAGGTAATACGGGGGCTACAAGCCGTTTTTTCTTTGAGATTGGGATAAAAACAAGCGGCTGGCTGCGGCTTTGGCTTGCTCACGCTGCATTTCGTCGGCGGCGTTGAGCTGGCTGTAGGTGCCGTGCAGCATTTTTTGCGTCAGGCCGCGTGACAGTGCCTCTAGCACGGCGTCGATGTTCTCGCCTTTGGCTAGTAGTTTTTTAGCGCGCGCAATTTCTAGGGCGCGCCATGCGTCGGTTTGCGCGTTCAGCTGCTGTATCAATGGCACGCTGCCGCCTGTGCTGCGCTGGCCCATCCAGTGCATAAAGTCGACCACGCCAGCGTCTACGATGGCCTCGGCCTGCGCTACGGCGGCTTGGCGGCTGGCTTGGGCGGTTTGCACTGCGCTGGCCAGATCGTCCACCGTGTACAGGTACACGTCTTCCAGCGCTTTCACCTCGGGCTCTATGTCGCGTGGCACAGCCAGGTCCACCATAAAGATGGGGCGGTGTTTGCGCGCTTTGACAGCCCGCTCTACCGCGCCCAAGCCGATGATAGGCAGTGTGCTGGCGGTGCAGCTGATGACGGCGTCAAATTCGTGCAGGCGGCTGGGCAGCTCGGCGAGGTGCATGGTTTGTGCGTTGGCAAATTTAGCGGCTAGCAGCTCGCCACGTTCAATGGTGCGGTTAGCGATAACGATGCGCGCTGGGTTTTTGGCCGCAAAGTGCGTGGCGGCCAGCTCGATCATCTCGCCTGCGCCGACAAACAGCACATTAATTTTGGACAAGTCTTCAAATAGCTGCCCGCACAGCCGCACGCTGGCCGCAGCCATGCTGATGCTGTGCGCGCCAATCTCGGTGTGGGTGCGCACGTCTTTGGCCACAGCAAAGCTGCGCTGAAACAGCTGGTGCAGGGTGCTGCCGATAGCGCCTGCGTCCTCGGCTGCGCGTACGGCGTCTTTCATTTGGCCCAAAATCTGCGGCTCGCCCAGCACCATCGAATCTAAGCCGCTGGCCACCCGAAACGCGTGGCGGGCAGCATCGCCCTCTAGCAAATTGTAGGTATGGCCTTGCAGTGCCTGCGCGCTCAGCCCGCCGCTGGCGGCCAGCCACTGCAGTGCGTCGCCCGACTGCACGGCGTTGCTGGCACCATAAATCTCGGTGCGGTTGCAGGTGGACACCAAGGCCAGCTCGGGTTCGCCCGCGCCCTGCCGGGTCTGCAAAGCCGTGCGCAGGCCCGCCAAAGTGGGCGATAACTGGTCTAGCGCAAACGCAAATCTGCCGCGCACGTCCAGCGGCGCGGTGTTGTGGTTAATGCCAAGGGCCCAAACAGACATCCTTGCATTATAAAATGCACAGGAAAATCAAGTACTTAAATAACAACATTCCTTGAGATAACCCCGATATGGACGTTTTAGTCGCAGTTAACCACGTGCTGAACTTCTTTGCACCTGCAGCGGCTGTAGCGTTGATAGTGGTGTTGGCAAGCCGTTTTTTTAAGAAAAATAGGCCACTAACCCAAGCAATACCTGCTCAAGCAGCTATTAATTTTATAGTGTGCGCAGCGGTTACTATGGCCGGTTTATGGGTTTTTGGCCGCGACGCCAAGATGGCCACCTACATCGCCATGGTGGTGGCCAGTGGCACGGTGCAGTGGGTGCTGATGGGGCTGTGGCGCAAATAACCGGCCACCCAGCTGCAAACGCCCCAGCCTTCTACCAGTCCACCAAGCTCAACCCCACGCTCAGCACGTTGCGTTTAACGTTGTAGTCAATCAGGCTGTCGCCATAGCCGCTGAACAGCTGGGTATGAAAGCGCAAACCACTGTTAGCGCTGCCCAGGCTGCGCAAATATTCAAGTTTTACCGACCCACGGCCTTGGCTTTTTAAGGCATGGCGCACGGTCAGGCCCAGTGTGTGGGCCGTTTTGTCTTTGTCCGTACCAGTGTCAAAGCTCCACCTGCCGGCCAGCTCGGCGCGGCCAATAAAGTTGCTAATGTCGGGGTTGTCGTCTTTGTCAGCGCGCTCGCTGATGCGGTCCCACACGCGCGCTTGCAGGGTAAAGCGGTCGCCATTGCTGGCAATTTTGTCGGCAGCGGCCATCACATAGGCACGGTTCCAGCTGCGCGATAAGGGTTTGCTTTGGCCGTTGGACTGGTGCACAACGCCCGTGCCTGTCATGCGGTAGGTCCAGCCGCCGGGCAGCGCCAGCGCGTGTGGGTAAACATAAATCAGCTCAGGCTCGTGGTCGGTGACGCGAAACGGGCGCGAGATAGCGCTGTTAAACAATTGCCAATAGCTTTGCTGACTGTAGCCAAACCAGATCGAATCACGCAGCGCATCGTCCCCACCCCGCAGCAGACCCGAGGCGATTTTGGTGCGCACACTGAGGTTGATTTTCAACTCCGAGCTACTGTAGTCTGTCGCGGTGGCAGGCTGTCCGTTGCTGGGCGATGTAGGCTGCGAGTTAACGTTATTGGCCGCGGTGACGGCCAAGCTGATGGGCCGGTAGCCGCGAATATCCAGCACCTCGCGGGCGCTAGCGTGCTCCAAGTCCCAAAACCGCGTGACCTCGCTGGGCTGCGTGGCTGCGCGCTGGGCGGGTGTAAGCGCAGCGGCAGGTGCTTCGGGGTTAAGTGCGGGTGTGTTTGCCAAAGCAGGCTGTAGTGGGCTGATAGTTGCCGTGCCAGTACCTGTACCCGTGCTGGCAGGGGCGTCTTGGCGCTGCGCCCAGTTGTCGTAACAGGCTAGGCGCGTGCTGCTGTCCGCTATGGTGGCGCATACCGAAGGGTTGGTTTGTGCCGCCAGGCCGGTGCTGGCCAGCAGAGTGGTGATGGCCCAAATATTATTTTTCATCGCCGCATTTTACGCAGCGCGCTGCATCCTAGTGGCCCTAGCTGGTTTACGGCGTTACAGTTTTAGGCGCTTGGGCCAGCGCTGGGTCTAGGGTAACGCGCAGCTTGCCGTCCACCACGCGCACATCGGCAATGCCCATTTTGGCCAGCTTTTCTGCTTGGCCATTTTTAAAGCTGTAGATTGGTGTGCGCTGCAGCGCTAGCTGTGCCAGCACCGATCCGTATTGCGTGGCCACCTGCGTTACGTTGGCAGACACGCCGCGCAGTTGCAGATCAGCAATCTTGGTATCGTCTAGAAATATCTCGCCAGTGGTGGGCTGGTAGCGGGGTTTCGCGGTGATCACCGCCGTACCCGTGACTGGCTGTTGCAGCAAGGTGATAGCGGTGTCAAACGCCATGGTGATGCGGTCAGAGTTCTCAGCTAACGACACCTTGGGGTTTTGCAGCTTGATGCAGGTGACAGGGGTGGGGCAGTTTTCTTGCGGGAATTTTGGCGCAATAGCGCTTTGAATTTGCGATGCTGAAAAATCGAGCGTGAGTCTACCGTTGGTGTAGCCGCAGCCGACGAGGCTAATGACTACAGCGCACGCAGCCAGTAACAAAAAGATAATGCGATGGGTCATACACACCATCATCGCAGAAACTGCAGTCAGGCAACGCACTTAGGCAACGCGCTTGCCTGTCTCAGTATGAAAGTGGTGCACACGGTCGGCGCGGGGCTGCACGTACAAAATTTGGCCAATGCTGGGTGACACGGCAGACTCTTCGGCGCGCACGATCAAATGCTCATCACCTATCTTGCAGTACAGCAAGCGTTCAGCGCCCAGCATTTCGATAGACTCGACTGTCACTTGCCAGGCCCCATCCTCGTTATCGCTGCCTATCTCTAAATGCTCAGGCCGTATGCCCAGCGTGTGGCCCGCCTGCGCACCGGGCACATTTTTCAGCAAGTTCATCGGGGGTGATCCGATAAAGCTGGCCACAAACACGCTGGCAGGGCGGTGGTACACCTCATCGGGCGTACCAAACTGTTCCACATTGCCAGCGTTGAGCACCAGCATGCGCTGCGCCAGCGTCATCGCTTCCACTTGGTCGTGGGTAACGAACAAGCTGGTGATGCCCAGCTCGCGGTGCAGCTTTTGAATTTGCAGGCGGGTAGATGCGCGCAGCTTTGCGTCTAGGTTACTAAGTGGTTCATCAAATAAAAAAACCTGCGGCTTGCGCACAATAGCGCGGCCCATGGCCACGCGCTGGCGCTGCCCGCCCGACAGTTCGCGGGGTTTGCGCTCTAGGTAAGTGCCCAGTTCCAGCATGGCCGCGGCTTTGTCCACGCGGGCTTTGATCTCGGCCTCGGGCACTTTGGCAATCTTCAGGCCGTAGGCCATATTCTCAAACACGCTCATGTGCGGGTACAGCGCATAGTTCTGAAAAACCATCGCAATGTCGCGGTCAGACGGCTCTAGGTCATTCACCACCTTGCCGCCAATGCTGACAGTGCCCTCGGTAATCTCTTCTAGGCCCGCAATCATGCGCAGCAGCGTAGATTTGCCGCAGCCCGATGGGCCAACTATCACGATGAACTCACCATCTTTAAATTCAGCGCTCACCCCGTGAATCACTTGGTTAGCCTTGGGGCCTTTGCCGTAGCGTTTGATGATGTTGTGTAGTGTGATGGCTGCCATTATGTTGATCCTGATATTTTTAAATCGGACTACCGGACGCGAAGGGCGCCAAGGTTGCGCGAAGGACGCGAAAGAAGATAAAAAATACAAAAAATAAAAAGAAAAATTTTAAATGGAGATTAATTTACTTTTTGAGTATTTAAGGTGCTAATTTTTTTAGTTTCAATTTTGAATTTTTTTTCGCGTCCTTCGCGCAACCTTAGCGCCCTTCGCGTCCGGCAGTCCGCATTAAACCCGTAATAAAACTCACTTCTCAGTATCAACAAGCCCCTTAACAAACCACATCTGCATCAGCATCACCACCAGCGCTGGTGGAATCATAGCCAGCAAAGCAGTAGCCATCACCACGTTCCATTCGGTTTGCGCGTCGCCGCCAGAGATCATGCGCTTGATGCCGATGACTACGGGGTACATGTTTTCGTTGGTGGTGATCAATAGGGGCCACAGGTACTGGTTCCAGCCGTAGATAAACTGAATGACGAACAGCGCGGCCATGGATGTTTTAGACAGTGGCACCAAGATGTCGATAAAAAACCGCATCGGCCCTGCGCCGTCCATGCGCGCGGCTTCAGTCAGCTCTTCAGGCACGGTTAAAAAGAACTGGCGGAATAAAAAGGTTGCTGTGGCTGATGCAATCAACGGTACGGTAAGGCCTGCATAACTGTTGAGCAACCCCAAATCAGCCACCACCTTGTAGGTAGGCAAAATGCGCACCTCTACCGGCAGCATCAAGGTAACAAAAATGGCCCAAAAGAAAAACATGCGAAACGGAAAGCGAAAGTACACGATGGCAAAAGCCGACAGCAGCGATATAGCGATCTTGCCCAGCGCAATGACCAATGCGGTGATGGCGCTGACCACCATCATGTGGCCCACGGGAGCTTTGGATCCATTGCCACCGCCCGTGCCGTTCCATGCAGCGGTGTAGTTTTCTACCAAGTGCGAGCCGGGCAGCAGCGGCATGGGCGCTTTGATAATGGTGTCTACCGTGTGGGTAGACGCCACAAAGGTAAGGTACAGCGGGAAGGCCACTACCAGCACGCCAATAATCAACACGGCGTGCGATAGGGCGGTGAGCCAAGGGCGGCGTTCAACCATGCTAATAGTTTACTTTCTTCTCAACAAAGCGAAACTGTACGACCGTGAGCGCCACCACAATCACCATCAGCACCACCGACTGCGAGGCAGAGCCGCCCAAGTCCATGGCTTTGAAGCCGTCGTAGTACACCTTGTAGACCAAAATGGATGTGTCCTTGCCCGGCCCACCTTCGGTGGCGGCGTCAATGATGCCAAAGGTGTCAAAAAACGCATAAACAATGTTGATGACTAGCAAGAAAAATGTGGTGGGCGATAGCAGCGGGAACACGATGGTCCAAAAGCGCCGCCAAGGCCGCGCACCATCGATAGCGGCGGCCTCAATCAGCGATTTAGGAATGCTTTGCAAACCCGCTAGAAAAAACAAAAAGTTATACGAAATTTGCTTCCACACTGCCGCCATCACCACCAGCGTCATAGCTTGGCCACCGTTGAGCAGGTGGTTCCAGTCAATGCCGATGCTGCGCAACCAAAACGACACCACACCCACGCTGGGCGCAAACATAAAAAGCCACAGCACACCCGCCACAGCCGGTGCCACGGCGTAGGGCCAGATGAGCAAAGTCTTATAAACCAACGCACCTTTAACAATGCGATCAGCGAACACCGCCAGCAATAGCGATATGCTGATACCCAGCACCGCCACCAAGGTAGAAAATATGGCCGTGGTAAAAAACGATGCAAGATAGGTAGGGTCGTTCCACAAATTGCGAAAATTCTCTAGGCCCACATACTCTACCGACGTACCAAACGCATTGGACTGCTGCACCGACTGCAGCAACGCCTGCGCTGCGGGCCAGAAGAAAAAAACTGCAATCACCACCACCTGAGGTGCTATCAGCACCCAAGGCAGCCACGATGATTTAAAGACTACACGTTTGTCCATGAAAGCAGTTTAGTCTATTGGCCTCTACAACTACAGTCTTACTTGTTAGCCTTCTCAAAACGCTCTAGCAAGTCGTTGCCACGCGAGACGATAGAGTCCAGCGCTTCTTTGCCAGTCTTCTTGCCAGCCCATACTTGCTCAAGCTCTTCGTCCTCAATGGTGCGAATCTGCACGTAGTTGCCCAGGCGAATGCCGCGTGACTTCTCGGTGGTTTTGCGGATCATTTGGTTGACACCCACATCGGTCCCCGGGTTCTTTTGGTAAAAACCGGAGTCTTCCGTCAGCTTGAATGCAGCGGTGGTAATGGGCAGGTAGCCCGTGCGCTGATGCAGCGCAGCTTGCACATCAGGCTTAGACAGGTAGCTAAAAAACTGCGCAATGCCTTTGTACTCGTCAGCTTTTTTACCTGCCATCACCCAAAGAGAAGCGCCGCCAATCACTGTATTTTGCGGTGCGCCGGGTACATCAGGGTAGTAAGGCAGGGGTGCTAGGGCGTAGCTGAATTTTGCGTTTTTAGCGACGTTGCCATAAAAGCCGGTGGAGGTGGGCATCATGGCGCACTCGCCCGAGATAAAGCTGGCCTCGGGCACGTTCGAGCGGCCTTTGTAGACAAACAAACCTTGCTGGGCCATGTTGGCCAAGTTGTCGATATGGCGAATGTGCAGCGGAGAGTTCACCTTCATGCGGGCGTCTGCGCCTTGCATGCCGTTGCCTTTGGTGGCAAATTCAGCGTTGTGCCAAGCCGAGAAGCTTTCTAGCTGGGTCCAGCCCTGCCACGACGTGGTGAACGGGCATTTGTGGCCGCTGGCTTTCAGCTTGGCGGCGGCTAACGCTACCTCGGGCCATGTGCTGGGCAGCTTGGTGGTGTCAATGCCCGCTGCCTTGAAGGCGTCTTTGTTAATGTAGAACACCGTGGTAGAGCTGTTAAACGGAAAGCTCAGCATCTCGCCACTGGGCGAGGTGTAGTAGCCAGCCACAGCAGACACAAAGGTTTTGGGGTCAAATTTTTCACCCGCATCTTTCATCATTTTGCCTACTGGCACCGTCACGCCTTTGTTGGACATCATGGTGGCCGTACCCACTTCAAACACTTGCAACACGTGCGGTGCGTTGCCTGCGCGAAAGGCAGCTACGGCTGCGGTGAACGACTCGGTGTAGGTGCCTTTGAAAGTCGGCACTATTTTGTAGGCTTTTTGTGAAGCGTTAAAGTTGTTGGCCAGGTCGTTGACTACTTCGTTATTGACCGCCGTCATAGAGTGCCACCATTGGATCTCGGTTTGGGCGTAGGCAGAGACAGAGGTTGCAGCGGCAAGGGCTAGAGCGGTTAAGCGCAATTTCATGGGAAAACTCCAATAGGTAACTAAAAATTACAGACTAACATTGAAATGTGACTGACCTATTAAAGCCATGCCATGCCGCAGCGAACAGCGGGGTTTCCATTAGCTATGCGGCTAAAAAAACTACGCACACCTTGTAAGCACACACAGTATGCGAAAACGAGCTGTTGTCTTACAAATTAACAGTGTTTTAAGCCATCTAGGCCGTAGAACCTGCTCAAGCAGCTATGAAATTAATAGTGCATAGGTTGATCTAACTGATCAACCGGCCAGTGCCACAAACACATTCTGCACATCGTCGTTGCCATCAATCGCCGCTAAAAACGCCTCTACTTCCTCTAGGTGCTCAGCGCTTAAGTTGGCAGGGTCAACCGGGTTTTTAGCTTTGTAGCCCAGCTTGGCTGACAGCACGGTAAAGCCTTGCGCGGGCAGTGCGCGGCAGACCAAATCTAGGTCAGTAGCATCGGTGATGAAAGTGGTGGTGCCTTCTTCTTCGCCCGGTTCAAAGTCTTGCGCGCCCGCTTCGATAGCGGCTGTTTCTGCGTCAATAGCCGCAGCGCCGGCTGTGGGCTCGGCCTCAATCAGCCCCACATGGTCAAAATCCCATGCTACAGACCCGCTGGTGCCCAGCTGCCCTTTGCGAAACAGCACGCGCATCTCGGGCGCAGTGCGGTTGACGTTGTCGGTCAAGCATTCGACCATCACGGCTACTTGGTGCGGCGCAAAGCCTTCGTAGATCACATGCTCAAAATGCACTGCCTCGCCAGTCAAGCCTGCGCCTTTTTTAATCGCCCGCTCCAGCGTTTCTTTAGGCATCGACACTTTGCGCGCCTGCTCTACCACCAGCCGCAGCTTCGAGTTAGATGCCGGGTCAGCCCCGCTGCGCGCGGCCACCATAATGTCTTTGGCCAAGCGGCCAAACAGCTTGCCTCTGGCGTTAGCTGCCAGCTCTTTACCTTTTGCTTTCCATTGCGCGCCCATAGCTGGTGTTCCTTGTGTCGTTGCGGTGCATGCGGGGCACCAAATGTCGTTTTAATTGATGTGCTGTGCCTGCTTTTTTTTCAGCAAGTCGCACAGCCCAAGTAAAGTAGTTTAAACCCCTAGCGCTTGCCGCAGCGTGGCCCGGCCTTGCTAGCGCACCATCTTCAGACTAAACTTTCTGCTCGGGCCTAGAGGCGCAAACCGCACAAGGACTAAATAAAGGAGACAGGTATGACAGAACTGGACAAAGTTATCGCTGACGCTGTAGCCCAGCAAGACGCACCGTTTTTGGTAGCCATGGTAGGCCACCGCGATGGCGCAGTGTGGTCTGGCACGGCGGGCCAGCGTAGCCCGGGGCAGCCCGCCAGTCTAGACACCGTGTTTCGCATCTTCTCTATGACCAAAGCGGTTGGCAGTATGGCGGCGATGATTTTGATGGACCGCGGCAAGCTTAGCGCGGACGCCACGGTAGAGAGCATCGTGCCCGAGTTTGCGCAGCTTCAGTTGCTGGACGGTTTTGACGCCAGCGGTGCGCCGATTTTGTGCGCACCCAAGGTTAAAGCCACCGTGCGCCATCTGGCCACCCATACATCAGGCCTATGCTATGAATTTTGGAACGCCCCCATGGCCCGCTATATGCAGGCCAGCGGTGCACCCCCTATTTTGTCGGGCCTGACCAGCGCCATGAACTACCCCTTGCAGTTTGAACCCGGCACGCAGTGGGGCTACGGCATAGGCATTGACTGGCT
>JANLPQ010000034.1:0-68617 GCA_031367325.1 Polaromonas sp. | reverse complement strand
GTTGAGGTTTGGCTGGGCTGGTGAAGTAGGACATCGCTGAGCAACCCGACAACAGAATGGACAGTACACAGGATGCTATTAAAATAGAAGCTGCTGGCGCCCTGTAATTATGGACGTAAGGCTCGAATGACCTATAAAGTCTCATTTTTTGACCTCCGTTGCAGGTGCCGTCACCGCTGCCGGGTCAACGCCAAGGGAATTGAGCTTGACCTCAACCAGACGTCGATACTCGGCGCGTTCGTCCAGCCCTTTGTAGGCTTTTTCGTACTCCGACTTGGCCTCGATCTTTTTTCCTTGAATAAGAAAAATGTCCCCTCGGCGGTCACTGGCGAGTGGGGCGAAATCTTTAGAGAATGTGCTCGAGAGTGTTTTTAATGCTTCATCGTAAGCTTTGGTTTCAAGCAAGATACCGGATAGCCGCAGCTTTGCTATCGATTGGAAGCCTTCGTCTTTGCCTTTGTCGGCCACCCAAATCAGAGCTGCTTTGGCAGCATCCAGATTACCTTTGTCGTAGTAAGCCTTGGCTGACAGCAGACCCGCCTGCTCCGCGTACACAGTACCGCTAAAACGGTCCTTCATGTCCGCTACCGAACGATCAATCCGGGGAATGTCGCCAGCCTGAACAGCACGCTCGACCTCGTCGTACATGACGGACGCCTGCGATGATTGTTTGGCCTGCCAATATTGGTAACCGTTCCAGGCGGCAACAGTGCCAAACACGGCGATCATTGTCCACGTGATGAGGTTGCCGTATTGCTTCCAGAAGTGCTTGAGTTCGGCAAGTTGCTCTTGCTCTTCCAAATCGAGGTGTTGTGCCATAAAAGTAGTTTTGGAATGTCTGTTTTAAAAACCAATAAAGGACACCTGACGAGGAGTCCGCGAAATGCCCCGATTGTAGAGGCCTGCGGTACGCCTCAAGTGGGTAGCAGTTCGAGCTAAGGCAGTAAAAGCCGCGCCCAGTTAGCCACATCGTCCAGCCTCTGGATGGTTTGCGTATCGGCCTGTTGACCATCCGCCGTCCCGCGAAGCGGTTTTAGGGCAACGCAGCCCTGCGCCAGCTCGTCGGCTGCGAAGATTAAGGCAAACCTTGCGCCGCTGCCGTCAGCCTTTTTGAACTGCGACTTCATGCTGCCCATACCGTCCAGGCTCAAGCCAGAATGCATTTGCACGCTGATACCAGCCGACCTTAACTGTTGCAACACCTTAAGGGCAACCGACACGGCCGATGACTCGGGTATCACGGCATAGGCGTCGGGTGCAGGCACGGGGACATCGTTGCCTTGCTCCTTGATGAGCTCCAGCACACGCTCAACGCCCAGTGCCCAGCCCACCGCTGGCGCAGGCTTGCCGCCAATTTGCTCGATCAAGTAATCGTAGCGGCCACCGCCACAAATCGTGCCCTGGGAACCTAAACTCGTTGTCACGAACTCAAACACGGTAAGGTTGTAGTAGTCCATGCCGCGCACCAAGCGCGGGTTGATGCGGTAGGCAACATCATTCGCGTCAAGCATGGTCCTGACGCTGTTGAAGTGCTTGAGCGACGCCTCGCCTAAAAAATCAATGAGCTTGGGAGCTGCCTCTAACATGGCCTGCATGGTTGGATTTTTACTGTCGAGCAAGCGCAGCGGGTTGCTGCGCAACCGACGCTTGGACTCCTCGTCCAACACGTCGCTGTGCGCTTCAAAATAGGCGATCAACGCGCTGCGATGCTGCTGGCGCTCGTCTGGCTGTCCCAAGCTATTCAGCTCCAGGCTGACATCTTTTAAGCCCAGCTCTTTCCACAGGGCGTCAGCCAGCAAAATCAATTCGGCGTCGAGCTCCGCGCCTGGAAAACCAAGCGCCTCTGCGCCGATTTGGTGAAACTGCCGATACCGCCCACGCTGCGGGCGCTCATGGCGAAACATCGGGCCCATGTAGTACAGGCGTTTACCGCCTTCATAAAGCATCGAGTGTTCGGCCACGGCACGCACCACACCAGCGGTGTTTTCAGGCCGCAGAGTTAGCGCCTCACCGTTGAGCTTGTCTTCAAAAGAGTACATCTCTTTTTCAACAATGTCCGTCACAGAGCCCAGACCGCGAACGAACAGCGGCGTGGGCTCAACAATCGGTGTGCGGATGTTGCGGTATGCGTAGCGCGCCATCAGTGTGCGGACTTTTTCTTCCAACCATTCCCAGCGCGCTGAATCAGGTGGCAAGATATCGTTCATGCCCTTCACGGCAACTAATTTTTCAGCCATGATTTATTGCAAATTTGGTTATGCAGCTTCAGCAACGGGCTTACCGAAGCGTTTTTCAATGTAGTTTTCAACAATCGCGTGAAACTCTTGGGCAATGTTGTCACCCCGCAGCGTCACGCTTTTTTCGCCATCAATATAAACAGGTGCAGCCGGTGCCTCGCCTGATCCCGGCAAGCTGATGCCAATGTCAGCGTGTTTGCTTTCGCCGGGGCCGTTGACGATGCAGCCCATGACGGCGACTTTCATCTTTTCAACGCCCGGGTACTTGGTGCGCCAAACTGGCATTTGCGCCCGCAAAAAGTCATCGATCTGCTGCGTCAACTCCTGGAAGGTGGTGCTGGTGGTGCGGCCACAGCCTGGGCAGGCGGTCACGCTGGGGTTGAAGCTGCGCATGCCAAGTGCTTGCAAAATTTCCGATGCAATCACCACTTCTTGCGTGCGCGCTTCACCGGGCTGCGGCGTGAGAGACACGCGGATCGTGTCGCCAATGCCCTCTTGCAGCAAAACAGCCAAGGCGGCGGCGGATGCCACCGTGCCTTTGGTACCCATGCCGGCTTCTGTCAGGCCCAAATGCAGGGCATAGGTATCTCGCCTGGCGAGTTCGCGGTAGACGGAAATCAAGTCTTGCACACCGCTGACTTTGCAAGACAAAATAATTTGCTCGCGCTTCATGCCCATTTGCTCGGCAAGCTTTGCCGAATCCAGAGCCGACGTGATGAGTGCTTCGTACATCACTTGCTTGGCATCCCAGGGGTTTGCTCGGGCGCTATTTTCATCCATCAGGCTGGCCAGCAGTTCTTGGTCAAGGCTGCCCCAGTTCACACCAATCCGCACGGCCTTGTTCCATCGAACCGCGGCTTCAATCATCTGGCCAAATTGCTTGTCGTGTTTGTCGCCTTTGCCAACGTTGCCGGGATTAATGCGGTATTTTGACAAAGCCCGGGCACAGTCCGGGTAGTCCGTCAACAAACGGTGGCCGTTGTAGTGAAAGTCACCAATCAAAGGCACGTCAATGCCCATGCGGTCCAGCTGCTCACGTACATACGGAACGGCTTGTGCAGCTTCAGGCGTGTTAACTGTGATGCGTACCATCTCTGAGCCCGCTGTCGCCAGTTCTTTAACTTGAATAGCGGTCCCTATCGCATCAACCGTGTCTGTGTTGGTCATAGACTGGATGCGCACTGGCGCGTCGCCGCCTATCGTGACGATGCGCGAACCCCACACCACCTGAGCCTGGCTGGAACGACGCGTTTTAGGTTGGGCAATCTCAATGGGTGTGCAAACTGACATTTACTTCACCTCAAATCGGGCAACGTTGTCTTTTGAAACTGGGCTTAAGTCAAAACCTTTGCCGCGTATGTGTACCTGCGTCATGTTGGCGCGGCCCACGACCACCCTGAGGGGCAAAGTGCCTGCCGCACCTACCACGTCGCCCGCAATCAACATCCGTCTCAGCACCACTTGGCCTTTAGCGTCTGTGGCTTCAACCCAGGACTCGCCTTGAGCAGTGAAGACAACAATATCCGCTGATGAAGGCGAGCTGGCGCTAGCGACAAACGTCGGTGATGACGTGCCCGGGCTGCCGCCAAGTGCTAATGCTTTTAAATCTGATGTGGGAGCGGGACTGGACGCGGTCATGGTGACTGTCGTTTGCGCTGAACCGCCGCCATCTGCATCAGGCGGACTAGCATTCGAGACGCTTGCGCTTGCTGCTGCCACCGCGTCAGGCGACGCTAATTTAGCCTGCAGCGACGTGTCTGAAAGCTTTTGAGCCTCTGATTTCGCTAGACCAGCCAGGGAGGTTTGTCCGGCAGTGGCTTGAATAGTGGTGACCCCGGCTTTCAGGGCGGGCAAAAACACCAACACCAATGCACCTAACAACAAAGCCAATCCAGCCAAAACGGCAGGCTTGGACAATTGCGTCCAAATCGTCGGGCCAGGCCCATCGCCCGGCGAGCGAAACGCTTCATTCATGCCAGTGGTTTGGTAGGTCAGCCTCGGCGAAGACGTTACTGGCAGCTGCGCCAAAATGGGCGTGGCATCAATTTTGAGGGTGCGGCAAACGCTGGACGCCAATGCGCGAACAAAAACAGCATCTGGCAACAATTCAAAGTGATTGCCTTCGAGCGCCTCCAATTTTTTAACTGATACTTTGAGCATCACGGCCAACGCAGCAATATGCAGACCCGCCGCTTCTCTGGCTTGGCGTAGCAACTGACCCGCACCAACGGTTGGGCGAGCCGCACTATCGGTCGGCACGATCTCGGGCGACTCACTCATTAAAAGCCCGCTTTTCAAAAGACACAGCCTCTTTGGATTGCGCATAGCGCCGCTGGAGTTGAGCGCCCAGTTGCTGGACGGCAGCGGCGTTGTTTAGACGCTGCTCAATCTTGATACCTAGCCAAAGGGTTTCAGCGTTGGCCAATTCACTGTTGTTCAACCGCCGAATATAAAACTGCGATCGCACCAGTTCGCCACGTTCAAACAAGAGGCTGGACAGGTTGTACCCCGTCACGGGATTGCCAGCATCCAGCTCGTAAGACCGGGTAAGACTTTGCTCAGCCTGCGTGCGCTGCCCAGCTCGCACCTGGCAGATACCCTGGGTCATCAGGCTCTTTGCTGGGCTCGAATAGGCCGGGTTGGCGATTGCCTGCTCAAACATTCGAAAAGATTCTGGGTAGCGTGCTTGCTGACATAAAAACCAGCCGTAGTTGTGCGCCACCCCAGCTTCGCGTGGGTTCAAGGCCAGGGCTCTTTTAAAGCTGTCTTCAGCCAACGGCGCGTCGTTTAACCGCATGTAAACGAGACCACGCAAGTTGTAGGCATCAACGTACGCGGGGTCAACAACCAAGGCCTGTTTGAGCTCATCAAGAGCAACGTTGATTTGACCCTGCTCAAAGTAACCGCTGGCCAGCTCAAGCCGAAGGCGGGCTCGGCGTCGGCTTTCTGGCTCGTCCGAATCCGTCACTAAGTCGACCCTGTTGGTGCTGCTGCCTGATACGCCTTGCGTACCAGCGCAACCGACGAGCCAAATGACACCGGAAAACGCGAAGATCCGGGCAGCTACAGCAGTGCTAAAGAACTTCATGGGCTTACTCCATCGGCCACAACGACCTTGATGTTGCCAAGCATACCTTGGCGCCGAGACACCATGCGCTGCTTTGCGCCAGTACGGTCTTGAACATCACCGGCCAGCTGCCCGCAGGCCGCGTCAATATCATCGCCGCGTGTTTTTCGGACCGTGGTCACGATGCCCGATTCAAGCAAGAGTTTAGAAAACGCAGTGACCACTGGTTGCGCAGAGCGCTTTAGGCCAGAGGCCGGAAATGGATTAAAAGGAATCAAATTGAGTTTGGCAGACAAGCCGCTTGCAGCATGTTTGTGCATCAAGGCAATCAACTGTCGAGCGTGCTCGGGTTGGTCATTGACGCCATCTAACATGCAGTATTCAAAAGTAATGAAGTCACGAGGCGCCAGCGTTTGGTAACGCGCGCAAGCCTGCAGCAACTCCTCAATGGGATACTTTTTATTCAGCGGCACCAAATCGCTGCGCAGAGCATCATGCGGGGCGTGCAACGAAACTGCTAATGCCACCGGGCAATCTTGGCCTAAACGATCAATCATGGGTACAACGCCGGATGTTGACACCGTGACGCGGCGTCTAGACAAACCATACCCATGATCGTCCAACATTACGCGAAGTGCTGGCAACAATTGCGAGTAATTTTGTAGCGGCTCACCCATGCCCATCATGACAACGTTAGAAATGACACGTTGATCGGTTTGTGTTTCTTTTCTAAGAGTGTGCTCAGCAAACCACAGCTGCATCAAAATTTCAGCTGTGGTGAGGTTTCTGCTAAAGCCCTGATGTCCCGTTGAACAAAAGCGACACCCAACTGCGCAACCCGCTTGGGAAGAAATGCAAAGCGTTCCGCGATCAGACTCGGGAATAAACACTGTTTCAATCACATCCCCTGCACCAACGTCAAACAACCACTTGACGGTGCCGTCAGCAGAGTTGTGTCGGGACACTAAACGAGGACCTTCGATTCGCGCAGCAGTTGGTAATTTTTCGCGAAGGGATTTGGCTAGATCTGTCATTTGGTCGAAATCTGCCGCGCCCTTCTGATGGATCCAGCGGAAAAGCTGAGTCGCGCGAAAGCTTTTTTCTCCAAGCTTTTCACAAAATACAACCAAGCCTTCCAGGTCGAAATCAAGAAGGTTGGTAGTCACTGGTGACTTTTCTTATGTAACGCTGGCGTTCAGCGCGAGTAAATATTCATGCCGGGAAAAAAGAAGGCAATTTCAACCTGCGCGGTTTCAACAGCGTCCGAGCCATGAACCGCATTGGCATCAATGCTTTCAGCAAAATCAGCACGAATGGTGCCAGCAGCGGCTTTCTTAGGGTCGGTAGCACCCATCAAATCACGGTTTTTTAAAATCGCATTTTCGCCTTCCAAAGCCTGGATCATCACTGGGCCAGAAATCATGAAGCTGACCAGATCTTTGAAAAAAGGACGATCTTTATGAACGCCATAAAAGGCTTCGGCTTCGCCACGCGACAGGTGCGCCAGCCTGGCCGCAACGACCTTCAGCCCGGCAGCTTCAAAGCGGGCGTAAATCTGACCAATGACGTTTTTTGCGACGGCGTCAGGCTTAATGATGGAGAGTGTGCGTTCGATAGACATGGGTTTTCCTTGGAGCAAATTTTATGAAATATTCAAAGCAAATACAGCCTCTGAGTTTAACCCGCTAGCCCGCCGCCAAACACCAAAGCCCTAACGGCCGCCCGGACTCCTAGCGATTTCCGACGCCACCTCGGCCGCCCCGATTGCCATTGCGGTTTGCGCCGCCAGGGCTACCACTGCCTAAACGCCGTTGATTTTGGGTATCACGCTGGCGGGTTAAGGTGTCAGCCCCAATGTAGCCAAAGGAAGTTTTCATGGGATCAGGCTGGGACACGCCTTGCTTGCGATTCGCGTCATTGTCGTCACGCCGTGTTTGGCCGGGTGCGTTTTGTGAGCGCCCGGGTGCGGCACGATTTGGTCGCTTGTCTTTGGGCGCAGCACGCTTGATGTCGTCTTGCTGGATTCCGCCGACATTATCTGCATGATGGTGTTGCTCTGATTTTTCAGCCGCACTGGTTAATGCCCAGATGTCGCGCTCTTCAAGTTCGACAAACGCACCGCGCTTAAGACCCCGGGGTAACACCATCGCGCCGTACCTGATACGGATAAGGCGACTCACCGCATGGCCGACAGCCTCAAACATGCGCCTAACCTCTCGGTTGCGTCCTTCCGACAAGGTGACCTTGTACCAGCAGTTAGCGCCCTCCCCGCCGCCTGCTTCAAGGGTTGTGAATTGCGCTTGCCCATCATCGAGTGTCACGCCATCGAGCAGCCGCTTCTTTTCTTCGTTGCTTAAAGCTCCCAGCACGCGCACTGCGTACTCTCGCTCCAGCCCGAACCTTGGATGCATAAGTCGATTTGCCAACTCGCCTGAGCTGGTCAGCAGCAGCAAGCCCTCGGTGTTCAGGTCAAGCCGACCCACAGATTGCCATTTGCCCTGGAAAAGCTTGGGCAAGCGCCTAAACACAGTCGGTCGATTTTGCGGGTCATCATGCGTAACCACCTCACCAGCCGGTTTGTGATAAGCGATCACACGCGGCGGCGGTGGGTCAATGCGCACGCGAATGGGTCTGCCATTGATCTTGACGTTATCGCCAAACTGCACCCGTTGGCCAATGTGAGCGGGTTCGGAGTTAACTGAAATGCGTCCTTGCAAAATGAGTTGCTCCATCTCTAGGCGCGAGCCGAGGCCTGCCTGGGCTAGAACTTTGTGAAGCTTTGGAGACTCGGGCTGCGGTGCAAGAACGCGCTTTGCAAGTGCGACCCCCGGGTCAATTTCATCCGCGTCAAACTGGCCGCTGACAACTGCGTCAAAGGCTGTCAGAGCAACAGGCAGTGATGCGGCTTGGTTATCGTCAGTATCTGGTGAACTCATATTGCACGACTCACTGGTTTGGCATAAGGGCGACGGGCACGTCTGTTTCGGTAGCGGTCAGCCCAAATTCAATTTGCGACAACATATCAGTTGGCTCAGCGCCGTTTTCCATGGCGGGTAACTCGTCTAAGGAAGCAACACCAAGGTCATCGAGAAAAAGTTTCGTTGTGGCGTACAACGCCGGTCTGCCTACAGTTTCTCTGTGACCGATCACGTCAACCCAGCCCCGATCTTCAAGCTGCTTGAGGATCAAACTGTTGATGGTCACCCCGCGGATGTCTTCCATATCGCCGCGCGTCACCGGTTGGCGGTAGGCAATGATGGCCAGCGTCTCAAGCGTCGCACGGGTGTAGCGTGGCGGCTTTTCAGGGTGCAGGCGATCAAGGTATTCACGCATCTGCGGGCGGCTTTGGAAACGCCAGCCAGTTGCCACCAGCACAAGCTCTACCCCGCGTGTAGACCAATCGCTCTGCAAATCTTCAAGCGCGAGCTTGATGCTGTCTAAAGTCAACGCCCCATTAAACAAAACGCCCATTTCCTTCAGCGGCAAAGGCTGCTGCGCGCAAATGAGGGCTGTTTCGAGGACGCGTTTTGCATCCACCGTTTTCATAATTTGTTGTGAGTTCCGAGGGATTCGGTGATAAAGCTTCTGCACGGCTTTGAAGAGCCTAAAGTGGCTGAAAAAAAATATTTGGACTGTATTTGCCAGTCTACAGACATCCTAGTTCCGCTGGATTTCATTGTAACTGAGGCCTACCTGCTCGATTGCAGCAGACAGATCTTGGGGCAGCTCGCAGTTAAAGACCAACTTCGCCCCGGTCATGGGGTGTGCAAAAGCCAATCGACAGGCGTGCAGCGCCTGGCGCGTCAAGCCGCCAGCAGGCACACCGCCGTACACCTCATCGCCCACCAAACAGTGCCCAATTGCCGCCATGTGAACCCGAATCTGGTGAGTGCGACCAGTGTGAAGCTTGCAATGCACCAAACAGTGATTCAGCCCGTTTTGCAGCAGACTGAACTCTGTTGTAGCGCTCTTGCCTGCATTCCGGTCCAGGTCAACAACCGCCATCCGCAAGCGGTTGCGAGGATCACGGCCGATTGCAAACTCAACCTGGCGCATTTTTGCACCTTGCCACGCCTTATGGGCGAGCGCTATGTACTGCCTGCTAACGCTGCGCTCAGCGATCAGGTGCACCAAGCGGTCCATGGTTTGCCGGGTGCGGGCCACGACCATCAAGCCGCTGGTATCTTTGTCAAGCCGATGCACGATACCTGCACGCGGCAGCTGGCAGGCGTGGATGTCACGGGCCAACAAGCCATTGAGC
This sequence comes from Polaromonas sp., assembly GCA_031367325.1. GTDB lineage: Bacteria > Pseudomonadota > Gammaproteobacteria > Burkholderiales > Burkholderiaceae_C > JAAFIP01. The sequence continues at coordinate 59,052 of JANLPQ010000034.1, read as the reverse complement.
AGCGTGCCGCTCCAGTTTCCCGGCGCGGGGTGAACCACCAGACCGGCGGGCTTGTTGATCACCAGCAGCCATTCGTCCTCGTAAATAATATTCAGTGCCATGGTTTCGGGCTTGAAAGCCTGGCTTTGAGCGGTTGGCCTTAGCTCAATGGTTAACGCATCGCCTGCCTTGAGCCTTGCGGACGCTTTGACCTGCACCGACCCGTTGTGCATAACTGCATTTGAAGCAATCAATTGCTGAAGGTAGCTGCGTGAGAACTCCGGCACCATCGACGCCAGAACTTTATCAAGGCGTTCGCCATGACCACCTACGGGCACGCTCACCTCCCGTAGTTCAACGTCTGGCAGTTCAGTCGCAAACTCGTTGTCCAGCATGCCGTGCCCCGAGGCAGATTCGCTTAAGTTTTCCATCGATATAATTCATTTCTCAGGCATCAAGCGCCCTACCCTTTGAGGTTTATCACCATGTTGCACAACAAATTATCGGTCGTTATGAATGTTTCATCCGGTGCGGCGCTGGTTTTGGTTGCCGCATTCCTTCTTGCCGGTTGCTCAACCAAACCAATCGACCCAACGGGTACCTGGAGCCCCAATAAAATTTACTCGGAAGCCAAGGATGAATCACGCTCCGGTGCGTATGACAAAGCCATTGTCTTGTTTGAAAAACTCGAGGGCCGAGCTGCGGGCACGACGTTAGCCCAGCAAGCTCAGCTTGAAAAGGCCTATGCGCATTACAAAGCTGGCGAGCAAGCCCAGGCGTTAGCCACACTTGACCGTTTCATCAAATTGCACCCTGCCAGCCCGGCGCTAGACTATGCCTTTTACCTCAAAGGGCTGGTTAATTTCAATGACAACTTGGGGCTGTTTGGCAGCTTGATACGCCAGGACTTATCCGAACGTGACCAAAAAGCGGCTAAAGAATCCTTTGAGTCATTCAGAGAGTTGGTGACTCGTTTTCCAGACTCACGATACACGCCTGACGCCACACTGCGAATGGGCTACACCGTCAATTCGCTGGCGGAATCTGAAGTTCACGTGGCACGGTACTACTACTCACGCGGCGCTTATGTGGCGGCGCTCAACCGGGCGCAAACTGCTATTACTGACTACCGCGACGTGCCAGCCCTTGAAGAGGCTACCTACATCGTGTACAAGTCATATGATGCGTTGGGTATGACGCAGTTGCGAGACGACACGAAACGAATCATTGAAAAAACTTATCCACAAAGCGACTTTTTGACCCAAGGCTTTAGGAAAGCGAATCGGCCCTGGTACCAACTTTGGTAAGTTGATCGAGCAGCTCAAAGTTTGAGTTCAGGCGCTTCATGGCAGGTAACGCGCGTATCAAACGCTTACCGTAGCCCATGCTTGTCAGCCTGCCGTCGCAGACCACCAACACACCCTCGTCGGTCTCACGGCGTATCAAACGGCCAGCGCCTTGCTTTAAAGCTATTGCCGTTTCTGGCAAAAAATAGTCATTGAAGGGGTTGAGGCCTTGCACTTCCAGAGCTTTGGATCGAGCCTCTGCCATCGGGTCGCTGGGCGGCGGGAAAGGCAGTTTGTCGATGACGACCAGTTGCAGTGAGTCACCAGGAATGTCAATTCCTTCCCAAAAGGAGGCAGATGCCACCAAGACGCAGCCAGACTCGCCAGCCGAACCCCCTCGCCGGAAACGCTCTATTAAAACGCGTTTGGGCATGGCCCCTTGCACCAACACCTCCAGATCGCCAGATCTTTCAAAATCTGAAGCAAGCATCTCGCCGATCAATCTCATGGCCTTTAAGGTCGTAGTCAGCACCATGGTGCGGCCGCCTAGTTTGCGGGCCCACAAAGCCGTTGATTTCGCCACCTGCGCAAGGTGTCCGGGATCAGCAGGTTTAGGAAAGTCTTGCGGAATGTAAAGCGCTGCTTGCAGTGCATAGTCAAATGGGCTGCCGACCCGCAAAACGCGTGCGTCCTCTAAGCCACACGGCTGCGTGAACCAGCTCAAGGTGTCGTCTTCGCCCAAAGTCGCTGATGTGAAAATCCATGTTTTTGCAGACTCTTTGGACGTGCACAGCAATCTGGTTTTTACCGCCTCGGCAATCGTCAAGGGCGACTCACTCAGGCGCAGTTGCTTGCTGACGTCAACCCAGCGCACGCAGCCTTGCTTGCCGGGGTTCAAAAAACTGACTGTGTTGTCGGCCAGCAATACAGCTCGTTCACGCAGTCGAACGAAATCAGGAGAAATTTCACTAACCGTATCAAGCGCAGCACAGGCAGCCGTTAGGGCTTCGGACAACGCTTTCAGAGCGTCGATCCACGCATCGGTTTCAAGAGTTTCAGGAGCAGGGTTGGTCCAACGCAATTTGGTGCCAGGATGGCATTGGGCTGCGCACAGTCGGAGTTCTCTGGCAGCGTACTCGCAGCCGCCCACAATGTGTTGCCAATCCACCAACCCGCGTGCCAATTGCAAACCCGCGCCCAACATATCGCGACAAAAATCAAGCAGCTGAGCGGTAGTAAGGTGTTTGCCCAAAAACTGCACGCCAGTTTCGTTGAGTTGGTGCGCCTCGTCAAAAATCACAATGCGTGCGGTCGGCAGCAACTCAGCCATGCCCGATTCACGCACCGCTAAATCTGCAAAGAAAAGATGGTGGTTAATGACTACGATGTCAGCAGCCATGGCCTCTCGCCGAGCCAAATTAACGTGGCAGCTTTTGAATTGTGGGCATTGCGAGCCTAAGCAGTTTTCGCGAGTTGAAGTCACCAAAGGTATCAACGGGGAGCGTTCGTCCAGCCCGGGAAGTTCTGCCAAATCACCCGCCTTGGTGATCTGCGCCCATTGCTCAATTTTGGCGAGTGAGCGTAGGACTGATCTATCGGTCATGCTGGCATCTTGCCGCGCTAACCCTACTCGGTGCAGGCAGACGTAGCTAGCGCGCCCCTTGAGCAGCGCCGTGCTAACAGGCACACCCAAAGCCTGAACCAGCCGGGGCAGGTCGCGGCCAAATAACTGATCCTGCAAAGCCTTGGTCGCGGTTGACACCAGCACCCGTTCACCACTCAGCAATGCCGGGACAAGGTAAGAAAAAGTTTTACCTACGCCAGTGCTGGCCTCTACCACCAGCGCTTCGGCATGGTCAATAGCGTGCGCCACGGCCAGCGCCATAGCGGTTTGACCGTCGCGAGCAACAAAATGGTCTGCGGCGCGAGACAGTACGCCGCCTTCCGCAAAAGCCGCCTGGACTTCAAGTGCCAAATTCATCAGGCAGGCTCAGGGGGGTCAAGTGAAATTTCAAGCTGAAAGATTTGGTCTCGTAAGGCCAATCTGCGCTTTTTAAGACGCCGCAGCATCAACTCATCGACAGGCACAGCAGTCGCGGCGATGTCAACAAGCGCATTTAAGTCGGCATGCTCGATTTTGAGGTCAATCAGCCTTCTTGCGGGGGAATGTAGGTTCAGATCCAAAGTAATTGTTAGAGCGTGCAGGTTGCTCTGATAATAAAGGGGTTTGCAACACTCTTCACATCACAAAATTCACAAGAGCTTCAAGATGTCAAAAGGCTACCGCATCACCGCATCAACCGGCATACACAAAGGCGACCGTGACTATCAGCAAGACCAAGTCAGCCTGATCACCCACGCGCGCGTGCCGGGCTGTTTGCTCGGCATTGTGGCTGACGGTATGGGTGGACGCAGCGGCGGACGCAAGGCATCAGACCAAGTCATGATGACCGCCAAGCAGCTTTTTGAGCGCTATGACCCGGCCACAGATGATGCGCCCGCAATGCTCAAGCAAATGGTTGAAGAGGCGCATATTGTTATTAAGCTAACTGCGATTTCCTCCGAGCAGGAGCCGCACAGCACCTTGGCAGCTTTTTTAATCAATCCAGGCGGCGACTGCCACTGGGTGCACACGGGCGATTCGCGCATTTACCATTTTCGTGGCAACAAAATGGTGCGGCACACGACGGACCATTCTTACGTACAGACACTGGTCGACAAAGGCGAAATAACCGACGAAGAGGCCAACGTGCATCCACAGGCCAACATATTGATCGGATGCCTGGGTACGGAAGAAGCGCCGCCTGTCGCCCATCACTTAATTCCCATGTTGGCCCCAGAAGACGTGCTGATAGCCTGCAGTGACGGGGTCTGGCATTATTTCAGCCCGGCTGAAATGGGTTCTGCTCTGTCGATGTTGTCGCCTCGCGAAGCCACAGAGTTTTTGATTCAAAAAGCCAGGTCCAGAGCTCGAGGGGGCGGCGACAACTTGTCGCTAGTCATCGTTAAGCTTGAACCGCTGGACTAAGCGGTCTCAGTTAGACACAGGCAGCGGGGCGGCTGAAGATTTGGTCTGACTGGCTTTTTCTTTGGCGAGTCTGACTTGCCGGTCTTGCGCTTTTTCAAGCCGTTGCTGGTATTTTTTGACTTCCGCAGCACTCGCCGCCTGCTTGGCAGTGCGACTGGCTTGCTTGTCTTGGGCATTCCTGGCGCGCGTTGCGGAGTCCGCCAACTTGCTCTTCTCGTTTGCTACAGACGTTGCCCGGCTGGCATTTTTTTGTTGGTCACGCGCCATCCGGTCGTCAAAGTCTCTTAAAGCATCTCCTCGTTTATCGACCGCCTGCTGTTGCTTTTCAGGCGACTCTTTGTCTTCGGTTTTTTTCACCTGTTCCGCGCCTTTGGCTTTGCGCTCTTGGTCGTTCAATGAGATTTCCTGGCGGCGCAAATCAGCCAATGCATCGCTTCGCCTGGCTTTGACATCGCCCAAACACCTGTTGACCAAATAGTTTTTGTAACAAGCCGCATCTTCTCGGCTAGAGCTAATTTCAAGCGCAGCACGCTCATCTTTAATGCGCGCGCGCTCGGCGTCGTTCGACAGCTGTGATCGCGCCGAGAAACTGACAAACAGCATAACTAAAACAAACAGTTTATTCATGTCAACGTGGTGTCCACATCGCGGCGCTCCAAAGCCAAAAACTCCTTTGAGCGCATTTCGTTCAGCCTGGAGACGGTGCGCGGAAACTCATGCGCCAAAGGACCCTCCGTGTACAACGCTTCTGGTGGCGCTTCTGCCGACATGATGAATTTGACGCGCCTGTCGTACAGCACATCAATCAGCCAGGTAAACCGCCGCGCTTCTGAAGCCATATTAGGCGGCATCACGGGCACATCACTGAGGAGCACCGTGTGAAACTGTGTAGCGATCTCCAGGTAATCGTTTTGTGACCTTGGTCCACCGCACAGGGTTTTAAAGTCAAACCACACAATGCCGCCGGCCTTGCGTTGGGCCTCGATATGCCGCGCTTCAATATACAACACTGGGTTTTCATCGCGGCTCTCGGCCAGTTGGCTAAAAGCCAGCTCCATTTCGATATCGGCATCTACGCCCAGTGGCGTGTGGTAGAGCTTTACTTTTTCCATCGTACGGCGGCGGTAGTCAGTGCCGTTGTCAACGCTGATCACGTTCATCTGCGCTTTGAGCAGCTCAATGGCGGGCAAAATGCGGCTGCGGTGCAAGCCGTCAGGGTACAGCGCATCGGGGTGAAAGTTGCTGGTGGTCACCATACCCACACCGTTGTCAAAAAGCGCGTTCAGTAGCCGGTGCAAAATCATTGCGTCGGTAATGTCGGCCACATGAAATTCGTCAAAGCACAGCAGCCGGTAGCGCTTGGCCATGCGCTTGCCCAGCTCGTCCAGCGGGTTTACCGTGCCTTGCAAATCAGCCAGCTCACGGTGCACCTCGCGCATAAATTCATGAAAATGCAAACGCGTTTTACGCTGAATCGGCACCGCGTTATAAAAGCAATCCATCAAAAAGCTTTTACCCCGCCCTACCCCGCCATACATGTACACCCCCTTGGGAATGTCGGGCCGGTTGATGATTTTTTTAAATACGTTCGAGCGCTGGTCTTTGTAGTCCGCCCATTCTGTCGCGCAATTTTCCAGCGCCTCAACGGCTTTGAGTTGCGCAGGGTCGCTGGTATAGCCGCGCTGGGCTAGCTCATGCTGGTATTGGGTGGTGACGCTCATTGCGTTTTAATTCGGGCTTCAGGGGTCGGACTACCGGACGCGAAGAGCGCTAAGGTTACGCGAAGGACGCGAAGGACGCGAAAGAAGAAAAAATAAAACAAGAAAGTACAATAATTAATAAAGATTTGCGATTTAGTTTTGATCTTTACTTTTAAATCTGCTTTGGTTTTCTTTCGCGTCCTTCGCGTAACCTTAGCGCCCTTCGCGTCCGGCAATTCGGAAGTTCGGTATTAAAATTTTAGAAATTCAAAGTCCGCTTATCCACTGCCAAAGCCGCCTCTTTCGTAGCTTCGCTCAACGAAGGATGCGCATGGCAAATACGGGCAATGTCTTCGCTTGACGCGCGAAACTCCATAGCCACCACAGCCTCGGCAATCAGCTCACTGGCAAACGGTCCGACGATATGCACACCCAAGATTTCGTCTGTCTTAGCGTCCGAGATCATCTTGACCATACCCGTCGTGTCCCCCATAGCCCGCGCACGGCCGTTGGCCATGAAGGGGAAGCTGCCCGTTTTGTACGCGCGGCCTTCAGCTTTAAGCTCTTGCTCGTTTTGGCCCACCCACGCAATTTCTGGCGCGGTGTAGATCACCCACGGCACGGTGTTAAAGTTAACGTGTCCATGCTGCCCTGCAATGCGCTCTGCCACGGCCACGCCTTCTTCCTCAGCCTTGTGCGCTAGCATCGGGCCGCGCACCACGTCGCCTACTGCCCATACATTGGGCAGGTTGGTTTTGCAGTGATCGTCCACTACCACCATACCGCGCTCGTCCAGCTTCAGGCCAATGGCGTCAGCACCCAAGCCAATGGTATTAGCGGTACGGCCAATCGAAATGATCAGTTTGTCTACGTCCAAGCTCACAGCTTCGCCTTTGGAGTTGGTGTAGGCCACATTCACGTTGGTGTTCACGCCTTTTTTGGTGCTTTTGATCTCGCCGACCTTCACGCCCAGCTCAATTTTCAAGCCTTGTTTGTCAAAAGCCTTCTTGGCTTCTTTGGCAATCTGCTCATCAATAGCGCCAAGAAAGGTAGGCAACCCTTCCAAAATCGTCACGTCAGAACCTAAACGACGCCATACCGAACCCATCTCTAGGCCAATCACACCCGAGCCAATCACGCCCAGTTTTTTAGGCACCGACGGAATCTTCAAAGCACCGTCGTTAGACAAAATAGTCTCTTCGTCAAACGGCGCACCCGGTAGAGCGCGCGCGTTGGAGCCCGTAGCCACGATGATGTGCTTGCCGGTAATTACCTCGGCTGCTGCATCTTTGGCGGCTAGGGCCACGTTGATTTCGTACAAACCATCTTTAGCCGCCACAAAAGCACCGCGACCGTGGAAGAAGGTAACTTTGTTCTTTTTAAATAAATACAAAACGCCATCATTGTTTTGCGTAATCACCGTGTCTTTACGCGCATGCATCTTGGCAATGTCAATCGTCAAGTCTTTCAAACCAATACCATGGTCCGCAAAGTGATGTCCCGCCTGCTCAAAGTGCTCTGAACTTTGCAGTAAAGCCTTGGACGGAATGCAACCCACATTGGTACACGTACCGCCCGGAGCTGGCCCGCCTTTAGAGTTTTTCCACTCGTCAATACAAGCCACGTTAAAACCCAGCTGCGCAGCGCGGATAGCAGCGATATAGCCACCTGGGCCGCCACCGATAACTATTACATCGAAATTTTTAGACATATGAATTTACTGTTGAACTTGGCAATTAGACAGCGCTTTGGTTGGTACGACTACGTTAGTGTTGTCAAAAAGTACCTGCATGATTAACAACCCACAAGAACCTGCGCTGCTTCGACTAGAGCTATCAGTAAATATCATCTTGGCTATATATTTAGCCCCTGTAATAGGCGTAAACGACTGCGCTGGTGGATCACACGAACCATCTGTAGCAATATTAGTCGCCAGCGAAATAGGTTGATCGGTGTTTACTTTGATAGGGTCAATACCAACATCACGCGAAAAAGGAACTTTTTTTCGGATTTCTCCATCAACGCGCTGAAATAAACCATTGCAAGTATCCGATGCCTCTTTATCGTTTACATAAAACCGAGTTACTCCAGAGTAATTACTGTCAAATATAAGGGTAGCAACAGGCTCTTTTTTAGTTTCAGAGTCATAGTATTCTTTGGAGAACTTTTTATTAATAGCTCTTTGCTCTTGTCTCTGTTGAGTAATGAGACTTGAAGTACAGCCGGTAAGCGTAACAAAAGTGAAAAAAATAAATAAAATTCTAGATGTGTTGTACATAAATTAATTCCTTAAAGTTTCTCAAATTAGTTTTTAGTTTTAACTTGTTAAATATCAAACAATAAACGCGCTGGATCTTCCAACGCTTCTTTCATCGCCACCAATCCCAACACCGCCTCACGACCGTCAATAATGCGGTGGTCGTAGCTCATGGCGAAGTAGTTCATGGGGCGCACTACCACTACGCCGCCTTCGACCATGGCGCGGTCTTTGGTGGCGTGTACCCCGAGGATGGCAGACTGTGGTGGGTTGATGATGGGGGTGGACATCATCGAGCCGAATGTGCCGCCGTTACTAATGGAGAAGGTGCCGCCGGTCATATCTTCGATGCCTAGCTTGCCGTCTTTGGCTTTTTGGCCAAACTCTGCAATCTTTTTCTCGATGTCGGCAAAGCTCATCTGGTCAGCGTTGCGCAAGATGGGCACTACCAAGCCGCGCGGGCTGCCTACGGCGATGCCGATGTCAAAGTAGCCGTGGTAGACGATGTCGTTACCGTCGACTGAGGCGTTGAGCACGGGGAATTTCTTGAGCGCATGCACTGCGGCTTTGACAAAGAAGCTCATAAAGCCGAGCTTCACGCCGTGGTCTTTCTCAAACTTCTCTTGAAAGCGCTTGCGCATGTCGATCACCGGGGCCATGTTGACTTCGTTGAACGTGGTCAATATCGCGTTGGTAGATTGCGATTGCAGCAAGCGCTCGGCCACTCGGGCGCGCAGGCGGCTCATGGGTACGCGCTGCTCGGGGCGCTCGCCTAGGTCAACAGCAGGCGCTGCCACTTGTGGCAATACTTTGGTAGGAATTCCTGTAGGAATAGTGCTCGCTGAGGCTGTAGAACCTGCTTGAGCAGCTACGGAAGTTGTAGCGGCACTGGCTACAACAGCTAGCACGTCACCCTTTGTCACACGGCCATCTTTGCCACTACCTGCGACAGAACCTGCAGCCAAGCTGTTGTCTGCCATGATCTTGGCAGCGGCAGGCATAGCTACACCAGCCATAGCGCCACCTGTTGCAACAGGTGCAGGTGCGGCGGCCACAGGCGCTGAAGATGCCACGGCGGCAGCAGGCGCAGCCGTAGCCTTAGCGGCACCTGCGGTAGCTGCCGTGTCAATGCGCGCAATCAATTGCTCCGCCACTACCGTGCCACCATCAGCCACCAAAATTTCAGCCAACACACCAGCACTGGGCGCGGGTACTTCGAGCACGACTTTGTCGGTCTCAATCTCGATCAATATTTCGTCAATAGCGACAGCGTCACCAGCTTTCTTTTTCCAGGTCAACATAGTGGCTTCGGCCACAGATTCAGACAGTTGAGGGACTTTAACTTCTACGATTGCCATTTTTTTTATTCCTTAAGAGAGTGGGGGATTTTGGACGCGAAGGACGCTAAGGTTGTGCGAAGGACGCGAAAGAAGTCAAAAGAAAAAACTAAAATTTAAATACAAAGCTAATTTTTAGCGATGCATTTGATGTATTTTGGTATCCCTTTTGCGTCCTTCGCGTAACCTTCGCGTTCTTCGCGTCCGGTACCCGTATCCGTTCCCGTTTTTAATTTATTTTGTTAAAACAAAACCTTTGAGCTTGGCAAACGCACCATCCACCAAAGCTTTTTGTTGCTCTTGGTGCAAGTGCGCATAACCAGCTGCGGGTGACGCAGACGCTGCGCGACCGCTGTAGCCGAGTTTTTGGCCTTCGGCCATGTTCTCGTGGATGTTGTGTTGAATGAAGAACCACGCACCTTGGTTTTGCGGTTCGTCTTGGCACCACACGATGTCGATCAAGTTCGGGTACTTCTTCAATTCGGCACCAAACACTTTGTGCGGGAAGGGGTATACCTGCTCAACACGGATGATAGCGGTGTCTTCAGTGCCTTTTTCTTCACGCTTTTTGACCAAGTCGTAGTACACCTTGCCAGAACATGCCACGATACGTTTGACTTTTTTGGCATCCAACTCTTTGTGGTCTGGAATCACGGTTTGGAAACCGCCTTTGGTGAATTCACTCAGCGGCGATGCTGCATCTTTGGCGCGCAGCAGCGACTTGGGCGTCATGATGATCAACGGCTTGCGCAGGTTGCGAATCATCTGGCGGCGCAGTACGTGGAAAATCTGGCTGGCAGTAGTAGGTTGCACGATCTGCATATTGGCGTCAGCAGCCAGCTGCATAAAGCGCTCTAGACGGGCAGATGAATGCTCTGGGCCCTGCCCTTCGTAGCCGTGCGGTAGCATCAAGGTGATACCGTTTACACGGCCCCATTTGACTTCACCGCTGGCAATAAACTGGTCAATCACCACCTGCGCGCCGTTGGCAAAGTCGCCAAACTGGGCTTCCCAAATCACTAGCGTGTTAGGGTCGTTCGATGCGTAGCCGTATTCAAAGCCGAGCACTGCTTCTTCAGACAGCAATGAGTCTATGACCACAAACGGTGCTTGACCGTCTGCTACGTTTTGCAGCGGAATATAGGTGCCAGAGTCCCACTTCTCGCGGCTCTGGTCATGGATGACAGAGTGGCGGTGGCTAAAGGTGCCACGGCCACAGTCTTCGCCAGACAAACGCACGGGGTAGCCTGACGCCACTAACGATGCGAACGCCATATGCTCGCCCATGCCCCAGTCTACGGGCACGTCGCCGCGGCCCATGGCGGCACGGTCATCGTAGACTTTTTTCACCAAATTGTGCGGCGTGACCGACGCAGGTATGGTGGTGATTTTTTCAGCAATCCGCTTCCACTCGGCCATGGGAATAGACGTCTCACCAGCATCTGTCCACTTTTTACCCAAGAACGGCGACCAGTCCACCGCGTACTTGCTTTTGAAGTTGGTGATGGTGATGTCTTCGGTGTGCTTGCCTTCGTCCATGGCAGCGCGGTAGGCTTTGGACATGTCGTCGCCGATAGTCTCGCCCAAACCTTGTGTAGTCAGCTTGTCTGCATACAACTTACGTGTGCCAGGGTGCGCTGCAATCTTTTTGTACATCAGCGGCTGGGTTAGCGCGGGCGTGTCTTGCTCGTTGTGACCCAATTTACGGAAGCAAATAATGTCGACCACCACGTCTTTATTAAAATGCTGGCGGTATTCCAGTGCCCACTGTGTGCAGAGCACTACGGCTTCAGGGTCATCACCGTTCACATGCAACACAGGCGCTTCGACCATCTTGACCACATCGGTGCAATAGATGGTAGAGCGGGTGTCGCGCGGGTCGCTGGTGGTAAAACCAATTTGGTTGTTAATCACAATGTGCACCGTACCACCGGTGTAGTAGCCGCGTGTTTGTGCCAGCGCCAGCGTTTCCATCACCACGCCTTGGCCTGCAAAGGCTGCATCGCCGTGCACTAATACGGGTAGCACGCTGTCACCATCGGCATCACCACGGCGGTCCATACGGGCGCGTACGCTGCCTTCGACCACAGGGTTCACAATCTCAAGGTGCGACGGATTGAAAGCCAATGTGAGGTGCACAGGGCCGCCAGGGGTCGTTACATCAGAGCTAAAGCCTTGGTGGTATTTCACATCACCTGAGGGCAAGTCTTCCGGGGCGGTATGGTCAAATTCGGCGAATAAATCCTTGGGCATTTTGCCCAAAGTGTTCACCAGCACATTCAAGCGGCCACGGTGGGCCATACCAATCACCACCTCTTGCACACCGGCTACACCGGCTTTTTGCACCAGTTCGTCCATGCAGGCAATAAAACTTTCACTGCCTTCGAGCGAGAAGCGTTTTTGGCCTACATATTTGGTATGCAGATAACGCTCAAGGCCTTCAGCGGCGGTAAGGTTTTGCAGAATGTTCTTTTTTTCGTCGTTCGTAAAGCTGGGCTTGCTGCGAATCGATTCGAGCTTTTGCTGCCACCAGCGCTTCTCGTCTTGGTTGGTGGAATACATAAATTCCGCGCCAATGGTGCCAGAATAGGTTTCGCGCAGGGCGTTAAGCAACTCGCGCAGCGGCATGCTGGTTTTGCCAAAGTAGGTGTTGCTGGTATCAAATACCACTTCATGGTCTGCGTCTGTAAAGCCGTAATATGCAGGTTCCAAATCAGGAATGTTCTCGCGCTCGGTACGTTGCAGCGGGTCTAGATTGGCCCAGCGGGCACCTACGTTGCGATAAGCAGCTATAAGCTGCTGGGCAGCGGTGCGTTTTTTGCCCATTGCAGCGTCAGCGCTGGCGGTCACTACTTTGGTAACGCCTTGTTTGGCGCGCTCAGCAAACGCGTTAATCACTGGTAAGTGCGCGACGTCTAGTGCAGTCGACCCGTCAGATGCGGGAACATGCTGCAAAGCATCAAAGTAACTGCGCCAAGAATCGGGTACGGAACCGGGGTTGGAGAGGTAGTTTTCGTACATCTCTTCAACGTACGGGGCGTTGCCGCCAAATAAATAGGTATTGCTACCGTAAGCCTGATACACAGACGCTGACATATTGTGCTGACCTCCGTTTCCCTTGGGGAAACATAAGCTGGTTGATAAACCTTCCGCGACACGGCTGAACCGGTTAGCGGATGCGACATGGCAAGGAAGGGCCTTAACTCGTCAATTAGGATTGTGACAGGTTTAGATAAATTTGGAAACTAAAACTGAATGCTAAGCTACTTAAACATAAAACGATTGTGCATAAATCAAGGCGCTCACATTTTTTGCTGACGTCATCGCCTTATCGAACACACGTTATAATCTTACTTCTGCGGTGGCTGTAGCTCAGCTGGTAGAGTCCAGGATTGTGATTCCTGTTGTCGTGGGTTCGAGCCCCATCAGCCACCCCAAAATTTAAAAAGGCCTGTAGTGTTACTACAGGCCTTTGTCTTTATGGGTTGCTTGTGAGTTTCAAGACTGACCTTGTTCGACGTCCTTCTTGGGAATGGGCTTAGTCACTTTAATTTCGGCTTTGAAGCGATCTTTCAGCACGTTGTAGTAGGCTGCAGCTTCTGCATTGCTCCACCATTTGGTGTACTGATCACGGTCTTGGTTGAGGGTGTCAGGCTTGGTTTCGCGCTCTAGCAGCTTGTTCACTTTGACTACGGCGTACCCTTGTGCGCCTAAATCGACGCCTAGCAAAGTGGGTAATTTAGTTGTATCAGCCCGCAAAGCAGCTTCGATCAGTTGTGCTGGCAATTTAGCACCTTGGTCGCGCGATGCGATAGCAGATTCTGGTGTGATTGCCGATGCAGGGCTGGCCTGCCAAGCTGCCAGCTTTGCAGCGCCTTCTTTGCGGGCAAGTTCTGCCCCTTGAACTGACAGCAAACGTACGCGTACATTGTCTTTCACTTCGGCAAATGGTTGCGTGCGACCAGGCACGTACTGTACTATGCGCGCAGACGCCAGTTGGCTAGAACCCAAATCCACGGCTTCGGTGTTACGTTTTTTGTCAACTGAGTCCGCAGAGAAGACCGCGTTCAAAAACTTGGTATTGGCTAAAACGCCCGTGGTTCCGGTCGCTGGCTTGCGTTGCACGTTGTTAGCGGTTTTAATTTCCAGTTTGACGCGATCGGCAATACCTTTGAAACTATCGGCTTGCTCGTACACACCACTGGTAAAAGCTTCAGCTGCTTCAGCAAATTTTTTCTGTGCCTGCTGTTTTTTCAAGTCAGCTTCAATACCGGGGCGTGCCTCTTCAAAGCTCTTTTGAACAGCCGCTTTAATATCGGTCAGGCGAATGATGTGGTAGCCAAACTCGGTCTCAACCACTGGACTGATGTCGCCTTTTTTCAACGCGTACGTGGCATCTTCGAATGGCTTGGCCATTGCACCTTTGCCAAAAAAGTCTAGGTCGCCACCATTGATTGCCGAGCCTTCATCTTGAGAGTTCTTCTTTGCCACGTCGGCAAATGTATTGGGTGCTTTTTGCACTTGGGCTAATAATGCTTGCGCTTTGGCTTTGGCAGCTTCGCGTTCTGATGCAGGTGCGGTGGCAGCTGCGGAGATCAAGATATGGCTGGCACGACGTTCTTCTTTGCCCGCAAGCAGTTGGCTGTTCTGGTCGTAGTAAGTTTTAACTTCATCCGCATTAAGTGTGATGGTCTTGCGAACTGCCTCTAGATCTAGCACCACATATTCGATATTGGCCTGCTCTGGTGCTTGAAAAAATGCAGGATTTTCTTTGTAATAAGCTTCTAGTTGGCTGTCAGACAAAGTTAGCTTGCTAGCAAAGTCTGCCGTATTAAAACGTACAATTTGAATCTCGCGGCGTTCAAAAAATGCATTCAATGACAAATCAGCCACTGCCGGTGTGGGCAAGCCTGTAGTGCCTACGCCAGCCAGTACTTGGTTGGCCGCAATATCGCTGCGCACACGGGCTTCAAACATCTCAGGACTCAGGCCTTGGGCACCCACCAATTGTTTATAGCGGTCTACGTCCAAACTGCCATCGGGTTTGCGCAATGCCGCAATACTGGGGTTTTCTTGCAAGTCGCGAGCCAAGCGCTGGTCGCTGGCGGTGAGGTTAAGTTTTGACACTGCCGCCAAAATCACACGGTCACGCAGTAGTCGTTCTAGTGTGGCGTACTTAGCCTCTGGAGTGTCTAGTAATTTAGGGTCCAGCGTAGGCATTGATGTACGAAGCCGATCAATCTCGTTTTTATGCGCAGCATCCCACTCGCTTTGCATGATCTTTTTACCATCGACTACGGCTACCGCTTCGCCTTGCTCTTTAAAGCGGCTATAGCCGTCAATTCCAAACAATACGAAGGAAGGAACGATCAGGATGAACAACAAAATCTGCATGATTTTGATGTGCTTGCGGATTAAATCGAACATCGCGCTACGCTTTCTGTGCATGCACTGGGCAATAAGTGCATGCCAACACTACGAATACAAAAAAGGCCAACTACAAAAAAGGCGAACCGTGGTTCGCCTTGTCGTGGGGGTGGGGTTGGTGGGTGATGACGGGCTCGAACCGCCGACCTACGCCTTGTAAGGGCGCCGCTCTACCAACTGAGCTAATCACCCCACCTAAAACTGTATTTTAAACTGATTTAGTTCAGTGCATCTTTCAATGCTTTGCCTGGACGAAACTTAGGCACTTTAGCCGCTTTGATCTTGATCGCATCGCCAGTGCGCGGATTGCGGCCTGTGCGCGCAGCGCGCTTACCCACAGCAAAGGTGCCAAAACCCACTAGCGACACGGTGCCGCCTTTTTTCAAGGTGGTTTTCACGGCAGTGATGGTGGACTCCAGTGCGCGGGTAGCAGCAGCCTTGGAAATATCAGCATGCTTTGCGATGTGTTCGATCAAGTCGGTTTTGTTCATTTTGGCTCCAGCAATATGTATATCGATAAAAATAGTGGCATCGTTTTTGTGACAACGCGGTTGCGAATTCTATGCGGTTTTAGGGCGTGTACAAGTCACGAGTAGCTAAAAATAGCTATCCGTAACCCTTAGCTTGCAAATATTTGCGACAAACCACTAGTAGTTGGCATTTTTTCTTGACAAGGGCAAGCGTTTTATTGCTTGCTGTTGCCTTTTAAGGGCAAGTGCTTACAAGGCTGACGCTATCGCTTTGCCTAAATCGCTGGTGCTGGCCGTGCCGCCCATATCGCGTGTGAGTGGTGCCCCGCTCTTGGGTGCAAGCACTTTTTCAATCGTTGACAAAATTGCATCGTGCGCTTGCTTGTAGCCCAAGTGCTCCAGCATCATGGCACCGCACCAAATTTGGCCAATGGGGTTAGCGATATTTTTGCCAGCAATGTCGGGTGCCGAGCCATGCACGGGCTCAAACAAAGACGGGAATTTTCTATCGGGGTTTAAATTGGCACTCGGTGCAATACCAATCGTGCCGGTACACGCAGGGCCCAAGTCGCTCAAAATATCACCAAACAAATTGCTGGCAACTACCACGTCAAAGAACGCTGGGCGCTGCACAAAGTGGGCGGTCAAAATATCAATGTGGAATTTGTCGGTGGCAACATTAGGGTATTTTTTAGCCATCTCTTCTACACGCTCGTCCCAGTAAGGCATGCTGATCGAGATGCCGTTGGACTTGGTGGCGCTGGTCAAGTGCTTTTTGGGGCGCGACTGGGCTAGCTCAAAAGCAAACTTTAATACACGGTCCACACCCGTGCGGGTGAATACAGATTCTTGCAAAACAAATTCGCGTTCTGTGCCGGGAAACATACGCCCACCGATGCTGGAGTATTCGCCTTCGGTGTTTTCGCGCACGATGTAAAAATCAATCTCGCCTGCTTTGTACGGCGTGCCATCGCGCTTGACTACGGGTGCAATGATGCCGGGCATCAATTTAGCGGGGCGTAAATTAATGTACTGGTCAAACTCGCGGCGAAACATCAACAGCGAGCCCCATAGCGAAATGTGGTCTGCAATTTTGTCGGGCCAACCCACGGCGCCAAAATAGATGGCGTCGTGCCCACCGATTTGGTCCTTCCAGTTATCGGGCAGCATCTTGCCATGCTTCTCGTAATAATCCCAGCTAGAAAAATCAAAGTGGTCAAAAACCAAGTCGATACCAAATTTGCGTGCTGCGGCGTCCATCACACGCAAGCCCTCGGGCATCACTTCTTTACCGATACCGTCGCCAGCGATAACTGCGATGCGATGCTTTGCCATATTGAAATCCTTATGAAAATAAAAAATTAAGCAATGAAAAATGAGTGTGCCTGGGCAAGCAGCGCGTCGGGTACTTCTTCAGCAATATAGTGGCCGCAGAGCAGCGCTTGGCCGCTCACATGGCTGGCGCGTTCGCGCCACAGCGCCAACACGTCAAAGTTTTTGCCTACCGCGCCCTGCTCGCCCCACAGCACGTACAACGGCATGGCCAGCTTCTTACCTGCCGCTATGTCAGCACGGTCGTGGTCTAGGTCGATCGTGGCGCTGGCACGGTAATCTTCGCAAATGCCGCGTGCGCTGCCTGGTATTTGAATGCATCGCTCGTATTCGGCCAAGGCCTCGGGTGCAAACACAGACAAACCCCCGTAGCGTTGCGCTTTTCCGTAGCGCAAATAGCCTACCGGGTCAGACTCAATCAACGCCTCGGGCAATGGTGCGGGCTGAATTAAAAAGAACCAATGCCAGTAGGCGGTGGCAAAAGCTTGGCTGGTATGGCTGTACATACCCAGCGTGGGCGCAATGTCGAGCAGCATCATGCGTTGCACTGCATGTGGGTGGTCTGCGGCCAAGCGGTGGGCTACGCGCGCACCACGGTCGTGCGCCAGTACCTGAAATTGGTCAAACCCGCGCGCTTGCATTACCGCCATCGCATCGCGCGCCATCTCACGCTTGGAATACATGGCATGGTCTGCATCGGCCGCAGGCCGGCCAGAGTCACCGTAGCCGCGCAAATCCATCATCACCACGGTAAACCGCTGGGCCAAATCAGGCGCTACGCGGTGCCACATGGCATGGGTTTGTGGGTGGCCATGCAGCAGCAGCAGCGGTGCGCCCTGCCCGCCTGTGCGGCACTGCAGGCTAACGCCGTTACGCTCAACCGTAAAAGCTGAAAAGTCTTTGAACATGCACGGATTGTGCTGGACGCACGCTTCACAATCAAGCAATAATTGAGTAATTAATTATTTTCAAATTAGAAACAATGGAAAGAGCTGACCTCGAACTAGTTTTAGCCATCAAAGACGCGGGTAGTTTGAACCAAGCCGCTGCCCGCCTGCGCCTGAGCCCGCCTGTGGTGACCAAACGCCTGGCCGCACTAGAAACTGCACTGGGCTTAAAACTGTTTTTTCGCACTACCCGCAGTGTCAACTCCACAGCCGAGGGCGATGTGCTGTGCGAACGCGCCGTGGGCTTGCTGGCCCAATTTGCCCAAACTGAAGAAGCCCTGCGCGACCATGTGCACGTGCCTGCAGGCCCCATACGCTTGGCTGCTACTTTTGGCTTTGGCCGTATATGGCTTGGACCCGCACTGGCGCAGTTTCAAAGCCTGCACCCTGGAGTGCGAGTGGATGTGCAGCTAACCGAAAAACTTCCTGACTTGGGTGCAGAAGGCTACGACGGTGCCGTATGGCTGTGGGCACCGCATGCTAATCGGTCAGCACAATGGTCTGCACGCAAACTGGCAGCCAACCAACGCGTACTGGTGGCAGCGCCCAGCTACCTTGCAAAACACCCTGCCCCGCAAACCTTGGCAGACTTGAGCCAACACGAATGCCTAGTGGTGCGTGAGAGCGATGACCCCAGCTACACTTGGCAATTACGCCGAGCAAATGATAAAAAATCCAGCGCCAAAAAAGCTGTTGCAGTCCAAGTGCAAGGCAGCCTGCGTTGCAACTCGGGCGAGCTGGTACGCGACTGGTGCTTAAGCGGTAGGGGCATCATGCTGCGCAGCCTGTGGGACATAGCCCCGCAAATTGCCAGCGGCGCGCTAGCACGCGTGCTACCTGCTTATGCGATGACGGATGCAGACATTCAGTGGCTGGCCCCATTTAAGGTGCAAACGCCACGGCGGGTGCGGCTGTTGAGTGATTTTTTATACCAAACGTTTCGCACAGAACCTTGGGTTAAAGATTAGCTTACTATTTATTTAATAGCTGTTTGTGCACTATTTTATTGTGCTGCAAGCCTATTTTATCTATACGAATGTCTATAGTGCGGTCGCGTTAACGCCACATCATGTCGTCGCTACTAAAACTAAATAGGCTCTTACCGGAAACTTCAGGTTTTTTAACTTTGAGCAAAATTACGCCTTGGCCAGCCGATACCCCGCTTGATGAGACACTAGAACAATCGACACCACAAACGACATCACTGTTTGATCCTGATTTGTTCAATGTGTACTGTTTTCCGTCAGCAGGAATCACACCAAGAATAGTTAGTGAACCAACACTGTTGACGCTGCCGCCGATAGTGGTTTTCAGCGCGATGTGAAAAACGATGTGCTTGCCATCAGGCGACCAACGTGGCCTAAATTCTGCGTTGTCGCCCGTCGTGATTTGGAATGGATTGCTCCCATCGATGTTCATGGACCAAATATGGCCTTGTGATGCGTAAGCGATTTTGTTACTTTGCGGATTGATAGACAAGCTGGAAGCCGTAACGGTGCTGATGCGCGACGCACTTTCAAGGTCACCAGGCTTGGTCAGGTAGATGCCGTTGTCAGAAAACAAAAGCCGATTGTCTGGCGTCCAAGCAATTGAATTAACTTCACCTTTAGTTACTGGATAGAAGACGATTTCTTTGCCGAAAGTATCAAATATGTACACCCCAGGCTTGTTACTAGTCAAGATGGTATCTTTAACCATTGCGAACTTTTTTCCGTCGGGCGACTGCCGTATCTCGCCCCAGTGAAACCTGTTGTCCACTTTGAACACGGTTCTTACCGTATTGCTTGCAATATCTAGCGCGGCTAGGCGGTCATCTTGGTCGCTATTAATGAAGTAAAAAGTTTTGTTATCTGCGCTCAAATCAAAGTATCTTGAGTTGTAGTTGAAAGAGTACCCATTCAGGGCTGTGCCCTTTTTACGCGTTACTTCAGTGACATCACCTGTCGCTAAACCAACTATGTTTACGGAGGTAGTGAATGCGTTATACATATTCCCAGTCAGCCCACCATTGATCGGCCCCGAGCTGCCGTTATTGGCCGCAGGCGAAGCATCGCCTCCACCTCCACCGCCTCCGCCGCCACATCCAGTTAGCATCAAAGCCGCGCCATAGAGGCCTGTGCCGCACAAGCCGCGGCGGGTGAGCACGCCGTTTTTCATAACATTTGCCATTTTTTATCCCTTATTGCTACGCGTTAAAGATTGTGAGTCTTATCTATACGCGGCAATAAAGCTATTGGACTCAAGTCCAGTCATGGTTAACAAATGTGACAGTTTTAACAATTCCGGAAAATTGCGTCGCAGATTGCCATTAGCAGCAGATCAGCCTTGGGCTGTCCATTAGTAAGCTATGAAATTAATAGCTGCTTGAGCAGTATTTATTTGGGTTAACAGCTTATTTAGTTTTTAAAAATAGCTCCGCGAACCACCAACCAAACCCCCAGCGCAGTCAACGCAGTACCCAGCACGGTAGCCCACGTTATCGGCTCGCTAAACAGTACCCAGGCCATCAGCGCAGTGGTGGGTGGCACTAGGTACAAAAGCGACGTGACTGATGTAGCTGCGCCGCGCTGAATCAAGATGTACAACAACGAGCTGCCGCCCAAGGTTAGCCCCAGCACCGACCATGCCATGGCCCAGCTAAGTTGCGCGTTCCATTGCATGGCCTCGGCCTCCAAGAGCGCAAACGGCAGGGTAACCAGCAATGCAGCAGCCAGTTGCACAGCGTTGGCACTGCGCACATCGCACGGGGCGACAAAGCGTTTTTGGTACAGCGTGCCGGTGGTAATGCACAGCAGCGCGATGATAGCGAAGGCTAGGTTAGCCGTGGTGACCTCGCCTAACCCAAGCTTGGCTGACACTACCAGCAGCAGGCCCGCAAAGCCTAGCGCCAGCCCAGCCCATTGGCGCGCAGCCACGCGCCCACCGGTACCAGACAACCAAATGGCCGTCAGCACTGGCTGAAAACCAACTATCAGCGACGACAAGCCCGAACCCATGCCCAGCTTGACGGCCGTCCACACGCCGCCCAAGTAGCCTGCATGCACCAACACGCCTACCAACGCCAGATGCGCCCATTGCGCCCGGTTGGCGGGCCATGCGACTTTGGCCACCACTATCCACAGTACAAAACACAGCATCGACAACGCATAACGCAGCGCCAAAAACGTCATCGGTGGCGCATACGGCATGCCGTAGCGCGCCACGATAAACCCGGTGCTCCAGATAAGCACAAACACTACAGGCATGGCACGCAGCCACTGGGTACTGGGGGATGGGTTGGACATGAAAAAATGACTCTGCGCGTTGGCATAAGCCCAACGCTATTACGCTGTGGCAGCGCGATGGTTCGCGTTATGGGCTTACTTCACCTTGGCGCGAATCTCAGGCAGTGCTTTTTGCAGGTAGTACACCATGCTCCACACCGTCAAGATAGCAGCTACCCAAATCAGCCACAAGCCCCACACGCGGGTGTTGATGATGCCAAACAACATCCCGTCGTACAGCAAAAACGGAATCGCCACCATTTGCGACACGGTCTTGAGCTTGCCTAGCATATGCACGGCTACGCTGCCAGATGCACCTATTTTGGCCATCCACTCGCGCAGCGCGCTGATGGCTATCTCGCGGCCAATGATGATGAGGGCCACAAACACGTCTACCCGCTGCAAGTGCACTAGCACTAACAGCGCCGCGCAGACTAAGAATTTGTCAGCTACAGGGTCTAAAAAAGCGCCAAACGAGGAGGTTTGGTTTAGCTTACGGGCCAAGTAGCCGTCGAGCCAATCTGTCCAGGCGAACAGCACAAACATGACCGTAGCCACCAAGTTTTGCGTGGCAATCGGCAAGCTGCTGTAGAAAATACCCGCAATCAGTGGAATAGCAACGATGCGTGTCCAAGTCAATATCGTGGGTATGGTGAAAAACATTAGCCCTATTGTGTCACGCTGGCTTAGCTTTGCGGCGTGCCAGCGTGTACTAGGCGACTTGCAGCAGCCATGTGTGGCGCTGCTGCTGCAGTTTTACAGCTTTTCCACCACCGTGCGCAACTGAAATTTGCGGGCGTCGTTATAGAAAAAAGTTTCGCTAAATTCCCAAGGGCCAGCCAGATTGCTGATGGGGCCAAAGCTGCCTACGCGACGTACGGCTTGGATAGCCATATCGTTAACATCGGGGCCCACAGATGAGCGGCGCAAGAAATTAGCACTTTTGATGCTGCCATCAGCATTCAACGCCACACTTACCACCACGATGCCGTAGGCAGGCTCTGACACCGGCCCGGTGTAGGTTCCGCCCGGGCTGGCAGCCAATATCTGCTGGGCAGCACGGCGGCGGTAGTCAGCCATGCTACGCACAGTGGATAAGCCAGAGGCAGCAGGCGGCGCGGGTACGGCAGGCGGCTGTGGGGCAGAGTCCTGTGGCGCGATGGGGCGGCTTTTGCAGCCTGCTAGCAAAGCGGCTGCCACGATGAAGGACCCCATCAGCCCGCGTTTAGCATAGCGCAGTGCAGTGGTGGCAATAATGGTATCCATTTGATTTTTCACGGTCGACTCCAACGTTGGGTTTATAGATCTAAATGTCTTTTATGCCCAGATTGTGAGAGCTAATGCACTACAACCTAAGGCACGCCCTAGTGTAGTGCACGGTAGATCTCGTCCGCCAAGTCTTTGGATATGCCGTCTACCGTGGCTATATCTGCCGCGCCCGCAGCCGCCACGCCGCGAATTCCGCCAAAGCGTTGCAGCAGCTTGGCACGTCTTTTAGCGCCTACGCCCGGTATTTCCTCTAGTTTGCTGCCGCCAGTGCGCACTTTGGCACGCTGCGCGCGCATGCCGGTAATGGCAAACCGGTGCGCCTCGTCGCGGATTTGCGCAATCAACATCAGCGCAGCACTGTCTTTAGGCAGGCTGGCTTTGGGTCTGCCATCGGCAAAGACCAGTTCTTCTAGGCCCACTTTGCGACCCTCGCCTTTCTCTACCCCAGCGATCAAGCTGAGGTTCAGCCCCAGTGCTGCAAACACCTCTTTGGCCATGTTGACCTGGCCAATACCACCATCCACCAACACCAGGTCGGGCATGGTGATGCTGGGTACTAGGCCCTGCGTGTCTGCCACACGCTGCGCCTCTACTACTTTGCTGTAGCGGCGCGTTAGCACTTGGCGCATGGCAGCGTAGTCGTCACCGCCGGTGATGCCTTCGATGTTGTAGCGGCGGTATTGGCTGCTTTGCATTTTGTGGCCATAGAACACTACGCACGACGCTTGCGTAGCCTCGCCTGCGGTGTGGCTGATGTCAAAGCACTCCACCCGAAATGTAGCCAAATCATCCGGCGCAATGTCCAGCGCGTCCACCAGCGCGCGGGTACGAGCCTGCTGGCTGCCTTCTTCGGCCAGCAGGCGGGCCAGCTGAATATCGGCGTTCTTTTGCGCCATTTCCAGCCAAATGCGCCGCTGCTCGCGCGGGTTGTGCACCGCGCTAATTTTGACGCCGGTTTGCTCCGTCAGCAGCGCGATCAGCTCGGGATCAACTTTCTCGCTTACCAGCAGCGTAGGTGGTGGCGGCGTGTCAATATAGTGCTGCGCGATGAAGGCCTCTAGCACCTCGGCAGCGGGTGCGTCGTCTACATGCACCGGGAAGTACGGCCTGTCGCCCAAATGCCGCCCACCGCGC
The DNA here is from genome assembly GCA_031367325.1 of Polaromonas sp. Taxonomy (GTDB): domain Bacteria; phylum Pseudomonadota; class Gammaproteobacteria; order Burkholderiales; family Burkholderiaceae_C; genus JAAFIP01. The sequence continues at coordinate 35,623 of JANLPQ010000034.1, read as the reverse complement.
ACCATAGCCAGGTTTACGCAGGCTCTGCCGCCTTGCACTTTGGCGGCCAAAATATCGACGTCTTTATCGCTTACGTTGTCCACCGACTGCTGGTGCAGCACCTTAGACAGCGCGCTGATCTGGTTGCGTGCCTCGGCGGCTTTTTCAAACTCTAGCTTCTCGGCGTGCTGCATCATGCGCGCTTCCAGCTCTTGCATGATGGCCTGCGTTTCGCCGCGCAAAAAGCGCTCAGCGTTGAAGGTATCTTGCGCGTAGTCAGCCTCGCTGATGTAGTTAACACAGGGGCCACTGCAACGTTTGATCTGGTACAGCAGGCAAGGCCGCGTGCGGTTGGCAAATACGGTGTCTTCGCAGGTACGCAAATGAAATACTTTTTGCAGCAACTGGATAGATTCTTTCACCGCCCACGCGCTGGGGTACGGGCCAAAGTAGCGGTGCTTTTTTTCTACTGCACCACGGTAGTAGGCAATGCGTGGGTAGTCTGCGGGTGCCGCGGAGTGCTTGCTAAACGCTACATTTTGCATAGCTGCTTGAGCAGGTTCTACGGCCTCAATGGCACTATTTACTGTTATTTTTACAGAGTTTGACGGGATGGCGTGCGGCGTGGAATGCGGGTTGTTAGCTAAACTGGGTTTGGCCTGCCCTGTCATCTTCAAATACGGGTAGCTTTTATCATCACGGAACAAAATGTTAAAACGTGGGTTCAGCGTTTTAATCAGATTATTCTCAAGCAGCAGCGCCTCGGCCTCCGACCGTACCACGGTGGTTTCCATCCGCACAATCTTGCTGACCATGTGGCCAATGCGCGTGCCGCCATGGCTTTTTTGGAAGTAGTTGGCAACACGTTTTTTAAGGTTTTTGGCTTTACCTACATACAGCAATCCGTTGTCCGCGTCAAAGTAGCGGTACACGCCAGGCAAACCGGGCAATGCCATCACCTGGGCCAGTAATGCGGGGCTGTGGGCGGTGGGCTGGAGATCTGGGGTGCTGTCGGACATAGGCTATTTTGGCATGTGTTGTGTTGTTTGCTTTGTCTAGCTTGTCATACCAACTCAACGATACATACGCTAAACCTGCAACCACCCAAGTAAAAGCACATTAGCCAAATAACTGCACTGCCCGCTGCGCAACAGGCACACCATGTTCTTGCACAAAATGCCCCGCCTCGGGCAGCAGTACAGGTTCTGGGCAGCCGCGAATAGCCTTTTGCAGGCTACGCATCACTGCCGCGCCCAGCACGGGGTCGCGCAGGCCAATCGCCATCAAAGTTTGGCCCGTCCACTGCGTTTGCCAAAATGCTGCCGCTGCACGGCTAACAGCTGCGCCTTCTGCGTCTGTAAACTCCGGCACCATGGGCGGGAAGGCACGTGTGGCGGCACGGTGGCCAGCGTCTGTGTACGGGGCCATGTAGGCGGCACATTCATCGGTGGCCATGGCAGGGTCGCCGCGTGCAAGCAAGCGGGCAATGTCAAAGTCGGGTTTGGCCTTGCACATCGCACGCCAGGCTTTAAAACCTTCGGGCAGTGGCGCTGTACCCGTAGCTAGCGCTGTATTCATCACCACCAAGCCTTTGTAGCGCTGCGGCGCAGCCATGGGCAGGGTGAGTCCCAAGATGCCGCCCCAGTCTTGTACTACTAACACAATGTTGTGCAGGTCTAGCCGCTCAACCAAATCGAGCAAGCACTGGCGGTGCCATGTAAAGCTGTGAAAGCTGTCTTTTTTGGGTTTATCAGACTTGCCAAAACCCACCATGTCGGGCGCCACCACGCGCGCGCCTGAGGCGCTGAAGATAGGGATCATCTTGCGGTACAGGTAGCTCCAGGCGGGGTTGCCGTGCAGGCACAGATAGGTGGGCTGTTGGGTACTAGGCGTGTGACTAGTACTAAAAGTGCTGATTGAGGCAGCGCTGGTCACAACATCCAGATAATGCATGCGCAGCCCTTGCAGGCTGGGCAAATCGCTGATGTAGTGCGCAGGCCAGTCGTAGCCTGGCAGATTGGCAAATGCAGCATCGGGCGTACGCAGCGCATCGTCGCGCAAGGGGTGGTTTTGTAGCTGCTGCGTACGCTGGGTGCTGCGTTTTTGGCTGAAAAAATCTTTCAGTAATTGGCTGCTGGCCGCTGCAACATCTACGACGCCGTTGGCCGCATCGCCAGCTAACAAACCGCCCAGCTGCGCCGCAGACTGCACTTGGGTGTGGTGGTTTAGCGCGGCATTGGCAAACAGATTTACTACCGAACCTGCAGCACCAGTTTTAGCGTCGGCCACCGCGTACACCACGCGTTTAATGCGCGCATGCAGCATGGCACCTGCGCACATAGCACAAGGCTCCAGCGTCACGTACAGCTCGCAGTCGTCTAGGCGGTAGTTGCCCAGTGCCGCAGCCGCCGCGCGCAGGGCCACCATTTCGGCGTGGGCTGTAGGGTCGTGGCTGCCAACGGGTGCGTTGCGGCCTGCAGCAATCACTTGGCCGTCTTTTACCACCACCGCGCCCACAGGCACCTCGCCTGCTTGCGCGGCGGCGTGGGCCTCTTGCAATGCCAGCGCCATAAACTGTGAGGCTAAGGTGGGGTCGGTCATGCTAGGTGTTAGGCAGCCGCGGCGACTAGCCGCTGCGTGTACGGATGCTGCGGCGCGTCTAGTACGGCGTGCACGCTGCCCTGCTCTACTATGTCGCCGTCTTTCATCACCATCACTTCATGGGCCATAGCGCGGATAACCTCTACGTCGTGGGTGATCAGCAGGTAGCTTAAGCCGCGCTCTTTTTGCAGGCGTTGCAGTAGCGAGAGCACTTGTTTTTGAATCGTCACATCCAGTGCGCTGGTGGGCTCGTCTAGCACCAAGGTTTGCGGTTGCACGATCAGGGCGCGCGCTATGGCAACACGCTGGCGCTGCCCGCCTGAGAACTCATGCGGGTAGCGCTGCAGCAGCCCAGGAAACTGCGCTTGCGCTAATCCCACCTCATGCAAGGTTTGCAACACCCGCTCTTGGCGCTGCGCCGCACTAAGCTCTGGCGCGTGGATGCGCAAACCCTCGCCCACAATTTCTTCCACCGTCATGCGTGGTGACAGCGACGAGAACGGGTCTTGAAAAACCACTTGAATGGTTTTGCGCAGGCCTGATGCAAAGTCCACATCTGCTATATTTTGCATAGCTGCTTGAGCAGGATTTACATGGCCTGCAGCATCAAAATGCTTATAAAAAACGTCTCCCGAGGCCTTAGTAAGCCCCAGCATAGCCAAGGCCAGCGTGGATTTGCCTGAGCCTGATTCGCCGATCACACCCAAGGTTTGACCTGCCGCTAAATCAAACGTAGCCTGCTTGACCGCGACAAACTCGCCTTTGCTGAACCAGCCTTTAAACCCCGGCTTGGGAATAGCGTAGCCTACGCGCAAGTGATTGGCGGCTAAGACTACATCATCTCGGATTGCACCCCTACCCGTTGGGACTGAGTCAGTCGAAGTCTTCGCGATCCCTTCGACAAGTACAGGGCGAATGGAAGCTTCCACCACATCACGCACAGGCTTGCTGGCCAGCAGCTTTTGCGTGTACGCATGCTGCGGGCTGGCAAATACTGCTGCCACTGTGCCGTACTCCACAATATGGCCGTTTTCCATCACTGCTATGCGGTCGGCAAACTTGCGCACCATGTTCAGATCGTGCGTGATCAGCAGCACAGCCATGTTGTGACTTTTTTGCAGCGTGCCCAGCAGGTCTAAAATTTGTTGGCGCAAGGTCACATCTAGCGCAGTGGTCGGCTCATCGGCCAACAGCAGGCGTGGCTTGCAAGCCAGCGCCATGGCTATCATGGCGCGCTGGCGCTGCCCACCTGACAGTTGGTGCGGGTAGCTCAAGGCGCGGCGTTCAGGCTCGGCGATGCCGGTTTCTACCAACAAGTCAATCACCCGCGCCCACGCTGCTTTTTTACTGAGTGCTTGCTTGGTTTCTAGCACCTCGGCAATCTGGTCGCCAATGGTGTACAGCGGGTTCAGCGCTGTCATGGGTTCTTGAAAAATCATCGCAATATCATCACCACGCAGGCCGCGCAGTGCGTTCTCTGGCATTTGCAAAGTGTCTTTACCGTCAAACAATACTTGCCCACCGAGTTGCGCGTTTTGCACCAGCTTTAAGATGGCCAGCGCGGTCACAGACTTGCCAGAACCCGATTCGCCGACCAGTGCCAGTTTTTCGCCTGCATGGAGTGACAAGTTAATGCTGTGCACCACCTCTTTGCCAGCAAAGGAGACGCTGAGATTTTTGACATCCAATAACGGCACGAGCGACGACGGGCTGCCCTTAGGCGCGAGAGCCCCCTTGGGGGGCAGCGAAGACACGACAGTGGTGAGCATGGGGGCCATCATTTGTCAGCCTTTCGCGGGTCTAGCGCATCGCGCAATGCGTCGCCCATAAAGGTGAGCAGCAGCAGCGTGATGACCAGCACTGCAAAGGTTGATAGCGAAATCCACCATGCGTCGATATTATTTTTGCCCTGCGCCAGCATCTCGCCCAAACTGGGCGTACCTGGCGGCACGCCTAGACCCAAAAAGTCCAGCGACGTTAAAGCCAAAATCGCGCCACTCATGCGAAACGGCAAAAACGTCACCACCGGTGTCATACTGTTGGGCAGCACATGGCGTGTAATCACTTGCCAGTGCGACAAGCCCAACGCCCGCGCTGCGCGCACGTAGTCCATCTGCCGGTTGCGCAAAAATTCGGCTCGCACGTAGTCAGACAATCCCATCCAACCGAATGCGCTCAGCAAGATCAGCAGCAGTAGCAGGCTAGGCTCAAACACGGCGGCAAAAATAATCAGCAAATACAGCTCGGGTAAGGACCCCCACACTTCCATAAAGCGTTGGAAAGCCAAATCTATCTTGCCCGCAAAATAGCCCTGCAACGCACCCGTGATGATGCCCAGCAAAGTGCCAATTAAGGTGAGCGCTAAAGCAAATAACATAGACACCCGAAAGCCGTAGAGCAAGCGCGCCACTACATCGCGGCCATTACCGTCGGTGCCCAGCCAGTTGTCGGCAGAGGGTGGTGCGGGGTTGGGTTGGGTTGAAAAATAATTTAATGTGCTGTGGTGGTAATTGTTCAGCGCAAACAAAGCAAAGTTGCCAGGCTGGGCAAATTTATCGCGCACGAACGGGTCAAGATAATCGGTATCGGTTTGAAAGTCGCCGCCAAAAGATGTCTCGGGCACTTGCTGCACAAACGGTGCGTACCACTGGCCTTGGTAACGGGCAATCAAAGGTTTGTCGTTAGACACCAGCTCGGCCACCAAACTCAAAACAAACAAAGCCGACAAAACAATCAAGCTCCAGTAACCCAAACGGTCACGCTTAAAACGCCGCCATGCGCGCAGGCGGGGAGAATCGGAGGCTGTGGTACTTGCTGCAGGTGTGATCTGCGACTGGGCTGTGGAATGGATGGCGTTCATATCAATCAAACTTGATGCTAGGCGTCAATCAAACTTGACGCGTGGGTCAACCCACACGTACATCAAATCGCTGATCAGCTTGGTAGCTAGCCCCATCAAAGTGAACAAATACAAAGTACCCAGCACCACAGGATAGTCACGGCGGATCACGCTTTCAAAACCCAGCAGGCCTAACCCGTCGAGCGAAAACAAGGTTTCAATCAGCAAAGAGCCTGCAAAAAACGAGCCGATAAACGCTGCAGGGAAACCCGCAATAATCGGCAACATGGCGTTGCGAAAAACATGCTTGTACAGCACTCTCTTCTCATCTAAACCCTTCGCCCTAGCTGTGACCACGTATTGCTTTCTAATTTCTTCTAAAAATGAATTTTTCGTCAGCATGGTGATCACTGCAAAACTACCAATGACGCTTGCTGCAACAGGCATGGCGATATGCCATAAATAGTCGGTAACTTTGGCTGTCCAACTTAAGCTTTCCCAGTTAGCCGACGTCAGCCCGCGCAGTGGAAACCACTGCAACTGCCCGCCAAATATCACCACCAGCGCCACGCCCAGTACAAAGCCCGGTATGGCATAACCAATCAGCACCAGCAGCGTCGTCCACATATCAAAACGGCTGCCTGCACGCACTGCCTTGCTAACCCCCAGTGGAATAGAAATAAAGTACGCCAGAAAAAACACCCACAGCCCCAAGCTGATTGACACGGGTAGCTTTTCTTTAATCAGCTGCCAAACGGGTTTGTTCTGGAAGAAGCTGGTACCCAAATCGAATGTTAAATACGACTTGAGCATGATGACAAAACGCTCGGGCGCGGGCTTGTCAAAGCCGTACAAGGCTTTGATCTCGGCCAAGCGCTTTTCGTTAACACCCTTGCCGCCACGATAGACCGACTCGCCACCCGCTCCAGTAGTAGATTTAGACTCGGCCAAGTACTGCTCTACTGGCCCACCGGGTACAAACTGAATAACCGCGAAAGTGAGCAGTAGTACCCCAAAAAGTGTGGGGATCATCAGCAATAAGCGTTTGAGGATGTAGCTGAGCATGGTGTTTACTTTGTAGCCGTGGCCGCTGCAGGATTAGCGGCGGCGCTAGCGGCCCACCAATTGCCCATCACCCAACCGCCCGCCGCGTAGTACTGCGGCGTGATAGCGGGCTTGATAAGTTTGCGCGGGTTGTAGGCCACGTTGTGCTGCCCGCCGTACCACTGCGGCACCATGATATGGCTGTGCGTGACAACGCGCTCTAGCGCGTGGCACGATGCAAAATAATCTGTCTTGGTTTGCGCAGTCACCATGCGGTCAATTAGCGCGTCAACCGCTTTGTTTTGAATGCCGCTGTAGTTACCCGAGTCCTCCACCGTGGCTGCTTTGGAGCCAAACATATCTGCAAATTCTGAGCCCGGGTTGTTGGTGCCCGGAAAGGCCAAGCTGGCCATGTCGTAGTCAAATTTTTGCAGGCGCTGCTGGTACAGCGCAAAGTCTACGGCGCGCAGTTTTAGCTCGATACCCAGCTTGCCCAAGTTACGCTGCCAAGACGCCAGCGTTGCGCCCTTTGACTCTTGGCTGTCTACATATTCAATCACCATGGGCCAGCCTTGTGCATTGCGCAACGCGCCGTCTCTCACGGTCCAGCCAGCATCTTTTAACAATGCTTGGGCGCGGCGCAGGTTATCGCGCAAGTTGTCTTGTCCATCAGCGTTGGGCTGGCGCGCTGCGGGGCCAAACACTGCTGGCGGAATTTGTGCGCGCAAAGGCTCTAGCAGTGCCAGCTCTTCGGCACTAGGCGATCCTTTGGCCTCGCATTCAGTATTGCCAAACAGGCCATTAACGGGTTTGTAGGCACCATAAAACAATTGCCGACTCATCCAGTTAAAGTCGTGCGCCAACCCAATAGCTTGGCGCACGCGAATGTCTTTGAATTGATCGCGCCTGGTATTGAACACATAGCTTTGAAACCCTGTAGGCAAGCTGTGTTTGAACTCACCTTTGGCCAAATCGCCACTGTCAAAACGTTTGCCTGTGGCGCGCCGCGCCCAGTCGCCTGCTGAATAAAACTGCATAAAGTCAAACTCGCCAGCCTTCAGGCCCTCCAGCCGCGCCACATTGTCTTTGTAGATTTTGATAGTGATGCGGTCAAAATTGCCAGCGCCGATATTGACATTGAGCTTCTCGGCCCAATACGACGGGTCACGCACATACGTGATGTCTTTGCCGTACACCACGGGGCCAATTTTGTAGCGACCACTGCCGATGGGTGTGTCGGTGACTACATTGTCAAAGGTTTTGCCTTTACCCCAGTCGCGGCTGAATATCGGCAAGCCCCCCACTGTTAAAGGCAGCTCGCGGTTTTTGCGTTTAAACACAAATCGCACGGTCAGTGGCCCCAGTACCTCGGCGCGGTCTACGTCTTCTAGCAGGCTGCGGTAGCTGGGCGATACATACTTGCCGTTCAATATGTCAAAGCTGTGTTTGACGTCGGCGGCTTGCACAGGCTTGCCATCATGAAATTTAGCCTGCGGGCGCAGCTTAAAGGTAGCGCTCAGGCCATCTGCAGCCACCTCAACATCTTCAGCCAGCAGGCCGTAGCCAGTGCCCAGCTCGTCTGCCGAGCCCACCAGCAGGGTGTCAAACAGCATCTCGCTTAAATAAGCAGGCGAGGTGCCCTTGATGGTGAAGGGGTTGTACTTGTCAAAGGTAGACACCCGCAAATTACTCACCGCCACCAGCTCGCCGCCTTTGGGCGCTACGGGGTTAACGTAGGCAAAGTGTGCAAAGCCTGCAGGGTATTTCAAGTCACCCCACAGCGCGTAGCCATGCGCGGCCCAGGCCGGCATGGCCAACAAAGCCGCTAAACTAAACGCTACTGATCGCATGCGACAATTGTTGCATTGATTTTGAAAAGAGGCACGTATGGGTTTCCTAGCAGGTAAAAAATTATTAATCACAGGCGTATTGTCTAATCGCTCTATTGCGTATGGTATCGCTAAAGCCTGCCACCGCGAAGGGGCTGAGATAGCGCTAAGCTACGTGGGCGAGCGGTTTAAAGACCGTACCACCGAGTTTGCTGCAGATTTTGGCAGCAAGCTGATTTTTGACTGCGATGTAGGCAGCGACGCGCAAATTACCCAGCTATTTACTGATTTGTCGGCCGCATGGCCCAAGTTTGACGGCTTTGTACACAGCATAGGCTTTGCCCCGCGCGAGGCGATTGCGGGGGACTTTTTAGAAGGTCTGTCGCGTGAGGGCTTTAAGATTGCGCACGACATTAGTGCTTACAGCTTCCCGGCTATGGCCAAGGCGGCACTGCCGTATTTGAACGATAACTCTGCTGCGCTTACCCTTACCTATCTGGGTGCCGACCGCATTGTGCCCAACTACAACACCATGGGCTTGGCCAAAGCCTCGCTCGAAGCGTCGGTGCGCTACCTGGCAGGCTCGCTGGGCGCGCAAGGCCGTGGGCTGCGGGCTAACGGTATCAGTGCTGGACCAATCAAAACTTTGGCTGCCAGCGGCATCAAAGACTTTGGCAAAATATTAAGCGCAGTGGCTGCTGCCTCGCCCATTCGCCGTAACGTGACGGTGGACGATGTGGGCAATGTGGCCGCGTTTTTAATGAGCGATTTAGCGGCTGGTGTGAGCGCGGAGATTACCTATGTGGACGGCGGCTTTAGCCAAGTAGTGGGCGGCATTGCTGAATAAAGTGTTAAAAGTGCGTTCTTAGGATTGCAACTTTTACCCAGACCAATGCCACGCAATTTACCCCCCGACCACCCTCAACGCGCGCTTCTGTACAGCGAGCTGCACGCCAGACCCGCGGCCAACATAGATCTACCCGCATTTGTGCTGCTGATTGCGGTGCTCAATGAGGGCGTGCCGCGCAGCACAGAGCTGGCCCACTTGCAGCGGCTGCCAGGCCAAGCGCAGTTGGGTTTGGCCGATTTGGAATCTAACTTTTTGCGGCTGCAGTTTGACAACTATTCCCTTAAATGGGAGCGCCACAGTGAATTTACCCGCTACTCGCTGGTGCTGCCCCTAGCAGCAGGCACCCATTTGGGCCAAGACCCTGCGCAACTGCGTAGCGCCCTGCACTTGGATGCTGCGTGGTTAAGCAGCATTCCCGGCCAAACCCTAGCCGCCATTGATTTGTGGATGCTAAGCGTGCCGTGGGACGACAAAGCTGGTTTATTTAATGCTGCCAGCCCGTGGATGCGGGCCGAAACTACCGACAACACCAATAGCCAAAGCTCGCCTGTACTGGCTTCGTTACTGGGCCGCGACAGCCACTCTATGGCGCTGTGCGATTTTCAGATGCGCAGCGATGGGTATGAACGCATGCTGGTGCTGGCCCCTGCAGATTGCAGCCCTTTGCGTGCTGGCCGTGTTGCCCAGCGCTTGCTAGAGATTGAAACCTACCGCTTGATGGCGCTACGCGGCTTGCCAGAGGCTAAGCAGCTGGCCTCGCAGCTGGCGCAGTGGGAAGACCAGTTAGCCCAGCTGACAGTTGACTTGGTAAACCAGTCGCTGCCCGACGAACCGTTGCTAGGCAATTTGGTAGCGCTGGCTGCAGCGGTTGAAAAAGCCATTACCACCCATGCGTACCGCTTTTCGGCCACACTAGCTTACTACGACATCGTGCGGCAGCGGTTGGCAGAAATACGCGAGCATAGCGTTGCCAGTACCCAAACCCTGGGCGCTTTTTTGCACCGCCGCCTAGACCCCGCCATGGCCACCGTCAGCGTTACCCAGCGCCGCCTGGCCGAGCTGTCTGAGCGTATTGCCCGCACCAGCGCGCTGCTGCGCACCCGGGTAGACATTGCCACTGAAAAGCAAAATCAGCAGTTGCTAGAAAAGTTAACGCGCGGCCAAGAGCTGCAGTTGCGTCTACAAGCCACAGTGGAAGGGCTGTCGATTGCGGCGGTGTCTTACTACGCTGTGAGCCTGCTGTTGTACGCTAGCAAGGCGTTAAAGGCGGGCGGCGTGCCTATCGACCCTGAAGTGCTAACCGGTGCTTTGATTCCCTTGGTCATCGCTGCCGTGTGGTACGTCACGCGCCGTATTCACCGCGGTTTATTGTCGGTTTGATACCGACTAAATCATTAACCACTATAAATTCAATAGCTGCTTGAGCAGGTTCTACGGCCTGAGCGGCCTAAAACTCATATATTTTTAAGCTGCTACGGTCAGATTTTCTACGTGGTGGCATGCCACCTGCCTGCCTTGCACAAGGCGCAGTTGCGGCTCTTGTGCTGCGCAGCGTGCGTCGGCGTACGGGCAGCGCTTATGGAAAGCGCAGCCAGACGGTGGATTTAGCGGGCTGGGCAGCTCGCCCACAATAGGAATCTTCTTTTGCCGCTGGTGCGCGTCTATCGACGGAGTGGCCGACAGTAGCGCTTGTGTGTAGGGGTGTAAAGGCTGGGCAAAAATATCCACCTTAGGCCCCGTTTCTACCACGCGGCCTAGATACATCACCATCACATCGTGGGCCACATGCTCGACAACCGCCAAGTTGTGCGACACAAAAACATAGGCGGTGTTGAACTCGTCTTGCAAGTCCATCAACAAATTAAGCACCTGCGCCTGAATCGACACGTCTAGCGCCGACGTGGGCTCGTCAGCCACCAGCACCTTGGGCTGCAAAATCATGGCGCGGGCGATGGCAATACGCTGGCGCTGCCCGCCTGAGAACATGTGCGGGTAGCGGCGGCTGTATTCAGGGCGCAGGCCTACGCGCTGCATAATGCTGGCTACCGCATAGCTGCGCTCTGCGGCGGTCATGGCGGTGTTCAGCAGCAAAGGCTCGGCCAATTGCGCTGCAATTTTTTGCCGTGGGTTCAGCGATGCGTAGGGGTTTTGAAACACCATTTGCACCTTGCTACGCAGGCGCTGGTGCTGCGCAGTGTCGCTGGGGTTGACTGGTTCGCCGTCCAAAGACAAGCTGCCTTGCGTAGGCGGCTCTACCAGCGTGAGCTGGCGAGCCAGCGTGCTTTTGCCGCAGCCTGATTCGCCCACTACGGCCAGTGTTTTGCCCGCTTGCAGCGCAAAGGACACACCGTTCAAAGCTTTGACCATTACTTTGGGCTTTAAAAAACCCTGCGACACCGCGTAATGGCGCGTTAAGCCGTCGGCTTGCATGACGATGGTGCTCATGCGTTGGCCTGCTGGGTTGGGTCTGCAGATTGTGCTGGAGCCAAAGGATAAAAGCAGCGCACTTGGGCACCACGGTGCTCTGTTAACTGGGGCTGGTGCTGCGTGCACTGGTCTTGCTTGTACAGGCAGCGCGGGGCCAGCAGGCAGCCTGTGGGGCGGTCGTATTGGCCCGGCACCATGCCCGGCAGCGTGTTCAATCGCCTTGCACCCCGGCTACGCTCTGGCACGGCCTGCAGCAAGGCGTGGGTGTAGGGGTGCGCTGGCGCGGTAAACAGCTGGCTGACAGGCCCTTGTTCCACGATTTGGCCTGCGTACATCACCGCTACCCGCTCAGCCACTTCGGCTACCACAGCCAAGTCATGGGTAATCATCACCAAGGCCATGCCTTGGGCTTTTTGCAGGCTGACCAAGAGGTCCATAATTTGCGCTTGAATCGTCACGTCCAGCGCTGTCGTGGGCTCATCGGCGATCAGTAGCTTGGGGTTACAGGCTATGGCAATAGCAATCATGACACGCTGGCTCATGCCGCCAGAAAATTGGTGCGGATAGTTGTCCATGCGGCCTTTGGCACCGGAAATTTCTACCATCTCCAGCAGTTCAATCGCGCGGGCCTTGGCCGCTGCACCGCGCAAGCCGAGGTGCACTTTAAGCACCTCTATCAACTGGTAGCCCACGGTAAAGCACGGGTTCAGCGATGTCATCGGGTCTTGAAAAATCATGGCCATGTCTTTGCCCAAGATACTGCGACGCTGCGCATCGGTAATGCGCAGCAAGTCTTGCCCATCAAACTGCAGCGCGTCCGCAGTAACACGGCCCTGCCCTGCTAACAAACCCATCAGCGCCATCATGGTGACCGATTTACCCGAGCCTGATTCGCCCACAATACCTACGATCTCGCCCGCATTTACGCGCAGGCCCAAGCCGTCGACAGCGCGAAAGGCGTGCCCCACCGGGCCGAATTCGACGCTGAGATTGCGCATGTCTAAAAGGCTCATATTGAAAATTCGCTTTGTAATAGCAGGCTGGCCATGCAGGTCACGCTGCAGTTTTAAGCTTAGGGTCTAGCGCATCGCGCAGGCCGTCGCCCATCAGGTTAATAGCCAGCACCGACAACAAAATAGTCAGCCCCGGCAAAGTTACTACCCACCAAGCGCTCTCAATATAGTCACGCGCTGAGGCCAGCATGGTGCCCCATTCGGGCAGCGGAGGCTGCACGCCTAAACCTAAAAATCCCAAGGCCGAAATTTCTAGAATAGCCGCCGAAAAACTCATCGTGGCATGCACTATCAGCGGGGCCATGCAGTTGGGCAGCACCGTGACAAACATCAATCGCACCGTGCCTGCACCTGATAAGCGGGCCGCAGTGACGTAGTCACGCGCCAGCTCTGTCATGGCTGATGCGCGGGCCAAGCGTACGTAGGCAGGCAGCGACACCAAGGCAATGGCGAACATAGCATTGCGCAGCCCAGGCCCCAAAATGGCGATGATGGCAACCGCTAGCAACAGTGCAGGCAACGCCATCACAATGTCCATCATGCGCATGATTAAACCGTCCACCACTTTGCCCGAAAAGGCAGCTACCAAGCCCAACGTGACACCGGGGATCAATGCTAAGACCACCGACATCAGCCCCACCAGCAGCGACAGCCGCGCCCCATGAATTAAGCGCGACAAAATATCACGGCCCAGCTCGTCGGTACCTAACAAAAACTCGCGCGTACCGCCTGCCCACACGGGTGGCTGCAAGAAGTGATCGCGGTACTGCTCAATCGGGTCATACGGTGCCACCCAAGGCGCAAATACTGCCAACAGCGCCACCAGCAGCATAAACACCATGCCGGCTACCGCACCTTTATTTTTAGAAAACGCCTGCCAAAATTCTGCCAGCGGCGACGGGTAGGTCAACACCGCCTCTGGCTGGGCAGTGCTGGCAGGCACAACGGGATGGGTAGCTGTGGTCATCGAATTTAGCGCTGGTGCCGGATGCGTGGGTTAGCCACGCCATACAAAATATCGACCAAAAAATTGGTCACAATTACCATCGTAGCCACTAGCAAAATGCCGTTTTGCACTACCGGATAATCACGCCGCCCTATCGCATCTATTAGCCATTTGCCAATGCCAGGCCACGAAAAAATAGTCTCGGTCAGCACAGCGCCGCCCATCAGCGTGCCCACTTGCAAGCCAATCACCGTCAGCACCGGAATCAGCGCATTGCGCAGTGCATGGATAAAAATAACCCGTGCTGGCGACAAGCCCTTGGCGCGCGCGGTGCGCACATAGTCCTCGCGCAGCACCTCTAGCATAGACGAGCGCGTCATGCGGGCAATCACCGCCAGTGGAATGGTGCCCAGCACGATGGAAGGCAAAATAAGATGCCGCACTGCGTCCCACAGCGCACCTTTGTTAATCTCAGGGTCGGCCAGCTCGGCGCGCCAAGCGTCGATCAGCATAAAACCTGTGACTGGCGGAACATCAAACGCTAGGCTTAAACGGCCCGACACAGGTGTCCAACCCAAGCCTACAGAAAAAATTAAAATCAGCAGCAAGCCCCACCAGAAGATCGGCATCGAATAGCCTGTAAGTGCCACCGTCATCACCCCGTGGTCGGCCACTGTGCCGCGTTTAACTGCGGCTATCACGCCCGCTGTCATACCTACCACCAAGGCAAACAACAGCGCCACCAGTGCTAACTCTAGCGTGGCAGGAAACAAGATTTTAAATTCGCTCCATACCGTAGACTGCGTTTTAAGCGATGCACCCAAATTGCCATGGGCCAGTTGGCTTAAATAGTTAAAGTACTGCACCGGCAGCGGTTGGTCTAGCCCTAGCCGCTTCATGGCAGCCGCATACACCTGCGGGTTCAAGCCGCGCTCGCCCGCCATCACCTCGACAGGGTCGCCAGGGATCATGCGGATAAGAGAAAAAGTAAGCAGCGTGATACCTAAAAAAGTAGGTACCAAAATGCCCAAGCGCTTGAGAATATACGCAAACATCGGGTCAATCGTAGGTGGTCAAATACAGCAGGGCCTTGCATTTGCAAAGCCCTGCTTGCCTAGCGTGCACTTGCGGCGTAGCCAACCGTTTATTTAACGCTCACGCCTTCAAAGTTGTAGTCACCAAACGGGCTGATCTTAAAGCCGTTAACCTCTTTGCGCATGGGTTGGTTTACCGTAGAGTGGGCAATGGTGGTCCATGGCAAATCACGCTTAAAAACTTCTTGCGCTTTCATGTACAGGTCGGTGCGTTCTTTTTGGTTGGTACTGTTGCGTGCTTTCAGCACAGACGCATCAAACTCTTTGCTGCAGTAACGCGCGTAGTTAGATCCACCCACAGCGTCACAGGTCAGCAGCACACCCAAAAAGTTGTCTGGGCTGGCGTAGTCACCGGTCCATCCAATCAAGCCCGTGTCATGCTCGCCAGCCTTCATTCGCTTTAGATATTCGCCCCACTCGTACTGGGTGATTTTGGCTTTCACGCCCACTTTAGCCCAATCGGCTTGGATCATTTCTGCCATCAACTTAGCATTAGGGTTGTACGGGCGCTGCACAGGCATGGCCCACAGAGACAGTTCGAAGCCATCAGGGTAGCCCGCTTTTTTCAGCAACTCTTTGGCTTTTTCTGGGCTGTAAGCAGCGTTTTTGATGCTGCTGTTGTACGACCATAGCGACGCTGGGAAGGGGTTACTTGCTTCCTGGCCTTGACCTTGGTACACAGCGTCAACGATGGCTTTGCGGTTAATAGCCATGTCTAGCGCTTGGCGTACTTCTAACTTGGCGGTTTGGGTTTTTTCGGTGTTGTACGACAAATAACCGATGTTGAAACCAGGGGCCGAGTCCATTTTGAGCGCTGGGTCGGCGCGCATGCCAGCGATGTCTTGCGGCTTTGGTTGGGACATGATGTGGCATTCGCCTGCTTTGAGTTTTTGCACGCGCACCGAGGCATCGGTGGTGATAGCAAAAATCAGGTTGTCAACAAGCACGTCTTTAGCGTTCCAGTACTCGGCAAATTTGGCGTAGCGAATCTGCGAATCTTTTTGGTAGCGCTTGAGCACAAACGGCCCTGTGCCTACAGGCTGCTGGTTGATCATGGCGGCTTGCCCAGCAGCTACTAGCTTGTCGGCGTGCTCAGCAGACAAAATCGAAGCGAACGGCAAGGCGATTTTGGCCAGCATATCGGCGTCAGGTTTTTTCAGCTGAATCACTACGCCAGCAGCGCCAGCCTTGGTGATCGATGCAATATTAGTATCAATACCTGTATCAGAGGCAAACGGAAACTCGGCAGGATAGGCTTTGTTAAACGGATGCGCCTTGTTAGACATACGACCAAAAGTAAAAATTACATCGTCGGCATTGAAATCACGCGTGGGCTTGAAGTTCTCGGTGGTATGAAACTTCACGCCTTTGCGCAAATTAAAAGTGTAGGTCATGCCATCGGCTGATACGGTCCAAGATTCGGCCAAACCCGGTTTGATGTCAGTCGAGCCTTTTTTAAACTCCACCAAACGGTTAAACATAGCGTGCCCAGCTGCATCAAAGGTTGTGCCTCCGGTGTATTGCGCTGAATCAAAGCCTTCTGGGCTCGCCTCGGAGCAAAAAATTAAAGTACCAGCGGCTTGGGCCACCAAGCTGGCAGCCGTAAGGCCCAGTGCCAATACAAGCTTATTGAGTTTCATACATTTCCAATCTATTTTCTAAAAATCAGGACAAACTAACCATAAATATAGTTTGCACGCCATCAGACCTGATGTTGATCCATACATACCCTTGGCCTATCGCTTTGGTGTCATAGTCCTACGTAGCAGTGCATGAAGTGTGCCAATTAAAAAAAACGACCCGAAGGTCGCTTTTTTTGATGATTTAGGCTTCTAAACCAAGTAAATCCTGCTCAAGCAGCTATTAAATTAGGAGTTAACTGAACTGTGTAAAGTTACGTTTTTACACAATCTGCGTAATAGCGCTTCACTCCGTCCGCGCCTATCTGCTCTACCAGCCCATGGATATCGGTTTCAAAACCCGGACACTCTAAATTAAATGCGCGAGCAAACTTAAGATAGTCAACGATCTTTTTGTTAAACACTTCACCGGGGATCAGCAGCGGAATACCCGGTGGGTACGGCGTAACCAAACCAACGGTAATGCGGCCTTCAAGTTTGTCGATCTCCACGCGTTCAGTCTTGCGGTGCGCAATGTGGGCGTACGCGTCTGACGGGGTCATGGCGGGGTGCAAATCGCTTTGGTACACATCAGTGGTCAAGCGCGCAATGTCGTACTTGGCGTACAGCGAGTGAATATGCTGGCACAGGTCGCGCAAGCCCATACGCTCGTAGCGCAGATTGGCCTTGCTGAACTCGGGCAAGATGCGCCACATTGGCTGGTTGCGATCGTAGTCGTCTTTAAACTGCTGCAGCGCCGTCAACAGTGTGTTCCATCGGCCCTTGGTAATGCCAATGGTAAACATGATGAAGATACTGTACAGCCCCGTCTTCTCCACGATCACGCCATGCTCGGCCAAAAATTTGCTGACAATGCTAGCTGGAATGCCGGTTTTAGCAAACTTGCCTTGCAGATCTAGCCCCGGCGTGACGATGGTGGACTTGATAGGGTCCAACATGTTAAAGCCTTCTGCCAAGTTACCAAAACCGTGCCAGTTAGGCTTGGCTTTGGTGCCTTTGGCGTGTGCCTTGGCCTCGCCGTGCAGCATCCATTCTTTGGCATTGGTCATGCCTTCTTCTGCAAATTTTTCAGGCCCCCACAACTTAAACCACCAATCGTCGCCGTACTCAATGTCTACCTTGCGCATGGCGCGTCTAAAGTCCAGCGCTTCCATAATGGACTCTTCTACCAACGCAGTGCCACCGGGCGGCTCCATCATGGCCGCGGCCACGTCGCAGCTGGCGATGATGGCGTACTGCGGTGATGTGCTGGTGTGCATCAAATACGCTTCGTTAAACAAGTGACGGTCCAGTTTGCGGTCTTGCGCGTCTTGCACCAGCACATGGCTGGCTTGGCTGATACCCGCTAGCAGCTTGTGCGTAGACTGGGTGGCAAATACCAGAGCTTCTTTAGGCCGCGCACGCTTTTTACCCATGGAGTGGTAGGGGCCATAGAAGGGGTGAAACGCAGCGTGCGGTAGCCACGCCTCGTCAAAGTGCAGCGTATCAACGTAACCGTCAAGCATGCCTTTGATGGTCTCGGTGTTGTACAGCACGCCGTCGTAGGTGCTTTGGGTAATGGTCATCACGCGCGGCTTAACTTTTTTGGCATCCACATGTTTTAAAAGCGGGTTGGCTTTGATCTTGGCCTTGATCGTCTCGGGCTCAAACTCGCTTTGCGGAATCGGGCCGATGATGCCAAAGTGGTTGCGCGTAGGTTTTAAAAACACCGGGATCGCGCCCGTCATGATGATGGCGTGCAAGATAGATTTATGGCAATTGCGGTCCACTACCACCACGTCGCCCGGGGCTACGGTGTGGTGCCAGACGATTTTGTTGCTGGTGCTGGTGCCATTGGTGACAAAAAAGCAATGGTCAGCGTTAAAAATACGGGCCGCGTTTTTCTCAGACTCACCAATCGCGCCGTCATGGTCAAGCAATTGACCCAGTTCTTCTACTGCATTACATACGTCGGCACGCAGCATGTTTTCGCCAAAGAACTGGTGAAACATCTGGCCGATGGGCGATTTTAAAAATGCCACGCCACCCGAGTGCCCCGGGCAGTGCCAGCTGTAGGAGCCGTCTTCTGCATAGTCAAGCAAGGCTTTGAAGAAAGGCGGCTGCACGCCTTCGAGATAGCTCTTGGCTTCGCGCAAAATGTGCCGCGCCACAAACTCGGGCGTATCTTCAAACATGTGGATAAAGCCATGCAGTTCACGCAGTATGTCATTGGGCAAATGACGACTGGTTTTAGTCTCGCCGTACACATAAAGTGGCACGTCGGCGTTTTTGCGGCGCACTTCGTTGATAAAAGTGCGCAGGTTTAAAACTGCGGGGTCAATATCATCACCGGGCGTAAATTCATCATCGTCTAGCGACAAAATAAACGCACTGGCACGGCTTTGCTGCTGCGCAAACTGAGACAAGTCACCATAGCTGGTAACGCCCAGCACTTCGAAGCCTTCTTTTTCAATCGCCTCTGCTAGCGCACGTATGCCCAAGCCAGAGGTATTTTCCGAGCGAAAGTCTTCGTCGATGATGACAATGGGGAAGCGAAATTTCATGCCAGTTCCAGCAGCGGTGAAATAGATAAACCAGCACAACGGCTGGGTGATGGCCCCAGATAAATACTGGGATATCTGATGTTAAAACCAGATGAATTGCGAAGTGTAAAGATATTCTGCGTCAGATGCCTTGCAAGCGGCCAGTTTTGCCTCAAAATGTGGTGCATCACAGACAAGGAGGCCAATTATGGCGTTATCGACTATTTGGTGGGTTCTGGCGGTTTTGGTTGTCATTGCCGAGCTGATGACTGGCACGTTCTACTTGCTGATGATCTCCATAGGGCTGGTAGCCGGTGCCTTGGCTGCGCACCTTGGATTTGCACTGACGCCTCAAATCATCATTGCCGCGCTACTGGGTGGCGGTGCCACGCTGGCTTGGCATCTGTACAAAATCAAACAACCTGGTGCCCTGCGCGCCGAGGCTAACCCTGATGTAAACCAAGATGTGGGCGCTACCGTGGTGGTAGATACGTGGAATGCCGACGGCAGTGCATCGGTCAAGTACCGTGGCGCGTTATGGGCCGTGGTGGCCGCGCCGGGGGTTGCGCACCACCCGGGCAGTTACCGCGTGCAAGAAATTAGAGGCTCTACGCTGGTGGTGCAACCTGCTTAGCAACTACCTTTAGCCTCAACCCAATACACACAACAATTAAATAATAACTAGTTTCGTTTTATATTTAAATTAACGGAGGATTTATGGAATTTGCAATCGTTTTACTGGTGCTGGCCATCATATTTATTGTTAAAACCGTCAAAGTGGTGCCGCAAACCAATGCTTGGGTACTAGAGCGGCTGGGCAAGTACCATGGCACGCTGACACCGGGGCTGAATTTTGTCATGCCGTTTATCGACAAAGTGGCCTACAAGCACAGCTTGAAAGAAATTCCTTTGGACATAGCTAGCCAAGTATGTATTACCCGCGACAACACACAGTTGCAGGTGGATGGTATTTTGTATTTTCAGGTGACCGATGCCCAGCGCGCCAGCTATGGGTCAAGCAACTACATCTTGGCCATCAGCCAGCTGGCGCAAACCTCGCTGCGCAGCGTGATTGGTAAGCTGGAGCTGGACAAAACCTTTGAAGAGCGCGACATTATCAATGCGCAGGTGGTAGCCGCTATTGACGAGGCCGCGCTAAACTGGGGTGTGAAAGTTTTGCGTTACGAGATTAAGGATTTAACACCACCCAAAGAAATTTTGCATGCCATGCAAGCGCAGATCACTGCAGAACGTGGCAAACGCGCACTGATTGCCGCGTCTGAGGGCCGCCGCCAAGAACAGATCAACATTGCCACCGGTGAACGCGAGGCTTTTATTGCCCGCTCTGAAGGCGAGAAGCAAGCCGTGATTAACAACGCGCAAGGCCAAGCGGCCTCTATTACCGCAGTGGCCGACGCTACTGCGGGTGCTATTGAACGTATTGCCGCCGCCATTCGCCTGCCCGGTGGCGAGCAAGCAGTGCAGCTTAAAGTGGCAGAAAAAGCTGTTGAAGCCTATAGCAAAGTAGCCGCAGATGCAGCCACCACGTTGATTGTGCCCAGTGATATGACGCAGGTCAGCACCTTGATTAGCTCAGCTATGAAGATGATTCAAACACAGCAGAAGTAACCATGACTAATAATGTCCTAGGCACCCCACTGGTGCCCTGCTCTTACGACCCGCTCACAGGCTTCTTTCGTGATGGTTGCTGCAAAACCGAAGCGCACGACCATGGCTCGCACGTCATATGCGCGCGGGTGACACAAGAGTTTTTGGTGTATTCGCTGCAGCGAGGCAATGATTTGATGACGCCGCAGCCAGAGTTTAGGTTTGTCGGCCTTAAAGCTGGCGACCGCTGGTGCCTGTGCGCAAACCGCTGGAAAGAGGCTTTGGCGGCTGGCGTAGCGCCGCCAGTTGTTTTGGAATGCACGCACGCGAAGGCGCTAGAGTTTGTTAGCATTGACGACTTGCGCAAGCATGCTTACCAGACTGCCATCACTTGACTGAGAATACCTGAACTGATCCGATGAAAAAAACTTATCCGCTACAAATTGAAGGCAAAAACGCTGACCGCGTATTAGAAGCTGCCAAGCACGACATTCGCAAATACGTTAAACGCTGCCGTGGTGTGTCGTTACCTAAAGACGTTGACTTTTGGGATTTTGACTGCAAGGCGGGTGCAGACGCTGCATCGGCTACGGCGGTGCATTTGGCGTCGTTGATTGCGCAGGTGGATGTAGTGGCTAAAGAGGGGCATGCCAGTGTGTACGTGGAGGTGGAGGCTAAGCCTGGTCACCGGGTTTATGAGTCGCGGCCAGGGGCTGAGCAGGCATCAGGGCCTACTGACGATATTTAATCTTTGGTGTGTGCTGACTCGGTTTCTAGGCTGCTGTTATCTCCGGCAAGCTGGACTCGAGCCGGGTATCTCTTTCGCGAAAAATACTCCGCAAACACGCGCGAACTGAGGCACTTGGTTCGCTGGCATTACCAACGCGCGTCTTGCTGCATATTTTTTATCGAGACGGACCCGACTCGTTACATTATTCTTTGTTTGGTTTCAATAGCCCGCGCTTCGATGGGATGTTCACCGTCCCAGACTCTTGCCCCTATTCTCACGTCATCCGTTCGTTCTGCCGCACTATCAATTACATAGCTGCTTGAGCAGGTTCTACGGCCTAGAACGGCTAAAACACCAGTAAACCTTCGTTAA
Organism: Polaromonas sp.; assembly: GCA_031367325.1. Lineage (GTDB taxonomy): Bacteria > Pseudomonadota > Gammaproteobacteria > Burkholderiales > Burkholderiaceae_C > JAAFIP01. The sequence continues at coordinate 14,129 of JANLPQ010000034.1, read as the reverse complement.
TTAAAGCGCGTTTGCCTACAACGCTTTGCGTTGCCTACTGATGCAGTAATGCTGCAGCTACTCGTAGTATGGTTTATTAATAACTATTTTGAGGACGCGACACATGGCCTACCAAAGCATCAACCCCAATGACGGGAAACTGGCTAAAAATTTCGATGAAATGACTGACAAAGCGCTAGAAGCTGCAATAGCCACTGCTGATAAAACTTATACCGATTGGCGACAAACTAGCTATGCAGACCGCAAAGCCATAGCCAAAAAAGCCGCTGCCGGTATGCGTAAGAATGCACACGAGCTGGCGCGGTTGATGACGTTAGAGATGGGCAAGCGCTTTGAAGAATCTCAAGGCGAAGTGGCGCTGTGTGCAGACATCATTGACTACTATGCGGACCACGCAGAGAATTTTCTCGCGCCTGTACACCTTAAACCTGAAAGCGGTGATGCGACGATTGAGAGCACACCCATTGGCGTGCTGTTTGGCGTACAACCATGGAACTTTCCGTACTACCAACTGGTACGTTTTGCAGCGCCCAACATCATGGCGGGCAACGTGGTGATGGTCAAGCATGCGGGCTGTGTGCCGCAGTGCGCGCAGGCGTTTGAGCGTTTATGGCTAGACGCTGGCGCGCCAGTGGGCACTTATACCAATTTGATGATTTCTTATGACCAAGTCAACCGCATCATCGACGACCCGCGTATCAAAGGCGTGGCGCTAACGGGCAGCGTGGACGCAGGCAAGCGCGTGGCTGAGCAGGCAGGCAAAAGCATGAAAAAGTCAACCATGGAACTGGGTGGTAACGATGCGTTTATCGTGCTGGAAGACGCCGACATGGAAAAGACGGTCAAATGGGCGATGTGGGCCAAAATGAACAATACGGGGCAATGCTGCATCGCGGCCAAGCGTTTTATTGTGGTCGAATCTTTGGCTGAAACTTTTTTCCAGAAGTTTCAAACTGCAATGGAAAGCCTGCAACCGGGCGACCCGATGGATAAGGCCACCACGCTGGGGCCACTGTCTACCGAATCTGCTTTAACAGGTCTAGTCAAGCAAGTAGACAACGCCGTAGCGCATGGTGCCCGGCTGGTAATGGGCGGTAAGCGCATGGACCGGCCAGGCTGGTTTATGCAGGCCACGATACTGGCTGACATCAAGCCTGACAACCCCGCGTTTCGCGAAGAATTTTTTGGCCCGGTGGCTATCATGTTCACGGTCAAAAACGAAGACGAGGCCGTGAAGTTGGCCAACGATTCTGACTTTGGCTTGGGTGGTTCGGTCTTTACCAAAGATGTTGCGCGTGGTAAACGCGTGGCCAGCCGAATTGAATCGGGCATGGTGTTTGTGAACCACCCCACCTGGACGGCGTCAGACTTGCCGTTTGGGGGCATTAAAAACTCTGGCTATGGGCGCGAGTTGTCCAGTTTGGGTATACAAGAGTTTGTCAACAAAAAATTGGTTCGTGTGGCGGATATCGATTCGCCTGCTTAATGGTTGAATCGCTAGCATGCGCGTTGCTAAGTTGGTTGCTTGGCTAGAGTTCCCATCGTTAAGTTAGTTGCTTGGCTAGAGTTCCCATCGTTAAGTTGGTTGCTCGGTTGGCGTGCGCGTCGGGGAGTTGGACTCAAGCCGGGCATCTCTTTCGCGAAAAATACTCCGAAAACACGCGCGAACGCTGATGGTTGCTAGGCTGACTCTTGTACCGCGCGCCTGTCGTAGTATTTTTCATCGAGACGGACCCGACTCGTCACATTGTTCTTTGCTTGGTTTGAACAGCCCACGCTTCGGTAAAGCGCAATTGGGGTCAGAGCAAAATTTCGTTTGTGATTAGTGTCGCGCCGGGTGAAGAAGCTTCCTGAATTTTGATCTGACCCCAAATGCTCTCGTCGGCGACTACCGGTAGTGCGCTACCGTGGTCGCAAGTGAGATAGCGTATGCCGACCGCCTGATTTCTGGTATGCCCAGTATGAAGGCGGTTGGCATACGCTATCTCACCACCAAGAGACTAACCTGATGCGACATGATGACCAACAATACACGCCCAGCGGTGATGCAACGCGAATTGCCTTGTCGCCGCAGCTCACGATCTAAGAATACCAATCTTCAATCCAAGCAAACTACCCAATAGCCGCAGCTTGCTATCTAAGACCATTAATCTTCAACCCCACCCTCCAAAGCCTTCAAAGTAATAGTCGACAAAGTACCTCGCGTGCTAATCACCTCCGGACTGATCATCAACTCGATCAACGTCCCCTCTGCCCTAGCCAAAGCAGCCGTCAATTGCGCTTCAAATTCATACGTGTGTGTAATGCGCACGCCCACGTACCCATACGCACGCGCCAGTGCAGCAAAGTCGGGGTTGCGTAAATTTGAGCCGCTGATGTTGTGCGGATATTCGCGCTCTTGGTGCATGCGGATCGTGCCGTACGTGCCGTTGTTTAGCAGCAGCACTATGCTTTTAGCGCCATGCTGGACAGCGGTGGCCAGCTCTTGCCCGGTCATTAAAAAATCGCCATCGCCAGCAATGGTAAATGCTACGCGCCCGGTGATGATGTGCGCCGCTATGCCTGCGGGCACGCCTGCGCCCATGCTGCCGCTGGTAGGGGCCACTTGCGTTTTAAAGCCTTTGGCTAAGCCGTGAAATTTAAAGTAGCGGTGCACCCAGCTGGCAAAGTTGCCTGCGCCGTTGGTAATGACAGCGTCAGGCGGCAAATACTTTTGCAAAGTTTGCACAATGTGCGGCATGTTGATGCTGCCTGCTGCACCACCGTCGGTATCCCACGGCAAGCCGGGCAAGGCTTGCGGTGTGGTGTTGGCCAGATAGTCTGCGTTGGCAGCAGCGGCGTACTGGCTCCAGGCCAGCGTCACGGGTGCGGTTAGCACTTCTAGGCTGCGAGCGGCGGCATTCATGGTGGCGCAAATAGCCAAGTCGGCTTGGTATACGCGGCCTAGCTCTTCGGCGCTGGCGTGGATATGCACTAACTTTTGCTTGGGGCGCGGAGCCTCTAGCAAAGAGTAGCCACCCGTGGTCATCTCCCCTAGGCGCGGGCCGATGGCAATGACCAAGTCGCTATCTCGCACGCGTTGTGCCAGAGCGGGGTTAATGCCAATGCCTACATCGCCAGCGTACAGCGGGTGAAAATTATCAAACGTGTCTTGAAATCTAAATGCATTGGTCACCGGCAGTTGCCAGTTCTCAGCAAAGCGCTGCAGCGCTTGGGCCGCCTGCACTGTCCAGCCGCCGCCACCAGCTATCACGATGGGGCGCTGCGCTTTTAGTAGCATCTCGCGCAGGGTACGCAGTGCGCCCGGGTCGCTCCAGGCTTGTACGGGTTCTACGCGTAGCAGCGGTGTGGCAGTCACCATCTGCGCCAGCATGTCTTCGGGTAGCACTAGCACTGCGGGGCCTGGGCGGCCGTTCATGGCAGTAGCAAAAGCGCGGGCTATGTATTCTGGAATGCGGCGTGCGTCGTCAATACGCTCTACCCGCTTGGTCATCGACTTAAAAAAACTCAGGTACTCTACTTCTTGAAAAGCCTCGCGGTCGCGCATGTCGCTGCCTACGTCGCCCACCAGCAGCACCATAGGCGTGCTGTCTTGAAAAGCAGTGTGTACGCCAATCGACGCGTTGGTGGCACCCGGCCCGCGCGTGACCATGCACACGCCTGGGCGACCCGTCAGCTTGCCTGCAGCCTCGGCCATAAAGGCTGCACCGCCCTCTTGGCGGCAGGTGATAAATTGAATGTGGTCACGGTGCGCATGCAAGCCGTCTAACACAGCTAGATAGCTCTCGCCGGGTACGCCAAAAGCGTGCGTTACGCCCTGCGCTATGAGGCATTCCACCAATAAATGGCCTGCAAGTCGGGGGGTTGAAGGCAGTGAGCTAAAAAGTACAGAGGTCTGTGGTGTCATACACAGATTGTGCCGCCAATCTGGCTAAGTGGGCGGCACTGCACAACATGCTTGGGGTATGGCCCACCTCGCCTACGCTGAGTACGCGGCTACAGTAGGTTGACGCCTAGCGAAACGGCGGCTTTAAGCTGCAGCTTTCAGGCCCATCACGTTAGATTGTGATGATGGCTGTGATGTCATAGGCGCTTTGCTTTGGTTTGACGTTTGGTTAGACGCTGCACCAAACTCAATCTCGCCCGATAGCTGGCCACCCTCTTCAATCACCACTTTGCCGTAACGAATTTTTCCTTTAACCTTGCCTGTAGAGTAAATCATCAGCTTTTGGCGCACGGTTAAAGTGCCGCTGAAGGTACCGCGAATTTCAGCAATGTCAATCTCTGCTGAGCCGGTGAAAGAACCTGATTCGGCGATCTGAATCACGCGCGAATCCATAGTGGCTTCTACTGCGCCTTCCACTACCAAGGTGTCACAATCGGTGATTTCTACACCCTTTAATTTAATATTTGGACCAACGGTCAGCTTGCTTTCACCAGGCTTGGAGGCAGCTTCTGGCATCGTCGTAGCCGCCGGTGTGGCTGACTGGGCTGGCGTAATGGGTGCTGTGCTGGTGTGGCGGGCCGATGCACTGTTGGTGGTGGTAGATAAAGCTTGGTCTAAGTCGCGCTTTGAATTGCTGAAAAAGGGGGATTGCAGTGCCATTTTGAAGATACTCCGTAGTGTGGTGAAAGATAATATTGATACTACGTCGCAACCCGCTTACAAAGCCTGTTTGTTACGCAAAAGTCGTAAGCAAATGCGGCGTTATGCTAGTGATAACCCGCGAAAATACTGCTCAAGCAGCTACTGAATTAGTAGCATCTAATACAACTAATTACGTAATAAGAATCGCGTATGCAACACATAGTTGCTAGCGCGCCGTACGCCGCCCCACCGCCAACGCTGCGCCCACTGACAGTAACAACACCAGCGCACCACCCATCAGCGCGGCTGTGGTCATACCGCGGTCCATCAGCGTGCCAAACACCAGCGGCGATATGGCAAAGCCTACGTCCAGCCCAGAATACACCGTGCCGTACACCCGGCCAGTGGCTCCCTTGGGCGTGGCTTTTTTAATCATCATGTCGCGGCTGGGGCCACCAATGCCCACGGCAAAACCTGTAGCGGCCAACAGCACCATAGTGCCCACCGCCCCCAGCCAACCTGTCGCAGCAAGCGCCATGCACCCTGCACCAGCCGCCATGCACAACGCCACAATACGGTCGCTGTGCTGCGCCCTGCGCGCTGCCACAAAGCCACCCACCAGCATGCCCAATGCACTGCACAACATGTACGCCGTAAGCGTTGTCGTAGCAGCGCTAAAACTTACCTTGTGCACTATTTGCAGAAGCGACACCGAGTAGCTTTGCACCATGGCCAATGTCATGGTGCTGAGCAAAAAGAACCCAAAGCACCACCACACTACAGGCAGCTTTAAAAACGCCAGTGTATTGGCCTGTGGCGCAGATGGATCAGCATGCCGCACCACTACCTCCGTGGCCAGCTGCGAGCGGCCCAGCACCATGACTAGCAGCACCAGCACGTACAAGCCTGCTGCCACCGCATAGGCCGTACGCCAGTCTGCCAGCCACAGCATCAACACAAAAAACGGCGGCGCCAGCGCCCAACCTAAGCTGCCCGTTAACCCATGCACGCTAAACGCGTGGCCTATGCGTGGGCCTGATACGCGCTGGTTCAAAATCGTAAAGTCCACCGGATGAAAAGACGCGTTGCCCAGCCCTGCCAACGCTGCAGCCGCTACCAGCCCCGCATAACCAGTGGCCATGGACGCTGCCCCGCTGGCCACCGCAAATATGCCCAGCGCTGCAAACAACACAGGCCGCGCGCCTACTTTGTCCACCAAAAACCCTGCCAGCGCTTGGCCCATGCCTGATACTACAAAGAACACGGTCATCAACAGCCCAACCTGCGAAAACGTCAATCCGAAATCACGCATAAAAATCGGGAACATCGGCGGCAGCAGCATGTGGCCAAAGTGCGAACTGGCATGCGCTAGGCCCACCAAGCCCATGACGTGGGCGTCTTTGCGCAAGGGGGTGGTGGCGGGAGATGGTGCGTTTAGCGTAGCGGTGTTCATGGTGCAATCTTATCGTAGACGAATGGGTTGCACTGCACTGTATGGTACGGTTCTTTGGACCTTTTGCTGTCCTATTACCTCGCGGTCACGCAGCACCGCACGGTATGCCCATGCCAAACGGACCTGCGGCCCTTTATTGTTTGTCATGGGACTGACCGCAGCAGTGCGCGTGCTAGAACAGTGAACTCGGTATGAGGTCAGCAGGAGCATCTAAAACACTGCCCAAAGCACTTCAAACGGTCTTTTTAACAACGAAATAGGCCAGTAACCCAGTAAATCCTGCTCAACCAGCTACGTAATAAATAGCAATGATCTAACGCTTAATCTGCACATCCGTCACATCGTCCATCCCACTGCGCTGCGGTTTAGACGCTGGCGCATCGCTAGAACTCTCACTGGGATCAGCCCTTGGACGCAGCACACTTTCAAACCCTGCGCGTGGGTTCATGCGCATGACAAATGGGTTTATCGGTTGCCCTGTCAGCTTGCACCACACAGCGCGCAGGCTCCACAGCACTAGCAGCACCAACATGACGATGATGAGGCTGGCGGCAAACACTAGGCCTACTACCAGCAGCAGCGCGCGCACCAAAAACTTAAAAATAATATCCATAAATGAATGCTAACGCGTTTTTATCGCCCATGCAGTGCAAGTTGATCTTGTGCGCTTGGTTACGAGTTACGCCGCTACCGGGGCAGCGCTGCCCTCTGACTGCCCGGTAAACTTAAACACACCCGGCGCGTGAATAGGGTCTACGCCCACCGAGATAGTGCTTTTAGGTAAAAATTTACCCTGCAAAATCAGCGTTGACAGTGGGTTTTCAATGCGCTGTTGAATAGCCCGCTTCAATGGCCGCGCACCAAACACGGGGTCAAAACCCACCTTAGCCAGCTCAGCCAGTGCTTGTGGCGATACGTTTAGACCTAGATCCATTTTTTCTAAGCGTTGGGTCAGTGTTTTCAGCTGAATTTTGGCAATCTGCTCAATGTTCTTTGCATCTAGCGCATGGAACACCACCGTCTCATCAATACGGTTTAAAAACTCTGGTCTAAAGTGATTTTTCAGCTCGTCCCACACCGCTTCTTTCATCTCTTCATACGGCTTGCCCACCATCGACTGGATGATCGGCGAGCCGATATTGCTGGTCATCACGATGACGGTATTTTTAAAATCTACCGTGCGGCCTTGTCCGTCGGTTAAGCGGCCATCGTCTAGCACCTGCAGCAGTATGTTAAACACATCGGGGTGGGCTTTTTCTATCTCGTCTAACAGCACCACGCTGTAGGGTTTGCGGCGCACGGCCTCTGTCAAGTAGCCGCCTTCTTCATAGCCTACATAGCCAGGAGGCGCGCCAATCATGCGTGCCACGCTATGCTTTTCCATAAACTCGCTCATGTCGATACGAATCAAATGGTCCTCAGAGTCAAACAGAAAGCCCGCCAGCGCCTTGCACAGCTCGGTCTTGCCTACGCCCGTGGGACCCAGGAAAAGGAAGCTGCCTGTAGGGCGGTTCGGGTCGCTCAATCCTGCGCGTGAGCGGCGAATGGCGTTAGCTATGGCCGTCATGGCCTCGGCCTGGCCCACCACGCGTTCGCGCAGTTTGTCCTCCATCACCAGCAGTTTGTCGCGCTCGCCTTGCATTAGCTTGGCTACGGGTATGCCTGTGGCGCGGGCCACTACCTCGGCAATTTCTTCTGCGCCCACCTGCGTGCGCAGCAGCGTGGGGCGGCCTTCGGCTTTGGCGGTTTTGTTCTTCGTATCTTCTTTGGCCTGCGCGTCTTTGTATTGCTTTTCTAGCTCGGGCAGCTTGCCGTATTGCAGCTCGGCCACGGCGTTAAAGTCGCCTTTGCGGGTGAGTTCTTCGATCTGAAAGCGCAGCTTGTCCATGGCTTCTTTGATGTGGGCGCTGCCTTGGGCTTGGGCTTTTTCAGACTTCCAAATCTCATCCAAATCTGCCGCCTCTTTTTGCAGTTTGACGATTTCTAGCTCGATCAGACCGAAGCGTTTTTTGGACGATTCATCCTTCTCGCGTTTCACGGCTTCGCGCTCAATTTTTAGCTGAATAATGCGGCGGTCTAGCTTGTCCATCACCTCGGGTTTGGAGTCGATTTCTATTTTGACTTTAGCCGCCGCCTCATCGATCAAGTCAATCGCTTTGTCGGGCAGAAAGCGGTCGGTGATGTAACGGTGGCTCAGTTCTGCAGCCGCCACAATAGCGGGGTCAGTAATTTCCACACCATGGTGCACTTCGTATTTTTCTTGCAGTCCGCGCAATATGGCAATGGTGGCCTCGACCGTGGGTTCGCCGACCAAGATTTTTTGAAAACGTCGCTCTAGCGCAGCATCTTTCTCGATGTATTTTCGGTATTCATCCAGCGTGGTGGCACCCACGCAGTGCAGTTCACCACGGGCCAGCGCGGGCTTTAGCATGTTGCCCGCATCCATCGCGCCCTCGGCCTTGCCTGCGCCCACCATGGTGTGCAGTTCGTCAATAAACACGATGGTTTGGCCTTCGTCTTTGGCCAAGTCTTTCAGCACATTTTTTAGCCGTTCTTCGAATTCACCTCTAAATTTTGCACCGGCTAAAAGTGCGGCCATGTCGAGTGACAGCACACGTTTGCCTTTCAGCGATTCAGGCACTTCGCCTGCCACAATACGTTGCGCTAAGCCTTCGACAATCGCGGTTTTGCCTACGCCGGGCTCACCTATCAGCACGGGGTTGTTTTTGGTGCGGCGCTGCAGTACTTGGATAGCACGGCGAATCTCGTCGTCGCGGCCAATCACGGGGTCTAGCTTGCCTTGGCGGGCGCGCTCGGTCAAATCCATGCAGTATTTTTTAAGCGACTCGCGCTGGTCTTCGGCGTCGGCGCTGTCTACCGCTTGGCCGCCGCGCACTGCCGTGATGGCCGCTTCTAGGCTTTTGCGAGTTAGCCCTTGGTCTTTAGCAGTTTTGGCAATATCTTGCTTGCTGTCAGCCAGTGCCAAGAAGAACAATTCGCCAGCAATAAACTGGTCACCACGTTTAATGCTTTCTTTCTCGGCTCCTTGGATAAGTGAAGCCAAATCGCGCCCCACAGTCACTTGTTCTTGGCCCTGCACGCTGGGCAGCCGCTTGACTGCTGCGTCTGCGGCCAGTTGCAAGCTGGCTACGTTAACGCCTGCACGCTCTAGCAGCGCGCGTGGACCGTCGTCTTGGCGCAGCATGGCAGCCAGCACGTGGGCGGGCTCAATGTAGGCGTTGTCGTTGCCCAGCGCCATGCTTTGCGCGTCGGCTAAAGCTTCTTGAAATTTGGTAGTTAATTTGTCCAGTCGCATGAAAATCTCCAGATTGCATGGCAACTTGGGCCATAGGGTCGATTTTCAAGCCATTGCGGCTATGAACTGTTGATGCATATCAACAGCTGCAATGTCACCTGTGCAATGTCGCCTGTGTCTGGCCAAGCTATGGCATGCGGTACCGAATCATCCGTTTACAAAGCGTAATCACCGTCCACCAAGCTGACTGTTTGGCCAGTCTGGATAGCACGCTGGGCGGCTAGGCCAATCAGCACCGCTTGAATACCGTCTGTCAGGGTTACCTCTGGCCTGACCTGCTGGCCCGCCTTGAACGCACGCACCATGTTAAAAAACTTCTGGTGCTGGTAAAAAGTAGACCCGTTATGGTCGCCAGCGGCCAGTAGCGCCGGGTCTACCGGTATGTCAATGCCACGCGGCGCTTGCGCCTGGATGCGTGGGCTATTGGTCCAGCCCTCAGGCCCGGTAATATGGCGCTGACTTGCCACCATCTGAGCGACAGGCGCATCGCCTTGCCCAGCAGGCCAAAAACGCCCGGGACCGGGTATTTTGCATTCCAGCTTGCCCAAAGGACCCACAGCGCAAATTTCTTCTTGGTAGCGCGCACCTTCTGCAAACATGCACAAATCTAACAACGCACGCCGTCCCTCGGGGAAATCCAGCACCACGAAAGCGTTGTCCAAAATATCGGGCGTTTCACCCGCGTAGGATTCAGCCAAATGGTTGTGGTTTTGCCCACCCGAGGCAAACACACGCACCGGATCGGACTGCATCATATGGCGCATCAGGTCAAAAAAGTGACAGCATTTTTCTACCAATGTGCCGCCCGTGTTACGCGTAAAACGGTTCCAGTCACCTACTTTGGTAAGAAATGGATAGCGGTGCTCTCGTATGTTTAGCATGACCACTTTGCCTGTAGTTTGCTGGCTATGCACTTCTTGAATCATCTTGGTAATCGGCGGCATATACCTATATTCCATTGCAGTCCAAATGGGCGCGGGGTAACTGCTAGCCAGCTGGCGCAATACAACCACGCTGGTAAGGTCTGTGCACGCTGGCTTTTCTACCAAGATGGGCTGAGGATTCACCTGCGCAATGCGTGCTAGCTGCTCAGCATGGCAATGGTTAGGGCTGGTGATTACCCACGCATCGATATCAGTACGTGCAAGCAAGTTGTCTATGGTGTCGCACCACTGCGCCTGTGGTACTAAGCTAGCCGATAACGCACGCATGGCGGCATCGGGCTCGAATAGTGCTATCACTTGGGTGCCATCAATCAATGCTAGATTGCACAGATGCTCTTGGCCCATCATGCCGCAGCCAATAAATCCATACCGAACAGTGGCATTATTCATTGATAAGTCCTTTATCTATATTTACACTTGACAGCACACTTATTTCAACCGGTTGACGTAACGGCAACGCTCTGGGTCTGTCCAAGTAATAGAGTATTCTTCTATCGTATTTTTGCCTGACCAAGATATGCGTTCGATGCGCGGGCACACAGCGCCTGCGCTAGGCGTAAACATCGCAGGCGCCCAATCTGGCACAGCGCCGGCACCTATGCGGTCTTCGGTATGCGATATCCAAAAACCCAAGCGTTGTTGGTAAAACAGGTACATGGCCTCACCCATGTCCTCTAGAGCCAATGCCGATGTATGCCGTGCATCGAAGTAAATTTCTTCGATAGCCACGGGAATGCTGTTTAACGAGCGTAATCGTCGCACGCGATAGCAAGTGGTTTTTACAGTCGATTTGAATTGGATGGTGGATGAAGCGAACTCTGGGCAAAAATCAGGCTTGTTAATTTTTTGAAAATCAATGACTGCCGCTGTAGGCAATCCACCGCCACGCACTAGCTCCAATCGAAAAAACTCGTAAATACTTTTATCTCTAGGTGAATTTTTTGCCAAGAGCTGTGCTGGTGATTTTGGCTTTACGTAGGTACCAGAGCCTTGTCTGCGCTCTAGTAACCCTCTGCTATCTAGTTCACTCAAGGCTTTGCGTAACGTACCTATAGCAACGCCTAGCGTGCGGGCCAGCTCGGCCTCTGGCGGTAGCCTGTCACCCTCTACCCAGTGCCCAGCCGCAATCTCACGCGTGAGTAATTCACTGATTTGGACGTACAAAGGCAAGGAGTGAGAGGTCGTTGGCACGACTTTTTTTAACATAGTTAGATTGTAATTAAAGCATAAATGAATTGTATAATTCATTTACTATTGATATAGTTATATGATGCAAAAAATTCACGATACTGTGGTCCCGGTTAAAAGCCAAGAACTAGATGCCGCTGAGGTTTCCTGGTTTGCACCTTTGTGCTCTGACGACTATCGCTACCTGGGTGTGCCCGATGGCAGTTTGCGCAGCAGTTTTGAGAATACTAGCCGTATTGTTCAGGCAGCTGACCGCTTGGGTTTTCGCAATATCCTGTGCCCTTCATCGTACCAAGTAGGGCAAGACACTTTAAGTTTTGTAGCCGCCATGGCGCCCCTGACTCAAAATATCAACTTGCTAGGTGCCATACGCTGCGGCGAGATGCAGCCCATCATGCTGGCTAGAACCGTGGCCACGCTGGACCACATGCTCAAAGGCCGTTTAACGCTGAATGTTATATCGTCAGACTTCCCCGGCGAGGTCGCTAGCAACGAGCACCGTTACCAGCGGTCTAAAGAGGTTGTAGAAATTCTTAAACAGGCTTGGACACAAGACGAGATTAACTATGCTGGTAAGGTTTACAACTTTAAAGGCCTGTCGACAGCGCCCGTCAAACCGTACCAGCAAAATGGCGGGCCGCTTTTGTACTTTGGCGGCTATTCGCCTGATGCGGTTAATTTATGTGCAGAGCATTGCGATGTTTACCTGATGTGGCCCGAGGGTGAGGATCAATTAGCCCAGCGCATGCTCGTAGTGCATGCACGCGCCCAAACCTATGGCCGCGTGATTGACTATGGCCTGCGCATCCACATGATAGTGCGCGACACCGAAGCCGAAGCCCGCGACTACGCCGAAGATTTGGTGAGCCAGCTAGACGACGATGTGGGCCGTAAAATCCGGGAGCGAGCACAAGACGCCAAAAATTTTGGTGTCTCCATACAAGCCAAAAACCGCGAATTAGCCGACGAAGCGGGCTACATCGAACCCCATGTATGGACAGGGGTGGGCCGCGCCAGATCTGGCTGCGGCGCGGCGCTAGTGGGTAGCGTAGACCAAGTAATGGGCAAAATTGAGCGGTATCAACAGATGGGCATTCGTGCTTTTATATTTTCAGGTTATCCTCATTTAAACGAATGCGAGATTTTTGGCGCTAAAGTACTTCCACGCCTTAAAACTTGCTCTCTACCCCAGGTGTATGGCCGCATTCCGGCCACTACACCCGCAACCCCACTTGGCACAGGCCAACGTACATAATCCAGCGCACATAATGCAAACCATTGAACTCCACCCGTCTATTGCACCGTTCAGCCGCATCGTCTACGGTGCTTGGCGCATGCACGATGGCACCGACAATTCACCTAAAGAAGCACTGGCAAAAATTCACGCTTGTTTGGATATTGGTATCACCAGCTTTGACCATGCGGATATTTATGGCAACTACAGTTGCGAGAGCCTGTTTGGAACAGCACTTAAGCTAGGCCCATCGATCAAGCAAAAAATCCAAATCGTCACTAAGTGCGACATTATGCTTAAAAGTGATAAGTATCCACTGCGCACCACCAAGCATTACGACACTTCACCAAAGCACATTCGCGCGTCTGTCGACGCATCGTTACAGCGTCTGGGCATAGATGCTATCGACGTGCTGCTGCTGCACCGCCCTGACCCGTTTATGAATGCTGACGATACAGGCGCATGCCTAGATGCTTTAGTGCAAGCTGGAAAAATTCGCGCAGTGGGCGTGTCCAACTTCAAGCCATGGGACTGGTCTTTGCTGCAGGCTAGTATGCAAAGCCCTTTAGTGACTAATCAAATTGAAATCAATTTGTTGGCGACAGATGCATTGACCGACGGCTCTTTAGCCCAAGCGCAGCAACTTAAGGCACCGCCCATGGCCTGGTCGCCCTTAGCGGGTGGAAAACTGTTTAATGACGACCCAGCAGCCAACCGACTAAGGCCCGCATTGCATCGCATAGCCAACCAATTTAATGTAAGCATGGATGCTGTTGCGGTCGCTTGGCTGCTGGCGCACCCTGCACGCATATTACCTGTGATGGGCACCAACAACCTTGCACGCATTGCCAAGCTGGCTGATGCATTTAAGGTTGACATGCCGCGCGAAGTTTGGTTTGAGCTGCTAGAGCATGCCGTTGGAGGCGAAGTAGCATGATGAACATCAAAGATGCGATGTCATGCTTTTGCACAGGGGTGACCGTTATTACCACCCACCACGAGGGGCAAGATTGGGGGATGACCTGCAATTCTTTTAACACCGTGTCGCTAGACCCCGCCATGGTGCTGTGGTCTATTCGTAACAGCTCGTCCAGCCAGCACGCCTTTGCAGCGGCTAAAGGCTATACGGTGAACATCCTAAGTGGTGACCAACAACACTTGGCCATGCAGTTCACACGCGGTACGCAGGCAGAACGGTTTGCCGCATTAGATGTTGTTCGCTTGGGCGATCACCGTCCACGCATTGTGGGTGCACTGGCCTGGTTTGACTGCGCTTTAGACCGTGCCATCCCTGCGGGCGACCACAACATCATGTTGGGCCGCGTGCTCAGCTTTGGTATGAACACTGATGTAACCAAGCAACCCCTGTTCTACGCAAGGCATAAGTTTGGCAGTATCCCGCTGGA
>JANLPQ010000031.1:0-24636 GCA_031367325.1 Polaromonas sp. | reverse complement strand
TTGCTGTAGACGATGTCGTCTGAATTGCTCTCGGTAATCATTTGCTTGTAGCCGTCGACTGCGCGTGCCTCATGTGTGGCGATAAAAGCACTGCCGACATACGCAAAATCTGCGCCCATAGCCTGCGCTGCCAAAATAGCGCCGCCCGAGGCTATAGAGCCCGATAACACCAATGGGCCGTCAAACCATTCGCGCACTTCTTGCACCATGGCAAACGGGCTTTTAACGCTAGCGTGGCCACCTGCGCCTGCAGCTACCACGATCAAACCTGTAGCACCTTTTTCAATCGCCTTGCGTGCAAACACGTTGCTGATCACGTCATGCAGCGTGATGCCGCCCCAGGCCTGTACGCCCTTGTTCACGTCCTCACGCGCGCCTAGGCTGGTGATGACGATAGGCACCTTATACTTCTCGCACACCTGCATGTCATGCTCTAAACGGTCGTTACTTTTGTGCACGATTTGGTTGATGGCATAGGGCGCGGCCTTGTTGTTTGGATTAGCTTTGTCGTGCGCAGCCAAAGCCTCGGTAATTTCAGCCAACCAGTCTTCTAGCTGCGCAGCGGGGCGCGCGTTCAGCGCTGGCATACTGCCAATCACGCCAGCTTTGCACTGCTCTATCACCGTCTTGGGGTTGCTGATAATGAACAACGGGCTGCCGATGACGGGGAAAGGCCGGTTTTGCAGGACTGGAGGGAGTTTTGACATGATTACCTTTTTGTATTTTGAATCTAAGAACTAGAGAGAAAGAAAAAAGAGATTTTGGACGCGAAGGACGCTAAAGTTACGCGAAGGACGCGAAAGAAAATGAAGAAAGAAATACTAAATTTTTATTTGAAAATAGAAAATTTTAAAACTCTATTTTTTATTTTTTTAGTATTTTCTTTTTCGCGTCCTTTGCGTAACCTTAGCGCCCTTCGCGTCCTGCACCCGTATTAAAAAGCCTCGAGCGCCAACGCAGTCACGCAATCGGCACCTTCGACGATACTATCGCGCACACCGGGTGCTTTGCTTAGCAAGTGGTCAGCATAAAAGCGTGCCGTAGTGATCTTGGCTTGCATGAATGCGGTGTCACGGCCTGCGGCTAATTCGTCTTCCGCGGCCAGCAGCGAACGCGCCATTTGCCAGCCTGCAAAGACATTGCCTGCTAGCATCAGGTACGGCACGCTGCCTGCAAACACAGCGTTAGGCGCAGCTTTTGTGTTGCCTGCAACAAAATCAATCACGTCGAGCAACGCTTTGCGTGCTGCGGTCAAACGCTTTAGCACCGCGCGGGCGTGCACACTGTCGCGGGTGGCCAGCGCTTTTTCCGTCACTTCAATTTGCGCAACGATAGCCTTGGCTGTGGTGCCGCCATCGCGCGCAGTTTTGCGGCCTACCAAGTCGTTAGCTTGGATAGCGGTGGTGCCTTCATAGATAGTCAATATTTTGGCATCTCGGTAGTACTGTGCTGCACCGGTCTCTTCAATAAAACCCATGCCGCCGTGCACCTGTACGCCCAGGCTGGTGACTTCTAAACTCATCTCGGTGCTGTAGCCTTTAACCAGCGGCACCATAAATTCGTAGAACGCGGCGTTTTGTTTGCGCACATCCACATCGGAGTGGTGGTGCGCTGCGTCAAATGCAGCAGCAGCGCCTGCGGCCAGTGCGCGGCAGCCTTCGGTGTAGGCGCGCATGGTCATCAGCATACGCTTCACATCGGGGTGGTGAATGATGGGGGCGCTGGCTGCTATGGTGCCGTCGACTGGGCGGCTTTGTACGCGGTCTTTGGCGTATTGCACAGCCTTTTGGTAGGCGCGCTCGGCAATCGCAATGCCTTGTACGCCCACCGCGTAGCGTGCGGCGTTCATCATGATAAACATGTACTCTAGGCCACGATTTTCTTGACCCACCAAGTAGCCCGCTGCAGCGCCGTGGTCACCATACTGCAGCACCGCAGTAGGTGATGCTTTGATACCCATTTTGTGCTCAATGCTTACGCATTGCACGTCGTTACGTGCGCCTAGCGTACCGTCTTTGTTGACCATAAACTTGGGCACCACAAACAACGAAATGCCCTTCACGCCTTCGGGTGCGCCCTGCACACGCGCTAGCACCAGGTGCACAATATTTTCGGCCATATCGTGATCACCGTAGGTGATGTAGATTTTGGTGCCAAACACTTTGTAGGTGCCGTCGGCCTGCGGCTCGGCGCGGGTGCGCACCATAGCCAAATCACTGCCAGCCTGCGGCTCGGTCAAGTTCATGGTGCCTGTCCATTGGCCGCTGACCAGTTTTTCCAAATAGGTCGCTTTTAGCTCGTCGCTACCGGCCGTCAGCAGCGCTTCGATGGCACCGTCCGACAGCAGCGGGCACAGCGCAAAGCTCATATTAGCGCTGTTGCACATTTCAATGCAGGCTGCGCCAATCGTCTTAGGCAAACCTTGGCCACCAAAATCCGTAGGATGCTGCAGGCCTTGCCAACCGCCATCGGCATATTGCTTAAAGGCTTCTTTAAAACCTGGTGTCGTGGTAACTTTGCCGTCTTTAAAGCTACTAGGATTTTTGTCACCTTCCCAGTTCAGTGGCGACAGCACGCCTTCGTTGAACTTGGCACATTCTTCCAGCACCGCCTCTGCTGTGTCATAGCCTGCGTCTTCAAAGCCGGGGATTTGCGATACGGCGTCGATATTGGCGATATGCTTTATTGCAAACAGCATATCTTTAAGGGGAGCTTTATAAGTCATATCTATGTCTCTTATCAATTAATTCGAGGTGAAGAAAAATACCGGACGCGAAGGACACTAAGATTACGCGAAGGACGCTAAAGAAGACAAAGAAAGAAATACCAAATTTTGTTTGAATACAGAAAATTTATTTTTTGTATTTTTAGTATTTTCTTTTTCGCGTCCTTTGCGTAACCTTAGCGTCCTTAGCGTCCTTAGCGTCCTGCACCCGCATTCAAAGAATCACAAAGCCGCAACCAACTCTGGCACAGCGACAAACAAATCGGCTTCTAATCCAAAGTCAGCCACGCTGAAGATAGGTGCTTCGGCGTCTTTATTAATTGCCACAATCACTTTGCTGTCTTTCATACCCGCCAAGTGCTGGATCGCGCCGCTGATACCGCAAGCTACGTACAACTGAGGGGCTACGATTTTGCCGGTTTGGCCTACTTGCCAGTCGTTGGGTGCGTAGCCCGCATCTACAGCCGCTCGTGAAGCACCTAGGGCGGCACCCAGCTTGTCGGCTAATGGCGTCATTACTTCAGCAAACTTTTCGGCACTGCCTAGCGCACGACCACCGCTGACGATGATCTTGGCCGCCGTCAGCTCGGGGCGGTCTAGCTTGGCTATTTCGCTGCCTACAAATGTGCTCTTGCCGCTGTCTGCCGTGGCGACGACTATGTCTATGGCCGCCGATCCGCCGGTGGCAGATGCAGGGTCAAAGCCCGTTGTGCGCACGGTGATAATTTTGGTGGCGTCGGTACTTTGCACCGTTGCAATCGCGTTACCGGCATAGATAGGACGCTCAAAGGTATCGGGGCTGTCTACTTTGGTGACATCGCTGATCTGGCCTACGTCCAGCTTGGCCGCCACGCGTGGCGCAATGTTTTTACCCGATGCAGTGGAGGGAAAAAGTATGTGGCTGTAACTACTGGACAATGTCAAAATCTGCGCCGCCATATTCTCAGCCAAGCCGTGTGCAAAGTGCGTACCGTCAACGTGAATCACTTTGGCTACGCCTGCAATTTGCGCTGCTGCCGCTGCTGCCGGGCCTGCGTCCATACCTGCTATTAGTACGTGTACGTCGCCGCCACAGGCCATAGCTGCGGTGACGGTGTTAAGCGTTGCGCCTTTGATAGTGGCGTTATTGTGTTCTGCTATTACTAAACTTGTCATATCAGCTCCTTAATTGTTTGATCGGTTGAGGACAGAGCAACGCGCTGGTTTGCAGATGCGTTGCTCTGTCCCGCAAAGTTGTTAGATTACCTTAGCCGTATTTTTCAGCTTATCCACCAGCATGGCAACGTCTGCTACTTTGATACCTGCACTGCGCTTGGCAGGCTCCACCACTTTGAGTGTTTTGATACGCGGGGCCACATCTACGCCGAGGTCTTCGGGTTTAAACACATCGAGCTGCTTTTTCTTGGCTTTCATGATGTTGGGTAGCGTCACGTAGCGCGGCTCGTTCAAGCGCAGGTCGGTCGTAATGATGGCAGGCAAGCTCATCGATAATATCTCTAAACCGCCGTCCACTTCACGGGTAACCGTAGCCTTGCCATCTGCAATTTCTACCTTGGAAGCAAAGGTAGCTTGCGGCATGTCGCCCAAGGCGGCCAACATTTGACCCGTTTGATTGCAGTCGTCGTCAATGGCCTGCTTGCCTAAGATGACTAGGCCAGGTTGCTCTTTGTCGACCAGTGCCTTGAGCAGCTTGGCCACTGCCAAGGGTTGCAGCTCTTCAGAAGTTTCTACCAAAATGGCGCGGTCGGCGCCGATGGCCATGGCCGTACGCAGTGTTTCCTGGCACTGGATGGGGCCGCATGATACGGCGATGATCTCGGTAACGATACCCTTTTCTTTCAAGCGCATGGCCTCTTCCACAGCAATCTCATCAAATGGGTTCATGCTCATCTTGACGTTGGCTATGTCTACGCCCGTGTTGTCCGATTTGACCCGCACCTTCACGTTGTAATCCACTACCCGTTTAACAGCGACCAATACCTTCATACTACAAGCTCCACAAATTAATTCAATTGACGTTGACGTAAACCTAAATCATTGTATGCGGGCTGCCCGTAGACATACCGCACCGCAGCAAAAAGACCGTGCTGGGGTAAAAAAGCACGATCGTTCTTTTTACTAATTATAATGTGTAACCCGAGCATATTTAGGCGTTGCTCACCACAAGTTACAGCCTAAGCGTCAACCCAGCGACAATTAACAGACCGATGGGTCGGTTAATTGGGGTAAACCTGTATCGTTGCTAATCGAAGCAGCCGTTAAAGTAACTTGAACGCAGCATTTTGCGGTGCAACATTCTTGCGAGGAAGCCCCATGAAAGTCTCTCGTATCACCTTGTCTCTTCTAGCGATGGCTGGCACGGGTGCAGCTCACTTGGCCAGTGCGCAAACCGTGTTGACGGCGTCCAGCTGGTTGCCGCCCACGCACACCCTCAGTATGGCGCAAAAAGAGTGGTGCGATCTAGTAGAAAAAAACTCTACAGGCAAAGTCAAATGCAATATTTTGCCGCGCGCTGTGTCGGCACCGCCCGGCACGTTTGACGCAGTAAAAAACGGCTTGGCTGATCTTTCGTATTCGGTGCAGGGCTACACGCCAGGCCGCTTTGTGCACTCGCAAATGGCTGAGCTCCCGTTTTTGGGCAACACAGCAGAGCCTATCTCGGTGGCGTACAACAAAATAGCCATGAAAAATCCACAGTTCTCTGCCGAACACGCCGGCATGAAAGTGCTGGCATTCTTCACGCACGGCCCCGGCATTGTGTTCAACACCAAGCGCCCGATTGCCAAAGTAGACGATTTGAATGGTCTTAAATTTCGCGTGGGTGGCGGCATGGTCAACGAGATCAGCAAAACACTGGGCATGAACGTCACGCTGAAACCCGCGCCTGATTCGTACGAGCTGTTATCAGGCGGCGTGATGGACGGCACCCTATTCCCAGCTGAATCCACCGAATCATTCCGTATCGACAAGATCATCAAGCACGCCACTACCTTCCCAGGCGGCTTGTACAACACCAGCTTTGCCTTTGTGATGAACCAAGCCAAATACGACAAGCTGGCGCCAGACGAGAAAAAAGTAGTGGATGCCGCTAGCGGCGAGGTAGCGGCCCGTATCTTTGGCCGTGGCTGGGACAAGGTAGACCGACGCGCTATTGGTTTGATGCAGGCCAACGGCGTGTTGATTACCAAAGCTGATGCACAATTTATAGCCGAAGTGAAATCTAAAACCTCTGCGCTAGAAACCAAATGGGTCACCGATGCCGAGGCCAAAGGGTTGAAAGACGCTGCCAAAGTATTGGCCGAATTCCGCGCTGAGATAGCCAAGGCTGAGAAATAATCTTTGCGCAAACTACTTGAGCATTTTTGCGGCGCATTGTGCGCTGCTTCACTGTTTGCCATCATGGCGCTCACGTTTTTTGACGTAGGGGGCCGCAAGCTATTGTCCCAATCTATCCCCGGCTCGCTAGAGCTGACCGAGCTGCTGATGGTGGTGGTGATATTTGCAGGATTACCACTAGTGTCAAGCCGCGGCGAGCATGTGATTTTTGATTCGCTAGACAGCGTGTGGCCCACTTGGTTTGTCCGGGTGCAACGCGCACTGGTGCACATGCTGTGCGCAGGCTTGATGCTAGCGCTGGCGTATGTGATGTGGACTACTGCGGGCCAGTTTGCAGCCAATGGCGACATCACTGCGCAGCTCAAAATTGCCAAGGCACCCTTTATCTATGGCATGAGCGTGTTATGCGGCATTACCGGCCTGCTGCATCTGACACTGATAAGACATGACGCGCACGCCTTGCAAGAAGGCGAAGGGGCCGCGCTGTGACGGCATTGGCATGATTGAATCCCTCTTAGGCTTTGTGGCCATCTTTACACTGGCGCTGCTGCGTGTGCCATTAGCCTTTGCCATGGGCATCGTAGGTGTGGTGGGCATGGGCATCACACGCGGCTGGGTGCCTGCGCTGGCCAGCACCGCGCAGGTGGTGCACGAAACTGGTTTTGCTTACACGTTGTCAGTTATTCCGCTGTTTATTTTGATGGGTAATTTTGTGGCCCGCGCTGGGCTGGCGCACGAGCTGTTTGCGGCGGCCTACGCATTTATTGGCCACTTTCGCGGTGGCTTGGCGCATGCTACGGTGGCTGCTTGCGCAGGTTTTGGCGCTATTTGCGGGTCGTCTATAGCCACTGCAGCCACCATGAGCAAGGTAGCCTACCCGTCGATGAAAAAGATGGGCTACAGCGACAGCCTGTCTACTGGCGTAATGGCCGCAGGCGGCACGTTGGGCATCATGATTCCGCCGTCTACCATCATGGTGATCTACGGCATCATTACCGAGACGAATATTGGCAAACTGTTTGCTGCTGGAGTTATTCCGGGCATCTTGACCGCGCTGTTGATGATGGGAGGCATTGCGGTGATGACTGCCCGCGACCCCGAGCACGCACCCCGAGGCGAGCGCACCAGCTGGCCCAACCGTTGGAAGGCGTTGCGTGGCATCTGGGGCGTGATCTTGCTAGTGATTGTGGTGCTGGGTGGTATTTATGGCGGCATATTTACGGCCACTGAGGGTGCAGGTTTTGGCGCGGCAGGTGCCTTCTTGTTTGCACTGGCACGCCGCCGCTTGACTTGGGCCATCCTCTACCAAGTGCTGGTCGAATCTGCCCGCACTACAGCCATGCTATTTACGCTACTGATTGCTGCCACGATATTTGCCAACTTTGTCAACTTCACCAGCATGCCTAGCGACTTGAAAGAGTGGATCACCCACCTGGGCCTGTCGCCCATCATGATCATCACCGCCATGATGCTAATCTACGTGGTACTAGGCACTGTGATGGAAGAACTTACCATGGTGCTGCTGACCATTCCACTGTTCTTTCCCATCGTCACGGCATTAGGCTTTGACCCGGTATGGTTTGGTGTGCTGATTGTGATGATTGTACAAATCGGCCTGATATCGCCCCCCGTGGGCATGAATCTGTTTGTACTGAACGCACTGCTACCCGGCGTAGGCTTGGGTGCCATCTTTCGCGGCTGCTGGCCGTTTGTCGTGGTGATGATTTTTGTACTGGGCTTGCTGATTGCGTTTCCGCAATTAAGCCTCTGGCTGCCTAGTTTAATGCAGTAAACAGGGCTGTAACCCAAGTAAATACTGCTCAAGCAGCTATGTAATTTATAGTGTGTTGGTTACAAGCTAAGTAACTTTAGATGTTTCTGGCATGTGAATCACACGTTGTGGGTATGGAATTTGAATATCCGCAGCGCGCAGTGCGTGCAAAATTTCCACGTTGATGTGGCTCTTCACATTCATCTGGCCGTTGTCTGGATCGTTAATCCAAAACAGCAAAGTAAATTCCAGCCCATCGGGTGCAAACTGTGTAAGGTGTGCCACAGGCTCTGGGTCAGCCAATACGCGGGTGTGGCCCAATGCAGCCTTGCACAAAATGCCTTGCACTTGCATGACATCGCTGTCGTAGCCCACGATGAGCACGCTAGACAGCAGCACTTTAGGGTCGGCCAGCGATAAATTTTCTACCCGCTCAGTAATCAGTTTTTCATTGGGAATAATCGCTTCGCGGCCATTGAGCGCGCGGATCAGCGTGTAGCGGGTTTTGATGTCGCTCACCCTGCCCTCAAAGCCATCTATCTTCACACTGTCGCCAATACGCACGGATCGTTCAAACAGAATTACAAATCCGCTCACATAATTAGCCGCCAGTTTTTGCAAGCCCAGCCCTAGGCCAACACCCAGCGCGCCGCCCAGTACCGACAACGCCGTCAAGTCCACGCCCACAGCCGACAAGGCAAACAGCAAGCCAAACAAGATCAGCATGGCACGAATACCGCTGGCCATAATCTTGCGCATCGACAAATCATTCACCGCGTCGCGCAATACATTGCGCTCAATTACAGCCGATATCCACAGCGTAACAATAATCACCAAGCCCGCCGAGGTCAGGCCATCCAGCACGGTGCGCAGGCTGACCTTACCTTTGCCAAAGGCCAGCTTGATAGAGTCCAGCTCTTCTAGAAAACCCGGCAACAGCCCCACTATCCACAATATGGCCAATACCCACACTACCCACGAGAAAAGACGCTCAGTTAAGCGTGCAAATCCAGAATTGGGAAAACTTAAAGTCAGCGTGCGCGCAGTCAACCGAATAGCTGCTAACGACACCAGCATGGGCACAGCCACCTTGAGAATTGACAAATGCTGGTAGCGCGCCACCACGTAGCTGGTGGCGAAAGTTAAAGTCAAGGCCAAGAACGGAAACATCAGTCCGTCCAAGATATGGCGACCAAACCATACCGAGTCTGCGGGCGGCTTAAATGCCTTGTAAGCTACGCGGCACAACACATAGGCCAGCGCCAAGCACGCTAGCAAACTTACCACCTCTACCCAAATGTCGGGCCGGGCCATGTCTTGCAACAGATCGTCAATTTCATTCATGTCGTAGTTATACCGCAGCTGGCGCTGCTGGCCATTTATGTTTTGCTACTATCTGGCACGTTAAGCCACGCTGGCGTGCGCTTTTGTACAAAAGCCAATACACCCTCTTGTGCGCTGAGCTCCATCATATTGATAGCCATTGTCTGGCCAGCCAATTGGTAGGCGGCTTCTAGCCCCAAACCCTGCTGGCGATAAAACAATTCTTTACCCATTTGCAGTGCCACGCGTGGTTTGCTAACGATTTGCGCCACCAGTGTGTCTACCTCTGTATCCAGCGCTTGCGCCGAATCGTCAACTGCTACAGCATTGACCAAGCCATAGCGCAATGCTGTAACAGCGTTGATAAATTCACCTGTTAGCAGCATGTGCATAGCCTGTTTAGGCGGCACATTGCGCAGCAGTGGCACCGACGGTGTAGCGCAAAACAGGCCGTAATTAATACCGCTAGTGGCCAAGCGCGCCGCTGGCGAGGCCACCGCCAAATCGCACTGCGCTACCAGTTGGCAGCCCGCAGCAGTCGCCAGGCCATGTACCCGTGCTATCACCGGCACGGGCAGTTGGGCTATCGACACCATCATTTTGGAGCACTGCGCAAACAGCGCTTGGTAAAACGCTAGCTGCGAATGCGCGGCCATATCTTTTAAGTTGTGGCCTGGACAAAAAGCCTTGCCATGTGCTGCCAGCACCACTGCACGCGATGTGTCGTCAGCTTTCACACTATCGAGCGCAGCTTGTAGCGCACCAATCATGTCCGCAGACAGCGCGTTGAAGTTATCAGGCTTGTTCAATGTCAACGTATAGACGCCGCGATGGTCTCTTTGCGTTAAAACTAGATCAGTTTTCATAGTCAAATTAGCTTTCCAGGCCGTAGAACCTGCTCAAGCAGCTATTGAATTAATAGTATTTAGCACTATACCGCCTTTAATCACACAACCCTGCTACAGCATCCAGAACATCGGGCGTGCCTAGGCTAATCTCAAAGAGAAAAATAAAATTGAACGGCTACAAAAAGACGTTTTATTCGATATTCAAAATCTTCAAATTTTGTATTTATTTGGTATTTCTTTTCTGCGCTCTTTGGGTAACCTTCGCGCCCTCTACGTTCAAAAAATCCCCGCATCCAACCCTACAGCGCGAAAACTCTAGGAATTAGAAACCGTCACATGCCCACCCAAAAACAGCCGTTCAATATGTGGGTCTGCCAGCAACTCAGAAGCCGGTTTGTGCAGCACACAGCGGCCAGACTCCAGCGCCACTGCGTCGTCAGATACTTTCAACGCGCTCTTCACGTTTTGTTCTACCATCAGCACCGTCGTGCCCTGCGCCACCAGACTGCGCAGTAGCTTGAACACGTCTTGCACTACGATGGGACTCAAGCCAATAGAGGGCTCGTCGATCAATAACACCTTGGGTCGCAGCAGCAGCGCACGGCCAATTTCAAGTTGCTTTTGTTCGCCGCCCGACAGTGCGCTGGCCTGCGAATGTAAACGCTCTTTGACACGCGGGAAAAACTCCAGCACTTCAGGTATGCGCTCGTGCGTGGTTTTGGTGCCTAGCGTGATGCCGCCCAGCTCTAAGTTTTGCCACACAGTCAGTTGTCCAAACAGGTTGCGGCCCTGCGGCACGAAGGCAATGCCTTGGGCCAACAAGTCTTTTTGTGTAGCACCTGAAATATCTTTACCATCTAGCAACACCTTGCCTTGGCGAGGTTTCAGCAGACCAAACAAAGTTTTCAGCACGGTAGATTTGCCTGCGCCATTAGGGCCGATCAATAACGTAATGGCATTGCGTTTGATTTTAAGATTCAGATTATTCAGGATCATAAAATCCTTGTAGCCTGCCACAACGTCTTGAAATTCAATGCAGGTATCGTGTTGATTATTGTTCATCATCACGCTCCAAGATAAGCGTCTAGCACTTGCTTGTTGCCACGAATCTCAGCTGGTGTGCCAATGGCCAACACCTTGCCCTCTACCATCACCATGATGCGGTGGCACAGATCCATCACAAAATCCATATTGTGTTCAATCACGACAAAGCTACTCTTTTTGCCGAATTTAGGATTTCGGTTCAAATCTTTCAGCAGCGTAGAAATGCCGCCTACCAGTGACGGGTTCACCCCCGCACAAGGTTCGTCTAGCAGCACCAAATCAGGCTCGCTCATAAATGCCATGGCAATGTCCACCAGCTTTTGTTGGCCATAACTAAGGGTGCCAGCTTTTAGACCAGCCACGTGCTCAATACGAAACTGTTTAATCAGTGCATCGGCTTTGTCACCCAAACCTGAGTCGCTAGGCGCAAACATGCGGCTCCACATCGTGCCCTTATGTTCTTGCGCCGCTACGATTAAGTTATCGCGTACGGTCATCTTGCCAAACACTTGCAGGGTTTGAAACGTGCGCCCTACGCCCCTGCGGCTTAGCTCAAGCGGGCCTAGCTTGGTGACATCTTTGCCGTTCAGCACAATTTGGCCTTCGTCGGGCTTGATCTGCCCCAGCATAGAGTTAAACAGCGTGGTTTTGCCCGATCCATTAGGGCCAATCACCCCAAATATTTCACCCGGTTGTACTTCAAAGCTCACACCGCCTACCGCTTGGATGGCACCATAGGCTTTTTTCAAATTAGTGACTTTCAAAAGGCTCATTACATGCCTCCGGCTTGCGCACTGCGCGCTTGGGCTGCGTCCATGTCTGCAGCCCTCTTGGTCCGGTCTTTGCTGGCTTTGCGCGAATCGCGTTTTTCTTTTAATCTGTCGGGCAAGCTTAGCAGCCCGTCGGGCAACCATATCATCATCAACACCACCACAGCGCCAAACAGCGGCAAGTACCAGTTAGACAACACGGGGGCAGCGTCGCGTATCCAGTCGGGCACCACCACACCCACAGCCGCGCCCACTAGCGGCCCCCAAAAGTAGCCCGATCCACCCACCACCACCATCAGGTACATCATGATCGACGCGCCTACAGCAAACGGCCCGGGTTCGATAAAGTCCACCAGCGACGCAAACAACACGCCCGCTACGCCCGCATAGGTGGCGCCAATCGCAAAACTCATCAGCGTATAGCTGCGTGTGTCAATACCCAAGCTCTCGGCCCGAATCGGGTTGTCGCGCAGCGCGGTAAATGCTTTGCCCCAAGGAGAGCGCAGCAAACCCCACAGCAGGCCTACCATGGTGGCCGCGCAAGCCAACACAAAATAGTAGTACGCCAAGCCGCCCTTAAGCGACATGCCAAAAATCTCGGGCCGCGCAATACCGTTGATGCCAAAGGTGCCACCGGTGAGCCATTCTTCATTGCGCATCACCAAATACACGGCGGTGTTAAAGCCCAGTGTGGCAAAGGCCAAATAAATAGTTTGCACACGCAGCGCCGGAAAGCCCACCACCAAGCCCGCAAAAAAGCACAGCGCTGCTGCCACGGGCATACCCAACCACCAACTGAAGCCAGCTTTCAGCAAAATAGCCACCGTGTAGGCCCCAATACCAAAGAAGGCCGCGTGACCCAACGATTTTTGGCCTGCATAGCCTACTGTCAGATTCAGCCCCATCGTGGCAATGACAAAGATCAACCAGTAGGTAAACAAATACACGCCGTAATTTTTAAGAAACTGTGGCGAAACTAGCAAAATAACTGCTCCAGCAGCTATTAAAAGAATAGTTAGGAGATGGAGCGACGCCTTGCCTTTGCTTGGTTGCGTAGTCATACCTTACGCTCCTCTTTTTTACCCAAGAGGCCTTGCGGTTTGAACAAAATAACTACCATAAAAATAATCAATGCCACCGCATCTTTGTACGATGGCGAGATATAGGCAGCTGCCAAGTTTTCGCTCACACCCACGATTAACCCGCCCAGTAAAGCGCCACGCGAATTGTTAAAACCACCAATAATCGCAGCGAAAAATGCTTTGGTACCCAGCGACTCACCCATGTCAAACTTGGCCAAATAGGTGGGTGTTACCAGCAGCGCCGCCATGCAGGCCAGCACAGCGTTAATCGCAAAGGTATAGAAAATCATGCGGGGCACGTTGATGCCCAGTACTGATGCGCTCTCGGTGTTTTGCGCTACGGCTTGCATCGCGCGGCCAGTGATGGTTTTAGAAATAAACGCCTGCACAGCAAAGACGATCAGCAGCGCGCTTGCCAGCGTGCCCATGTCGCCCGTCGTCACCGTGACACCGCCAACGTTAAACAGCGCATCACCAAACAACGACGGGAAGGCATGCGCCTCGGCGCTGTAGCCTGCACGCACGCTGTTGCGCATAACAATTGACAAACCAATGGTGGCCACTACGATGGGCATCATGCCAAACTTAAACAGCGGGTCCACTACGCTGCGTTTAAACGCCCAGCCCAGCACGACCACAGCCACAATCATCGTCAGGCCCAAGCTGACTAATAGCGGTGCACCTAAATGCATAAACCCCAACATGGCAAACGCAGGCAGCATGACAAACTCGCCCTGCGCAAAGTTAATGGTGCCCGCTGCTTGCCATAGCAACGTAAAACCTAGCGCAGCCAGTGCATAAATGCTGCCGGTAGATAAGCCGCTGATGAAAAGTTGGAGAAAATCGGTCATCTTGAGAAATGAAAACCCTTAAGACAAATAACCGGACGCGAAGGGCGCGAAGGTTGCGCGAAGGACGCTAAAAAGAAAAAGAAAAAAGAAAAAACCAGCCAGTCGTTCGCCTTAAACTTGTGGCGATTCGACTAACTGGTATTCAGGATTAAATCCGTAAGTGATGAGTAAATTTACTTCTTTGCAGCCAACGGTGGCAGCACTTCGATCACTTCTTGTTTGCCGTTTTTCACTTGCACCAAATAGCTGGCGCGGTCTAGGTCGCCTTTGTCGTCAAAGTTCACATCCAAAATAATGCCGGGGTATTTGGTTGCGCTGATCGACAGGCCGTGCATGGCCTTGGCCACTGCTGCGCGGTCAAACTTGCCCACTTTTTCAACAGCGGCTTTGAGCGAATAAATGCCAGTGTAGCCTTTGATGCCGTTGTGGTCGCTGATGTATTTGTAGTCTTGGTAGAACTTGGCTTTGAACTTCAGCATCTCCGCGCCAGGTGCGTCTACTGTCAGGCCTACGTGGGCAATTGCACCGTTGGCAGCGTCACCTGCCAAGTCAATTACTTTTTGGCCTGTCAGTGTGGTCTCGCCGATGATCGGCTTGGTCCAGCCTTGCTTGCGCAGCTCTTTCAAAATGCGGGCTGATTCGTCTTCGTTCAGATAAACAAATACGGCGTCCGCATTAGACTGCTTGGCCTTGAGCACTGCAGCAGAAAAGTCTACCTGACCCGCATCGGTAGACACGTCAACCGCAATTTTGGTGTCGGTAGGTGCCAGTGCTTTTTTGATCATCTCCAGGCCGCCCTTGCCGAAGTCGTTGTTAACGTAAATGATGGCCAAGTTTTTCACTTTGGCTTGCTGGTTAATGTACTTGGCTACTTTAGGCATAGCTGTAGCCTGCGTAAAGCTGGTGCGGAAAATGTACGGGTTGCCCTGTGTGGTGATGTTGGCTGCCTCACCGCCAGTCCAGTTCGGGATTTGCGCTTTCTCCGACTCTTTCATGCTGACGACGATGGAGCCGCTGTACACGGGGCCAAAAATAGCAAACACGTCTTGGTCAATCGCTTTTTTGGTCAGGCCCAGTGCCACGCCGGGGTTGGTGGTGGTGTCGGTGGTAATCAGCTCAATCTTTTTACCCAAAATGCCGCCAGCAGCGTTAACTTCTTTCACGGCCATTTCAACGCCATTTTTAAAGTTGGTACCCGCCGTAGCACCGCCGCCTGACAGCTCGACAATCGCAGCCACTTTAACTGTACTTTGTGCAAAAGCGCCCAATACCATTGTAGACATTGCACAAGCAGCTATTAATTTAAGAGCGAAACGTTTTCTCATCAAATTCTCCAAAAGATGTCATAAATTTGTCCAGCTTATGCACAACCAGAATGCACGCGTAGTAAATGGCCATCAAAATTAGTTATGCAGCATCTCAACGTATTGTCTCGAAATAAGGTGACACCCCAAATTAATAATGTTCGATGAACGACCATACTTGTGCGATGATTGAACTAATTAAGGGTTTAACACTGCTGTACCAGTTACACAGCAGTTATCTAAATTGAGCATAAATACTATGTCGCTTGTAGCTAAAACGCATACCCTAGACAAATCCAACAACGCTATATCGCCCGACAACTCGCCGCCCGGCCTACAAAGACGCGACTGGATTGCTGGGCTAGAAAAAGGCTTGGGTATTTTGGAAGCCTTTGGCGAGGCGCATCCACGCGTCACAGCGGCGCAAATGGCCAGCATTGTGGGCCTCACGCGCACTGCTACGCGCCGCTACTTGTTGACGCTGGCGCATTTGGGCTATGTAGCCACAGACGGTAAGTTGTTCTGGCTCACGCCGCGCGTGCTGCGTATAGGGCAGGCGTTTATCGAATCGTCACGTCTGGCGCGCACAGTACAGCCGTTTTTGCAGCGCGTGACTGCTGGCACGCAAGAGATAACGTATGTCAGCATGCTAGAGGGCAACGACATTGTGTATGTGGCCCGCAACGGCCCTACCCGGGTGATGAACACGGGCTTTGTACTGGGGGCGCGCGTGCCAGCGCAGGTAACTGCCGCAGGCATGCTGCTGCTGGCCACGCGTACCACGCCGCACTACAGCGAATGGCTGGCAGCGCAAACACTGCCTACCTATACGCAACACACCATCACTGACAAAGCCGACTTAAGTGTGCAGTTAGCGCAAATTCGCCAGCAAGAATGGGCCTTGTCAGAGCAGCAACTGGACTTGCATTACCGTGGCGTTGCCGTGCCGCTGCGCGATGCGCGTGGCACGCTGGTAGCAGCGCTTAGCGTGATCATGCCGATGCATGGCGAGGCTGCTGAGGTAGCGGTAGCACGCGTGCTAGGCGTGCTGCGAGAGACAGCGGCGGCTATGCGTAATTTGATTTAAAGCGTTTCAGACGTGGGTTATAACGCGACTTCAAGTACGAAGCGCAACCTCCAAAAAACACAATAAAGCCAAGACTGCGTTCAGTTAAGCCGAAGGCTGGTCCAAGTCAAATGCTTTGTGCAGTGCGCGAACCGCCAGTTCCATGTATTTCTCGTCAATCACTACCGAAGTTTTGATCTCACTGGTTGAGATCATCTGGATGTTAATGCCGTCCTCTGCCAAAGCACGGAACATTTTGCTGGCGATGCCCACATGGCTGCGCATGCCAATGCCGACAATAGATACTTTGCAAATTTTGGTGTCGCCTACCACCTCTTGCGCGCCTAGTTTAGGCAGCACAGTGCTTTTGAGCAAGTCCATGGTCTTGGCGTAGTCGTTGCGGTGCACCGTAAAACTGAAGTCGGTTCTGCCGTCTTTGGAGACGTTTTGGATGATGATGTCCACTTCAATATTCGCGTCGGCCACAGCGCCAAGAATTTGGTAAGCAATACCTGGCGTGTCGGGCACGCCCAGTACAGAAATTTTGGCTTCGTCGCGGTTAAAAGCGATGCCCGATACGATGGCTTGTTCCATTTGTTCGTCTTCCTCAAAAGTTATCAGCGTGCCAGACTTGGCCTCTTCGTCAATGTTGATGTCCCACGGCGTAAAGCTGGACAACACCCGCAGCTTGACTTTGTACTTACCCGCAAATTCGACCGAACGAATTTGCAGCACCTTGCTGCCCATCGACGCCATTTCCAGCATCTCTTCAAAGCTCACGGTTTGCAGGCGGCGGGCCTCGGGCACCACGCGCGGGTCGGTGGTGTACACGCCATCTACGTCGGTGTAGATCAAGCATTCTGCGGCTTTCATGGCAGCTGCTACGGCTACGGCTGATGTGTCTGATCCGCCACGGCCTAGCGTGGTGATGTTGCCATCGGGGTCCACGCCCTGAAACCCAGTGACGATGACCACGCGGCCGGCTGCTAAATCAGCACGTACTTTTTTGTCGTCAATGCTCTCAATGCGGGCTTTGTTAAACGCGCTGTCGGTTTTGATAGGCACTTGCCAGCCGGCGTAGCTGACGGATTCCACGCCCTCGGCCTGCAGGGCAATGGCCAGTAAGGCCGACGATGCCTGCTCGCCCGTGGCGGCCAGTGCGTCTAGCTCGCGGTGGTAGGCATCAGTGGCTTTGGCTGGGGCCAGCGCTTTGGCCAAGGCTAGCAGGCGGTTGGTCTCGCCGCTCATGGCGCTGGGCACGACCACCATCTGGTGGCCTGCGCGGGCCCATTTGGCAACGCGCTTAGCCACACTTTGAATACGCTCGGGCGAACCCATCGACGTGCCGCCGTATTTATGAACAATTAAAGCCATTTTTCTTTGTAGATCACGCAGATAACGCGACAGATTAGTTGAAAGATTTTTCGCACTATCAGTGCAAAGCCTTTGATTATAGCTAGGGTAAACCACGATTTAGAGCGCGTTTAAAACTGGTTTTAGTCACCCACTAAACGTTAGGTTGGTATTGAAGGGTGTCAAGGTGTCGCTGCACAAAACCCGAAGCTACTTTGATGTGAATTTGCTTGCCGCGGTGGGTGCATGCCGCAATCTGGCTTTGCAGCTCATCCAACTGCGCAGCACTTGGGGACGCGCCATAGGTGGTTTTAAGCCAATGGCGCAACAGGTTGGCTTGGCGCTCTGTGCTTAGCTTTTGCAGCGCGGCAATCTGTGGTGGATTACCTGTATGTGCTATGTCTTGTGTAGCTAACTGAGCAAGTAACACTTGGGCTTGGGCAGCATGGCGAGCTGAGCGGGCAAACGTCTCGCGATACTGCGGAAAAGCCTGCTGCAGCGCGGGCAGTAGCGTGTGGCGAATGCGGTTGCGGGTAAATGCTGTGTCGGTGTTGGTGGGGTCTTCTATCCAGCCCTGCCCGATGGTCTTGGCAAAGTTTGCGCTACCCGGGTAGCGCGCTGCCAAGCCCTGCGCGGCCAGCCAAGTGCGAATATCCGCAGCAGGCACCCCCAGCCAAGGCCGCACAAACTCTACGCCGCCGCGCTGCCAGCGCACAGACATGGCCGACAAGCCTGGCAGCCCCGCACCCCGGCTAAGCGCCAGCAGCAGTGTTTCAGCCTGGTCATCAGCATGCTGCGCTATCGCTACACATTTAATAGCTGGCTGAGCAGGTTCTACGGCCTGAAAGCCACAATTGACCTCTAAAACCTTGGCTGCCAGCGCGGTGTAACGCGCTTTGCGAGCGGCGTCCTCTGGGCTGTCACCTGCAGCATGGCGCGCCTGTACGTGCACTACATGCAAGGGCACGCCGCGCTGCGCGCACAACGCCGTACAGTGCGCCGCAAAATCGTCTGCCGCTGCCTGCAAACCGTGGTGGATATGGATGGCAGTGACCTGCCCCGGATATTGCTGGGCGCAACGTAATAGCAATGCGGTAGAGTCCGCGCCGCCGCTATAGGCCACTGCTAATGGTGGGGTTAACTGTAAATCGTGCATCAAACTCATACAGGCACAAGTGTATGCGCACCCGCCTGGGGGTACTGCACACAAGAGGCACCCCTAGCAGCGTGTAGGCCGCATACAGGCGGCCTACACGCTGCTAGGGGCAGCTAGCTTTAGGGGCGGTGCTAGGGCGTTGGCAGCGCACAGGCGTAGGCTATTTACACACCAAAGCCTTAAGTTTTCGCTAACGCACGCGCCTACAGCTTGTTACCACGCCATTGCGGCAGTGCAGCAAAATAGTTTTTAGTTATTAATTGCCTGCATTGCACTGTGGGCTAAACCGTATGAAGCTAAAGCAACGATGGATTTTGGAATGCTGCTTGATCACCTGCGCCAGCGTGTTGCTGGTGGTCATTGCAGGTTGTAGCACCCCCGGCAGCCAAGGATCAACCCCAGCAGGCCCGCCGATGATTGAGCGCCCCTCTGCAGGCGCTGGCGCACTGCGTGAAAGCGCGCTGGCCCTAGACCGCGGCGAATACGGCCGCGCCGAGGCTAAAGTAACTGAGGGATTTAAGCTGGGCCTGACCAACACGCCAGACCTGCTGCGGGGCCACAAAACACAAGCTTTTGTGTACTGCGTCACCGGGCGCACAGCGCAGTGCGAAAAATCATTTGAAGCCGCTTTTGCCGTAGACAAAAAATTCAACCTCAGCCCATCGGAACGCCAGCAACCTATTTGGGGCCCGGTATTTGCCAAGGTGCAAAAACGTTACCCCACCTAGCGTTTATTTAGCGTCCGCCTTGGTGTCCGTGTAGCGGCCAAAACTTTGCAGTTTGTCGTAGCGCCTGTCTACCAGCTCTTTGACTTTCAGGTCGGCTAGCTGGCGGTATGCATCATTCAACCCGCGCTTTAAAAATGCTGCCATCTGCTTGTGGTCACGGTGCGCACCGCCTACGGGTTCGGTAATAATTTTGTCGATCAAGCCCAGCGCTTTGAGACGGTGTGCGGTAATGCCCAGTTGCTCAGCCGCGTCTTGCGCGCGGTCGCTGGTTTTCCACAAAATGCTGGCGCAACCTTCAGGGCTGATCACGCTGTAAATCGAGTATTGCAGCATCAGCACTTGGTCGGCCACGCTGATGGCCAGTGCGCCGCCCGAGCCGCCCTCGCCGATGATGGTGGTAATGATAGGCACTTCTAGCTGCGCCATTTCAAAAATATTGCGGCCAATGGCCTCGGACTGGCCGCGCTCTTCAGCGTCCATGCCGGGGAAAGCACCCGGCGTGTCGACAAAGGTAAACACGGGCAGGTGAAATTTTTCAGCCGTCTTCATCAGGCGCAGGGCCTTGCGGTAGCCCTCAGGCCGGGCCATGCCAAAGTTGCGCAATGCGCGCTCTTTGGTGTCGCGGCCTTTTTGGTGGCCCAGCACCATGCAGGCATTGCCGTTAAAGCGCGCCAGACCACCGACGATGGATTGGTCATCCGCAAAATGGCGGTCGCCGTGCATCTCGACAAAATCGGTAAAGCACTCGTTGACATAGTCCATGGTGTACGGGCGCTCGGCGTGGCGGGCGATCTTGGTAATCTGCCACGGCGTAAGGCTGCTGTAGATGTCTTTGGTCAGTTGCTGGCTTTTTTTAGCCAGCTGGTCGATCTCGTCGCTGATGTCCACCGCCGATTCAGACTGCACGTAGCGCAGCTCATCTATCTTGGTTTCTAGCTCGGCAATGGGCGACTCAAAATCTAAGAATACTTTTTTGGCCAAAGTTGGCTCCTAGGCATCATAACGAGCGGAGTTTAAACCTGTTTGACGCGATTTGGGGGCTTGACAAGCGCTATTATTTTGACACTAAAACGCTGATGGCGTTTAGTTTGTAGGCCCTAAGTATCCATTGCTGCCAGCTAACTAAGCATCAATTTGTAAGCAGTCATTTATGGGGCATTTAGCGATCAATGCCAACTCCAAACGATCAAGGCGGCGAGTCTAGCGAGCGCCACAGGTACCACGTAGCCACGCTGCAGTAGGGTGCCCAAGCGGCGGCTACTTCGCGTATTTCGCTGCGGCTGACCGGCTCACCCGAAAAGTAGTTATGGCTGATGCCGTTGATCAAGCCAATGTCGTCCATGGGCAGTACGTTAGGCCGCATCATGTGGAAAATCAAAAACATCTCAGCTGTCCAGCGGCCGATGCCGCGTATGGCCACCAGCTCGGCAATGATGGCGTCGTCGTCCATCGCGTCCCAGGCTTTCACGTTCAGCGCGCGGCTGTCAAAGTGGAGCGCCAGGTCAACCAGATATTCAATTTTGCGGGCCGATAAACCTGCTGCGCGCATGTCGTCAACTTTAAGTTTTAGCACGGCTTGCGGCGAAGGTTTTTTGGACAGCTTGATGAACCGGTCCCAAATCGACTGCGCGGCTTTCACGCTGATTTGCTGGCCCACAATGGAACGCGACAGCGTGATAAACGGGTCGCTGCGGCGCTGCAAATAAGCCTCGCTAAATTGCGGGATCAGCCGCTTCATCACGCGGTCTTTTTTAACCAAATGCTTGCAGGCTTCGTCCCAATAGTCTGGTGGTGCCGCTAGAGGCGCAACAGTGTCAGCTACTGATTTCATAGCTGCCTGAGCAGGTAATACGGCCTGCACGGCCTAAAACACTGATAATTTCTGTACATTTGGGTGATTTGGCCGTGCACTTGGGCACTTTGACTGCGCGCTTGGGCACTTTGACTGCGCGCTTGGGCGATTTGACGCTGCGCTGGAGCGCTTTCATGGTGAGTGCTAATCATTTTTGCACTTCCCACGTCGTGCCAGTGGGCGCGTCTTTCAGCACAATACTTTGAGAAGCTAAATCTTTGCGAATCGCGTCAGCGCCTACAAAGTCTTTGCTTGCTTTAGCGGCTGCACGCTGCGCAATCAGCGTTTGAATCGCGGCGTCGTCCAGCGCAGAGCCTAATTGCAAATACGCCGTCGGCTGGCTTTGCAACAAGCCCAGCACGCCGCCCAATGCTTTCAACACGCCTGAGAGTTGCGCATTTTTACTGCGATTGATTTCGCTAGCCAAATCAAATAACACAGCAAAGGCCTCGGGCGTGCCAAAGTCGTTGTCCATCGCGGCCTTGAACTTGGCAGACCACGGTTCGGTCCAATCGAGCGCTACGGGCTCGCTCCCGTTCAGCGCCACGGGCTCGCTCCCGCCTAGCGCCACAGCAGCAGGCGGCACGGCATCTAGCACGGTGTACAAGCGCTTAAGCGCCGTGCGCGCATCGTCTAGCCCAGCGTCGCTAAAGTTAAACGGCCTGCGGTAGTGCACGCGCATCATAAAATAGCGAATCGTCTCGCCGTCGTAGCTTTTCAGCACATCGCGGATGGTAAAAAAGTTACCCACCGACTTGCTCATCTTCTCGCCGTCAACGTTTAAAAAACCGTTGTGCAGCCAGTAGCGCGCAAAGGTTTTTCCGGTCGCGCCTTCGCTTTGGGCAATCTCGTTTTCGTGGTGCGGAAACTGCAGGTCAGCCCCGCCGCCGTGAATGTCAAACGTCTCACCCAGCACGCCCATGCTCATGGCCGAGCATTCAATATGCCAGCCGGGGCGGCCCGGGCCAAAAGGCGATGCGTATTTAGCGTCTGCAGGCTCATCGGGCTTGGCCGCTTTCCACAGTACAAAGTCCAGTGGGTCTTGCTTGCCGTCCAGCACGGCCACACGCTCACCCGCACGCAGCTGGTCTAGCGATTTGCCGCTTAATTTGCCGTAGCCGGGCAGCTTGCGCACACTGAAATTCATGTCGCCTTGGCCGCTTGCCTCGCCAGCTGGAACAGTTTGGTAAGCCAAGCCTTTTTGCTGCAGCACGCCAATCAAATCAGTCATCTCACGCACATATTCTGTGGCGCGCGGCTCGTGCGTGGGGCGGGCCACGCCTAGGGCGTCCAAGTCGCGGTGCATGGCGATAATCATCTCGTCAGTCAGCGCGCGAATGGTCATACCGCGCTCTACTGCACGCTTGATAATTTTGTCGTCAATATCGGTAATATTGCGCACAAAAGTTACCTCGTAGCCACTGGCGCGCAGCCAGCACTGCACCACGTCAAACGCCATCATCATGCGGGCGTGGCCCACGTGGCACAGGTCATAAATAGTCATGCCGCAAACGTACATGCCAACTTGGCCAGGCACTAAGGGGACAAATTCTTCAAGCGTACGCGACAGCGTATTGTGGATGCGAAGGCTCATGTGGGGTGGCTGCCAATGGAAACGGTTGCGGTAAAAACAGGTGCGAAAAAACGGGCGTGATAGATCAGTTGCGGTAAAACTTGCAGTCAACCGCTCGCATTGCCGCAGAGCAATGTTAGGTCAAACATCCTCATTATGCAGCCCTCTAGCCGCTACAATGCAGCAGTATACGGCCCATCAATGGGGTCTACCAATTTCATAACGTGTTCATACCCTGTGATGAGAGGTTCTATGTTTCCAGTCAAAGCTTTAGTGTCTTTTAATATTCGACCTTGCGCGCTAGCGGCTTGTTTGGCTGTAGGTTTACTGCTGCCTTACGCTGCCCAAGCTGACGAATATGCCGACGTCACCCGCCTGCTACGCGCAGGCCAGCTGGCCGAGGCAGGCACCAAAGCAGACCAATTCTTGGCTGGCAAGCCGCGTGACGCACAAATGCGCTTTTTAAAGGGCGTGATTTTTACCGAGCAGGCCAAGCCCAACGACGCGATTGGCGTGTTTACCAAGCTGACCGAAGACTACCCCGAGCTGCCCGAGCCGTACAACAACTTGGCTGTGCTGTACGCCGGCCAAAGCCAGTTTGACAAAGCCCGTGCAGCGCTGGAAATGGCCATTCGTACCAACCCCAGCTACGCTACTGCCCACGAGAACCTAGGCGACGTGTACGCCAAGCTGGCCAGCCAAGCGTATAGCAAAGCCTTGCAACTAGACAACACCAACACTGGCGTGCAGCCCAAGCTAGGCTTGATCCGCGAGCTGTTTGCACCGGGTAGCAAAGGCCGCGCTGCCGCAGCGGCTCCTACAGCCATTGCTGCTGCGCCAGCACCAGCAGCCAAACCGCCTGTAGCACCCACACCAGCGCCCGCTGCGCCAGCCCCAGCGCCCGTAGCTGCAGCCCCCGCCGTGAAACCACCGGTCAGCGCCCCAGCGGCAACACCAGCGCCTGCGCCAGCCCCAACACCCGCCCCGACCAGCCCTCCTGCTGCCGCCAGCGGCGCTGCCGAGCAAGACATCACCGCTGCGGTGCAAAACTGGGCCAAAGCCTGGAGCGCCAAAAACACCACCGACTATTTCAACGCTTACGGCAAAGATTTTGACGCCGCAGGCGGCCGCAGGAACTGGGAGCAAGAGCGTACCAAGCGTATCGTAGGCAAGAACAAAATCAGCGTGAAGGTGTCTAACTTGGCTATTACTGTCACCGGCAACACGGCCAAGGCCCGCTTCAAGCAAGATTACGACGCCGATGCATTGTCGGTGTCTAGTACCAAAACACTCAATTTAGTGAAAACTGGCGAGCGTTGGGTGATTGTGAAAGAGGTCAGTGGCGGTTAAAGCTGACCTTGCCTGACGGCTGTAGCGCGCCGCTGGTCTTTGTAATTTCTTAGCCCTGTATTTTGAGACTTCGTGTTTTGAGACTTCGTGTTTTAAGACCTTGTGGTGTAACCCGTGTATTTATAGATTTCAACCTCCGCTGAAGTGAAGCCGAATGTTATTGCGCAATCTGTGCGCTGCGTTGTGGGTCAGTGCACTACTGTGTACCCCCGCACTAGCCGCTAAAAAAATTTACTCGCCTAAGTCCCGCCACGTCGCCGTCAAAGGGCTGGACGCTGAGGCACGGCTGATTCAAATTTACCAGCGCATCGGCCAGGCCCAAACCCGCGAGGCGCTGCGCCAAGCCGACCAGTTGGTCAAAGACTACCCCAACTTTGCCTTGGCCCAGCTGGTGCACGGCGACCTGTTGATGGCGCAAACCCGCCCACTAAAAGCCATGGGCGACATGCCCGAAGCCACCGTACGCGCCGCCCTGCCCGGCACTTTGGCCGAGCTGCGCGAAGA
>JANLPQ010000016.1:0-36149 GCA_031367325.1 Polaromonas sp. | reverse complement strand
GTCACCGCCACCGCCAGCGGCTCCAGCGTGCCCGAGAGCAGCCTGGCCAACAACAGCGACAGCAAGTCGATCACGCCGAACCTGGCTGATGTCAGCACCACCGTAGCCTTGCCGGCCAACGCCGTGGCCGGCACCACCGTGACCGGCACGGTGACCTACACCAACAACACCAGCACGCCCACCACCTTCACCTCCACCGTGGTCATCAACGGCGTGAGCACCAGCACCGCCCAGACCATCCCGGCCTTTGGCACCGTCACCTTGCCGGTCAGCGTCTTGGTGGGCACCAATGGGGCCACCGTCACCGCCACCGCCAGCGGCTCCAGCGTGCCCGAGAGCAGCCTGGCCAACAACAGCGACAGCAAGTCGATCACGCCTCAAGCACCCACGGCAAGTGTTTCTGGACGAGTATGGTTAGATACAGATAGCAATAAGATTTATGGGGCAGGTAAAGACATTGATTTGGCTGGATGGCGCGTTGAGTTATTGCAAGGGGGCGTTGTAGTTGGTACCGCAACGACTACAGTGGACGGCAAATATGTCATTGGCGGTCAGACCCCCGGCATAGGCTATTCAATTCGATTTAAAAATCCTAGCGGTCAAGTTGTTGTGACAACACCGTTCAACCAAGCGACAACAACGTCAGGCGGACAAACTTCTACCGGTACAACAACATCTATAGTTTCTGGCACGCAGACTGTGGGCGGTGCTATATCAAACATCACCCTATACCAAGGTGACAACACTATTGATCAAAACTTACCAGTCGATCCAAGTGGAGTGGTGTATGACTCTGTAACCAGATTGCCTGTGGCAGGTGCTGTGGTAACTTTGATTGGGCCTAATGGTAATCCTGTACTTGCAACTGACTTGATAGAGACGTCACCAACTATCACTACGGATGCAAGTGGAGCATACTTCTTTACCTTAAAGCCAACAGCTGCGAGCGGGCGTTATCGTCTGAGTATCACGCCACCTCAAGGTTACGTAGCGACTCCCGCTGTTCAAGGTGGAGTATCGTTACCAGGGGTTGCACCAGGCACACCCGCAATCAACGGCTTAGTTGCTGGAAATGTATACACACCACCAGTTGGCGCACTTATATCAATTCAGCCGAACATAAATGCTCCTGCAGTGGGCATCAACGGTGCCAGCGCAGTGGGTGTCAACGGGACACAATACTTCTTGGAATTTAACTTTATCGTTGGCGGTGTGAATCAAACTGCTGGTGTAAACCACAACCATATTCCATTAGATAAGTTGGCACCGCTAACAAGCAGTTCAATTTTAGTCAGCAAGGCTGGCGATAAGAGTGTTGCAGAAATAGCAGATTCAGTTCGCTACACAGTCAAAATTAGCAATACAACGGCTAATGCGATTGCCAACATAAGGATTGAAGATTTACTACCTGCAGGCTTTAGGTATATTTTGGGAACAGCACGCTTGAACGGTAAGCCGCTAGATAATCCAGCTGGTGGCGTAGGCAGCAATCTAATATTTGATATTAGCGGAAGCTCCGCTACCAGCACGATAGCTGCTGCCGGATCAATTCCAGCTAACACTGCATGGGAACTAAGTTACTCTGTCCGTCTCGGTGTGGGATCGCAGCAAGGTGACGGTATTAACAAAGCGACGGCTCTATATGCTGGCTTACGTTCCAATACAGCGCAGTTCAAAGTAAAAGTCCAAGGCGGCGTATTTAGCAATGAGGGTTGCATCATCGGCAAAGTGTATGTTGACTGTGATGGGACACATACCCAAGGCAATGAGAGCGGTTCAAGTGAGCTGGGTATTCCAGGTGTAAGGCTTGTTATGCTGGATGGTACTTATGTCATTACGGACAATGAAGGTAAGTACAGCTTGTGTGGTGTGAAGCCGCAGACCCATGTGATTAAAGTAGACCGCACCACTTTGCCTAAGGGTTCGCGCATGTTGCCATCGTCTAATCGTAACGCGGGTGTTGGAGATAGCTTGTTTGTTGATATGAAGGGTGGCGAGCTCGCACGTGCAGACTTCATTGAAGGTTCGTGTACCCCAGAAGTCCTTGACCAAGTTAAAGCTCGCCGTGCGCAAAGCGGTGTGGTAATACCTGAGAAGGAAATTGGCTCTGATTTAAAAATCGATAATCGCCCGCTAGAGATTCAACAGCAAATTCTACCTAGCGTACGCCCTGCCAATCCGTCAGGCACTGATACGACTAAACCCGGAGGTGCAAACCAATGATGCTGTGCACATCTCTGTTGATTTCGCAGAAAATTTTGCTAAAACGTACGCCCATCGTAGTTGCCATAGCTTTGATGCATGGCCTGGTAATTGCACAACCCGCCGCTAACACCACCAGTGCAGACAAAACTGATGCAAAGAGCTTGTTCGACACTGGCGGCCAGGCGGGCATTGCACCACGCCCGTTCAATTCATTTTTAGAGCGGTTAAGTTCACCGGTAGAGAAAATAGGCATTGATGTCGCTGCTGATAATATATTGGCTGATGGCGTGACCAGCACCGACGTTAAGATTCAATTGTTAGACATCAAAGGTCAGGCCATAAAAGGTGACGTTGAAGTAACGATTGAGGTTAATGGTGGCGCACGTATTTTGTTGGCTGGTCGTTTGACCTCCGAGTCGGGTGCAGATCGTGGTGATGTTGATCGGATAACCCCTGGCGTTCAGGCGAAAGCTAAAGATGGTGCTTTGAGTTTCAAGCTAATAGCACCGTTCCAGCCTGATGCAGTTACTCTTAGTGTAAGCGTGCGTGGTGTAACGCAGAGCGCTACAGTGCGTTACGTGCCTGATCTTCGTGAAATGATAGCGGTTGGTTTGATAGAAGGCCGTTTGCGTTCGGATAAGTTTAACCCTCAGGCAATAGTGCCAGTTCGTGAAAACGATGGTTTCGATACTGAGTTACGTGGCCTGACTAAAGAATTTAGTGGCGGTAAAACCAATCTGGGTGCACGTGCCGCTATGTACCTTAAGGGTAAAGTCAAAGGTGACTACCTGCTGACTATGGCCTATGATTCAGACAAAGTAACTGATAAACAGTTATTCGAGACTATCGACCCTAATGCGTTTTACCCAGTTTATGGTGACTCTAGTGTACGCGGTGTAGATGCGCAAAGTTCGGGCAAGCTGTATGTTCGCTTGGATAAAAACCGCAGCTTTTTACTATATGGTGACTACACTACCACTGACGATAATCCTGCACGTACTTTAAGCCAATATAACCGGTCATTGCCTGGGTTGCGTGGCCGTTATGATGAAGGCAACGTTGTTGCTAATGGCTTCGTAGCACGCGAAAGTTTCAAGCAGGTCGTAGATGAATTTGCTGCACGTGGCGTGTCTGGCCCTTACTCAGTATCTAATCCGAATGGTATCAAAGGTACTGAGAAAATTGAAATTTTGGTGCGTAGTCGCAATCAAACATCAGTGATATTGAAGTCCACGACGCTGGCACGTTCCACAGACTATGAATTTGAGCCATTTAACGGTCAAATATTATTTCGCTCACCAGTACCTAGCGTTGATGATCAACTAAACCCTGTGTCGATCCGGGTTACGTACGAAGTAGAGCAAGGTGGTCAACGTTTCTTTATCTATGGCGGCGACGTTAAACTCAAAATCAATGAGAACTTTAGTGTTGGCGTATCAGCCGGAAAAGATAACAATCCTGCAGCGCCACAAACTATTTTGGGCGGCAACGTGCAGCTCAAGCTTACTAAAAATACTGAGCTAATCGGTGAGATAGCGCGCTCAACCAGTACAGTCAATACAAGCGCTAATGGATTTAATATAAATAACAGCGCTAACTTTGCCGGTAAGAGTGGCACATTTGACGGCACAGCAACGAGGTTAGAAATTCGCCATTCTGATGATGCACTTCGCGCTAACGCTTTTGTCATGCGTTCAGACGATAACTTCAACAACGCCTCCAGTGGCTTAACAGGCGGCAAACAAGATCTGGGTGCAGCTGCAGCCTACAAAGCCACCGAAAACTTGACTATTACTGCTGATGCTAAACGCGCGGAAGATCGAATTCTGGGCAGCAAAAACGATGCAGCATCATTAGCGGGTGATTTAAAACTGACCGATAGGCTCACAGTGGGTGGCGGTGTGCGCTACGTACAACAAAACGCGGTGAGTTTGAGCCAGCAAACCACTTCTAATTGTTTGGCTAATGGCACCGTCACATACAACGGTTCTGTAACAGGCTACAACACCGGATATGGCATTAGCCAAGTGGGCAACCAACAAATCGACCCTGCTACGGGCTTGCCAGTGGTGTGCAACACAGTCGCCAACTCCACACCCTCTACAGCAACTGATATTGACAGAACCGCAGTATTCGCGCGTGCAGGATATAAAGCTACAGATAAGTTGACACTGGAAGTAGAGTTGCAAAACATCCGTGGTACCGACCCAGGCAATACGATCAAGTTAGGTGCCAAATACGCTGCAACAGATACCTTAAATCTGTTTGGTGAATACCAGCGTGAATTGACGGGTGAGGATTCGAATAACTTGTATCGCGTAGGCGCTGATTGGCGCGTAGCTGAGAAAACCCGTGTGTATTCGCGTTACGAATACAACCGCCAGTATGGTGGCGCTTACGGTTTGGCTACTGGGCCGCTAACACGCGTGTTTGCTTTGGGTGTTGACACCCAGTACA
This sequence comes from Polaromonas sp., assembly GCA_031367325.1. Classification (GTDB taxonomy): domain Bacteria; phylum Pseudomonadota; class Gammaproteobacteria; order Burkholderiales; family Burkholderiaceae_C; genus JAAFIP01. The sequence goes on along the minus strand of JANLPQ010000016.1, from coordinate 31,487 downwards.
TGCAAGATGGTTCTGTTTATAGCGAGTACCGCTTAAATGACAGCAGTTCGGGAAAGTCTATACAAAACGCCATAGGTCTTCGCAATGGTTGGAATGTGGCCGAGGGCCTGCGTTTGGTCACCAATGTAGAACGCTTGATCAGCACCGAAGGTAATAGTACGGCAGCCGGTGTTGGCCTTGAATACACTGCTAGTGAACTGTGGAAGGGTTCTGGTCGCCTTGAATGGCGCGAAGACAATAACAACACCAATTGGTTAGCTACTGCTGGCATTACGCGGAAACTAGACCGTAACTGGACTTTCGTGGGCCGTGACTACTTCAACTGGATCAACCCACGCAATGGCAGTACAGACACGCGACAAAACCGTTTGCAGTTAGGCTTTGCTTACAGACCTGTGGATAACAATAAGTTTGATGCATTAGGTTTGTATGAAAATAAGAGCGAATACACTGCAGACAAGCGTAATGCAACTAATATCGTAAGCTTGCGCGGTAACTACCATCCTTCGCGCCCTTGGTTTATATCAGGCCGATTCGCAACCAAGCAAGTTAAAGAGACGCTGCTGGGCACAGTAGACGACTCGTATCGCGCCTCTTTGATTGGTGCACGCGTAACGTACGATGTTACCAATCGCTGGTCTGTTGGTGGTATTACCACACTATTGGCTGGCCAAGGCGGAGCGCGGCAATATGCCTATGGCCTAGAAGTGGGCTACACCTTGGTGGACAACTTGCTGGTTACGTTGGGCTATAACTGGCGCGGATTCCGCGATGATGACCTCGCAGGTAGCGACTACACCAACCGCGGCTGGGTTCTAGGAGTGCGCTACAAATTTGATGAGGACTTGTTCAAGGGTGGCGATGCCAAGGTTAACCGTGCCTTGAGTCCTAGCGCCTCGCCCGCTATAGGTACCGGTGCAGCGCCGGCCACACCACGATGAGGTTTGTTATGCGATATGTATATGTTTTAATTTTGCCCTTAGTTTTGTTGGGCTGTGCTAGCCAGCGGGGTAATTCTGGTTCCGCTGCCAGCGAAGGTCCGGGCGCTGCTGCGCAAAATACAGGTTTAACGCAACAACAAAATCGCATCACTGAAACGCCGGTATTGGGCGACCGTAAAAACATCGACGCTTTGCAACAACGCTTGCGCGTACTCAATGAGGGTGGAGTATCGCAAAATAATTATTCGTTAGCTAAAGCGCAATGCTGGTTAGACACTGCTAAAACCCAGTACCACGAAAACGACCGTACCGGTTACATCGAAGAGTCGATGACGGAGTCGCAAAAAATCATTCAGGCGTTGGAAGCCAGCAAGACAGCCAAAGTAGGTTACGAAACCCCGTTGGTTGCGCGTAGCACGCGTCTGCGCGATGATTTGTGGGCAGATTTGTCCAAATTTAAAACTAACGACGCCACTTTGGTGTGCAACGCCCGCACCGTAGCCTGTGCAGAGGTGCGTTTGGTGCGCGCGGGCCATGCAGAACAGCAAACCGGTTGGCGCGCAGCTACGCCTCACGTCATGATGGCAGAAGACGGCATTCGTCGCGCTGGCCAAGAAGCAGCGGCTTGTACCACGCCAGCCGTAGCTCAGGCGGCGCCAACGTCTGCGGCTCCAATAGCACTACCCACATTGAATAAAGAAACCTTTGTGCTTTTGGCAGATACCTTGTTCAAATTTGATAAGTCGGGTCGCGACGAAATGTTGCCTGGTGGTAAACAGCGTATTGATGCGATTGCCCAGCGTTTAAAGTCCTACCAATCGATTGCTACTTTGAATATAGTAGGCCATACCGATCGTTTGGGCTCTGATGCGTACAACAACCCCTTGTCAGCACGCCGTGCCAGCAGTGTGCAGGCCATACTTGAGTCGATGGGTGTAAAAGCTGCCAAAGTTCAAGCCTCAGGCCGCGGCAAGGGCGATCCAGTCACTACAACTTGCAGTGACAAACTGCCTCGTGCTAAATTGATTGACTGTTTGCAGCCAGACCGCCGCGTGACGATCGAAGTGACGGGTGTGGTCAAGCAGTAATATTCGCTATGTATGTAATAGCTGCTTGAGCAGGTTGTTCGCGGGCTAGAAGCCTAAAAGACATTAAAACGCCCATGATTTTGAAATGCAATCAGATCTAATCTGGTAGTACGGCAGTCACCTCAATCTCTACCTTAGCCCGCGCCTCCATCAGGCCTGACACTTCCACGCAAGTCATAGCGGGAAAGTTTTTCCCAAGTATCTTGCGGTAGGTGCTACCTAGCTCTTTGAGCCTAGCGTTGTATTCGTTGCAGTCTTGCACATACCAAGTCATGCGCACCATATGCTCAGGGCCTGCCTGCGCGGCTTGCAGCACTGCCAATACGTTGCGCAAAGTTTGCTCGCATTGGGCGATAAAGTCGTCCGTTTCAAACTGCTGCTGCGCGTTCCAACCGATTTGGCCACCTATAAAAATCAAGGTGCCGCGTGCCGCTATGCCATTGGCATAACCTTTAGGTTCAGCCCATCCGGGCGGTTGGAGTCGTTGCAACATAGTGATAGTAGGTAGGTACAAGGTTGGGACTGATCAACGCGAACGCAGAGGTGGGCACGGTCTATATTGACCGATTAACGTTACTGAACTCGCGCAACTTAAAACGCTGCAGCTTGCCTGTCTCGGTACGTGGCAAGGCGGCTAAAAATACTATCTCGCGCGGGTATTTATACGGCGCTAACTCGGCTTTGACATGCTCTTGCAGTGCGTGCACCATCAAAGCGTCTGCAGTGTAATGGGCACGCAAAACGCAAAAGGCTTTGACGATCATGCCGCGCTGTGCATCGGGCTGGCCGACAACGCCGCATTCAGCCACGGCGGGGTGTTGCAGTAAGCAGTCTTCCACCTCGGGCCCGCCGATGTTGTAGCCTGCGCTGATGATCATGTCGTCGGCGCGCGATTGGTAGTAATAGTAGCCGTCATCGTCTTGCACGAACGCATCGCCGGGGAGGTTCCAGCCATTTTTAACGTAGTTGGTTTGTCGCGCATCGTCCATGTATTTGCATGATGTGGGCCCGATGACTGCCAGCCTACCCACGGTGCCGCGTGGTACTTCTACACCATCGTCGCCCACCACTTTGGCGCGGTAGCCGGGCACAACTTTACCTATGGGCGTGCCGGGCAAACCAAGATGCTTGAGTTTGCCGCGCTGTGCATCCGCATCCACTCCCGGCGAGGAGATGAAAATATGAAACAGCTCCGTAGCGCCAATACCATCTAGCATGTGCAGCCCAGTAGCTGCCCGCCACAGCATCCGTGTAGCGTCCGGCAGACCTTCACCCGCGCTGACGCTGGTGCGCAGGCTGGGCACGCCTTGGGCCTGTGCGAAGGGTGCCATCTGGCGGTAAAACGTAGGAGCGGTGTAGCAGATAGTGGCCCCGACGGTGTTGATAGTGTCCACCATACTTTCTGGTGTGTAGGGCTCATCAGCAAAGTACACCGAGCAGCCTGCCCACATCGGAAAAACTAACAAACCACCCAAGCCAAAAGTAAATGCTAAAGGCGGCGAACCCACCACGATGTCACTTGGCACCGCGTGCAGTACGTGGCGTGGCCAAGCCTCGCAGGCAGCCAAAATATCGCGGTGGGTATGCACTGCAGCTTTAGGTTTGCCGGTAGTGCCCGATGTAAAGGCCATCATGGCTATGTCATCAGCTGCTGTGGCGCATGCGGTGAACTGGCCATTTTTTTGTGTAGCGCGATGTGCTAGCCCAGCAGGATCGTTCATCGCGTTAAACGGCACGACGGTGCGCAACACGGCATGCTGATGCTGCGCTGTGGTTAGCTCGTCCAGCAGCTTGGCATCGCACAGGGCCACGCACGGCTGGGCTTTGTCGATAATCTCGCCCAGCTCTTTAGCTCGCAGCAGCGGCATGGTGGCCACCGCTATCAAACCTGCTTTAACCACTGCCAACCACGCCAGTGCCATGCCGACAGAGTTACCGCCGCGCAGCAGCACGCGGTTACCGGGCACCAGGTGCAAATCTTCTGTCAGCACCTGCGCAATGCGGTTAACGCGGTCTTGCACATCGGCGTAGCTTAAAGTGATTTTGGATGAGCGCAGCATGGGCTGGCTGGCCCAGCCCTTATGCCCAACAGCGTTGTCCAGCAGCTCAACCACCAAGTTAGCCTGCGCCGCGATCTGCAGCTCGGGCGCGTCGTTGCTCAGCTGCGCACGTTGCTCGGGCGGTGGCAGGCGGTCGTGGACAAAACGATCTGTCTGGGCAGAGGTTGCAGAGGTCATATCCATACCCCAGGGACACATACTGTCCGTTTGGTCTGAGCCTGTCGAAGTTCTCTTAAGCCCACAACAAAGCGCAAAACGAATGCACTTGAAGCAGCAGCATTCGATTTCATACTGCACCCGCGAGAACCGATTTGCCCAAGATCAACTGCTGCACCTCAGTAGCGCCTTCGTAAATACGCAGCGCGCGAATGTCGCGGTACAGGCTTTCTACTCGCGTGCCTACCTTTACGCCCATGCCGCCGTGCATTTGCACCGCCATGTCGATCACTTTACTGGCGTTCTCAGTCGCTGTCATTTTGGCTGCGGCTGCGGCTGCGGTGTACTGCGCACGCGTGGCCGTGCCGGCAGGCAGGGCCACATCGCGCATCCACGCTGCGCGGTAGGTGAGTAGTGCGCCTGCGTCTATCAGCGCTACCATCTCGCCCAGCTTGGCTTGGGTCAGCTGAAAATCAGCCAAGCTGTGACCGAACATGCGGCGTTGCTGGGCATAGTGCACTGCCTCGGCCAGCGCACGACGGGCAAAGCCTAGCGCGGCTGCAGCCACCGATGGGCGAAAGATGTCCAGCGTTTGCATGGCCAGCTTAAATCCTGCGTTCTCCTCGCCCAGCAGCTGCGTGGCGGCCACGCTGCACTGGTCAAACCTTAGTGTGGCCAACGGGTGCGGTGCCATCACTTGAATATGCTCGCTGGCATCTAGCCCGGGCGTATCGGCATCCACCACGATGGCGCTGATGCCGCGTGTGCCCAGCCCAGGCTCGGTCTTGGCAAATACCACATAAAAGTCAGCAATGCCGCCATTGCTGATCCAGGTCTTGCAGCCCGATATTTTATAAGTGTTTTCTGTGTTTGAAGCCGTAGAATCTGCTCGAACAGCTATGGTATTAATAGCAGATACGTCACTACCTGCGTCCGGTTCGCTCAATGCAAACGCGGCTATTTTGTCGCCACGCGCAACAAAGGGCAGGTATTTGGCCTGCAGTGCGGCAGAACCCGCTAGCGTAATCGCGCCACTACCCAAGCCCTGCATGGCAAAGGCAAAATCAGCCAGCGCCGAATGAAAAGCCAAGTTCTCTCGCAAGATCACCAGGGCGCGCGAGTCTAGCTGCTCTAGCGCGCCGCCGTGGGCTTGCGGCACGCAGTAGCGCAGCCACTGGTGCGCGCCTAGGTGCTTAACCCACGCCTTGCACGCTGTGCGGTCGTCGGCTTCGTCAATGTGCTGATGCGGCATCCAGTCGGCCAAACGGTTGCCCATCTCGCGGTGCGCAGCGTCAAAAAACGGTAGCGACAAGTGCGCAGTACTGGCGCGCAACACCGAAGGCATTGCGGGCAGCGCAGGCGCACTAGATGAAGTAAGAGCATGGGCAGCCATAGCGCTAATCTCCTTGAAACACCGGTGTTTGCTTGGCTGCAAAGGCAGCGTACGCGCGCTTAAAGTCTTGCGTTTGCATGCAAATCGCCTGCGCCTGCGCCTCAGCCTCGATGGCTTGGTCAATCGTCATGGCCCACTCTTGGTGCAGCATGGTTTTGGTCATGCTGTGGGCAAAGCTGGGGCCACGGGCCAGGTCTTGCGCCATGGTTTGCGCAGCGGTCAGCACATCCGCACTGTCGTGCAGTGCGTTAAAAAATCCCCACTGCAGGCCTTCTTGCGCTGTCATGTTGCGTCCTGTTAACAACAGCTCTGTGGCGCGGCCTTGGCCGATTAAGCGCGGCAGCAAAGCGCAGGCCCCCATGTCGGCACCAGCCAGGCCCACGCGGGTAAAAAGGTAAGCCGTCTTGGCCTGTGGTGTGCCCAGCCGCAGGTCAGCCGCCAGTGCCATCATCGCGCCAGCACCTGCGCAAATACCGTCTATGGCGGCGATCACGGGTTGTGGGCAGGCCTTGATGGCTTTGACCACGTCGCCTGTCATGCGGGTGAACTCTAGCAGCTCGGGCATGCTCATGTGGGTGAGTGGCCCAATAATTTCGTGCACATCGCCGCCGCTACAAAAGTTGCCACCTGCACCGGTAATAACTACCGCCTTCACATCTGTAGCGTAACGCAGTGCGTTAAACAGTTCGCGCAGTTCGGCGTAGCTGTCAAAGGTGAGAGGGTTTTTACGCTCAGGCCGGTTTAGCGTGATGGTGGCTACACCTGCTGTATATGCATAGGCAAAATGCGTAGCGCTGTAGCCAGCACGCCGCGCAAACTGGGCACGCATGGGGTTGGTGGGGGAAATGTAGTGCTTCATGGCTAAGAATAAGTTTGAAAGTGGGGGTCGTTTAACACACTATGGCGCGGTGGTGCAAGTTGGGTGGGCTGCGTTCAAAGGCATTCAAACAAGGCCATCAATCTGCTAACTGCTCGCCCAACGCCATCGCGTGCGCAGTGTCTTTTACTTTGCCCAGCAGCTTGTGCAGCGCTGCAATGTCTTTGTCTGACAGCTGGGCAAAGGCTTGCACAATCCAACTCTCGTGCGCCAGCGCCATCTCGGCAAAGCTGGCGCGCCCTGCTGGCGTCAAACGCACTAGGAATGCGCGACGGTCGCCTTCTAGCGCCAAGCGTTCTACCAGCCCTTCGGCCACCAGCTGGTCGGTAATGCCGGTCACGTTGCCACCGGTCACCATCATGCGGCGCGACAGCTCGTTCATCTTCAGGCCACTGGGCGCACGCTCTAGCTGCGCCATCAAATCAAAGCGTGGCAGCGTGGTGTCAAACTGCGCACGCAGGGCGCTGCGCACTTCGCGCTCTACCAGCTGCGTGCACGACAGCATGCGCAGCCACAGGCGCAGTGCTGCGGCGTGGTCGGCGTGGGCGCGGGCTTCAATATCGATCATGGTGGTGCTTTAGGAATAAGTAATTACTATAAATTTAATAGCTGCTTGAGCAGGATCTACGGCCTTAAAGCACTATTTTGCTTAGAAAGTTCACGGTACAGTTGGTCGCGCCCGCTCTCGTACGGCTTGGGCCACACTACATCGCGGCTTTGCAGCTTGGCCGCTTCGTGCAGTGTCCACGCGGGGTTGGCCAGGTGCGGGCGGGCAATGGCGCACAGGTCGGCACGGCCTGCGGCAATGATGCTGTTAGCGTGGTCGGCTTCGCTGATGGCACCTACAGCGATGGTGCGAATACCCACCTCGTTACGGATGCGGTCGGCAAACGGCGTTTGGTACATGCGGCCATACACCGGCTTGGCGGCGCGTGTGGTTTGGCCGCTAGACACGTCGATAAAATCTGCGCCTGCGGCTTGGAACAGCCGGGCTATCTCTACCGCATCGTCGTCAGTGTTGCCGCCCGGTGCCCAGTCGTGGGCGGATATGCGCACGCTGATCGGCAGGTTGGCAGGCCACACCGCGCGAACGGCGTTGAATACTTCTAGCGGATAGCGGCAGCGGTTGGCCAAGCTGCCGCCGTACGCGTCAGTGCGCAGGTTGGTTAGCGGGCAGATAAAGCTGGACAGCAAATAGCCGTGCGCGCAGTGCAGTTCTAGCCAGTCCACGCCCGCGCTGGCGGCGCGCTGCGTGCTGGCCACAAAGGCGGTGGTTAGCGCGGCCATGTCGGTGGGCGTCATGGCACGGGGTACTTGGTTTTGCGGGCCGTAGGGTACGGCGCTGGCGGCGATCAGTGGCCAATTGGGTGTGTCGCTTGCGCCCCCTGTGCTGCTGGCTAGTGGTTCGTCGGTGGCTTGCCAGCCTAGCTGTGTAGAGCCTTTGGGGCCGCTGTGGCCTAGCTGCAAACCCAGCTTGGCATGGCTAGCGTGCACAAACTGCACCACGCGTTCTAGTGCGGTTTGCTGGGCATCGTTTTCTAGCACCGTACAGGCTGGGGTAATGCGTCCGTCCATCGTCGGCGATGTCATTTCCACCATCACCAATGCCGCGCCGCCTAGCGCACGCGCGCCTAGGTGCACAAGGTGAAAATCTTGCATCACGCCGTCCACCGCGCTGTAGGTGGCCATGGGCGAGACGATGATGCGGTTTTTTAAAGTGACGCCGCGCACGGTGACTGGCGTGAGCATGGGCAGCACGGCGCGTGGTTTAGCGCGGGCTGGTACTTTTTCCGTTTGGACTTTGCTTACCCGAGTCTTTGCGAGCCCTTCGGCAAGCTCAGGCTGCGCGGTCACGTCAGGCGTGGTGCGAACAGATTGATCAGACAACCACGCCTCATACCCCTGCAGCCACGCCGCATCGCGTACCCGCAAATTTTCATGGCTAATACGCTGGCTGCGGGTCAGCAGGCTGTAGTAAAACTGCTCGGCCTGTAGGCCGCTATAACGCTCGACGTTTTCAAACCATTCGGTCGAGTTGCGTGCCGCGTTTTGAATTTTCAGCACTTCTACACTGCGGCGTGCCTCGTAGGCGTGCAGCACGGCATCCATTGATACACTATCAATTAAATAGCTGCTTGAGCGGGACTTACCTGGGTTAGAGGCTACTTTCTCATCAAAATAAGGCTTAAAAGCTGCTGCCAGGTCAATCGCGTCTTCCAGCGCCAGCTTGGTGCCCGAGCCTATAGAAAAGTGGGCCGTGTGCGCCGCGTCGCCCATCAAAACAATCGGTATGGTCTTGCCGTTAACCATTTCTTGGTGCACCCAGCGCTTACACATCACACGCGGAAAGCGTATCCAGTTAGCCGACCCACGCAGGTGCGCCGCATTGGTCATCAAGGCGTGGCCGTCCAGGTATTTGGAAAACAGCTTTTCGCAAAAGGCGGTGGCTTCATCTTGGCTCATCGCATCCAGCCCATGCGCCTGCCACACGGCTTCAGGCGTTTCGACAATAAAGGTTGACGTGTCTTCGTTAAATTTATACGCATGCACCGCAAACCAGCCATGCTCGGTACGCTCAAAGCAAAAGGTAAATGCATCAAACGTCTTTTTAGTGCCCAGCCACACAAAGCGGCATTGGCGCAGGTCAACATCGGGCTCGTACGTGGCGGCGTAGCGGGTGCGAATGCGGCTATTTAACCCATCGCCTGCAATCACCAAGTCGGCATCGTATTGCACGGCCAAGGCTTGGTCGTCATCACAGTCCACCTCAAACACCAGCTCTACGCCCAGCCACTGGCAGCGCTCTTGCAAAATATTAAGCAAGTGTTTGCGCCCAATTCCGCAAAACCCGTGGCCGGTAGAACGAATGACCTGGCCTTTAAAAAACACCTCAATATCGTCCCAGTGGTTCAGTGCATCGCCAATCAACTGCCCGGTGATCGGGTCGGCCAGGCGCAGGTTGCCCAGTGTTTGGTCGCTTAGCACCACGCCCCAGCCAAAAGTGTCAAACGGCTTGTTGCGCTCTACCACCACGATGCGTGCACCCGGTTGCTGCTGTTTCATCAGCAATGCAAAATACAAACCCGCCGGCCCGCCACCAATGCACAAAATATTCATGCAGTTACTTTAAACCTAAACTATTGAAAGGTCAATGGATGGATTGCAAGTGCAACTTTGGTGCAAAGGCCAACATAAAAACTACCCTTTCAGCGCGGCGCGCACGCCGTTAATCTAAAAAGTAAAAAAACGATGGCGTTGTCATTTAGGCTGACTACAATCACTGCAAATTAATGCACAAACCACACTAGGTAACACAATCATGGGTTGGCTTTCTAATATATTCAAAGAACCTAATGCCGCAGAAGAACCCTCGCACAGCACCGGCTTTCACGATCTAGATGCACACCCCGTGCCCATGAAAGCGCAGGGCACCGACCTGCGTGCTGCGCGAGAGCTAGTGCACACTGCGGCAGTTAAAACAGCCCAAGTGTATGGTGTGCCAGCGCATTGGTTATCGTTTGAAGTGGTGACCATTGCCGACGAGGCGCAGGCGTATTTTCAGCTGCAAGTGATGCTGAACCATTGGGACGAATATCTGGCCGTGCACAGCTACGCGTTTGAGCGCGCCGTGCTCAAGCGCATTCGCGAAGAAGACATTGACGTAGGCCGCGCCATACGTGCCGTGCTGTGGCGCACCTCGCCCGACGCAGGCTGCCCGTATGACGACATGCCCGAGTCCAGCGCTTGGACGCAAGAAGAAATCGTGCACCGCGGTCTGCAGCGCGACCGCATCAACCGCGCGTTGTACGCAGTCACCACGCCCGCATCAGGCGCCGTGGCCATGCTGCCCATCAGCTCTGAGGGCGCCGCCCGCGCCGACAGTGCCACGATGTCGGAAAGTGACACCCATGTGCCGACCGAGGGCTTTGAAGACACCAACCCAGGTGACGCCACCGGTTTTGAAACCACCCACTCGCTAAGTACCGATAAGCGCTAGTGGGTTTGCTGTGCTACCCTGATGGTTGATGTTGTTGAAGCCGAATTTTTAAACAGGGCTCAACAAACTTTAAGCCATCTTCAAACAGGGCAGGTACATGTTGTACAAATTTAAATCCAAAGCCGCTGGCGATTTGATCATGCTGGAACCTAACGGCCGCCGGGTGCTGCAAATCATTGGCAAAGACGCGCAGGCCACCGGCATTGTGCTGCCCGAGCAAATGCCTGCCGCCATTACCGCGCTGACGAACGCCATGGCGCAAGAAGAGGCCGAGCAACAAGCTGCGATTGCTGCGGCCAAAGCCGAGGGCGCCGTACCGCCTACCTTTGACGCTGTGAATTTACGTAAACGTGCCTGGCCGTTTGTGGAGATGTTGCAGCGATGCGCTAAAGAAAATGCATCAGTAACTTGGGGTGTTTGAGCCTCTTCGGTTTATTGCATTGCGCGCGCGGTTAGGCAGCGCTGCTTCGTTAGTTGGTCTTTCGTTGTTCCGGGACGTTGCGGTTGTGTAGGGTTGTTTCTTTCGTTGACCTTTTGCCTGTCCTTAGGTCCTCGCGGTCACACAGCACCGCACGGTATGCCCATGCCCAACGTACCTAGCGGCCCTTTATTTTTTGTCATATGCATACCGAACGTTGCTGCGCTCCACTAGCGTGGTTGCTAGCAAAAGAGCAGCAGCCAGCTGTGAGCTCCAAGATCTACTTACTGTAACCACCATCGAGCGAAACCCTAGCCGACTACAAGCGAGCTGTTGTGGTCAGTCCTATGACAAACAATAAAGGGCCGCAGGTCCGTTTGGCATGGGACACACGCCGCAGCAGTGCGCGTACTAGAACAACGACACCAACGCGCACCAAAACAACGAATCCAGTACAAAGCCAACACAGCATAATAAACACCATCCAAACCACTTCAAACAGCATTTTTAGCAACGAAATAGGCCACTAACCCAAGTAAAACCTGCTCAACTAGCTATTAAATTCATAGTAACTTGTGTGTTATCGGCTTTGCGGTTCTGCGGTCCATACCGGTGTTCTGACGCCCTCAACACAGCAACATCGCAGTTTCAGGGTTAGTCCCGATGCTAGGTTCGGGCGTTTCTAGGATAATTAGTGCATCGTTTGAACTATGTTGTGCTACCTTGTAAATAGAAGGTACAACAGGCCACGGCGATGAACTTAACCCGCCTGATTAGGCAGAACTATTTGGAGACTTCCATGAAAAAATACCACCTGACCGCGCTGGCCTTGAGCCTGACCGCCATGGGTGCATTTGCACAAACCACCGTTGGCGTAAGCTGGTCTAACTTTCAGGAAGAGCGCTGGAAGACCGACGAAGCTGCTATCAAGACCCAGCTAGAAAAATCTGGCGCTAAATACATCAGCGCTGACGCTGGTGGTTCCCCAGAAAAGCAATTGGCCGACATCGACAGCTTGATCGCCAAAGGCGCTAAAGCCCTGATCGTGCTGGCCATGGACAAAGACGCAATTTTGCCAGCTATCAACAAAGCTAACCAGCAAAAAATCCCAGTGGTCGCGTACGACCGTTTGATAGAAGCACCGGGCGTGTTCTACATCACGTTTGACAACGTGGAAGTGGGCCGCATGCAGGCGCGCGCTATTTTGGCGGCTAAGCCAAAAGGCAACTACGTGATGATAAAAGGTTCGCCAACCGACCCTAACGCTAACTTCCTGCGCGGTGGCCAACAAGAGATCATTGACGCTGCCGTCAAAAAAGGCGACATCAAAATCGTTGGCGAAGAGTACACCGATGGCTGGAAGCCTGAAGTGGCACAGAAAAACATGGAACAGATCATCACCAAAAACGGCGGCAAAGTGGACGCTGTGGTGGCCTCTAACGACGGCATGGCCGGTGGCGTAGTGGCAGCATTGACCGCTAAAGGCATCAAAGGCGTGCCCGTGTCAGGCCAAGACGGCGACCACGCTGCGCTGAACCGCGTGGCTTTGGGCTCACAAACCGTCTCGGTCTGGAAAGACGCACGTGACCTGGGCAAAGACGCTGCTGCAGCGGCTGTAGCACTGGCTAGCGGCAAAAAGGTGGACGGCGCCAAGTCATGGAGCGGCGGCGAGAAGAAGATGGAACTGCAAGCGCAATTCCTAAAGCCCATCCCAGTGACCGTAGCGAACTTGGACGTCGTGGTTAAAGCCGGCTGGATCAAGAAAGACGACCTGTGCAAGGGCGTAGACAAAGCCACTGGCCCTGCCGCTTGCAAGTAAACAAACAGCAAGTTAACGCCTAGAGCATTGCGCTCTGAAGCCATAGAAACTGCGGGCCAAGTGCCCGCAGTTTTGTTTAAATTTCTAATGTTTTTTCATAACACATGGCAGGGAGTCGCAAGGTGAATCCATTTTTAACGTCTTTAAAACAGGCCGCCATTGATTGGCGACTGGTCTTGATGGGGATGGTGCTGGCTGTCATTGCCATTGTTTTTAATGTCTTGTCGGGCGGTATTTTCTTGTCACCCGAGAACCTGTACAACATTGCACAACAAACTGCGGTGGTAGGTATTGTGTCTACCGTGGTGGTACTGATTATTGTGGCGCGGCATATTGACCTGTCGGTCGGCTCGGTGATGGGCTTTGTAGGCGTGCTGATTGCTACGCTGATGTACACGGCGGGCTGGTCGTGGCAGGCAGCGTCGCTGGCGGGCTTGGCCGTGGCGATTGCAGTGTCGATGTACCAAGGTGCGCTCACCGCCATGCTGGGCGTGCCGTCGTTTGTAGTCACCTTGGGTGGCCTGATGTCGTTCCGTGGTGCTGCGTTTTTAGTGGCTGACGGCAAAACCCAGCCGGTCAACGATCCATTTTTTCAAAGCCTGGGTGGCGGCTACGACGGTGCCATTGGCACCACCGCCAGCTGGGTGGTAGCCGCGCTGATGTGCGCTGCCATGGCATGGGCCATGGTCAGCAAGCGCCGCGCCAAGAATGCCTACGAGGTGCCCAACAACCCGTTGTGGCTAGACGTGTGCATCGTGTTGGTGCCCGTGGCGATTGTGCTGGGCTTTACCGCGTCGATGAACGGTTACCGTATTCCTAGCAAAGACGCCGCGCAGGGCATTCCTATCCCGGTGCTGATCTGGGCTGTGGTGGCGCTGGGCTTGTCATTTTTAGTGCACCGCACGCGCTTTGGCCGCTACGTGTTTGCCATGGGCGGAAACCCCGAGGCGGCGGCACTGGTGGGCATACCGGTCAGGCGCGTCACGCTGATGTTGTTTGCACTGATGGGCTTGCTCATTACCATTGCCGCTATCGTGTCAATTGCACGGCTAAACGCGGGCACCAATTCACTAGGCACCAGCATGGAGCTGTATGTGATTGCCGCCGCGGTCATCGGCGGCACGGCGCTGGCAGGGGGCAGTGGGTCTATTTTGGGGTCGGTGCTGGGCGCGCTGATCATGCAGTCGATTGACAGCGGCATGCTGCTGCTAGATGTGTCGATTGGTGTGCGCTATGTCATTATTGGCCAGGTATTGATTGCCGCTGTGGTGTTTGACGTGCTGTACCGCCGGTTTACGGGAGACACGGTATGAGCACCACACTAGATTCCACCCGCAGCTTGGTGGAAATGCGCAATATTCACAAAGCTTTTGGCGGTGTGCACGCAGTAGAAGATGCCAGCATCAATCTGTACCCTGGTGAAGTAGTGGCCGTGTTGGGCCATAACGGTGCAGGCAAATCTACCCTGATGAAAATGCTGGCCGGTGCCTACCCTATTGACAGTGGTGAGGTGCTGATTTCCGGGCAAAGAGCTTTGATTAAGAGCCCCTTGGATGCGCAAAAACTGGGTATTGAGTCGATCTACCAAACCTTAGCCTTGGCAGATAACTTAGATGCCGTGGCCAATTTGTTTTTGGGCCGTGAGCTGCTAACCGCGTGGCGCACGCTGGACGACCACCGCATGGATGCCGATGCACGCAAAGTATTTTTGCGACTGAACAAAAACTTTAAGAACGTTCGCACGCCGGTGCGGCGTTTGTCGGGAGGGCAACGCCAGGTGGTGGCTATCTCGCGCGCGATTTACTTCAACGCTAAAATTTTGATCATGGACGAACCCACCGCAGCACTGGGCCCCGAAGAAACCGCCATGGTGGGTAACTTGGTGCGCCAGCTTAAAGCTGAAGGCGTGGGTATCTTTTTAATCAGCCACGACATGCACGATGTGTTTGCCTTGAGCGATCGTTTGGCGGTAATGAAAAACGGCCGTGTAGTGGGCACCTACCGCACCCAAGACGTGACTGAAGATGAAGTGCTGGGCATGATCATTGGTGGCAAAAAGCCCCAAGGCAAAGAACAGGCCGAGCGGCTTAGCGCATAGGCGATATCAGCCATGAAAACTATTGGCGACCAGCAGCTTGTCAAGCGCATCAACCGCAGTGTAATTCTGCGTTTGGTGCGGGCACAGCCGGGTTTGTCGCGTGCGCAATTGGCCACTGAAAGTGGATTAACAAAATCTACTGTCAGCATGCTGGCGCGTGAACTGATTGAAGAAGGTTGGCTGGCAGAAGCGTCGGGGCCAACGTCCAGTGGCATGGGCCGCCCGTCGACACCGCTGGTGATTAACGACACTGCGAGGGGCCTGCTGGGCGTGGAGCTGGCAGTAGATTGCTTGCGCGTAGTCGGTGTGACTTTGCTGGGCGAGGTAGTGCACTCGTTACACGAGCCGCTGCACAGCCGCGAACCCGCACGCGTGTGCCAACAGCTTGCCGTCATGGTGGGTAAGGTGCACCGACAACTGGCGGCACGTGGCCTGCAGCCGTTGGGTTTAGGGGTGGGACTACCAGGCGCTTTTGACGAGGCTACCGGTCTAGTGTGGTTTGCGCCTAATTTGGCGTGGCGTCACGTAGACATCTTGCCGCAAATCATGGCTGCGCTGACCACTGCGGGCGTCCCCAGCATGCCTGTGCATGTACAAAACGACGCCGACACGGGCGCGCTCAGCGAATATGAGTTTGCCAGCGACAGCGGCAAAACTGCCTTGGTTTTTGTCGCCTGCAGTGTGGGGGTAGGCGCGGGCATTGTGCTGAACGACCGCTTGTTCACCGGCGAGCAGGGCATGGCGGGCGAGATAGGGCACAGCATTTTGCAAATAGGCGGGCCGCTGTGCAGCTGCGGCAGGCGCGGGTGCGCTGAGGCCTTTGTCGGCGCTAAAGCGATTGCACACGACATGGCGCTGCATGGGCATGCTGATGCGGCGGGCGTGTATTTAGGTACGTTAATTCACAATTTGTGGACCACCTTTAACCCTGCCGTGCTGGTGCTGGGCGGGCCGTCGTGTGTTGAAAATCCAAGCTTGGTGCAGGTAGCGCGAGATGTTTTAAACCAGTACGCGCTCGACTCCGGCATGACGCCGCCCATTGTGCGCGTGGCCCGCTACGGATTGCTAGCGTCTGCTGTGGGCGCTGCGGCACTGCTGCTGCACCACTACTTGCGCCCCATGAATTCGAGCCATGCGCCCACCATGGAAATCACCAGTACATCAGCCAACCCTGTGCCAAGTCCGCAGCGCCAGCTCTTGGCGGCATAAGTGCAACCTAGGGCCAGCGTTTGCTCTACCTGTCTATTTGAAATTGAACGCCATGAAAAAAGTTAACTGGGGCATCTTGAGCACCGCCAAAATTGGCAGAGAAAAGGTCATTCCTGCGCTGCGGCGCAGCACTTGGGGCCACGCAGGCGCTATCGCATCACGCTCGCTGACCGATGCGCAGGCTGCGGCAAACACGCTGGGCATACCGAAAGCCTACGGATCGTATGAGGATTTAATAGCCGACCCGCTAATTGAGGCCGTTTATAACCCACTACCTAACGACATGCATGTGGCCTGGACGCTAGCGGCAGCGCGCGCAGGCAAGCATGTGCTGTGCGAAAAACCTTTTGCCATGAACGCGCGTGAAGCGGATGCACTGCGTGAAGTAGCAGATAAGGTACACATCATGGAAGCCTTTATGGTGCGTTTTCACCCGCAGTGGCTGCGCGCCAGAGACATAGTACGCAGCGGTGCGTTGGGTGAGTTGCGCAGCATGCAAGTTTTTTTCTCGTACAACAATACCCAGCCTGAGAATATTCGCAACCGTGTAGAAAACGGCGGGGGCGCACTGTATGACATTGGCGGTTACGCTTTTGTTGCGGGGCGTTTTTTCTTTGAGGCAGAGCCTGTGCGGGTGATGGCTTTGGTAGACCGTGACCCGGTTTTTCATACCGACCGCACCAGCAGCGCGTTGCTTGATTTTGGCGCAGGCCGACAATTGAATTTTACGGTGTCAACACAGTCTGCGCCCTACCAGCGGCTGCACTTAGTAGGCACCCAGCAGCGGCTGGAGATGGAGGTGCCGTTTAATGCGGCGCAAGGCGCCACTACGCAGCTGTTTTTAAACGATGGCAAAACATTAGGCAATGGTCATAACCAAATCGAAACCATCGCCCAAGCAGACCAGTACACGCTGCAATTAGATGCATTTTCACAAGCTATACGCGGCGAGATACCGCTGCCTTATGGTTTGGACGACGCTGTTCAAAACATGCACATTATGGATGCGTTGTATGCATCTGGCGCGAACGGGCAGTGGCAGAGTGTTTGAGAAGGCTACACTTAGCCTTTATGGACACTAAAGCTCTTGTCACCCTGCTTGCCATCGTCAATCCGCTGGCATGCGTACCGTTTTTTATCCACTACACCCAAGGCTTTTCGCCGCAGTTGCGCCGCAAGACGATTTGGGTATCCAGCTTTACGGCCTTTACTGTGATTGCGCTGAGCGCCTTGCTGGGCTTGCAATTGCTGGACTTCTTTGGCATCTCGCTGGCCAGCTTTCAGGTCGGTGGTGGCATGCTGCTACTAACGTCGTCACTGGCCATGCTAAACGCGCAGCCCGCCGAGGCCAAGTCAGCCCAAAGCGAGTTCGACGATCATTCTGTGCGCACCAGTGTGGCGGTTGTGCCGCTGGCAATTCCTTTACTCACCGGCCCTGCCACTATGTCAACCGTGATCATCTTGGCGGAAAAAACCACCAATTTTTGGCAACTGGGCACCTTGGTGGCCTACGGTGTCATCATTGCATTTGCCACGGCAGTTTGCTTCAGTTTGGCCCAACCGATTGCCCGCGTATTGGGCAAAACCGGCATCAGTGTCATGACACGTTTAATGGGTTTGATACTGGCAGCCCTAGCTGTTGAAGTGATGGCTGACGGTTTGCAAAAGTTGTTCCCCATCTTGGCGCGTTAGAACGCACCCGTGCGCGCCATGCAGCAACTGCTTTTGCTAGAGGACGACCCAGCTATTGCCAGCACTGTGGTGTTTGCGCTGCAGCGTGAGAACTATTTCGTCACGCACTGCACACTGGTGCGTGATGCACGCGTGCACTGGGCCACGCAGGCACCTGATGCGATGATTTTAGATATTGGCCTGCCAGACGGTAACGGGCTCGACTTATGCCGCGAGGTGCGCGCAGCAGGCCATACGCCGGTGCTAATGCTCAGCGCAAGGGGTGAAGAACTTGACCGCATACTGGGCTTAGAGTTGGGCGCTGACGATTACTTGGCCAAACCTTTCAGCCCGCGTGAGCTGGTGGCACGCGTGCGCGCTTTGCTGCGGCGTAGCGCAGCCACTGTGCCTGCCATCGCTTTGCAGCATCCCCGTGGTTTGGTGGTTAACACCATACAGCAGCGTATCCACTTTGGTGCCCACTCGCTAGATCTCACACGGCGCGAATATGGGCTGCTGGTTAAGTTGCTAGAGGCTCCGGGGCGCATCTATTCACGCGAAGGTTTACTCAACGCTGTGTGGGGACAAGATGCCGATAGCACCGACCGCACGGTAGACACGCACATTAAAACTTTGCGGGCTAAGTTGCGGGCCCAAGACCCTAGCCACGAGTACATCACCACGCACCGGGGCATGGGTTACAGCATCGCACTTTAGCTGGCTATTATGAAACTAGGTATTCGCCTACTGTTCGCTTTTTTTGTGATCAATGGCATTGCTGCGTTTTTTGTGTTGCGGGTTTTTACGGCAGAGATCAAGCCCAGTGTGCGCGAAGTGATGGAAGACATCATGGTGGACACGGCCAACTTGCTGGCAGAGCTGGCCAGTGACGATTTAGCGACTGGCCAGCTAGAAGGTGGCCGCTTTGCGGCGCAGGTGCGTAACTATGCCGTACGGCCTATTGACGCGCAAATCTGGGGGCTAGAAAAACAATCGCTCGACTTCAGGGTGTATGTCACCGATGCCAAAGGCTTGGTGCTGTTTGATTCAGAAAACAAAGCCCAAGGCCAAGACTATTCGCGTTGGCGCGACGTGGCCCTGACTTTGCGCGGCGAGTACGGCGCACGCGCTACGCGCGAGGTGCAAACCGATGACCGCAGCGCGGTGATGTATGTGGCAGCGCCCGTATTGCACCAACAAAAGATCATTGGTGTGCTGACAGTGGCCAAACCGATCAGCACCATCCAAGACTTCATCGACCGCGCTGAGCGCAAAGTGGTGGTTAACGGCCTAATTTTGCTGGCCTTGTCGGCAGCACTGGGGGTGATGGTGACTTTATGGATGGTATGGAACATTCGTAAATTGCGCCAGTATGCCCAGAGCGTGCAGGCGGGGCAAAACTTAGCTTTGCCCGAGGTACCGGGTGAGCTGGGCGATTTAGCCCTCGCCATGCAGTCCATGCTCCAGCGGCTTGAGGGGCGGGAGTATATCGAGAACTACATTCGCGCGCTCACCCACGAACTTAAAAGTCCGATGGCAGCGATTCGCGCCTCGGGTGAGCTGCTGCAAGATGATCTTAGCAGCACAGACCGCACCCAATTTGCCAGCCAAGTCGTAGCGCAAAGCCAGCGCGTACAACGCTTGGTGGAGCGTATGCTAGAACTCACCAAGCTAGAGCAACGCACGGTGGGCGATGGTGCGCTTAAAAACGCACCTAGCGTGGCATTGGCGGATTGCATTGGCGAGGCAGTGGCTGCACTGGACGCGCAGATTACTATGAAAAACATAGCTGTTCGAGCAGACTATACGGTGTCTAACCATACTATTGACCGTGAAATAGTAGCCTTGGCAGTAAGTAATTTGCTAGATAATGCGATTGATTTTTCACCTACTGGCGGCGCAATAGATGTATCGTGCACAGCGCACAGCATCGTTGTGCAAGACTATGCGGGGGGCGTGCCCGACTATGCGTTGGCGCGCCTAGGGGAGCGATTTTTCACTACGCCTAGGCCTAATGGCGTTCGCAGCGGCTCGGGTTTGGGTTTAGCGATTGTGCGTCAAATCATGGCGCTGCACGGTGGCACGCTGCGCCTAGAGAATGCACACGGTGGATTACGCGCAGAGTTAATTTTTAAAATTTAGCACGCCCGAACACAGAGTTCACACTGGCTTCACAAACTTCATTGCGGCCTCACGCAAGGGATTGACACTGCTACCACCTTAACAGTGGAGCGCTTCGTGAAATTCAATTTAATCGCAAAATATGTCACCTTGGCTGGCGTCGTGCTGGCCTTGGTATTTGGCCTAGGCCTGATTAAAGACGTGGTGCAAGACCGCAACGCCTACCGCAATGATGCTGCACACAGCGTGGCCAGCAGCATAGCGGGCAGCCAAAATATCATTGGCCCCTTTATGCACAGCGCCTGTGTTGAAACGTGGGACGTTAAAGGATTGGGTAAAAATACCATTGAGGAGCGCCGTGAATTTATGTTGACAGCGCTGCCCGAGACACTGACCGTTAAATCAAGCACCGGGATTGAGTCTCGAGCGCGCAGCTTGTATGCAGTGAATGTGTTTACGCTAAAGGCGCAGCTGGCAGCGCAATGGCCGTCACTAGAAAAGCTAAAACCCGCACCCACGGTAAAAAATTCACGCATGGTGTGTGGTGCGCCGATTGTGATGTTAGCTGTAGATGACCCACGCGGACTGCGCAGCGTCAGCCTTAAAGTGGATGGCGAAACGCACAAGTTCAAAGCAGGCACCTTCCACCCTAGCTATAGCCGCGGTGTGCACGCGATGCTGCCAGATGCTATTCGGTACAAAGCTGACGCTGTCACGGTGGATATTGACCTTGAGCTAGTAGGCACACAGCAGCTGTCCATCGTGCCGCTGGCCGACACCACGCAAGTGCGCATGCAAAGCAGCTGGCCGCACCCTTCTTTTGGTGGCCGTTTTTCGCCCGCAGAGCGCACTATCAGCGACAAAGGTTTTGATGCGAGCTGGCGCATTACGTCGATGGCCTCTAATGCAGGACAGGCGGTAGCGCAGGGGCGCCCTGCATGCTCGGGTAGCGAGTCGGGCGATGACACGCCAACAGTATCTGCCGCAGCGGCTGTTGCGGTAGCCAGTGCATCGTCCACGCCGCAAGCCCATGTGGTGGGCTGTGCTGAAACATTGCAAGTGTCCTTTGTGGATCCGGTCAATCCCTACTCATTGAGTGACCGGGCCACCAAATATGGTTTGCTCTTTATCGTGCTTACTTTTCTGGTGGTGGGTTTGTTTGAGCTGATCCACAAACTGCGTGTGCACCCTGTACAATATTTTTTAGTGGGTAGCGCGCTGTCGATTTTCTTTTTGCTGCTGGTCAGCTTAAGTGAGCATTTGAGTTTTGGTGTAGCGTATGCCGTGGCCGCAGGGGGCTGCGTAAGCCTGCTGGCCTTTTATGCAAGCCACATGCTGGGTGGGTTTAAGCGGGGTATTCCGTTTGGCGCAGGAGTTGCGCTGCTGTACGGACTACTGTTTGTATTGCTGCAGCTTGAACAGACGGCGCTAGTGGTGGGCTCGATAGCTTTATTTGTAGTTTTGGCCTTGGTCATGGCACTCACGCGTAAATTTGACTGGTACCAATTGGGCGGCCTACAAAACCAACGTGGTGGCATGTGATGGTGCGCATAACACGCAATATCTCTAAAGCCTGGTTGCGCACTGGCTTGCGTTGGCTGGGCCTGCGGCCTAAACCCTCTGCCAGGCGCGCGATTACCAAGGTTAATATGCCCAGCTGCTGCCTAAACGCCCCTACAGAACGTTCTTATGACACTGTCTACATCTGCTCCCACGGCAGTCCGTCAAAGCGCCAACCGCTGTGGGTGCCTCGGTGAAAGTTAGCGTCCAGCTCACCTTCAAAACCGTGCAAGATGTTGGTGACATTGGTGAAACCCGCCGACTCTAGCGCGTGGCCCGCGTCTATGGTGCGTGTACCGCTGCGGCAGATAAGGTAAATGGGCCGGGCTTTGTCACCCGCTTCGCGCTCTACGGCTTGGGCAAATTTGGCCGGGTCGGCTTGCAGGTCGGGGTATTCGTACCATGCTATGTTCTCTACGCCGGGCGGGCGACCTACGTACAGGGACTCGATCTCCATGCGCACGTCGACAAACAGTGCGTTGGGGGTGTTTTGGATCTCAAGCCAAGCGGCGCGGGGTTCTAAATGTTTCACAATACTAATTATCTCTAAGTTTGCCCAAGTCTTTCTACAATAGAGCTTATGACTATGATCTATTACACCCGTGGGCAAGCTTTGCCCGGCATTCTGGCCCAACGTATTGCTATCTTGGATGGCGCGATGGGCACCATGATTCAGCGCTTTAAACTGGGCGAGGCGCAGTACCGTGGCGAACGATTTAAAGATTTCCATAAGGACATCAAAGGTAACAACGAACTGCTCAGCCTGACGCGGCCTGATGTGATTCGCGATATCCACGAAAAATACCTTGCCGCAGGGTGCGATTTGATCGAAACCAACACCTTTGGCGCGACCACGGTGGCGCAAGCTGACTACGACATGCAAGACTTGGCGCGCGAGATGAATGTACAGTCAGCCAAGCTGGCGCGGGAGGCCTGCGATAAATTTAGCACCCCAGACAAGCCGCGGTTTGTAGTGGGCGCATTGGGCCCCACACCCAAAACTGCCAGTATCAGCCCCGATGTGAACGACCCTGGCGCGCGCAACGTAAGCTTTGAAGAGCTGCGCGCGGCCTACTATGACCAAGTAGACGCCTTGGTCGAGGGCGGCTCAGACGTGCTGCTGGTGGAAACGATTTTTGACACGCTAAACGCTAAGGCGGCGTTGTTTGCCATTGATGAGTATTTTGAAGCCAGTGGCGAACGCCTGCCGCTGATCATTAGCGGCACCGTGACCGATGCTTCTGGGCGCTTGCTCAGTGGCCAAACCGTTACCGCCTTTTGGCACAGCGTGCGCCATGCACGGCCGCTGGCCGTAGGCCTGAACTGCGCGCTGGGCGCCGCGCTAATGCGCCCCTACATTCAAGAAATGGCACGCGTGGCAGGCGACACGTTTATCAGCTGCTACCCCAACGCAGGCTTGCCTAACCCGATGAGCGAGACGGGTTTTGACGAAACCCCCGAAGTCACCTCGCGCTTGTTGCACGAGTTTGCCAAAGAGGGCTTGGTCAACATCCTAGGCGGCTGCTGCGGTACGACACCAGAGCACATCGAGGCGATCAGACTGGCTGTGACACCACTGGCTGCGCGCAGCGTGAGCAAGCAGTTCTTCTACAAAGAGGCGGCTTGATTCATTTATGATTTCTAGGGCCTATTTTTTGAGTGTTTTAGGCCTCTAACCCAAGTAAATCCTGTTCAAGCAGCTATTTTATTTATAGCATACGATGTAACGCAACCTGTACTATCCCCCACTTAAAAGGGCTCCTGTTGGAGCCCTTTTTTGTCTTAGCTTTTAGCCGCTTCTTTGTTTTTTCTTAAGAAGTCCGGCAGGTTAAATTGCGGCGGGACCCCCATGCTTTTGTTGATCAACCATTGCTGGGCAATCGACAACACGTTGTTGGTAATCCAGTACAACACCAGCCCGGCTGGGAAAAAGAAAAACATCACCGAGAAAGCTAATGGCATAAACCACATCAGCTTAGCTTGCATAGGGTCTGGCGGTGCGGGGTTCAGCGCGGTTTGCAGCATGGTGGTCAACGTCATGATCACAGGCAGCAAGTACCACGGGTCGGGCAAGGACAAATCGGTAATCCAGCCCACCCACGGCGCGCCACGAAATTCTACTGACGACAGCAGCACCCAGTACAGTGCAATAAACACCGGAATTTGCACCATGATGGGGAAGCAGCCGCCCATCGGGTTGACTTTTTCTTCCTTGTAGATCTTCATCATTTGCTGCTGCATTTCCTGCGGCTTGTCTTTCAGGCGCTCGCGCATTTCCATGATCTTGGGGTTCACGGCTTTCATCTTGGCCATGCTGCGGTAGGCTTGCGCGTTAAGCCAATAGAAGGCGGCTTTGATCAATATCACCAAGGCGATGATGGTCCATCCCCAGTTGCCGATAAAGCCGTGCAGCTTTTCCATTACCCAGTACATGGGCTTGGCCAAAATAGTGAGCCAACCGTAGTCTTTGACCAGCTCTAGGCCGGGGTACAAGGCCTCTAAGTTGTTCTCTACCTGTGGGCCGATGAACAGGCGAGTTTCGGTGGCTTGCGTGGCGCCAGCGGCTACCACGGTCATCGGTGCGCGCATGCCCACGGCATACAGGTTGTCTCTGACTTTTTGCATGTACAGGTCGCGCTGTACCCCGTCAGCTAGCAGCCATGCGCTGGCAAAGTAGTGCTGCACCATGGCGACGTAACCATTGACTGACGTTTTTTGAAAGTCAGTCTTGTTCTTTTCAATATCGCTGAACTCGGCTTTTTGGTATTTTTTCTCGGCCGTGTAGACCACTGGGCCTGTGAAGGTACTGTAGAAAGACGACTCGCCGGGCGGCTTATTGCCGTCGCGCACCAGCTGCGTGTACAACTGCGCGGACACCGGCGCGCCGCTGGTGTTAATGACTTCGTGCTTTACTGCAATGTCATACGCGCCGCGTTTGAGCGTGTAGGTTTTAACGTATTTAACGCCGCCTATCTCGGCAGACTCTAGCCGCACGACCAGTTGGTTTTGGCCTGCAGGCAGGGTGCGCTCGCCAGTGAGCGTCATGGGCGCAAGATGGCTGGGCAATGCGGCCTGGCCTGCCAAGCCCACCAAGCCACTTTGCGCTTCGTAGGCGCGTGCAGTACTGTTGTCTAGCAACACTACCGTGCGTTTGCCTTCTTTGGTCACGTCAAACTGTTGCAGCAGCTCAGCGCGTACCACGCTGCCGCCTTGGCTGCTAATGCTAAGCTTGAGCAGGTCGGTTGTAATTTCGTAGGTGGTCGCTGGCACTTGTGCGGGCAGCCCAGCAGTTGCCACGGCCGCTGGTGCGGCCCCGCTGGCGCTGGTCGCGGCCGTGGGGGCGGGCACGCCTGCGGCAGAGGCGCCTGGTGCAGCAGCAGCAACTTCTTTCTTGGCGGCTGATGGCAAAAAGGTGGCTTTATTGCCGTTGTGCACCTGCCAGGCGTCCCACAATATGATGAGAGAGAAGCCAAAAATCACCCACAGAATGGAGCGGCGAATATCGTTCATAGCAAGGTCTTTGAAACAGAAGTAGGTGGGGTAGTAGGACGGGCTTTTTCAAGCAGGCCTGTCAACAATTTGGGTGCGTTCTTAGCAGGGGGTACGGGGTCGTGTCCGCCCGCGCACCACGGGTGGCAGCGCACCAAGCGCGCCAAAGTTAAGTAAGTGCCCTGCACAGCACCACGCTGCGTAAGCGCGTCCAGCGCGTAGGCCGAACAGGTGGGGGTAAAGCGACAAGCCGAGCCCAGCCAGGGGCTGAGCAATAGACGGTAGCCGCGCACCAGCGTGATGAGGCATTGCTGGGGGATGCGGAGCAATTGTTGCAAGACGGGCTGGGTCATGGTGCTTTTTGGGCTAGCTTTTTGCGCTTAGCTTTTTGGGCCCAGTAGCTGCTGTAGTTCGGCGCGCACGGCTTTTTTCAGTACGTCGGACGTAGCACTAATAAACTGGCTGCGCGAGAACTCTGCGCGCAGACGCACAACGTAGTGGCCCGCGATCAGTTGGTGGGCTAAAGCGTCAGTCACTGCGTATACCTGTCGTTTAATGGTGTTGCGCGTTACGGCTCTGCGGGCCCAGCGCTTAGGGCTAGCGACACCGATAGCCAGTGCCGGCTGTGCTGTCGCTGCAATAGCAGCGTAGTGCAGCGCAAAGTGCCCAGTTCTGGCCACGATACGGCCCGCAAAGACCGCATCAAACTGCGCTTTAGAAACAAGATGCGCAACCAAAGAACCAAGCCAGCGTAGTAGAACGTGACTTCAGCGTCTGGTTGCTCGTGCTGTAACTAGATTGCCTAGCTTATACAGCCAGACGCTTGCGGCCCTTGGCGCGGCGTGCATTGATAACTGCGCGGCCGCCACGGGTGGCCATACGCACGAGAAAGCCGTGTGTACGGGCGCGGCGTGTTTTCGATGGTTGGTAAGTACGTTTCATGGTAATGCTCTTAAAAAACTTCTCTTGCGGTGCTTGGGCGACTGCCTGGCTATTGCCGACTTAGTTTCGTAGCGCATATATCTGTTGCAGAGGTACTTGTAGCAAAGTTAAAAACTTAAATGCCCGAGCCACATTAGCGCTTAACGAAGCCTAACATTATCGCAAAAACTGGGCTAAAAATCCAGCCCCATCAAGCATTTGTGAGGTTTTTCGCCTAATTTGCATGAGCTTATCGCCACCTGTGTTTAACCACCCCTGTTAAGCTCTTTTTACATCTTTTTAGTTTGTGGATAACCTACACGCAAGCTACAATACAAGGTAGAGAATTTCAGACATATCCACAACTACAAGGTAAGCGTATTAATGGCCGAGGGACAAGCCGCAGCACCAGCCCCCGCAGGGTTGAAGCCTTCTGATTTATGGGGCGCCTGCCTAGCACAGCTAGCCCAGGAACTGCCAGAACAGCAGTTCAACACCTGGATCAAACCACTTACAGCGACTATTGCTGAGGATGTGTCGCGTGTGACAGTGTGGGTGGGCAATCGCTTCAAACTAGACTGGATTCGGGCGCAGTACGCAGGCCGTATGGCGTCATTGTTAGACCAGTTCAGCCGTAGTATTTCGGGCCAGACTATTACACTTGAGTTAGCGCTTGCTCCGCGTGAAGTAGTAGTCAGACATACCAGTAACTCTTTTAATGCTGAAGTAGCACCCGCCGTTAACATGGCTGCTGACACGCCCGTAGACAGCGAAGACACGCAAGACCAAGGCTTTAGAAACCGGCTTAACACCAGCCTGACTTTTGAAGCACTGGTAGAAGGCACTGCCAACCGCATGGCGCGCGCCGCTGCCATGCACGTGGCTAGCAATTTGGGCAACCTGTACAACCCTTTGTTTATTTACGGCGGCGTCGGTTTAGGCAAAACCCACCTGATGCACGCTATAGGCAATCAACTGCTCAAAGACAAGCCCCAAGGCAAAGTTCTCTACATCCATGCCGAGCAGTTTGTCAGCGACGTGGTCAAAGCCTACCAACGCAAGTCTTTTGACGAGTTTAAGTTTAAGTACCACTCGCTAGATTTGCTACTGATTGACGACGTGCAGTTTTTGGCCAACAAAGACCGTACGCAAGAAGAATTTTTTAATGCTTTTGAGGCGCTACTGGCCAAAAAGTCGCATATTGTGATGACTAGCGACACCTATCCTAAAGGCTTGGTCGACATCCACGAACGCCTGGTATCACGCTTTGATTCTGGCCTGACAGTGGCCATCGAGCCGCCTGAGCTAGAGATGCGGGTGGCTATTTTAATCAGCAAAGCGCGTGCCGAAGGCACCGAAATGCCCGAAGAAGTGGCCTTCTTCGTGGCTAAAAACGTCCGTTCTAACGTGCGTGAGCTAGAAGGTGCGCTGCGCAAAATTTTGGCCTATTCACGCTTTAACCAAAAAGAAATTTCCATTCCGCTGGCGCGCGAGGCCTTGCGCGACCTGCTGTCCATTCAAAACCGGCAAATTGGCGTAGAGAACATCCAAAAAACCGTGGCTGACTACTACAAAATCAAAGTGTCAGACATGTACAGTAAAAAGCGCCCGGCTAGCATCGCCCGGCCACGCCAAATTGCCATGTACCTAGCCAAAGAACTCACTCAAAAGAGCCTGCCCGAAATAGGCGAGCTATTTGGTGGACGCGACCACACCACCGTGTTGCACGCTGTACGCAAGATAGGCGCAGAGCGCCAGACATTGACCGAGCTAAACCAGCAGCTGCATGTGCTGGAACAAACCCTAAAAGGCTAAGCCATGCCCCATAAATTACACAAAAACGGCAAAAAGGACAAGTTTGGGGATAGTTTTGGGATAAGTACAGACTTATCCACAAGCCATAGCCCAATGCTAAAGTTATCCCTTTGGTACACGGGCAAACCCAGCCGTTTAAACACAGACTATGCAATACGCTAAATCTATGATTAAACAGGCGAAAATAGGCTTATCCACACTTTAGTGCTGTGCTTACTATTACTACTATCTTTAATTAATTAAATACAAGTTAAGAGGTTGACATGATCGTTTTGAAGGCAACACAAGAAAAACTGCTCTCCACACTGCAGTCTGTATCGGGCATCGTAGAGCGTCGGCATACGCTGCCGATTTTGGCCAACGTGTTGATTCGCAAAACAGGCGACCAGCTGCAGCTGACCACCAGCGATCTTGAAATTCAAATCCGCACCAATGCGCAGATGGACGGCGACACCGGCAACTTCACCACCACCGTGGGCGCCCGCAAGCTGATCGATATTTTGCGCACCATGCCAGCTGACCAAACGGTGTCGATTGAATCTAGCGCCAGCAAGCTGATTTTGAAAGGTGGCAAAAGCCGCTTTACACTGCAAACTTTGCCTGCCGAAGACTTTCCGCTGGTGCAAGAGGCGGCCAGCTTTGGCCCCATGTTTAGCGTGCCGCAAAAAACTTTAAAAGAGCTGCTGGCCCAAGTCAGCTTTGCGATGGCGGTGCATGACATTCGCTACTACCTGAACGGCATTTTGTTTGTCGCCGAAGGCAAGACGCTGAGCCTAGTAGCGACTGATGGCCACCGCCTGGCCTTTAGCAGCGCGCAGCTAGACGTTGAAGTGCCCAAGCAAGAAGTGATTTTGCCGCGCAAGACGGTGCTGGAAATGCAGCGTTTGCTAAGCGACAGCGAAGGCCAAATTGAAATGCAATTTGCCGGTAACCAAGCCAAGTTCAGCTTTGGCGGTATGGAGTTCGTCACCAAGCTGGTCGAAGGCAAATTCCCCGACTACAACCGTGTGATTCCCAAGAACCACAAAAACATCATCACTCTAGGCCGCGCCGCCTTGCTGGCCACACTGCAACGCACCGCTATTTTGACGAGTGAAAAGTTCAAAGGTGTGCGCCTGAATATCGAGCCGGGCACATTGCGTGTAGCGTCCAACAACGCTGAGCAAGAAGAAGCTGTGGACGAGCTGGACATTGACTACGCAGGTGATGCGATTGAGATTGGCTTTAACGTCACCTACCTTATCGATGCGCTGGGCAATATGCCGCAAGAGATGGTGCGCCTGGAGCTGTCAGATTCCAACAGTTCAGCACTGTTTACTATTCCCGACAATGCCACGTTTAAGTACGTGGTGATGCCGATGCGAATTTAAACGGCAAGCAAAGAGCTAAAGCAAAACAAGGGGCGCAAAGCCCCTTAGGTATTTTTTAGAAGTAGATTTTTTGACTGGGATAGTGATGAGCCAAGAGCAAAACAACGATAAAAGCGGTGCAGATAACAAGCAGCCAGCAACATCCAACGACGCACAAAACGCCGACTATGGTGATGCATCGATCCAGATTTTGGAAGGCCTAGAGGCCGTGCGCAAGCGCCCTGGCATGTACATTGGCGATACATCAGATGGCACTGGCTTGCACCACTTGGTTTTTGAAGTGGTGGACAACTCGATTGACGAAGCACTGGCTGGCCACTGCGACGATATCGTGGTGACCATCCACTCTGACAATTCAGTCAGTGTGACCGACAACGGCCGTGGCATCCCCACCCGCGTGAAGATGGACGACAAACATGAGCCTAAGCGCAGCGCAGCAGAGATTGCTTTGACTGAGCTACACGCTGGCGGTAAGTTCAACCAGAACAGCTACAAGGTATCAGGCGGCCTGCACGGTGTGGGAGTAAGCTGTGTGAACGCGCTGAGCAAATGGCTACGCTTAACCGTGCGCCGCGAAGGCAAAGTGCACACCATGGAGTTTGCCAAGGGCTTTGTGCAGAACCGTTTGCTTGAAATGGTGGACGGCGTAGAAGTATCCCCCATGCGCACTGCAGGCGACACCGAAAAGCGCGGCACCGAGGTGCACTTCTTCCCCGATGCTGACATCTTTACTGCCAACATCGACTTCCACTACGAGATCTTGGCCAAGCGCCTGCGCGAGCTGAGCTTTTTGAACAACGGTGTGCGCATTCGCCTGAAGGATGAACGCAGCGGCAAAGAAGACGACTTCTCTGGCGCAGGCGGCGTGAAGGGCTTTGTAGAGTTTATTAACACCGGCAAAAAGGTATTGCACCCCAACGTGTTTCACGCAGCGGCAGAGCGCCCGTCTGAGACGTATGGCGGCATCCCAGGCACCAGCATTGGCGTAGAAGTGGCCATGCAGTGGAACGACGGCTACAACGAGAACGTACTGTGCTTTACCAATAACATTCCCCAGCGCGACGGTGGCACGCACCTGACCGGCTTGCGCGCCGCCATGACCCGCGTGATCAACAAATACATTGACGACACCGAAGTGGCTAAAAAAGCCAAGGTAGAGGTAACCGGCGACGACATGCGTGAGGGCCTGTGTTGCGTGCTGAGTGTGAAGGTGCCCGAGCCAAAATTTAGCAGCCAAACCAAAGATAAACTGGTGAGCAGCGAAGTGCGCGCCCCGGTGGAAGAGATTGTGAGTAAACTGTTAAGCGACTTTTTGCAAGAGCGCCCCAACGATGCCAAGATTATTTGCGGCAAGATTGTCGACGCAGCCCGCGCTAGAGAAGCGGCTCGCAAAGCCAGAGAAATGACCCGCCGTAAAGGCGTGCTGGACGGCATGGGCCTGCCCGGCAAGCTGGCCGACTGCCAAGAAAAAGACCCGGCACTGTGCGAGATCTACATCGTAGAGGGCGACTCTGCAGGTGGATCGGCCAAACAAGGCCGCGACCGTAAATTCCAAGCCATCCTGCCCCTGCGCGGCAAGATTTTGAACGTAGAAAAAGCCCGCTACGAAAAGCTGCTAACCAGCAACGAGATTGTGGTGCTGATTACCGCGCTGGGCACCAGCATAGGTAAAGAAGAATTTAACGTCGACAAACTGCGCTACCACCGCATCATCATCATGACCGACGCCGACGTGGACGGCGCGCACATTCGTACGCTGCTGCTCACCTTCTTCTACCGCCAAATGCCCGAGCTGGTAGAGCGCGGCCACATCTACATTGCGCAGCCGCCGCTGTACAAAGTCAAACACGGCAAACAAGAGCAATACCTCAAAGACGGCCCCGCGCTAGACGTGTACCTGCTGCAAGTAGCGCTAGACGGTGCCAAGGTGGTGCCCGGCGCAGGCAAAGCCCCGCTGCAAGGCGACGCACTGGCCGAGATTGCCCGCAAATACTTAGTAGCCAACTCAGTCATCGCGCGCCTAAGCGCATGGATGGACGGCGAAGGCCTGCGCGCCATCATGCAAGGCGTGGCGCTAGACCTAGACACACTAGAGGCCGCCGAAAAATCGGCCCTAGCCCTGCAAGCCGGCCTGCACAACGCGCAAGTGGCCGCCGTGTTTGACGCACGCACCGACAAGCATGTGCTAACCATCACCCGCTGGATTCACGGCAATGCCAAGGTTAGCAACATTACCGCCGACTTTGTGCACGGCGGCGACTATGCTGCTATGCGCGAGGCGGCCCTTACCTTTGAAGGTCTGATCGGCGAAGGCGCTGTGGTGCAACGCGGCGAAGGTGAAAAGCAAAAAGAACACAAGGTAAGCGACTTTAGAGAAGCCATGGCCTGGCTGATAACCCAAGCCGAAAACGCCGTAGGCCGCCAGCGCTACAAAGGCCTGGGCGAGATGAACCCCATGCAGCTATGGGAAACCACCATGGACCC
>JANLPQ010000078.1:0-15263 GCA_031367325.1 Polaromonas sp. | reverse complement strand
GCTCAATCCTTGCTCTAAGCCTAGGTTGATCACGATGCGCTCTTGCGCATCAATCTGTTTGAAGTGTGTCTTGGGTAACATGCGCCTACCTTACTGGGTTTAATTCAGGGGTGTTGCACTTGGGATTTGAGGGGGCCTTGGATCAGAAGCCTAAAAGCCCATAAAAACAACCTGCCTAGGCACCCGCAGCCCAACCAGAAAGACAAGCCACCCATCCCGCCCGGTTACACTCCCATCCCCACCTACGTAAATCTCGCAGCAATACCAGGGAGCACAACACCATGACCGCATCGTTCTTTGGCATAGCAGACTACAGCTCATTTGTCATCGCCGTGCTGCTGTTCTTGCTTATCCCCGGCCCCGGCAATTTGGCTCTCATCACCTCCACCAGCAAAGGCGGTTTGCGCGGTGGGCTGGCAGCTACACTGGGCGTGATGGCGGGCGACCAAGTGTTGATGTGGTTGGCGGTAGCGGGCGTAGCAGCCTTGTTAGCCGCCTACCCCACAGCATTTAAAATTGTGCAGTTCGCAGGCGCTGCTTACCTTGCTTTCTTAGGCATCAAAATGCTGCTCATCCAACCCGGCGACGCACCTATTATCAACATGGACTCCAAGCGCTTTTTCTTTCAGTCCATGACGATTACCCTGCTCAACCCCAAAGCCATCGTGTTTTACATGGCGTTTTTCCCGCTGTTTATTAACCCAACCCAGCACCAAGGCCTGCTCACTTTTGGCGTGATGGCGGGCACCGTGGCCCTGCTCACCTTCGCCTACGGCACCACATCCACCCTCATCACCCATTACGCGGCTGAGCGCATCCGCGCCAACCCGCGCATCACCAGCGTGTTGAACAAAGTTGCCGGCCTGTTTTTGATTGGCTTTGGCCTGAAGCTCGTAGCTTCAAAGTAAGCGCTCCCTCGCCTTATAAAACATGCCCACATTCAAATTAGAACTATAAACAATGAAAATCTTTTGCGTAGCCAACCAAAAAGGTGGCGTGGGTAAAACCACCACTACCGTCAACCTTGCCGCCGGTTTGGCCAAAATAGGCCAGCGCGTGCTGATGGTCGACATGGACCCGCAAGGAAACGCCACCATGGGCTCGGCGGTGGACAAACGCAAGCTGGAGCTGACGGTGTACGACGTGCTGCTGGAATCTGCCAGCGTCACCGAAGCCCGCGTGGTGAGCGACAAATGTGGCTACCATGTGCTGGGCGCCAACCGCGACCTGGCCGGTGCCGAGGTAGAGCTGGTAGGCTTGGAGCGACGTGACCAGCGGCTTAAAACTGCGTTGCTGGCGGTTAAAGACGAGTACGATTTTGTGCTGATCGACTGCCCGCCCTCCCTGTCGATGCTGACGCTGAACGGCCTGTGCAGCGCGCACGGCGTGGTAGTGCCGATGCAGTGCGAATATTTTGCGCTTGAAGGCCTGACCGACCTGGTCAACACCATCAAACAAGTGCATGCTAACCTCAACCCCGACCTGCAAATCATCGGCCTGCTGCGCGTGATGTTTGACCCGCGTATTACGCTGCAGCAACAGGTCAGCGACCAGCTAAAAACCCATTTTGGCGACAAAGTGTTTAACGCCGTCATCCCACGCAACGTGCGCCTGGCCGAGGCGCCCAGCTACGGCTTGCCGGGTGTAATTTTTGACCCATCAGCCAAAGGCAGCTTGGCTTTCGTAGAGTTTGCCGCTGAGATGGTGGAGCGCATTAAAACCATGCCGCAGCGCAAGTAAGCGCCTCTCGAATGCCTCTATTTATATGCCAAATCACTGTTCTAGGCCGTAGATCCTGCTCAAGCAGCTATTTAATTTGTAGCAAAATTTAGTCTCCATGTCATCAGCACCCCATGTACTTTTGCTGCCCGGCTGGCTCGGTTCAGGCCCATTGCACTGGCAAAGCCTGTGGCAGGCGGCGCACGGCACGCCCACCACGTTTGTCCGCGTGGAGCAGCACGACTGGCAGCGCCCGCTGCGCGGCGACTGGTGCGCGCGGCTAGAAGAGGTTATTGCCAACCATGTAGCCCGTACTGCGGCGGTGTCAGCATCTGCGGTACGTTCACCAGTACTATCAAAATCAGAGCTGCTTGAGCAGGATTTACTTGAGTTACAGCCCAATATACCATTAAAAAACAGCCCCAACGTAGTGCTGGTAGCACACAGCTTGGGCTGCCATCTGGTGGCGGCATGGGCGGCTGCATCGCGCTACACCAGCGCCGTGCGCGGCGCGCTGCTGGTAGCACCGCCCGATGTAACGCAGGCCGACTTGCCACCCGATTTGTACAGCTGGCGCACGCCCGTGTTAAACAAACTGCCGTTTCCCGCCGTTTGCGCCATCTCTAGCAACGACCCCTTTGCCAGCCATGCTGCTGGTCGCACCATGGCCGCTGCGTGGGGCGCACGCTGTGTAGAGGTGGGCGCACGCGGCCATATCAACGGCGACAGCGGCTTGGGCGACTGGCCTGCAGGCCTGGCCCTGGTCACCGAGTTAGTCAACTCACCCAATAACGCAAAAAGTGGCAGCCTTTGCCACCCAACCTAGAAAGAACCCACCCATGGTCACCAAAAAACCCAAAGGCCTCGGCATGGGCCTAGAAGCTCTACTGGGCCCCAAAGTGCAAGACGCACCTGCCGCTGGCGCATCGGGCAACGCAGGCGCACCCAGTACCTTAAAGCTGGCCGACTTGATCCCCGGCATGTACCAGCCCCGCACCCACATGGACGAGGGCGCACTGTACGAGCTGGCCGAGTCGATCAAGCAGCAAGGCGTGATGCAGCCCATCTTGGTGCGCAAGCTGGGTATGGATGAGAGGTATGGCGACAAGGCTGGCAAGTACGAAATCATCGCAGGCGAGCGGCGCTTTCGCGCCTGCAAGCTGGCCGGCCTGCTAGAGGTACCCGTATTGGTCAAAGAAGTCACCGACCACAACGCCGCCGCCATGGCGCTGATAGAGAACATTCAACGCGAAGACCTTAATCCGTTGGAAGAAGCCCAAGGGCTCGCCCGCCTGATCAAAGAATTTGGCCTCACCCACGAGAGCGCTGCCCAGGCCGTGGGCCGTTCGCGCAGCGCCGCCAGCAACCTGCTGCGCCTCTTAAACCTGACCGAGCCGGTACAAACCATGCTGATGGCAGGCGACATCGACATGGGCCACGCCCGCGCGCTGCTGGGGCTAGAGCGCGCCGCGCAAATCACCGCCGCCAACCAAATTGTTGGCAAGAAAATGTCGGTACGCGAAGCCGAAAGCCTGGTCAAAAAGCTGTCCGCCGAGTTCACCCTGACCCCACAGAAACCCGGTAAAGAAAAATCACGCGACTTAAAACGCATCGAAGAAGAACTGTCCGACCTGCTGATGGCCGAGGTAGAAGTGCGCGTGAAAAAGCGCGTCAAACGCCGGGTTGACGGGCAAAGCCGCGTTGAAGAAATGGGCGAGCTGAGCATCCAGTTTGGCAGCTTGGATGAGCTGAATGGTTTGATTGATAAATTGCGCAGCTAGGCGATGCGAGGTAAAGACTAGCCGCACATCACAACCCGGCAAACGGGTCTGTGTCTTCAATCGGTTGCATCACACCACGCTTTTTATTGAGCTCATCGCTGTTGATATCTATCATCGACAACCCCGCCAGCACCACAGCGGGCGAGGTGGCGCTGTCTAAGCGCGCTTGTACCAGCGTCAACATCTCGCGCGCAGCTGGGTTGCCTCTGTGGGCAGCCTCTTGGTACCAGCTAAGCGCTTGCACATAGTCAACGGCTACGCCATCGCCTTGGTGAAATCTGCGCGCTAACAAATACTGCGCCTGCGCTTGGCCCGCTTTGGCACGCTGCGTTAGCGTAGCAAGGCTAGGCTTTTCTGTAGACTGCGAAAAATAACGCGTTAGTCGCGCTATGTTGGTACGTGCCGTGGCGTTGCCCGCGCTGGCCGCTCGCACATACAAAGCGCGTGCTTCGTCGCGCTGGGCGTTGACCTCACGCACCACCGCCAATGCATTCAACGCATGGCCGTCACCCAAGTCTGCGCCTTGTACCAGCTGCCCCATCGCGCGTTCTCTGGTTTGTGGTCTGGCTGCCATCTCGTCTGCCAACCACGACCAATAATACGCACGCCTGCAACCCGATTGGGCAGATTTTTCTAGCAGCTCACGCGCCTGCGGCAAGTCGCGTGCAGTGCCCCAGCCACGCGCCAGCATCAAACCCCAAGCACCTGTAGCACAAGCATGCCCTGCTTGTGCTGCGGTTTGCACAAAAACCAATGTTTGCCCGTAATTAGAGGCGCTGCAATCACCGCGAAAGCTAGCCAAGGCAGCGCGCCATGCAGCGGTAGCATCGCCTGCGCGCGCTTGCGCGAGCAAGGCAGCATCAAGGCGTGCAGTTTGTCTATTTTTACCCGTTTTGGCAATCGCCCCAAATTCACTAGCACCTTCGGCAAGCGTCTCGCAATCTGTAGTGGCCATTGCCTCTACAGTGTTAATACTGGATGTCGCTGCCTCGTTGCGAGACCCTTGCACCATCACCGCACTGCGCGGTGCAGCAGGTACAAACTCAGCAGTGGCAGCATGCCAAATCGGCAACAGCATCACTAGCCACCAGCGCTTGCAGCTAATACATAGCTGCATACTAGCGCCCAACACTAACTGTTACCAGTCCGCTGGCTTGGATGATGGGCTCGCTAGTGACATGCTCAATATCAATGCTGCCTACGCCTGAGGCGCGTATGCGTGCGGAAGCCGCCCGCCCTTTGAACTCCATGCTGCCCGCGCCGGACAGCTGCAGGTCTAGCGCGGGGTCACGCATTTGCGCAACCTCTATGCTGCCCGCGCCGCGAACGTGTGCACCAAATCGACCTGAGAGTTCTTGCACACTCAAGCTACCGGCGTCCACCACCACGCGCGAGTCTTGCAGTTTAGAAAAACTCATCTCTCCACTGGCAATCTCTACATCAGCGGACCACACACCACCTTCTGCACGCAACGAGCCTGTCCACGCCTTGGCTACCAATTGCAAGCCGGGAGGTACTTGCACCGTCACGGGGGAGGCTTCTTCACCGCGGCTGGTGGTGCTTTTACCACCAATATTTTGTGTCGCAACAGCGCCCGGACCTATTGCTCGGTTGGTGTACACACCTGAGCCTGAGGATTTACCAGACGTTGAGGATGTCCCACTGGGCGTAACTGGACATTGCAAAGCCCAACCTTGAGCAGTAGGCTGCAACTGCGCCTGCGCACCCGTCTTGGGGCCATGGCGAATAAGTTGCGGCTCTTTAAGACTGCTGTTTATTTGCAGCAAAATCTGATTCGCACAGGCAGTGATATTCAGTGTTTGTGCAGATACTGTCGATACCATACAAACTAAGTTAATAATACCCACACCCACTATGACCAAACTGCGCGCTGGTGTTTTCATGGCCTACCACCCTACGTTTATTTCTTACCAATGGTCCATTTAGCACGGGCCACACCAAACTTATTTTCGCCCAATACTGCTGCGAACGCTTTTTGCATATCGTCCACGCTACTGACACCGTTTAAGGGCTGCAACGCAGGACCACGCAACATAGGGGGTAATTTTGTAATCATTTCCTGCTCAGCCGCAAAACAAGCCACTTCTTCACGGCCTGGCTTATCAAACTCAATCGTAAAGCTGTTGGGATTACCGGCATCAGGCACTTGCACCGCCGAATTGCCGCGCATGGGCTGCGCACGTTGTAGTGGGTTAGGGTACACCTGCGAGACTTGCTTGCGCCAGTCTTGGTAGTAACAATATACATATGCTTGACGGTCTAAGCTGACTGAGTAAGACATGGCGTCACCTACCGTGTACGCACCATCGCGGTTGCTTAGCAAAAGCGTCACTTGTGGTTCGCGGCCTTTGGGTGCAGTCATATCAGGGCGATCATTTTGCGGCTTAAAGCTGTCAATAATTTTCTGCGTCATGGGTAGTTGTGCCGCGCCACCTTTGGCTATGGCAACACGCTTATCAGCAGGTCCCCAGCCAACGCGCACAAAGTTACCAGCACCATCAAACCTGACGTAATCTTTAGCTAAACGCTCGTAGGTCTCAAAACTCACATTGCCCGTGATAGTTACGTTTTGGTCCGCTTGAAAACGCGTGATGGCGTCGCGCAATGCTGTATTGGGTCTGCCATCAACGAGGCCGTTGTAATAACTTGAGCTGCGCAGTGCATTTTGAAACAAGCGTACCCGCTCATCACCTGTCATGTCGTCCCACCAAGCGCGCATTTGTGACTGAAACTCAGGATGCGTTTGATCTAGCGAAACGCATTGCCAATAAGGCACGCGTGCCCACTTGCCCACCAGTTCAATAAGGCCCAAATCTACCAAAGTACGCACGGCCTGCCCCGTGCCTTGTGATACTTCTCTGCCAAAGTTAAATTGAATCCCCGTCTTTTTAATACGTCCGCCAATATCACCACCCACCGCTGTATTCGCCACAATAATCGTGTTGGACGAGTCAACCCCTGGTAGCAATGTACGCGTAGAAAAGTCGCCTAAATGCAGCTCTAGGCCAAACGCGGTAGACATCAGATCACGAGTCATCCCTACATCCCAGTTCTTTGCACTGATACCACCGCCCATGCGGTCTACAGAAATATTCTGATCCATAAAAGACAGCGCCCCTGAAATATACAAAGCAGGTCGCTGAATTTTCATTTGTCCCGCATTGAGCAACAGGCTTGTCAAGTTTTGTATGGTGTCTTGTTTGAGGGCGTCTATCTCGAAATCTACAAAGCGAAATGTATTACTGGTGCGTGACATCATGGACAGCGATGTGATCATCATCTCTTTGGTGGCCACGCTGATTTTGCCAGTTGCATCAGGTATATTTTTGCTACTGATTAAGATGGGGCTGACTTTGTAGTCGCGTAACATCTTGTCCATGCAAGAAAGTGAGTCTGAAAAACTAGACATAGACCGAGTGGGAGCGGTCGTAGGTATATTGAGAATGGGTGTTTTTTCGAATTCACTTGCATAGTCTCGGGGCGTGATACTGCAACCCGATGCTAAAGCCGCAACAGCTGTAGCAATTAAGAGTTTATGGAGTGATTTCATTGTGAGCCCAGTACCAAACACGCTGTCAAAAAACTATTTTTATTAGCTAACTTTTATTTGCAAACGTTAATCACGTCGCCCGTGACAATCACGGTGCTATCTTTGTTGTTACCTGCCCCATAGCGGCCGGAATTTCCGCTGGCATTAGCTTGGCTGCCTGCAGCTGGGCCAATCGTTGTATTGCAAGATTTTGCAAACCCCGAACTGGAAACTTGTGATGTGCTTTGCACCGCGTTTTGCTCTAAAACACCAGTGTTTCTACGCTGCTTAGCTTCGTAAATTCTCACTTTAGAAGCGCTATCTGGCGTTATGAAAGTTCGAGGCGTAGGGTCTGAACCTTTACTCTGGGCGTATACGGCTGCAGAAATAAAAACCATCACCGTAACTACAGAAATATTAACTATTGACGCTTTCATATCCGCTCTCCTAAAGAACAATAAATTGGGGTAGGCGTTTAACCGCCTCCCCTGCAGTTTGCTTATTCGGTTGCAGATGAATTGCTAGCCAAGTTGTTGATTGCTGTAGCATTTACGCCGATGGCAGCGTTAGTAATAATTACGTTCTTGCCTTTGACTTCTTGCTTGTTAGAACCACCGATTTTTACGTTGCCTTGGTTAGAAGCTATGTTTTGCTTGGCTTTCACGCCGGAACCGATCGCAGCGTTGGTCACGATAAGGTTGTTTTCGGCTGTTACGGATTGCTCATTTTTGCCACCAATTTTGATGTCAGCGCTTGCGGCACCAGCAAAGATCATGGCGATTGCGAATACGGAAGTTGCGAGTTTTTTCATGGTTAGTCCTAAAAATGCCCTGATAAAAAATACTCCCACCCAACCGGGCAAAGCCGGGGGGAGCGTTGGAAAACTAGTAAGAATTAATATTGATGATGGATGGAATACCGAAGCCAGAATAATTGGCGACACCCCCCACAAAACTGGTTTGCGAATTACCGCTCACAGACCCTTTGCGGGAAGCAATATTGACTTCAGCCAAACCACCTAAGGCCGCACCGTTGGCCACAAAACCCACAAAAGCGGTTTGCTTATTGACACCGCGCACAGACCCTGTGACGGATGCGATATTCACATTGGCCATGGCGCCCAGTCCAGCACCGTTGATCACACCGCCCACGTAGGCTTTTTGCGTGTTGGAGCCCTGCACAGAGCCCTCGACTGAGGCAATATTGACCTTGGCACTGGCAAGGAGGCCCGCAGCATTTAGCACCGCGCCTACGTTAGCCACTTGTTTGTTATTACCTTTGACCGAACCACCAACTGAGGCAAGACGAACAGTGGCGTTTGCCATTACCGCCGCGCCGTTGATCACAGCCAAGGAGTTAACGGACTGATCGTTTTTACCCATATTGACTTCGCCACCAGTGGACGCTATCTGGGTTTTCGCGCTAGCCGATATAGCCGCAGCGTTAAGCACCAAGCCAGGAATCACGACCTTTTGTTTATTACTGCCTTTGACAGAGCCGTCTACAGAGGCAATTTGCGTGGTGGCATCCGCCCCTACCACTGCGCCGTTGATAATACCGACACCCACTTCTGCGCGTTGTTGGTTGCTGCCCGTGATGCCACCATTCACAGATGCCACGTCTAACTTAGCGGACGCGCCCATCACAGCGGCATTCAATATCACGCCTTTGGTTTTGGTGATTTGTTTGTTCGAACCCCTGCTACCGGTGCGTGTACTGCTCAAGTTCGTCTTAGCTTCAGCACCTATGCCCATTGCGGCGTTAACCGTAACGACGGGTGCTTCAACGCGTTGTTCGTTTTGCGCCCAAACTTGAGAGCTAATACCCGCGAGGATCGCCAGCATGAAGATATTGAGCTTGAATGTTTTATCGTTTTTCATACTCCTTGAGTTGCATGCATGTGGCTATTCGGTTCAAAGTTATTGTGGGCTTTACACACAGATACATTTTTTGCGGGCTTAGAACGAAGCACGCAATGCGTTGAACATTCACAAACAACAACGGGATCCTAAGACCCCGTTGTTCATCAATTTTTTTAAAATTAAGTTAGCGCTGTTTCGCCTTCAAAGGCCATCAATATCACGCGCCGATTCGCACCGCTGGTAGGGTTGTCAGCGTCATGAAGATCCGTAGAGCCTTTGCCTGCAGTCAACAAGCGGTTGGCACGCAGGCTGTGATGCGTCATTAGATAGCGCTTTACAGCATCTGCACGGCGCGATGACAGGCGCATGTTGTATTGCAAACCACCAGCAGCATCGGTATGTCCTTCAATAAGAAATCGCAGGCCCTGCAACTCTTGTGACTTCAGCGCGGTTCCGATCTCCTGCAAGACAGGGAAAGCGCCGCGTGATATACGGGCTGAGTCGAAATCAAAAGTGATCTGGTCAAAACTCAAACGAGGTGATTCACTTTTGACCGCGATCGATTCACGCGGTGTACTGTCAGCCGCCATACCCGGCTGCGCAGACATCATGGGCTCCAAATTTAATTTTCTGGTTTTGGTAGACCCCAGTTTTTGCTGCGCTTTAAGCGCCTGCACGATCTGTTGGCTGGTAGGTCGCTCGCCCGCTAAATCGATAAACCTTGGCGCAAACTGCGCTAAGCTGTACTGGGGCCACAGCATGGCAGCGGGTAAACAACCCGAAAGTGTTAAGAATGTTCTGCGCGTAGTCATCATTATTCCTTTACGAGCTAACGCAGCGGCCCGTGCTGTCTGCGCTAAAACAAAAATCACCCATCAAGCTGCTGGACTCCCAGGGCACTTGCTTGTTGCCAGTATCACGCGCCACTGCAATGCGAACACGTTTAAAAAGTTGTTCGATAGACTGTCCAGGTGTCTTGAGCTGGTCAACTAAATGGCGCGTATAGGCGCTACCACCATCTACCCCGTCGTAAGCTATAGCGCCCGGTGCGGTTGAAAAAGCGATAAGCGTGCCTTGCGGTGCACTCACCTGCGCAAGCCCGGGCCCCCAAGACCGCGAGGCACCAAGATTGCCAGCGCCTCGTGTGCGGGTAGAGCCCACCACAGGTGGCGTGCGACAAGCGTCCAAAATAACTACGTTGACGCCTTTGTTGTTTTCATTCAGCTTGTCCACCATCTCATCGACTGACGCGGCCTTGCGTGGAACATCTTCTTCTTGGTCAATCACCATATCCACCGGAATGAGGTAATTGCGCCCTTTGTGTTGCAAACCGTGGCCTGCAAAGTAGAGCACGCGTGCGTCAGACCGCCGGCCGCGCAACCAAAATTCTTTCATCGCGTCAATCATGCTGGCCTGCGAAGCGTTTTCTCGCACAATCAGGCTGAATCCCACATCGCGCATTGCTAAAGCCACTGCACGAGCATCATTCACCGCGTTACGCAAAGGCTTGAGCTTGTAATCAGCGTTACCAATAATAAGTGCCAGTTTGCTATCGTCCACAGCCGCCTTACTGCGTTGCGCAAGGAGCCAAGGACTGGCAAGGCTAGCGGTTATCCCCGCAGAGACTGCTAGTACGCCTCTACGTGTCATGGGCTTGGTTTTCAATAAAAACTGCGGCATGGTCATTCCTTACGGGGCTGCTTGGGAGCTGGCTTGCCCGGGGGCCGCACCAGTAGTACCACTTCGGTCAAACGATCGTGCCACGGGCGAGGCCACTGCCTGTGCTGATTCAGTCAACAAGCTATCGTTAAATTCTTTAAGTGCTTGGTTTAATTCGTTCGCAGGTATAGCAACAGTGTAGTCACCTAGCTGACCTGGACCACTGACAATCACTGCACCGGTACGCACCAATAGCAACCGCATATCGCGCTCACTGACACGGTCTTTAAAGTTAAGTCGCACAAATTTAGTATCTGTGGCCGATTGCAATCCGGCGGAAGCTGTTGGCTCTGCAGGTTGGGCGCCTCTTACTTGGCTATAGTCTGAATTTTGATTACTCTGATTCATCAGATAACCCTGCCCCACCACCACCGCCAGCAAAGCAGCGCACACCCCACCCAGCGCCGGAGCAGGTAGCCAGTTATGGGGCATATAGGGCTCTATCATCTGCCAAATACCTTGGTACCCCTTCTTAGCGGTTTTGCTAGTCGCACCACGGTCCGCTTTGACGGCGTGCGCAGTAGAGCGCACTCTGGCCTGAAGCTGTGTCCATCCCAAATCTGCCGGAATAGCCTCCACATCGTTGATAACTTTCTCCGCCAAAGACTCATGCCATGCTAGCGCAGCACGCGCTTGGGCACTTTGCGATAAAGCATCCTTCACAAAGAGGCGTTCAGTGGCAGTGGCAGTGCTATTGATGTAGCTGGGGAGCAAAGCTTGCAGCTTAGACATATCAATCGTAGTCTCGTTAGACATTGCTAAACCTTTCTGTAGTCAACTACTGAGTCGGGTTTTGCACCCACCAAATGCAGGGACGCACCTGACTTGAATGCATTTTCCAAGCAGTCTTTCATGCTTTTGCGCGCATGAAAAAGCCGCGTCTTGGCAGTTCCTTCAGGACACTCTTGAAACGTAGCAATATCATTAACAGACCAGCCCTCATAAAAGGTGAAATACAGACTCTCGCGTTGCACCACCGGCAAGGTCTCCAGGCAACCATCGATATGATGGCGGTATTGCGAGTTAAGCACCTGCTCAAAAACACCCAGCCCCTCATCAGGCACTGTTTCGCTGATCTCGTCATCTAACTCTTGCATCTGTGGTTTGCGTGCGCGTAACATCATTAATACCTTGAACTTAGCGATTCCCAAAATCCATGTTGAAAACTGTGACTCGCCCCGAAACCTATCTGGGTGTTGCCACACTTCGTACAGCACATCAATCGCTACCGACTGTGCATCTTGCTCGTCATGCAGGCGATTCAATGCAAAGGCATAAATCCGCTTAACAAACATTTGATGCAATTCCCGCAGAGCAGACTCGTCCTTGCGCCCCATGCGGGCGAGCAGGTCACTTATCTGTTCTGGTGTCAAATTAACCATCGTGCTTGTGCTATAAGTTGCTGGCATAGAAAGAAGGGTTCAATATTCTGTGATTTTTTTAACAAAACATTTGTAACTAGGGCCTATTGAGCATGACTGCCTGCTC
Source organism: Polaromonas sp. (assembly GCA_031367325.1). Taxonomy (GTDB): domain Bacteria; phylum Pseudomonadota; class Gammaproteobacteria; order Burkholderiales; family Burkholderiaceae_C; genus JAAFIP01. The sequence goes on along the minus strand of JANLPQ010000078.1, from coordinate 3,144 downwards.
CAGCACGGGTAAGGCTACCAGCTGGGGCGTTTGCGGCCCCAGTGTACGGTCGCGGTATTTTTGAACTATCCGCGCGCTCTGGTTAAACCAGTCACGCAAATTAAAACCCTCTGTCTTTTGGGTCTGTGCTTCCTTTAAAGAAGATAAAAGACCATAGGTAAACAAGCCATGTCCTGCGGGGTCATATTCTTGCGACTCCTCGTTTTCCCCGGATGCCAGCATTAAGGCGAATTGACTGGATGCTGACCGTTTAATCAATGCATTCGGGTCAAAGCGCCCCGCTATGCCTTTGGCCTGGCAGGTATCCACCACCAAAATACGTTGGCCGGCCACTACCCGCAGTGCATCGAAAAATACTTGCCACGACAATAATGTTTGCGGCAAGTCAGACGCATGCAAGCCCTTCATGTCTTGCGCGGCTACGTCTTTGGGTACAAAGTAATAATTTCCACGCGCGTCTGACACACCGTGTGAGGCCAAAAACAATACTACGGTATCTTGCGCTTTGGCTGACTTCAAAAAATCTAGCGCGGCCAAAATATTTTTGCGTGTAGGCTTTTCAGCAGAGTTGTCAGTCAACACCTTAATGTTGCGGTTGTTAAATGGGCTGTCGTCGGCAGAGCGCAAAACCGCTGCCAGAGTGTCCGCATCCTTAGCGGCATAGGATAGCCAATTTTTCTCAGGTAATGCATCAAATTGACTGGCTCCGATGGCCAGAACATACAGGTCCCCTTTAGCGCGTTTAACCTGCGTGTCTACAGGCAGCTCTGCCTGTACGCGGGCCAATCCCATCGATAACCCTGTAAATGCTTCAACCCGAATGTCATTGCTTTGCAGGGTTAAAGGCACTTCATATTCACGTCGAAACTGCTTCGTTTCTGAAGCAAGAAGCCCTCGGTCCTTGGTGGCTGTTACGGGCACATCGTTGACATACACAGCAATGTCCTGCATCTCAGGGCCTGCGCGTTCACCTTCCACCACCAACCGCGCAATAGATTTAACCGCATCAATTCCCAAGAGTCGCACTTTTAGCCTAGGCGGGGCCATTTGTGCCATTTGCTCTGTGGTCATCAAAGCCGTTGGTGTAGACGAGTCTTTGGGTGTTTTACCTGTCACTGTGTCCAACGCCAAACGCACAATATCGGGCCGGTACAAAACCCGCTCTAATTGCACAGCATAGACAAAATCGGGGGTCACATCTAACCCACGATTGATATGCCATCCAATATATTTATCACCAAAAGGTGATGACGTGTAGTATCCACCCGGCACCCAAGCTACCCAGTCACTGGCGTTTTTGTGAATGAAAATCGACAGTAATTCTTTGCCGGTTTCCGATGAAAACCAGCGTACGGTCCCATCACCTACCGCGGCTACCACCACACGGTTGTCAGCCGACACATTGACCGCCCATATGGGTGATGAAATGCGCGTGAGCCACAGTAACTCACCCTTTGCGCTGTAGCTGCGCAGTGCCCATTCTGTGCCGATCACTGCAAAGTTGCGGTTACTGGCAATGGCGTGACTTCGCACTTTTTCATACTCTTCCAGTGCAATTTTCTCCGCCCCAAAGTTCAGTGCACGCAAGTCTGGGCCGATGCGAATATTCCAACCTGCCGCTTGTGTCAACGGCCGCTGTAATCCCTGTGCGATCTTCCATTCCAGCTTGGCGGCCGACACCGAAAAATTCATGGCTTTACTACCCGATGACAAGCTCACCTGATTGCCATTAGCTGAAAGCTGCAAGCTCAAACCGGGCGCTGCAAAGTCCCACAGTGAGCTGACAATGGGTTGCCGTACTTGTCCAGACGCTTCAACCCACCCTACCGAGGGCGCGTCTGTGACAAACAACATGCGCCCCTTCGACAGCGGCAATAAATCATTGATACGCGCAGGAGTGGCGCTTATTATTTGTGGTGTAGCGGTGTAGCTGCCGCTAGACCAGCGGTGAACATCCGCACTGCCACTGGCGCTTTCTCCTGCGGCATAAATGTATTGTCCATCGGTGCTCCAGCCTACCGTTACCAGATCTTTTTGCTTGGCAATGGCCGCCTTAAAGACACCAGCGGTAGACAAATCACGCGCATTAAGTACCTCTATGGTGGGAGCATCTGCAAAACCAATAGCTAGGCGTTCGCCATCAGGGCTGACGCGTAAAGCCACCGCGTCTTTAGCCGCCTGCACAGCACGACGGGCCAGCAAAGAAAAATCTTGTTTGTATAAGCGCACAAAACCATCCAAGCCAATTGTGTAGAGGCGGCCAAACTTATCAAAGTCCATGTCCATGACCTTGTTTTGGTAGCTTGTATCGCTGGCTACCACTTGGCCAGTAGTTCTGCGCACGATAACCAGTCCACCTTGTCCGTGCATACCCACTGCAATGTATTGCCCATCAGGCGAAAACCGCAAACTGGTAATCGTCCATGTGGCCACTGCCAACCTTTGAACCATCTGTTCGGTTTGTGTATCAAAAATGTAAATACTGGCGCGCTTTTCCCAGTCCCAGCCCGTCCAGCCGCCCACAGCTAGCCACCGGCCGTCAGGTGACAAACTCAGCGCATACAACTGTCCTTCTGCTCCGTCCAAAATAGGCACACGCAGAGTGCTAACGAGTTTGCCTTGCGGTAACTGCCAAACGCGGATGGTTTTGTCATCTGCAGCGGTATAAACACGCTCTTTAGCTGCATCAAAGGCTGCTGCGCGCACGATAGCGGTATGTGCACCCGGGTCAATGCGCAAAAAAGGCCCCGTGGCCGCGGCGGTGCGCGGACTCGCACTGGCTGTTTGCGCTAAAGCCGCGATAGGTACGAACACCAATAATACACATTGCAGGCCTATCACCTGCGCGCTCTTGGCTGCGCTTAGCAGCTTAACAGCCCGTGCATAAATCCATGCCGACAAAAGCTGTGGTGACGTTACTTTGTGCTGCATTGATTTTCATTTTCAGATAAGCCCGTATGCGCTTGATCAAGTTGGGTGAACTAGTAGGCGGCTAATTGCGTACGCCATCTCAAGCGCCTGTACTCAGTTTGCCCGTCGTGGTAGGCAAACGCACCGCGCTCACAGCCACCCCTGCAGGTGGTTTGCTGCTGCGCTTGACCATCAGTCGGTTGCTTGGTTTGCTTAGCTTCGTGGGCTTGGATG
>JANLPQ010000073.1:0-16743 GCA_031367325.1 Polaromonas sp. | reverse complement strand
TGGCAGGCGGTGTACTCAGCGCAGCGGCATAAAGGGGGAGTAGGCGGCCCTAGGCCGCCACGGAGGACAGCCGCGCAGCTGAGTACGCCGTCGGCCAGCTCCCGTACATAACGAAGAAAGAAGTCCCCGATGACAGCCGCGCAGCTGAGTACGTCGTCGGCTAACTCCCGTACAAAAGTAGCAATCTTCATGATCGCGTTCGCCAGCGCGCAGTTAAAAAAGCTCAGGGTACAACGCTGCTTGATCCGCTACGGATTGCATAGCTGGTTGAGCAGTATCTACGGCCTCTATGGCTGATTTAGCCACTAAATTACCTACCCTCACACCCAACAGCCTAAAGCGCAATCGCAAGTCAGCGCGTTTAAGTGCCAGGCCGGCAGTACGGCGAATCAGCGCTGCGTCATCGGTGCCTGCAGGCAGGCTGATGTCGCGCGTGACGATTTTAAAATTGCCGTAGCGCAGCTTGATGCCAATGGTTTTGCCCACGTAGCCTTTGCGCTTTAAGTCAGCGGCTACGCTGTCGCACAGGTGGGTAAATATCACCGACAACGCGGCTTTGTCGTGCACGGCGTGCAGGTCGTTGTCAAAGGTGGTTTCGCGGCTCATGCTGACGGGCTCGCTCTCGGTTACTACCGGGCGGTCGTCGCGGCCCCAGGCGGCATCATGCAGCCATGCGCCGTAGCTTTTGCCAAAATTCTCTACCAGCTCGTGCGCGAGTTGCGCAGCCAAGTCGCCTATGGTGTGGATGCCGCGCGCCATCAGCTTGGCCTCAGCTTTGGGGCCTATGCCGTTGATTTTGCGTACGTTCAATGGCCAAATTTTGCTTTCCACATCTTCTTCGTAGACGATGGAAATGCCGTTGGGTTTATTGAACTCGCTGGCCATTTTGGCCAGTAGTTTATTCGGCGCTACACCGATAGAGCAGGTCAGGCCCGTAGCCGAAAAAATAGTTTTTTGTAGCAAGCGCGCCAGTGCACGCCCGCCCTCGCGCTGGCCGCCAGGTATGTCGGTGAAGTCGATGTACACCTCGTCGACGCCGCGGTCTTCCATCAGCGGCGCCACTTCGGTAATGATGCTTTTAAACTGGCGCGAGAATTTTCGGTACTGGTCAAAGTCTACTGGCAACAATATGGCCTGCGGGCACAGCTTGGCAGCCTTCATGGTGCCCATAGCCGAGCCGACACCAAACTTGCGTGCTGCATACGTGGCCGTGGTGATCACACCGCGCCCGGTGTAGCTGGCCAGCGTGGGAAACACGTCTACGGGAATGTCTGCCAGCGGCGTATCGGCATAGCGGTCGCGCAGCGCATCGTCTAAGCGGCTGCGCCCACCGCCAATCACTACAGGCAAGCCCTTAAGCTGTGGGTAGCGCAGCAGCTCTACCGATGCATAAAAAGCATCCATATCCAGGTGGGCAATGCGGCGCAAAAGCATGCCGCTAGCGTAGCATATTTTGAGTGTTTTTAAGAGTGTTTTATACGTTCTAGGCCGTAGATCCTGCTCAAGAAGCTATTTAATTAATAGCAATTTAGCTTTATCTGGTGGGCTTGTATTAGGTACGTCTCGGTGTGAGAGGGGTACTAGAGTTGAGTTACAGCACGCGTTTTTTGCGCACCACCACTTGCAGTTGCACATTGGCTTTGGTGGGCGCGGCGCTGACAGTGGTGGTTTGCACAGGCAGGTCAATCAGCTGGTCGGCTTGCCACACTTTGATGCTAACTTTGCCGTCCGGCACGTCGTCAAACACTGCTACGCCGTCGGCGTTAGTTTTCATCGTCCAAGCTGAATCGGTCACATACACATGCCCGCGCATAGAGCCGTGCAAGTAGCAGCCTAGCAGCGTGGCGCTTTGCGGGCCTGCTTTGTCCATGGTGATCTCGGCGGACTTGGCAGGCTTGCCATCGGGTTTGCCTTCTAGGCGCAGGTCAATGCCTTTGGCAGCCGTACCTGCTGCACTGGCTGCGTTAAAACTGGCCGCGCCCGCTGCGCTAGAGCGCACATGGTGGTCCCAAGGGTCGTTGTTAACAAATTTGACCTTGGCACCTACGGGCACGATGCTCACAGCCGGGATGAATTGCATTTTTTCCTGCGCGATTGTTGCCGTAGTGGGCAGAGACATCTTGGCAGTGCCTTTGGCCTCGGGTACCAGCACCACCACGGCGTCTTGGGTAGGTTTGCCTTCACGGTCCAGCACCGTCACAGTCAGGCTGCCCGCCTGAGATGTGCCTGCAGCGCACAGCAGCAGAGCAATTAAAGATATGGTTTTGTAGTGCAGTTTCATCTATTTCACCGTAATAATGTCGCGGTTCATCGGTGCTAGCCTGGCCAGCAATTGGTTTTGCACGCCAAACGGCACGCCACGCGCGTCCATGCTCAGTTGCAGTACTTCTACCAACGCGTTGAAATGTGTTTTGTTAATGTCAAAGTTGTTGTGCGCTGTTTTCATGTCTGCACCTTTGTGCTGGCACGGCCCGCCCGCTACTTGGCATAGCTGGTCCACCAACTGCGCTTTAAAGTTAGCTTGGTTGGTGTCTTTAAAAAACGGTTGCATACGGGCGTCAGCCAGCAGGCGCAGCATAAAGTCGTCCATGATGGCGACCAAACCGGGTTTTTGGCCCAAAGCTTGGTACAGCGCATCGTTAGTTTGTGCCAAGCTGGCCGCGGTGCAGGCTAGCAGCAAGGCGGCGGTGGTGATTAATTTTTTCATAGTGGTGTTTTAAAGAAGTTGTAGTGGCGTTTAAAAAGCTACTTGGGCAGATAGATAGGTGCCTGTTTGACGGCGTTGGTTGGTAAAACCCGGCACGATGGTGCCAAGGTCTACATACGCCAGCGTTAGCGATAAGTTTTTGCTGGGTGACCACGCAATGAAAATATCTTTCCAGTCTTGCGCACGCAGCGCATCGCCCAGCCCGGCGGCTTGCCCGGCAACTTGCAAGTTGTTGGTCATCTTGCGGTATTCCACCCCCACGGCCAAGTTTTTGCGCAGCAGCAGTGCCACCGATATTTCGGGTTGCAGGCGGTAGCTGTTATTGGCACCGCCCAAAGTCGCACCAAAACCAAGTAAACCGTTTTGGTTGGCCTTGGTAGCGCGCAGTGTGCCGTTGACCAAAAGACCTTGGGCTAAAAACAGTTTGGTCGCGCTAACGTACACATCAACGCCTGATTTTTTCGCGCCCAAGGCGTCCAGCGTCGGGCCAAGCCCGCTCGAGTCTAAGCTTTTGAACTCTACACCCGCTGCTATTTGCGGCATCAGGCTGTCGCTGTCCAGCACGGCATCACCTGCTAGCTTGACCTTGGCACCCAGTATGGTCTGGCGCAAGTGCAAGCCGGGCAGGCCCAGCGAGGTGCCGGTGACGCCGGTAGAAAAATCTTGCCGGGCTACGGAGACTTCTGCCCGGTCGTACAACCCCACAGCAGCGCCGTAAGTGGTCAGGCCGTAATCGCGCAGGTTAACGCGGGTTATGTGGCTGCTTACGCCGATTTCGGTTTCGCTGGCGTTGCTGCCAATCACAGCCCAAGGTGTCAGCCCGCCGCCTGCCGCGCCGTCGACAGAGCTGACGCCGCCTGTGAGCAGCAGTTTGCCTGTGTCGGCATGGGCCAAGCCGAAGGCTAGCACGCTAGCAGTGGCACATAAGTAGTGGTGAAGGCGCATGGTCGTTGAATAATTTAGTTGGTAATATTTTGTTTACGGCACTGCCCATGCTTTGGATTCAAACGAAGCGAAAAAAATAAACCAAATCTGTACGAATCTAAAAATCAAACCTCGTGCGTACTAGAAATACCTGCGCGCAAGACCGTGCCAACGTAGTGGCGTACCTCGCGACCTTGAAATAAGGCTGCTCAATATTTTTGTGACGTAGTGGTCCCTCTTGACCCGCTGGCACTTTTACAAGTCCAGCGGGTTTTTTTTTGAATCTAAAAAAATGATTCCAGCGTATCTACAAGCGGCACAACGCCAAAACAACTTCATTTCAATAGGAGCAATCATGCACATCAAGAAATTCAGCTTAGGCGTACTGGCAGCAGCGGCTGCTTGTGCTGCAGGCCTGTCCATGGCCTCTAGCCACCGCGAGGCACCCTTCATCACCACCAGCCCCAAAGTAGACGGCACAGATTTTTATATGTTCCGCAGCTACGAGGGCGTATCACCTGCAGGCGCGGGTGGGCGCAGCGATTACGTGACGCTGATCGCCAACTACATTCCCCTGCAGGCTCCGTACGGCGGCCCCAACTATTTCTCGCTAGACTCCAACGCGTTGTATGAAATTCATGTCGACAACAATGGCGATGCCAACGAAGACATCACGTTCCAGTTTCGTTTTAACAATAAGCTCAACAACGTCGCTTTGCCCATCGGCCCAGCAGGTGCGCAAAAGACAGTGGCTATTCCGCTGATCCAAGCCGGTGCCGTAGCTAACGTAAGTGATACCAGTTTGAACCTGAGCGAAACCTACAACGTCAATATCGTGCGGGGTGACCGCCGCAAAGGGTCGTCACAGCCCGTGACTAAAACCAGTGGCAGCGCTACGTTTGAAAAGCCTGTGGATTACATCGGTGTGAAGACGTTGGGCAACGCTACAGCCTATGCAACCTATGCCGACAAGCACATCCACAATGTGACCATTCCAGGCTGCCCAGCAGGTAAAAATACAGGCCGCGTGTTTGTAGGCCAGCGCCAAGAAGGCTTTGCTGCTAACCTGGGTCCAATTTTTGACTTGGTCAACGCGACAGCCGCGCAAGTGACCAACCCTGCGCTGATTGGTGCTTTTCAAGCCAACTCTATTCAAGACTCTAACGTCACCTCGATGGCGATTGAAGTGCACAAAGACTGTTTAACTGCAGGTGCTGAAACCGTCATTGGCGGCTGGACTACTGCCAGCTTGCGCCAAGGTCGTTTGTTGTCGGGCAACCCTGCCTCTGGTTACCAAACCTCTGAAAAAGTAGGCGGTGCTTGGACCCAAGTATCACGCCTGGGCCAGCCCTTAGTGAACGAGGTGGTGATTGGTTTGAAAGACAAAGACAAGTTCAACGCATCAAAGCCTAAAAACGATGGCCAGTTTCTTGACTATGTGACACACCCCACCTTGCCTGCCTTGCTAGGTTTAGTGCTGACTAATAATGCGGCTGGTTTAGCGCCAACCAACTTCCCCCGCACCGACTTGGCTACCGTCTTCTTAACCGGTATCACCGGCCTGAACAAGCCTGCTAATGTGGCGCCGTCGGAAATGCTGCGCTTGAACACCGCTATCACCCCCGTGCAGTTCCCTGACCAAAACCGGTTGGGCGTGGCGGGCGAACTGCTGCGTGTAGGTGGCGCGGCTAATATTGCTAACGCGAAAGACTTGGCCGGTTTCCCCAACGGTCGCCGTCCTAAAGACGACGTCGTGGACATTGCCTTGGTGGCGATGTTGGGTGGCTTGTGTGTGATCAACGGCGATAACAACGCTTTGGGTCTGAACGGCATTCCTGTGCCAGCCCTGTCTGGTGTCACGTCGCAGTGCAAGCCTGCTAGCGTGCCATTAGGTGCTGACTCTGCCAAAGTGCATGATGGCGTAGACCAAGCTGTAGTGCCTTTCTTGGCCAGCTTCCCCTACCTCAACACGCCTAATGCTGGTTCGCAGTAAGCAAAACTTTAAGGAGAATTTTTCATGAAACTATTCTTAAACGGACGTGTGATCGCGAGCCTGCTAGCCATGACGTTTTACCTTGCTGCCTGTGGCGACGGCGGGTCGTTACCCGGGGCAGGTGGGCCGATAGCCGAGGTAGACCCTAAAGTGTCTGGCACCGATGTGCCTACGTCAGCCATCACCAGCGCAGCAGGTGCGTTCACCTTTGTCAAAACGGTGGTGGAGTCATCAGCTGACGCCCAGGAACCTTTGGTGTTGGGTGATGCTGTGCTGGCTACCACCGACATCGAAGAGCCCGAACCTAGCGTGTAGACGCACTGTGTAAGGCCCATGGGTTGGTGCATGACGGTGCACCAACCCATTTTCAGTTTGAAAGCAATCAATGATTTTTCTCACCACTACCTACCGCACTACGGGCTGTCTGTTGCTAGCGTTGTGTTCAGCTGGCTTAGCCTGCGCTGCTAACCGTGACATTACACCCACTAGCGACAACCAAATAATAGAAAAATTAGGCCCGCGCGTGCGTACCTCTGCCAGCACACCCGAGGCCGCAGCACTGGCTGCACGCCAAGCCATTACGCTGGCGCGCCAAACAGCAGACGTGCGCTACCTGGGCCGCGCCCAAGCTACATTACATCGCTGGTGGGACCAGCCCGATGCACCGGCAGAACTGGCGGTACTGCAAGCGACCGTGCACCAAAGCCGTCACGAGTTTGCTGCAGCCCACCGCGTGTTGCAATCCGCCTTGCAGCGCGAGCCATTGCATGCGCAAGGCTGGCTAACGATGGCCACGCTAGAGCGTGTAGCGGGCCGCTACAGTGCTGCATCGACCGCGTGTGCCGCTGTAGAGCGTGCAGGTGCCGCGCTGTATGCCGCAGCTTGCATGCTAGAGACTAATTCTTTACAAGGCCAGCATGACGCAGCGGCAAAAGGGTTTGATGCGCTGCGCAAACAAACTAAAGACAGCATTACACAAGCATGGCTGTTGTCATTAGCCGCTGAAAACGAAGAGCGCGCCGGGCGCGATGCCGCCGCACTGGCCACCTACCAATCTAGCTTGGCACTAGACAAAGACACCTACACAGCATTGGGCGCTGCCGATCTGCTGCTGCGCACAGCCCGTGCTGCGCAAGCACTACCATTATTAACACCGCTGCCTGATAGTGACGCCGTTTTGCTGCGCCGTGCCTATGCTGCAAAGTTACTGGGCAACACCGTTTGGCAAGAGCTGGCCAACCAGCTGCTCCAGCGCATAGAAGCCCTAGACCAGCGCGGCGATAACCCTGCAGCCCATGCGCGTGAGCGCGCGCTAATGCATTTGTGGCTAGACGCCGATGGTCCGCGCGCACTGGCCTCTGCGCAGCTTAACCTTACGCTGCAAAAAGAGCCTTTTGACTGGTGGTTGGCATTGCAAAGCGCGCAGCTAGCTGGACAAACGGCAACAACAGATAAGCTGCAGCAGGACATTGCGGCTATAGGTTTGCGCGATGCGCGGCTTGCTAAAAAATAAATCGGTCTTGCCAATGCAATCCTCATTAAAACATTATGTGCGCACCTGGTGTGCCGCCGCTGCTTTAGCGCTGGGTTTGTTTGCCCCTGCCTACGCACACAAAGCCAGCGATGCGTATTTGCTACTAGACAACAGCAGTGCTGCGGAGTCTGTCACGTTCAAATTGTCGCTGGCCTTGCGCGACTTAGACGCCGCTATCGACACACTAGATGGCGATAACAACCGCGAATTAGAGTGGGCAGAAGTCCGCCAAAATTTACCCGCTATTCAAAACTGGGTTACAAAAGGTATGCAATTGACTTGCGCATCTAAAGCATTGGCCTTGCCATGGGCGTTTGAAGCATTAGAGCAGCGCAGCGACGGCGTGTACGTGCGCCTAGGTGCTGCCGCAGTGTGCAGCCAAGGCGCGCTCGCTGTCAATTACAGGTTGATGCAGAACATTGATGCCACGCACCGTTTGATCGTGGCGGGTTTGCTGCATGGCAAGCCTGTAGCTGCCGTGGCGTCGCCCAATAACAAACCCAGTGTGACTTTGTCGACCAGTGCTGACTCTAAGCTTGCCATGACGCAAAGTGGTTGGTCGGCGTTGGTGCAATTTTTTCCTGAAGGCGTGCACCACTTGGCCACGGGCTACGACCACCTAGCTTTTTTACTGGCGCTGCTGCTGCCTATCGTGCCGTACCGCAAGCAGCAGGTGCCAAGTACATCGGCATTGGGCAACCTAGCGCTGCCCTGCGATAAGAGGCCAGGATTATGGATTCTGCTGCGCACGGTCACTGGGTTTACCATCGGCCACTCTATTACTTTGGTATTGGCCACGTTGGGCTGGATTGCGTCACCCTCTTGGGTAGAGCCTGCTATTGCGGTGACGATTGGTTTGTCTGCCTTGCTTAATTTATACCCGCAGCGCTGGGCGCGCAGCGATGCCTTGGCACTGGGCTTTGGTTTAATCCACGGCTTGGGGTTTTCCAACATCATGCGCGAGGCCAATATTAGCGACAGCTTGCTGCCTTGGGCTTTGGCAGGTTTTAACTTGGGCGTAGAAGCGGGGCAACTGGTGGGTGTGGCGCTGTGGTGCTGTGTGCATCTGGTGCTAGTGCGCTGGCGTTACTATGAACCAGTGGTGGTGCGTGGCGGTTCTTGGGCGCTGTTAGGTCTGGCTAGCTATTGGGCGGTACAACGGTTAACCTAGAGGTGAATCCAAAAACGGCTTGGCAACGTATAGTTACTATTGCGGTCATGTTTCACGGAGTTATCCCGCCTTATGAACGATCCCATGTTGGATGTGCAATTGATCGCACTGATTGACCGCGTAGCCCTGCGCGACGCCCCAGCCCTGCGCCAGCTGTATGACGCCACCAGCTCTAAGCTGTATGCTGTGGCGATACGGGTAGTGGGCAATAAAGAGCATGCCGAGGACGTGCTGCAAGACGCTTATCTTAATATTTGGCGTATAGCATCTGACTACCGCGCCAGCCTAAGCCCACCGATGGCGTGGATGGGCGTAGTGGTACGCAGCCGGGCGCTGGATTTTTTGCGCAAACGTAAAGCAGAGCGTGCCTTGGGCGGGCCCGAGATGGACGAGCAATTACTAAGCCACTTTGGCAGCGACGAGGCCAGCGCGCTAGACACCAGCATTGCCAGCGAGCAAGCCTGGGCACTACACGAATGCCTGCGCAAGATAGAAGCCAAACCACGCGAGGTGCTGACGATGGCTTATTTTCGTGACCTAAGCCATGGCGAATTAGCCACGCAACTGAAATTACCTTTGGGTACGGTGAAAACCTGGATTCGCCGTAGCCTGGAACAACTGCGCAACTGCATGGGCAAATTTGCTTAAAAAGTTATGAACATTGGACAACACCCCGAATTATTAGACCGCTTGGCTGCCAGCTACGCGCTAGGCACCCTGCGCGGGCCTGCGCGCCGCCGCATGGAAAGCTATGCGCGCCAAAGCGCGACCGTGCGCACCAGCATGCTGCTATGGCAAGAGCGCATGTGCGCCATGACTGAGCTGGCTCCGCCGATCGCACCTAGCCCCAATGTATGGAAGCGTATTGAAAATGCGCTGGCCCAAGAGTTTGCATTGCAACGCCAGTCGCGCAACACGCAAAACCACGAAAGCTTGTTGCAAACCACGCTAGACAAAGTGCGCAAAGCTTTGGGCTGGTGGCGTGTGGGCGCTATGGCGGGTGCTGTAGCCACCGTGGCAGCGGTGGTGGTGGGCCTGCAAACAGGCCGTGGTTTTGAAGACCAGCTGGCGCAGGCCAATGGCAAACTGGCTGAGCAAATTAAAAATAACCAGCAGTTGCAGTACGTGGCGGTGTTGTCGGACGACAAATCCACAGCGTCAATGCTGGTCACCTTTAACCCGGCTAAAAATAGCCTGACCTTAAAGCGCGTAGGTGCTTACCAAGAAGATGCCGATAAATCGCTGCAACTGTGGGCACTGCCTGCCAGCGGTAAACCACAGTCTTTGGGTGTTTTGGGTGCAGACAAGGTTATACGTATTGCCGCGCCAGCCGAGCAAGTGATTACCATCCCATTGCTAGCCATCAGCCTAGAACCCAAAGGCGGCGTAGCCAGTGCAATTGGGCCTACGGGGCCAGTGCTGTTCAAAGGCGCTTTGTTAGAAACAACACCTTAAGGTATCCCAATGCAGGATATTGTTTACAGTGTATTTGCTATTGATTACGTAGCTGCTTGAACAGGATTTACTAGGGTTAGTGGGCTATTTCGTTGTAAAAAATGCCGTTTGAAGTGCTTTTTAGCGTATCTTGGTGTTCGCGTTGATTAGGTCGCTGTACTACAACGCGCCCGGCTGTAGCGCAGCCCTATCGCCACCCGAACCCCGGGCCTTCGGCAAGCATCTGCGGTACGCATTCCGGGGGAAATAACGAGCCTCGCGCTTTGCGCTCAAACATCTAAATTTCTTATCCCCTGCATTTGCGTTCCTCGAGCCCGGGGCTCGAATCGGTGGCGACAGGGCTACGCCACAGCCGGGCGCTTGTAGCAGGCTGGGGTTTTGCGCGACTGTGATCGCCGTAAATTAGATCAGTACTTGAGATCGAAACCTAAGACGACCACCCATCTCCCAGTGACCACGCCAGCGGAGCGCAGCAACGTTCGGTGTGCCTATGACAAACAATAAAGGGCCGCTAGGTACGTTGGGCATGGGCATGGGCATGGGCATGGGCATGCCGTGCGGTGCTGCGTGACCGCGAAGCCTATGCATTCAACCAATCCCAGAACACACCGGACAAACAGGGTTGCGCGGCAAACGCACTTCGTTAAATTGCATACTTCGGCCATCCAGCATCTGCAGCCGCCCCAGCATCACATCCCCTGCACCACTGAGCATTTTCAAAGCCTCGGCAGCTTGCATGCTGCCGATAATACCGACCAGCGGTGCAAATACGCCCATCGTGGCGCAGCGGGTTTCTTCCAATGTGCTGTCGGGCGGGAACACGCAGGCGTAGCAGGGCGATGTAGCGTCACGGCTGTCGTACACCGCAAGCTGGCCGTCAAACCGAATAGCAGCGCCACTGACCAAAGGCTTGCGGTGCTGTACGCAGGCTGCGTTAATCGCGTGGCGCGTAGCAAAGTTATCGCAGCAATCTACCACTACGTCGGCAGTAGCTACCAGTTGCGCCAACAGCGCAGCATCTGCGCGCTGGGTAACACACGTTACTTGTACGTCGGGGTTAATAGCGGCAATGCTTTGGCGGGCGCTAACTGCTTTGTTCATGCCCACTTTGTCTAAGCTGTGGGCGATTTGGCGTTGCAGGTTGGTGGCGTCTACCACGTCGTTGTCCACGATAGTGATGCGCCCTACACCAGCGCTACCTAGATACAGCGCTACCGGAGAGCCCAGGCCGCCTGCGCCTACGACCAGTGCGTGTGATGCGAGTAGTTTTTCTTGGCCCTCTACGCCAATGTCGTTGAGCAAAATGTGCCGCGAATAGCGCAACAGTTGATCATCAGTCATCATTCAACGGCCAGCGGTCAGCTTTAGGCCATAGTTGCGCTGCGATCACTGCTCTTTCTTTTCTTCCTTGCGCTCAGCCATCACCTTGCTCACCATCACGGTGCGGCCTTTGAGCTGGTTTAAGGCTTGTATCAGCTGGAAGTCTTTGTCGCTGCCAAACTCAGGCGAGCGGCGTTCTGCTTCGGGCTTTTTGTTGTACTCTTCTAGGCGTTTGCGGGCTTCTTCGCGAGATTTTTCAATCTCTTTTTGGCGTGTAATTTCTGCAGCTTCTTCTTTTTTAGCATCGCCTTTGCCAGTGTTCAGGTGCTTGGTCAAATCGGCCTCGCGGGTGCGCAGCGCAGCAAACAAATTGCCCTCAGCGCTCTCGTCAACCATCACGTCGGGGATGATGCCCTTGGCTTGGATCGAGTTGCCATTGGGCGTGTAATAGCGCGAGGTGGTCAGTTTGATGCCGGTATCAGGTCCCAAGGCGCGCACCACTTGTACGCTGCCTTTGCCAAAGGTTTGGCTGCCCATGATGGTGCCGCGCTTGTAGTCTTGCAGGGCGCCCGCCACAATCTCGCTGGCCGAGGCCGAGCCTTCGTTAACCAGTACCACCAGTGGTACGGTTTTAAAAATGCCTTTGGTGCTGGTGTTCAGCCGTTTGATCACGTCATCGCCACTGCGGCGGTAAAACTCGGGCGATGCCTTGTAGACAAATTTGCTCTCGGCTAGCTGGCCGTTGGTAGACACCACGGCCACGTTCTCGGGCAAAAAGGCAGCTGATATGGCCACGGCAGCATCTAGCAAGCCACCCGGGTCGTTGCGCAAATCGAGCACCAAGCCTTTGAGCTGGGGATCAGATTTGTAGATTTCTTCGAGCTTGCGCACAAAGTCATCTACCGTGCGGTCTTGAAACTGGCTGACGCGCAGCCAAGCGTAGCCGGGCTCGACTACTTTGCTGCGTACCGACTGGGTGCGAATTTCTTCGCGCGTGATGGTGACGGGAAACACGCGGTTGTTTTCTTCGCGGCGCAGAATGGTGAGAATCACTTTGGTGTTGGGCTCGCCGCGCATGCGCTTGACGGCATCGTTGACCGGCAGGCCTTTGACGGGGGTGTCGTCAATCTTGGTGATCAGATCATTGGGTTTGAGGCCTGCGCGAAAAGCGGGGGAACCTTCAATCGGCGAGACAACTTTGATCAAGCCATCTTCTTGCGCTATTTCGATGCCCACACCGACAAAACGGCCTGTGGTGCCTTCGCGAAATTCCTTGAAAGATTTTTTATCAAAATATTGGCTGTGTGGGTCTAGGCTAGACACCATGCCGCTAATGGCTTCGCCAATCAGTTTTTTCTCGTCTACAGGTTCTACGTAGTCGGTTTTGATCAAACCAAATACAGCTGCCAGTTGCTGCAACTCTTCCAGCGGCAGCGGGGCCATGGCGCGCTGCGCGACTGACTGCACCGAGATAGTGGTCAACGCGCCTGCAACGGCACCCATGGTAATCCAGCCTGCGATCTTGAATTTTGTGTTCATATAGCTACCCATCATATGCCTCCAATATACACCTTGGAGCCTGCAAAACCCCACTGGTTCCCGGTAACCCACCCGGTCACTGTGCCTTTTGGCACAGTTGTTACGCCTTGCCTTGGCTGGCTACCGCTGCTGCCGCTTTGGCCGCAGCCTCCGCATCGCCCAAATAGTAGTGGCGAATGGGTTTTAAATCAGCATCCAGCTCGTACACCAGCGGTATCCCGTTGGGTACGTTCACGCCCACGATGTCGTCGTCGCCAATGTTGTCCAGGTATTTAATTAGCGCGCGGATCGAGTTGCCGTGTGCGGCCACCACAATGCGTTTGCCTGCTTTGATGGCTGGGGCCATGGCCTCGTTCCAAAACGGCAGTACGCGCTCTACCGTGTCTTTCAGGCACTCGGTCAGCGGGATTTGTTCGGGTTTTAGCCTGGCATAGCGCACATCGGCACGCTCGCTGCGCGGGTCGCTGGCCTCTAGCGCAGGCGGCGGCGTGTCGTAGCTGCGGCGCCATACCAGCACCTGCGCGTCACCGTACTTTTGGGCGGTGTCGGCTTTGTTCAGGCCTTGCAGCGCACCATAATGGCGCTCGTTTAAGCGCCAGCTGTGCACTACGGGCAGCCACGTACGGTCCATCTCGTCTAGTGCGTGCCACAGCGTGCGGGTGGCACGCTTGAGTACGCTGGTATAAGCCACATCAAACTCATAGCCCTCGGCTTTGAGCAACTTGCCCGCGTTCTTGGCCTGGTCAACACCAGTAGGGGTCAAGTCAACATCAGTCCAACCGGTAAAGCGGTTTTCTAGGTTCCAGGACGATTCGCCGTGGCGGATAAGAACGAGTTTGTACATGGTTTTTGAAGATTTACGTTAAATGCCTGGGGTGGCCTGAAAGGGCTAAAAGCGTCTGCAAGCCATCCATTTTAGAATAGAGGGCTTTGCAGCTGGCTGATCGTGGCTTGCGCAGGCTGTTTTTTTGGAAATTCGAATGAAATTTATTGTAGACAACTATCTGCTGTTTTTGGTGGCGATTGGCTCGGGCGCTATGCTGCTGTGGCCCACTATTAAAGGCAATGTGATGGGTGGTGGCGCACTGTCGACCAGCGCCGCAGTGCAGCTGATCAACCGTGAAAAAGCGGTGGTGATTGATGTAAGCGAGACCGAAGAATTTGCCGCAGGCCACATTGGCGGTGCCAAAAACGTGCCCGTCAACGACATTGACGCCAAGCTGGAAAACGCGGTTAAAAATAAAGCACTGCCTTTGATTTTGGTATGCAGCACAGGTGCGCGTGCCAACCGGGCCGCCGCCGCTGCCAAGAAATTGGGCTACGCCAACACTCAAGTGCTGGCCGGTGGCCTGAAAGCGTGGAAAGAGGCCAACCTGCCGGTTGAAAAAGCCTAAAACGCATTCATCTGTTAAACATATTTTTGTCATTACTGGAACTACCCATGCAAGCTGTCAAGATGTACACCACTGCCGTGTGCCCCTACTGCGTTCGCGCCAAACAATTGCTCAAAAGCAAAGGTGTGGAACACATTGAAGAAATTCGCATCGACACCGACCCCGCCGCCCTGAAAACCATGATGGACACCACCGGCCGCCGCACCGTACCGCAAATCTACATTGGCACCACCCACGTGGGTGGGCATGACGACTTGGTGGCGCTGGATGGCAAGGGTGGGCTGGTGCCTTTGCTGCAGGGTTAGTTTTTAAATTCAAAGCCTAAAACCGAAAGCGGACTGCCGGACGCGAAGGGCGCGAAAATTGCGCGAAGAACGCTAAAAAGAAAACCAAAATGAATGGTATGAGCTCTATTTATTTGTAATTTTCTGGAATGTTTTTTATGTCTTCTTTCGCGTCCTTCGCGCAACCTTAGCGCCCTTCGCGTCCGGCAGTCCGCCCCCGGCCTTTCCCTGACATAATCATGCGATGCCCGCAAACAGCGGGCTTTCTTTTACCACCCACTTAAACCGCAATTACCACCATGGCCGATACCCCAGCAATCAACACTGACCCGATTTTTCAAATTCAGCGCGTCTACCTCAAAGACATGTCGTTAGAGCAGCCCAATTCGCCCGCGATTTTGCTAGAGCAAGAGCAGCCTGCGGTGGACATTCAACTGGGCGTAGAGGCAGGCCAAGTGGCTGATGGTGTGTTTGAAGTGTGCGTCACCGCCACCGTGACGACCAAGATCAAAGATAAAACCGTGTTTTTGGTCGAGGCCAAGCA
Source organism: Polaromonas sp. (assembly GCA_031367325.1). GTDB lineage: Bacteria > Pseudomonadota > Gammaproteobacteria > Burkholderiales > Burkholderiaceae_C > JAAFIP01. Next base: position 1,878 of record JANLPQ010000073.1, on the reverse strand, counting down.
AGCCGGTATTTTTGAAGTGCGCAACATTGCCGACGACCAAATGGGCCCCATCATGGGCATCGCTTGCCCGCAAATCGTCTACCCGTACTTGCGCGCCAGCGTGGCCGACATCATTACCCGTGCGGGCTTTCCTCCAGTGCACCTGACCGAGATTAACTTTCAGGCCATGTACGAGCAGCAGCAAGCGCAGGCTGCCACTGCACTGACCGCTGAGCAAGGCAACACCATCGTCACGCAGTAAAGCGTGTGCGGCATCGCAAACTAACTTATGGGTATGTTTGCGCACATACTCTTACACCGGCCTGCAGTGGTTCATGCAGCGCCACGGCATAGCGCTTGTAAATACTTCACTACATAAGTTATTTATGATGTGTTTTAGTGCTTCTAGGCCGTATTACCTGCTCAAGCAGCTATGAAAATAATAGTATTAGGCGCTGGTGCTTGGGGTACAGCCTTGGCGATTAGCGCCGCCCCACGCCACGCTGTAACGTTATGGGCGCGCGACACTGCGCAGGCCGCTGCGCTGCAAACCAGCCGCGTCAACACCCGCTACCTGCCCGGGGCTGTGCTACCTGCCAATGTCAACGTGTACGCCGGTGCCGTGGACAGCCTGTCCCGCATGGCCGCGCAGCACGACCTGGTCATCATCGCCACGCCGCTGGCAGGCTTGCGCGATACGTTGACGCACCTAGCCCATGTGCGCCAGCCGGTGGCATGGCTGTGTAAAGGATTTGAGAAAAATGGCCTGCTAGCGCACGAAATATCTGCTCAAACAGCTCCGAATTTAATAGCGGGTGTGCTCAGCGGCCCCAGCTTTGCGCAAGAAGTAGCGCACGTCCAGCCTACCGCGCTGGTAGCCGCCAGCCCGCACGCCGTGGTGCGCGACGCACTGGTGGAGGCCTTCCACTCGCCCAGCCTGCGCGTGTATGCGGGCGACGATATCGTCGGCGTGGAAGTAGGCGGTGCGGTTAAAAACGTGCTGGCCATTGCCACCGGCCTGTGCGATGGCTTGCACCTGGGCCTGAACGCCCGTGCCGCCTTGATCACCCGAGGCTTGGCCGAGATGACGCGCCTAGGCGTAGCGCTGGGTGCCAAACATGAGACCTTTATGGGGCTGTCTGGCTTGGGCGATTTGGTACTTACCGCTACTGGCGATTTAAGCCGTAACCGCAAAGTAGGCCTGCTGCTGGCGCAAGGCCAGTCACTGGCACAAGCCACCGCCAGCTTGGGCCACGTTGCCGAGGGCGTGCTGTGCGCTCGTGCGGTAGTGCAACGCGCCGCCAGCCTGGGGGTAGACATGCCGATAGCGCGGTGCGTAGTAGCGCTGCTGGACGGTCAATTAGCCCCTGAGCAAGCCGTAGCACTGCTGATGGGTCGCGATCCTAAAGCAGAGGCGTGAATCTACGCATTCACACAGAGGCTGAATCCGTTGCGCTGTGCCTGTAACGTGCGCTGGTAGGTGGTGCTAGTTCACGAACGCGGAAGATTGATGTTCTTGTTTTTGTACGGGGGCTGGCAGGCGGTGCTACTTCAGGAGCGCGGAAGATAGATATGCTTGTTTTTGTACAGGAGCTGGCAGGCGGCGTACTCAGCTTCGCGGCTGTCCTCCGTGGCGGCCTTGGGCCGCCGACTCCCCCTTTATGCCGCTGCGCTGAGTACACCACCTGCCAGCTCTTGTGAACATGGTGGCGATCAACCGCTGTATTCGCACTTAACCAGTACGCAGCCTTGGTGCTTGGTGTGAACAGCGCAGCGGCATAACGGGGGAGGCCGAAGGCCGGAGGACAGCCGCACAGCTGTTCACGCCAAGTGCCAAGGCGGGCACAGAGCAAGCGCTAAAGGCACGCCAAGCGTATTCTGAGGCCTGTTTTCAGAGTG
>JANLPQ010000060.1:0-20109 GCA_031367325.1 Polaromonas sp. | reverse complement strand
GGCATCAGTCGTAAAAAAAACGCTGCTGTACGCCCAAGCCTTCGAGCCCAAGCGTTACGCTAGGCGCAAACACTTCATCAAGCGTCACTACCAGGCCCAGCAGGCCCAGCGACCCATTGTGTATCTGGATGAAACCGGCTTTGCGCCCAGCACCTGCAGACTCTGGGCCCGGACGGCCATTGGGCGGCGGGTCAAGGGTACCCATAATGCCGATCTGCGCCCCCGCACCAGTTTGATTGGGGGCTACCAAGACAGGCGGCTGATTGCCCCGATGCTGTTTGAAGGTACCTGCAATACCGAAGTGTTCAACCAATGGCTAGAGCACATGCTGCTGCCAGATCTGCTGGTGGGCTCTATCTTGGTGCTGGATAACGCCACCTTTCACCAATCACGGTGCACGCAGCAACTGGTGGAGCAAGCTGGCTGCACATTGATGTTCTTGTCGCCTTACAGTCCAGACCTTAACCCGATTGAGAAGTGCTGGGCTAACCTCAAACGCGCTTGGCGCAACGCGGCGCATCTGTCGCTGGATGAGTTGATTGCAACATGCAATTATTAATAGGAACAGCTATAGAACAACGAACTCGGCAGAAAAAACTGCTCTAAAACATAGACATCGGTGTCCAAAACGTCAAAGACCTACAAAAGCACCCAACACAGCTAAAGTTTGAGCATCAAATAGGCTTTTCAAGCCGTAGAACCTGCTCAAGCAGCTATTATTTTTGTAGCATTTTACCCAGCATACCCATCAAATCACCACCACTGCCCAAGCCACCTTCAGGCGCTTGACCGTGGGGGGTTAGATGATTGATGAGGCCGGGAAGAATTTGGCTCAATTGGCCTGCTGCGTCGCCTTGGCTCATGCCCAGTTTGGAGGCCAAATCGCTGATCGTGTCATTGCCTAAAGCGCTGGTAATTTGGTCACCGCTCACCGCATGGTTGTCACCGCTGCCTACCCATGAACCCATGGCATCGCCCAAGCCAGCTTGTTGAAATTTGGCTGCCAGACCGCCCAAGCCACCATGGCCACCGTCATTGCCCAGCATGCCAATGGCCGCGTTGATAAGCTGCGAATTCAAACCGCCGCCGCTCTGCTGGTCGCTGCCGCCCTGCTGACCACCGCCGAGCATAGAGCCCAGTATGCTAGCCAAACCACCTTGTTGTTGACCACCGCCTAATGCTGCGCCCAAGACTGAATCTAGTAAACCCATGATGTTCTCCTAACGTAATAATAAAATTCGCACTACGGGCTAACCACCCGCGGTGCAAGATTACTGTACTACCAAAGTAGGCGGTAAATTCACTGGCGATTGTGCGCCGATCTGTTGATCCGCGCAAGCCACCACAATGCCACAGCAGTGACGGCTACAGGCAACAGACTGCCGTAGTTCAGTAGCTTCCAGCCCTGCGTAGTGACCAAAGCGCCTGAGGCAAAAGACGACAAGGCCAGCGTAGCAAACACAAAAAAGTTCAGCGCGCCCTGGGCTTTATCTTTTTCTTCAGGTGCAAAGGCCTGTAGCGCTAAAGTGGTAGACCCAGTAAACAGAAAATTCCAACCCAAGCCTAGCAAAAACAGCGCGCCTATAAACTTATGCAGCTCAACGCCCGACAGGGCGATCAGAATGCACAGCAGATTGAGCAGCACGCCTACACCCATCACCGGCAGTGCGCCGACACGCTTGATGATGTGCCCAGTAAAAAAGCCTGGTGCAAACATGCCGATCACATGCCACTGCAGTACAAAGGCGGCATCGCTGAACGGTAGGCCGCATTGCTGCATGGCAATCGGTGTGGCGGCCATCAGCAGGTTCATCACGCCGTAGCTCAGCGCCCCTGCTGCTGCCGAGACGATAAACACCGGCTGGCGCATGATGACTGCCAGTGGACGGCCCGTGCCAGTGCTGGTTTTGGCAGCCACAGGTGGAAACTGCACAAACGTCATGACAGCCACGCCCACCAAGGCCACGACTGCCAACGCGAGGTAAGCAGCGGCAAACTGCACTGCCATTAAGCTGCGTGTAGCCGAGGCCAGATTAGGCCCGATGATGGCACCGATCAAACCACCCGCCAGCACCCACGAGACCGCCTTTTCTTTGCCGCCTGTGGTGGCCAGCTCGGCGGCGGCAAAGCGGTACAGCGAGGCGTTAGCGTTGTAGTAGCCTGCCACCACGGTGGCCGCGCACAGCAGGTAAAAATTGCGCGTGATAGCTGCATAAAAGCACACCAATGCCGAGGCTAACGCTACTAGCAAACCGGTTTGAAACGAGCGTTGCCGCCCCCACTGCCCCTGCATGCGCGCGGCCAGCCCGGTGGTAAGCGCGCCGCCCATCACGTAGCCCATGACGGGCAAGGTAGCCATCCAGCCCAAGGGCGCTAGCGCTAAGCCTACCAAGCCGTTGATGGCGATAAAGACGACGTTATTGGTCAGAAACAAGCCTTGTGCAAAGACCATCAACCAGAGATTTTTGTTCACGCGCGGGGCCCTTGGGGTACTTTGTAATGTGAGTTCATTCTAAAGCGCAGCGCATGGTGCTTCTGTTTGGGGCACCTGTTTGAACTGATGATGTGGATGAATCTCTAAATTGGCCTAAAAACAGACGTTGAAATGTTTGAAAAACGCCTGGTTTTGTTACATCCATTTCTATAAGGGGGTTATTAAGAATATGGTAACTTTATGTTGTTAATGCGTATCAATGGTGTTAAATAGTTCATATAAATAAGTAAGTCCAGGGTATGGAGCATCCTAAGTTAAATTTGGGATTGGTTGGGTTTTCAGCAATGCAGCGCATGGCGCTGGCAACCATGGTGCTGGCCCACCAAAACAAAAACCGCTATGCTAAAACAACCGCAGACCACTGTGCATGGCAGTTGGTAGAGGTTGTCGAAGCCGATGCGTTATTGATTAATGTTGCGCGCAGCCAAGAGGGCCCCCACAACATGCTGCGGGTCTACATTGATGCTGCCCATCCTGGCCCTTTGGGTATCACGTTGTCTGAACTGTCTTTACCCTTTGCGGTGGCCTACCTAGATGCCTTGCCACCGCATCTTCTGCCGCCCTACAAGGTGCATGCTGTAGACGTGACCAGCTACCAAAGTGTGTTGGACGCTTTGCAGTATTTTGAAACGGTGCTGCACCCCCTGCGAACATTGTTTATGTTTGCGCAGCAAATGCTGGCGTGGCGTTCTGAGCTGGATGTACGGCAAATTTACCAACTGGTGCGCCCCGTAGGTCTGTTGGCAGTGGTGAATTTTCCTGAAAACCTGGTTTGGATAAAGGACGGCACAGGCCCTACCGACTTGAACGGCTCGATTTGGAAATCACACCATCTTGAGGACGATATTGAGCTCAGTGGATTTACCGCTTGGACGCTGCAAGAAGCCTCATGGATTTTTGCCAAACACAGCTTTGAGGTGCAACTGCCGCAACGCTATTTTGAGCATCCTATTTATTACCGGCGTCAGCTGCGTGTGCGCGCCTCGTTGCTGTATCCGCGCCAAATCGAGCTGCTGGAGCAGCTTAGCCGCAGGCCTTTGCGCTACGAGGAGCTGGCTGCTTTGCCCACCATCGACACAGCGCAACTTAAGCATGACTTGTATGCACTGTACATGTGCCGAGGTATCACCAGCGACCCACGCAAAGTAGCTGCTGAGACTGCCCGCACGGGCCACAGCGGGCATGTGTTTGGCCCCAGCAGTCAGTCCACTGAGCACAATACGATGGCGGGCATGTTGCCCACTGTGCCGGTTGGGCTGCGCACTATACCGGCCAAATTAATTTAGGTTGCGCCTAGTCTGCGGGCGCTACAGCGTCCACAGTGCCAATGCTGCTAATGGCGCAGTTTCTGACCGCAATACACGCGGCCCCAAGCTCACCGGCGCGTAACCATTGTCTATGGCGGCCGCTTCTTCGGCAGGGCTAAGGCCACCTTCTGGGCCGCACAGGCACTCGATAGCGTGTGTGGGCGGTGCTGCAAACGCACTGGCCAGCAGGCTGGCATGGTGCACTGAAAAAACGCAACGCAGCACAGCGCTCCTAGAATCACCGGCGTTGCTGGCAAGTGCGGGCGCTAACTTAGACTGAGTTTGAGCCGCCAGCCAGTGGCTAAAACTTTGCACAGCATACAACACCGGCACGCGGTTACGGCCCGACTGCTCGCACGCGGCCACGGCAATGGCTTGCCAATGGGCTTGCTTCTTCTGGGCCCGTTCGCCCGATAGGCGCAGCACAGTGCGTTCGGTCATCAGAGGCTGAATGCTGGCTGCGCCCAGTTCGGTGGCTTTTTCTACCAGCCATTCCATGCGTTCATTGGCGGGCATGCCCATCACGATGTGTACGGCGCGCGCGGCTTCGCGCTCGGTGCTGTCGTGTGCGCTTACAAGCACGCGCACCTCGCTGCGGCCCATGTGGGTGACCTCTGCGGCATATTCGCCACCTTGTCCGTTGAACAAAGTCAGCGCGCCGCCGGGCTGCATGCGCAGTACCTGCACATGGCGCGCACTGGCCGCGTCCAGCGCCAGCTCAGCGCCTGTGGTCAATGGTTGCGGTGTGTAGAAGCGGGGCATAGGATAAGGTAGAGTACTATAAATTTAATAGCTGCTTGAGCAGGATTTACTTGGGTTAGTGGCCTATTTTGCTTATAAAAAGCCTCTCAGAACAAGCGTCAACAGGCTCATAGCCGTCCAAACGACCACGCGGTGGTGTTTTGTGTACCTTCGATCTCGTCGATCACTTTAAGCAGCGGCCCCAGCTCGCGGTAACGGTTGCAGGTGGTGCGAATGTAGTGGATAAAGCGGGGCGTGTCGGCCAAGTATTTGGCTTTGCCGTCGCGCAGGGTGAGCCGCGCAAAGATGCCGGCGACTTTCAGGTGGCGCTGCAGGCCCATCCACTCCATGGCGCGGTAAAACGCGCCAAAGTCATCGGCCCAGCCGTCAAAATTCATCAGGCCCAGCTTGCGGGCTTTTTCCCAGTAGCGAACGGTCACGTCCAGTACAAACTCTTCGTCCCAGCTTAAAAATGCATCCCGCATGAGCGACGCTATGTCGTAGCTGATGGGGCCGTACACCGCGTCTTGAAAATCTAGCACGCCTAGGCGGTCGCTGTGCGTGAGCATCAGGTTACGCGGCATAAAGTCGCGGTGCACGTACACGCTGGGCGCAGCCAGGTTGCGCTGCACAATAAGTGCAAAGGCGCTGTCCATGGTTGCGCGCTGCTTGGCGTTCAGCGTGTAGGCGCGGTGTTTGGCGATATACCAGTCGGGGAACAAGGCCAGCTCGCGGTTTAACAATGCAGCATCGTAGACGGGCAGCACACCGGGCTGGGAGGCGGTTTGCAGCTGCACCAGCGTGTCCACCGCTTGCAGGTAGCGCGGCAAGTTAGCGTTAGCGTCGTCTGGGTTGATCTGCTCCATCATGGTCTGCGCGCCCAGGTCGGTCAGCAGCATAAAGCCTTGGGGTGCATCCCAAGCCAGTACCTGGGGCACCAACAGCCCGGCGCGGCCTAGCAGCTGGGCAATGTCGACAAAAGGCTGGCAGTTTTCTTTATCGGGCGGCGCGTCCATGATGATGCGCGGCGGGCCTTGCAGCGTATCAACACGTAAATAACGTCTAAAACCTGCATCAGAGGCTGCAACGCGCAAGCTGGCGGGGGCTAGTTGGTGTGCTGCAGAGGTGGTGGCAAGCCATTGCCCAAAGGCCGCCGCACGGGCTGGATCGGTCCAACTAACAGGTTGCGGGGTGGCTGCGGGCGGGGTGGTGGGAATGAAGGTAGGGTGACTCATGGATAATCTATTCTACAAAGCCTGTAGACGCTGCACTGACAACGCTACGATTTGCAGGCTAAATTTTTGCTTAACTGCAACCACTGTCGATTAACTGCTGATTTTTGCCGCTCAATGCGACAACGCCACCTCTCATTTTTAGCTGCCCCGGTGCAGCGTGCCATTGTGCAGCGTGCCATCGTGCTGCGTGCCGTGCCCAGCGCCGTCATGCTGCTGTGCTGCGCGCCCACGTGGGTAGCTGCGCAAGCCGCCGAATCACCCCCTGCGCAGCTGCGCCTCACCGACACACTGCAAGACGTCTACCCCGCCGACGTAAAACGTCAGCAACCTACGTTTGTGTTGGGCGACCGTATCACGGGCCGCCCTGACCTGGACACCATCATCGACGGCCATGCCGAGCTGCGCCGCAGTGGCGCGTTCATTCGGGCGGACCGCATTGAGTACTACCAGCCCGACGACCTGGCCAAAGCGCGCGGCAACGTACATATTTACCGCGACGGCAATGTGTACACCGGCACCGACGCGCAAATGAAGATTGAGTCGGGCGAGGGCTACGTGACCGACCCCACCTACAAATTTCTTAAAACCCAGGGCTATGGCGACGGCTCGCGGATCGACTTTATTGACGATAACCGTTCAGTGCTGCGCAACGCCACCTACACCACCTGCACGCGCAAGCCGGGCCCCAGCTGGATGCCTGACTGGGTGCTCAAGGCCTCGCAAGTTGATTTTGATACCGAAGCCAGCACAGGCTATGCACAAGACGTGCAACTGCGCTTTAAAGACGTGCCGCTGATCAGCTTGCCAGCCTTGAGCTTTCCGCTGTCTGATGAGCGTAAATCAGGCTGGCTACCGCCCACACTGAACATTGACAACACCAGCGGCGTAGAAGTATCTATACCTTACTACATTAACCTAGCGCCCAACCGCGACTTGACCTTGTACCCCAGCTTGCAGAGCAAGCGTGGGCTAAACCTCGGCACCGAGTTCCGTTACCTTGAAAGCAACTACGCTGGCGGCGTGCGCTATGACCTGATGCCCGGCGACAAATTGCGCGACCGCACGCGCTGGGGCGTAAGCGGTGCGCACAACGGCACCATTGACACGGGTATTACCAGCGTGGGCAGCTTGGGCCTGAGCCTGAACGTCAACCGCGTCAGCGACGACGATTATTGGCGCGATTTTCCGCGTGCCAGCTCTGCGCTAACCCAGCGCTTGCTGTCTGCCGATGGCACGTTGTCGTGGGCGCGCGGGCCGTTTGAATTGTCGCTGCGCACACTCAAGTGGCAAACCCTGCAGGTAACCGATTCGATCATCACCCCCCCGTACGACCGGCTACCGCAGTTAACCGGGCGCTACACGCTGCCTGCCTGGTCAGGCCTTGGCAGCCCGGTGGATGTGTCGGCGCAGATGGATACCACACGGTTTCGCTCTGACGCCAGCTTAACGCTGCAGCCCAATAGCCAGCGCACTTACGGGCAAGTGCAAATAAGCAAAACCTGGAGTGCGCCGGGCTACTACATTACGCCCAAAGTGCAACTGCACAGCACCCAATACAGTTTTGACGCGCCGTTAGCTAACGGTGCCAGGCAAGCCCAACGCACCGTGCCTACCTTCAGCGTGGACAGCGGTCTAGTGTTTGAGCGTGATGTCCGCTATTTTGGTCGCCAATTTATACAAACTTTGGAACCTCGCGCTTTTTATGTGCGCACGCCGTTTCGCGACCAGTCCTTGCTGCCTAACTACGACAGTGGTGCCAACGACTTTAACTTTGCCACCATCTACAGCGAAAACAGTTTCGTTGGTAACGACCGGTTCTCCGACAGCAACTTGCTCACCGTGGGCGCGACATCGCGTTTACTAGACCCAGGCACCGGGGCCGAGACACTGCGCTTGGCCTACGCCCAGCGGTTGCGCTTTTCTGACCAAAACGTCACGCTGCCCGGCGGCACACCCGAAAAATCCGGTTTGTCTGACATGCTGTTTGGTGCCAACGTGAACTGGAACCCGCGCTGGTCCAGCGATGCCGTGGTGCAGTACAACCCCAAAACGCAATTGTCTGAGCGTTCTACGGTGGGTGTCAGCTACCACCCCACCAACTACCGCACCCTCAACGCGGCTTACCGGTTTACCCGTGGGCAAAGCGAGCAGGTGGACGTAGGCTGGCAATGGCCTATCAACGACTTATGGGGTGACAAAGGCAAAGACCTGGGTGCAGGTGCCGGCCAAGGCGACGGCCGCTGGTACACGGTGGGCCGTTTAAACTATAGCTTGCGTGACAAAAAAATTGTAGACACTGTTGTAGGCTTTGAATACGACGCTGGGTGTTGGCTGGGACGCGTGGTGTTAGAGCGCTTGCAAACCACCAGCAGCAGCTCCAACAAACGTATCTTTTTTCAGCTCGAATTTGTTGGTTTTACCCGCTTAGGGTCTAATCCCTTATCGTCTCTCAGAGACAATGTACCCCGCTACCAGTATTTGCGTGACCGCTTTGCCCCCGTGCCCAACCGTTTTAGTACCTATGACTAATTTGAAATTTTCTGCTGTTGCTGTATGCGCTGCACTAGCTGCGCTGACTTTGCCTGCGGCCCCTACGGACGCGCAAACCTTGCGTTTTACCCCTAGCTTGTCTTCGGCAAATACACGCACTGGTGCTGCCAACGCCGCCCAACGCAGCGCTGATTTTATTGTGGCGGTAGTCAACTCTGAGCCTATTACCAACAACGAAGTGCGCGCCCGCGTGGTCCGTTTTGAGCAGCAGCAAAGCCAGCGTGGTGGCACCATGCCGTCCCGAGCTGAGCTGATGCAGCAAGTGCTGCAGCGCTTGATCAGTGAGCGTGCCCAAGTGCAAGTAGCGCGCGATAACGGCATCAAAATTGACGAACCTGCGCTGAACACCGCCGTGCAAAATGTGGCCCGGCAAAACCAGTTGACCGTGGACGAGCTGCGCAAACGCCTGGAAGCCGATGGCATCAGCTACAGCCAATTTCGCAGTGGCATACAAGACGAAATGCTGCTGGGCCGCGTGCGGGAACGCGAGGTAGAGCGCCGCGTGAATATTACCGAAGGCGAGCTAGACCAGTTTATTGCCGAGCTGCAAGGCAACCCCACGGGCGGCGATGTTGAAATTAACTTAGCGCAGATTTTGATCGCCGTGCCTGAGTCGGCTAGCCCCGAGCAAATACAAGTGCTGCAAACGCGCGCCAACACTGCTGCCGAGCGTGCCCGCGCAGGCGAAGATTTTGCAGCTTTGGCACGCCGACTGTCGCAAGCACCTGACAGCGCTAATGGTGGGCAAATGGGCCTGCGCCCAGCCGACCGTTACCCCGGTTTGTTTGTAGAGGCCACCAAGTCCACTTCGGTGGGTGGTATTGCTGGCCCCGTGCGCTCGGGCGCAGGCTTTCACATCCTTAAAGTGATTGATAAAAAACAACAAAGCGCGCTGCCTGTGAGTGTTGCGCAGACGCGCGCGCGGCATATTTTGCTGCGGGTGAACGCACAGCTGAGTGAAACCGCTGCACGCACCCGCTTGGTAGAGCTGCGCCGCCGGATCATCGGCCGTGAGATCAGCTTTGAGGCAGCCGCCAAACAATTTTCTCAAGACGGCTCGGCCCCCGAAGGTGGCGATCTGGGCTGGGCCAATGCGGGCCAGTTTGTGCCTGAGTTTGAAGAGGTGATGAACAGCCTAGCGCCGAACGCAATATCTGAGCCGGTGGTCACGCGTTTTGGCGTGCACTTGATAGCGGTGCAAGAGCGCCGACAAGCCGACATCAGCCCCAAAGAGCAGCGCGAACTGGCGCGTACCAGCCTGCGCGAGAAAAAAGCTGAAGAAGCTTTTGTGGTGTGGGCACAAGAAGTACGCGGCCGTGCCTATGTTGAGCTGCGTGATCCTCCACAATAAGCCGTTGCAATAAGCCACCACCAATATTCCGTCACTGCAGTAAAACTAATTTGTGAAACATATTGCGCGCAAGCGATTTGGTCAAAACTTTCTGACCGATGGCGCCATCATTGACGCCATAGTGCAAGCCATAGCGCCCCTGCCCGGGCAACATATGGTGGAGATTGGCCCCGGATTGGCTGCATTGACGCAGCCACTGGTTGAGCGGCTGGGCGCGCTGACCGTGATTGAGCTAGACCGCGATCTAGCCGCCCGCCTGCGCGAGCATCCACAGCTTCAGGTCATCGAATCTGATGTGTTAAAAGTGGATTTTAGCCGCATACAACCTGCTCAAGCAGCTATTCAATCTGTAGCGCTTGAATCTGCACAACCAGCACCTGTGCTTCGCGTGGTGGGTAATTTACCTTACAACATTTCTACGCCCATCTTGTTCCACTTACTGGGCGTGGCGCACTTGGTGCAAGACCAGCACTTTATGCTGCAAAAAGAAGTGGTGGACCGCATGGTGGCTGCCGCTGATTCATCAGCCTACGGGCGTTTGAGCGTGATGCTGCAGTGGCGCTACGCCATGGAAAACGTATTGCATGTACCGCCCGAATCGTTTGAACCCGCACCCCGTGTGATGAGCGCCATTGTGCGCATGGTGCCGCTGGCAGTGCCTGCGGCGGTGAACTTTGATTTGCTGGAAGAGCTGGTGCAAGTAGCGTTTAGCCAGCGGCGCAAGCTGCTGCGCCACAGCTTGGGCCAGTGGCTGACGCAACGCAACTTTGCTGGCACGTTTGATCTGCAGCGGCGCGCGCAAGAGGTGCCAGTGGCTGAGTTTGTGGCGCTCGCCCAAGTGGCTTGATCGGTTTTTGTAGTTGGATCCCAGAAACTATCGCTAGTCCTCAAAATAATTGCATACCAATCAACTCCGTTCGGGCTGAGCCTGTCGAAGTCCTCGCGAACCCTTCGACAGGCTCAGAGCGAACGAAGAGAAGTTATTTTTAGTACCCACGCAGCACACGTCGGTACTGTATTGCCTCAGCTATGTGGGTCACTTGCACGTTGTGCGCGCTGGCTAAATCGGCAATCGTGCGCGCTACCTTCAGCGCGCGGTGGGTAGACCGACCCGACCAGCCTAGACGCGTGGCAGCGGTGTTTAAAAACTTGCGTGATGCGTCGTCTAACGCGACATGCGTGTCGATCTCTTGCCCGGCCAAGCTGTGGTTGGCTTTGCCCTGCCGCGCCAGACTGCGCTGCTGCGCCGCGTGCACGCGCTCAGACACCGGGCCGCTGGCCTCACCCGGCCCGGCTTGCAGCAAATCTTCGCTGGCCAGAGCGGCTACTTCTACATGGATGTCGATGCGGTCCATCAGCGGGCCTGATAGCTTGCCTTGGTAGCGGGCCACTTGGTCGGGCGTGCAGCGGCAGGCTTTCAGGCGCGAGCCCAGGTAGCCGCAGGGGCAGGGGTTCATCGCCGCAATCAATTGAAAGCGTGCCGGAAACTCTGATCGCATGGCCGCACGCGATATGCTGATAGTGCCAGTTTCTAGCGGCTCACGCAAAGCCTCCAATGCGGCTCTGGGAAATTCAGGCAGCTCGTCAAGAAACAACACGCCCTCGTGCGCTAGTGAAATTTCGCCGGGCCTAGGTGGCGAACCCCCGCCCACTAGTGCCACCGCACTGGCAGTGTGGTGTGGCGACTGCACTACGCGCTGCGCCCAGTGCTCTATTTTGAACTTACCCGCCATGCTAAGCACGGCGGCAGATTCAAGCGCCTGCTGCGTGCGCATGGGCGGCAGCAAGCTGGCAAAGCGCTGCGCCAGCATAGACTTGCCCGAGCCTGGCGGCCCCACCATCAGCACGCTGTGGCCACCGGCAGCAGCAATCTCCAGCGCCCGCTTGGGGCCACTTTGGCCTTTCACATCGGCCATGTCGCGCAGATTAGGCTGCACTGTGGGTGCTGCATAGGCTAGGCGTGTCCACGGCTCGGCAGGCGCGCTGGTTTGCGCCTCGTCGGTACTTTTAGGCTGCGGCAGAAATTGTGCCACCACGTCTAGCAAATGCTTGGCGGCGTAAATCTGCGCGTCAGGCACCAGCGCGGCTTCTTTGGCACTGGCCTCGGGCAGCACTAGGCGCGTGACGGCGCGGGCTACGGGTGCGCTGGCATGGCTGTCGGTGGCGCTGGCTTGCGAGGTGGCCAACGCCATGGCCAGGGCTCCGCGCACGGGCCGCAAATCGCCCGACAACGACAGCTCACCCGCAAACTCGTAGCCGTGCAGCCGCGCCGCGTCAATTTGTCCGCTGGCCGCTAATATGCCCAGCGCGATGGGCAAGTCGAACCTGCCCGAATCTTTGGGTAAATCGGCAGGGGCCAAATTAACGGTGATGCGCTTGTTACTGGGGTATTCCAGCCCGGCATTGGCAATAGCCGAGCGCACGCGCTCACGCGCTTCTTTGACCTCAGTGTCGGCCAAGCCTACCAAAGTAAGGCTGGGCAGGCCGTTGGCTAAATGCACCTCGACTTGCACAGACGGCGCCTGCAAGCCTAATAATGCGCGAGAATGCACCAAAACAAAGCCAGTCACAAGTTATATCCCTAGTTTGGTGCAAAACATACTTTTAGCGTGCACTGTAATTTGATTAACGTTTCGAAACAATAAAGCGATGACGAATAACTGTAATTTAATACAGCTTTTAGTTTTTGTACAGCATTGCTTTTTTGCGGTGTGACAATTTTTACATGGCATGCTCTGTGCTTTATTGCACACGACAGTCATCTGCCGAACACACTAGCTGGTAACAAGCTTGGGTACATCAGGCCTTGTGGTGGGTCTGAAATTGCAACTTCTACATTTTTCAAAGAAGGAGACACTATGAAATTAGTCACCGCCATTATTAAACCTTTCAAGCTAGACGAAGTGCGCGAAGCACTGTCTGGTATGGGCGTGCAGGGCATTACCGTGACCGAGGTTAAAGGCTTTGGCCGCCAAAAAGGCCATACTGAGCTGTACCGTGGTGCAGAGTACGTGGTAGATTTTTTACCCAAAGTCAAAATTGAAGCCGCCGTGTCTGACGACTTGGTAGAGCGGGTGATCGAAGCCGTAGAAGGCGCAGCACGCACCGGCAAGATCGGCGACGGCAAAATTTTTGTGTACGACTTGGAGCAAGTAGTGCGCATTCGTACCGGCGAAACCGGCAAAGAAGCCTTGTAAATCAACAGGACTAGCAACATGAAAAAAATTATCTCTCTTTTTATACTGGCCTTCACATTGCTGGCCAGCCAGGCATTTGCCGCTGATTTCCCTACCGCTAAAGTGCTGTTTGCCTCTGGCAAAGTAGATGCACCTGCAGACTCTGCCGAAGCGGTTAAAAAAGTATCTGAATTCTTAACAGCCAACAAAGATGCCAAAGTGCAACTTTCGGGCTACAACGACCCGTCGGGTGACCCCGCCAAGAATGCCGAGCTGTCTAAGCAGCGCGCCTTTGCGGTGCGTGATGCACTTAAAGCTGCTGGCGTGGCCGAAGACCGTATTGTGCTGAAAAAGCCCGATGACACGAACAAAGCAGGTAACCCTGACGAAGCGCGTGCTGTAGAAATGACCTTGGCGGCTGCTGCACCAGCAGCCCCTGCAAGCCCCGCTACTACTGCGCCTGCAGCACCAGCCGCCGCAGAAGCCGTAACGGCTCCGGCAGCTGCCGCGTCTGCTCCCGCAGCGCCTGCGCTAGTGCCCAACAAAGGCGATACCGCTTGGATGATGGTCGCCACATTACTGGTTATTTTGATGACCGTGCCAGGTTTGGCACTGTTCTACGGTGGTTTGGTACGAAGCAAAAACATGCTGTCCGTGCTGATGCAAGTGATGGTCACGTTCTCGTTGATCGTAGTGCTGTGGGTCATTTACGGTTACAGTTTTGCGTTTACCGAAGGCAATCAATTCATTGGTGGTACAGGCCGCTTGTTTATGAAGGGTGTTTGGAACAACGTGGCCGGATCGTTTGAAAACGCCGCTACTTTTAGCAAGGGTGTCGTTATTCCCGAGATGGTGTTTGCAGCTTTCCAGGCTACCTTTGCAGGTATTACTTGTTGCCTGATCGTGGGTGCCTTTGCCGAGCGCGCCAAGTTCGCTGCAGTGCTGGCGTTTATGGTGTTGTGGTTTACTTTTAGCTACCTGCCGATTGCCCACATGGTGTGGTTCTGGACTGGCCCTGACGCGTTTAAAACCGCAGCTGATCTAGCGCCAGAGACCGCCAAAGCCGGCATGATTTGGCAGTGGGGCGCGCTAGACTTTGCAGGCGGCACAGTGGTGCACATCAATGCAGCTGTAGCCGGTATTGTCGGCGCCTTCATGATCGGCAAGCGTATTGGCTATGGCAAAGAAGCCATGGCACCGCACAGCCTGACATTGACCATGGTGGGCGCTGCCTTGCTGTGGGTAGGCTGGTTTGGCTTTAACGCTGGCTCTGCATTAGAAGCTAACGGCTTTGCTGTCCTAGCGTTCATCAATACCTTTGTGGCTGCTGCTGCAGCACTGTTAGCATGGTGTGTAGGCGAAGCATTGCACAAGGGTAAGGCCTCTATATTAGGTGCTGCATCTGGTGCTGTTGCCGGTCTGGTGGCTATCACCCCGGCGGCAGGCAACGTGGGTGTCGGTGGCGCTTTAGTCATTGGTGTTGTAGCTGGCTTTGCTTGCCTCTGGGGTGTGAGCGGCTTGAAGAAAATGCTAGGCGCTGACGACTCGCTGGACGTGTTTGGTGTGCACGGCGTAGGTGGCATTGTGGGCGCATTGCTCACCGGTGTATTTGCATCACCATCGCTGGGTGGCCCTAGCGCCATGGGCGACTGGGTGACCGCTACCATGGTGACACCAGAGGCCTACAGCATTGCAGCGCAAGTGTGGATTCAGTTCAAAGCTGTCATGGTCACCATTGTGTGGTCTGGCGTAGTGTCTATCGTGGCCTACAAGCTGGTGGACTTGGTCATTGGCCTGCGTGTGCCTGAAGAAGACGAGCGCGAAGGCTTGGACATTACCTCGCACGGCGAGACAGCGTACAACCGCTAATCTCAAAAAATATCTCCTTAGAAGTTTAGGCCCGCTTTGAGCGGGCCTTTTTTATGGAATTTCTGAAGATTTTTATGTACGTGATTCTTGAAAATAGTTGCTTGGTAACCTTTGTTATTGTGGTGCCTCGCGGTCACGCAGCACCGCACGGTAGGCCCATGCCAAACGGACCTGCGGCCCTTTATTGTTTGTCATAGGCCTACCATGCGTTGCTGCGCTCCACTGGTGGCGTGAATGACGGGGTGGCAGGCGAAGTAGCTGGCAGGTGAGCGCCGCTCTATGTCGATCACAGTGACCACCCCCGAGCACAACCCCAGCCCTACTACAAGCGCGCTGGTGTGGCGTGTGTCCTATGACAAACAGTAAAGGGCCGCAGGTCCGTTTGGCATGGGACACACGCCACACCAGTGCGCGTACTAGCCGTGAACGAACGGAAGATGCACACAAAGACACTATAAATTGCATAGCTGCTTGAGCAGTAACTACGGCCCAGAACACCTAAAACACTATGAAAACAGCGCGTGTTGTTGCAAGATTTGGCATCATGACTTGCCCAATCGCCGCAGCTAGCGATGCTGGCACTGCTGTAAAAGCATTTTCAGTTCCAGCCAGCAGACTTGCGCAGCACAAACGGCGTCACCACCTCACCCACGCGCCGCGTGCCGGTGATGGCTTTGCCGCAGCTACCGGGCACTATCTCGCCCTCCCACACAGCGCTGATGCGTGTGCCATCGTCTGACTCTTCCAGGCTAAAGCTGCCGTTGTCAATATCGCCTACCACCGATACTTTTTGTTGACTCCATTGCAACCAGCCTCCCAGCGAATCGTCGTAGTCGGGGTTTTTTTCTAGCAGCATGCTGGCGCGTGTTGTTGGTGTGGGCGGTGACTGTGTGCCTGGTTTGTCTGTTGCTGACGGGCTACCAATTAGCTCTACCTGCCATGCGCCGTACAGGTGCACCGCTAAAACCTCGGTGGCAGCAAAGCACTGGGTTGATGGGGCAGTTTGAGCATCATTTTTAGATGTGTTTTGTGCCACACAGGCCGTAGAACCTGCTAGAACAGCTATGAAATAAATAGCGCTTACTTTAAAGTTAGCTCTCTTCACGGTCACACCACAGCTTTGGCTGCCTCTGCACTGGCAGCGGATTTAAGGGCAAATTCTGCACGCAGCGCTTTGAGTTTTTCGCGCGGGTCTTCTTTAACGGTGTTAAGTTCCAGCGCCATCTCGGCAATAAATCGACTGGGCTGCGCGCTGACCATATCGCGGCCTTTTTTCTTTTTCTTGGGCCAGCTTACCGCCAGCGTGCGCTGCGCGCGGGTAATGCCCACGTACATCAGGCGGCGCTCTTCTTGCAAGCGTGCGGCGATGCTCTCGTTGGCGGCGGCTTTGGCGTCGGTGCTGCTGGCGTTGTCGTCGCCTAGTTTGAAAGGTAGCATGCCTTCGCTAACGCCAGCCATGATGACGTGCGGCCACTCTAAGCCCTTGGCTGCATGCAACGTAGACAGT
The DNA here is from genome assembly GCA_031367325.1 of Polaromonas sp. Taxonomy (GTDB): domain Bacteria; phylum Pseudomonadota; class Gammaproteobacteria; order Burkholderiales; family Burkholderiaceae_C; genus JAAFIP01. The sequence goes on along the minus strand of JANLPQ010000060.1, from coordinate 3,879 downwards.
GTGACCACGTTTTGGTCTTTCTCGCGCTCGGTCAGTGTTGACAGCAGCGAGATGGTTTGCACCACTTCCAGCAGGGTTTTAGTCTCTAGCGTCATGGTGGTGCCGCCAGCATCTTCTATATCGCCCCCGCAGCGTTTGGCCATCCAGTCGCAAAAGTCAATCACATTGGTCCATTTATTGGCGGCAATTTTTTCGTTCTCTTCGCTTTCGTACAAATGTTTTTCGTAGCCAATGTCTTTCAGCCAATCGTTTAAAAATACGCCTGCGGCCTCTGCCCCTCGGGTGTGGCGAGCGCGGTATTCCAGGTCGTTCACATAGCGGCCAAACTCGTGCAGGCCGCCAATACTGCGCGCGTTGATCGACGTGGCCAGCGAATTAGAAAACAGCGCTTCAAACAAGCTGAGCTTGTATTGCGTGGCAAAGCTGCCCAGCTGCGCCAGCGTGGTGTGGCCAATGCCGCGCTTTGGCGACGTGACCGCGCGCAAGAAGGCTGGGTCGTCGTCGTTGTTGGTAATCAAGCGCAGCCAGCTGCACAAATCTTTGATCTCCGCACGGTCAAAAAAGCTTTGCCCACCTGACACTTTGTACGGTATGTTGGCTTTGCGCAGCGCTTGCTCCAGCACGCGGGCTTGGTGGTTAGCGCGGTACAAAATAGCAAAGTCTTTAAATTCTTTGTACTGCGCTGCACCCGCTGTGGTGGCACTGGCCAAGTCACCCGCCTGCAGGCTTTGTATGCGGGCTACGGCGCGTTCGGCCTCGTGTTCTTCGTTGTCGGCGTCCACCACGCGCACGGGTTCGCCTTCGCCCAAATCGCTCCACAGTTTTTTAGGAAACAGCTTGGGATTAGGGCCAATCACGTTGTTGGCGGCGCGCAGTATGGCGCTGGTGCTGCGGTAGTTTTGCTCTAGCTTGATGAGCTTGAGGTTAGGGTAGTCAATCGGCAGTTTTTTCAAGTTGTCCAGTGTGGCACCGCGCCAGCCGTAGATCGACTGGTCATCGTCACCCACTGCAGTAAATTGGCCTTTACCGCCCACCAACAGTTTGAGCAGCTCGTACTGCGTGGCATTGGTGTCTTGGTATTCGTCTACCAAAATATGCTGAAACTTATCTTGCCAGTGCTGGGTAATCTCGGACGATTTTTGTAGCAGCTTCAGAGGCAGGCCAATCAGGTCGTCAAAGTCTACCGCTTGGTACGCGGTTAATCGCTCTTCGTAGCGGCCCATGATGGTAGCGGTCACGCGTTCGTTGTCGTCTTTGGCCTGCGCTAGTGCATCGGCAGAATTGAGCCCCGCGTTTTTCCACGCGCTGATGGCCCACTGGTGCTGCCGTGCTGATGCGTTGTCGGTGCTGCCACCGGCGTCTTTGATCATCGAAAGCACATCGTCGCTGTCCAAAATGCTGAACTGTGGTTTTAAGCCCAGCGCCTGTCCGCTCTCGCGCAGCATGCGCACCCCTAGTGCGTGAAAGGTGCAAATCACCACCTCTTTGGCCGCACGGCCCACCAGCGTTTTAGCCCGCTCACGCATTTCGGCAGCAGCTTTATTGGTAAAAGTGATAGCCGCAATCTTGCTAGGCGTGGCCCCGGCTTGGATAAGGCGGCCAATCTTGTGCGTAATGACCCGCGTTTTGCCCGACCCCGCACCCGCCAGCACCAAGCACGGCCCTTGCAGATAGTTCACGGCCTCTTGCTGGGCAATATTAAGACCGGGGCCAGGGGTAGACATGCGATGGAAGATACAGAGGGTGAAACAGAGAGCGAAGGGAGTTTTAGGAGAAGCCGCGAATCATACCGGCTGGCTTATCGGGCTTAGGTTGAAAGATGCAAAAGAGATAAATTATGTTTATTTGACAGCGTAACACTAAATAAACATAATATAAGTAATTATTCAATTATATCAAGCACTTAGCACTTATGTTTTTCATAGAATTCGACGTTATTGCACCCTATAGCCCTTGGCTTAGCCAGTTGGAGGGCGCTTTTGCGCAACTGCCCAGCTTTCGCCGCGACGTGTTTGATGCTGTCTACACTGACGTTACCACGCTGCCGCAAATGGTGTCGGTCACTGGGCCACGCCGGGTAGGCAAAACCACACTGTTACAGCAATGTATTCAAAAGATCATTGCTGACGCGCCTGACCCGGCTGCTCAGGCCCAGCGCATTGTGTACTTTTCAATGCAAGACCCGTTACTGGATTTTCCGGGGTTCAACCAAGATAAGTTTTTTAACGATTTGATAGCGGCCGCTGTGCGTGCATCACGCCAGGGAGTTACATATTTGTTTCTCGATGAGATTCAGCGCTTTCCGCGTTGGGAGCTGTATCTGAAGAAATATTACGATTTGAAGACGCCGGTGCGCATCGTGGTGTCGGGTTCGGCCAGTACGCCGATATTTAAGAAGTCACGCGAGAGTTTATTGGGGCGGATTAAAGACTTTCATGTGCTGCCGTTTAGTTTTCGGGAGTGGCTATTTGTTACTGCACAACAGAGCAAAGGTGATCGAAATTTGTCCGCAGAACGGACAGCGTTTGTGCGGAAGGGGGAGCAGATCCGAAACAGGCCAGCCCCTGAATTTATGGATTTACTGAATACTTTAGTCCATGCATGGAAGAACCAGCCTGTAGATTTTGTTGCGAAATTCTTCTACGAAGGCGGCTTCCCCGAAGTCTGGGATCTCCCCACCCAACTAGCCAAACAAGAATACCTCTACCAAAACCAAGTAGAGCGTGTAATCTTTGAAGACCTCTTACTTGCCGCAGAATTCCGCAAGCCCGAAATGCTGCGCCGTTTCTACCTAGGTTTACTTAAAGACCCCGGCCGAGAAACTAACCTCACGCAACTGAGCAAATCCATAGAACTCTCGCGTAGCACTATAGAAAGCTACTTTCCACTGCTAGAAGCCACCGACCTTGTATGGCGATTGCACAAACACACCAGCACCAAAGCCACCCCCAAGGCGGGCAACTTTAAAACTTACCTCGTTGACCTGGCCGTGCGCAACGCGGTAATGAAACTAAGCCAAGAGCAGATGGTGGCTGACCCAACGCTGATGGGCGCGTACGCTGAAAATGTAGTGGCCAACCACCTGCGCCGCTGGCCAGGCCTAGTAGAGCTGGGCTACTGGCGTGTGCACACCGGTAAAGCGCATGACGAAATCGACTTTATTGTGGACTTGGGCCCTACCCGCATCGCTATCGAAGTGAAATACCGCAACGAAGTGCAGCACAAAGACGTGCTCAAAGCCGCACGCTTAGCGCACGACCATGGTTGCGCGGCCTGCGTGATAGTGAGCAAACAGGCCATGCCTAGTCAAGAAGTCGACATACTGCGCAGCAGTGCGCAAGTGCCTCTGGCGGTGGTACCGCTGGCAGCTTTTTTAATGTTGTTTTAGTTTAGAAAACTCAGTTATTTGCGTAAGCTAGCTGCAAACCTGTGGCCAACCGGGCTGAGACAATAGCATCGTGCTGCATATTTTGTTAATCACCTTCCCGTTCTTTGCTTTGGTGCTGTGCGGCTACGTGGCGGCGCGCCGCGGTTTGCTGCCGCAGGCGGCTATCCCAGGGCTAAACGCCTTTGTGCTGTACTTTGCGCTGCCGTGCATGCTCTATCGCTTTGGCAGCTCAACACCCATTGCGCAATTGCTGGACGCTAGCCTGGTGGCGGTGTATTTGGCCTGCGCGTTGGTGATGGTGGGTTTCACAATAGCCGTCACGCACCGGGGCCGCATGGGCAGGAACGACGCCTCGTTTGGCGCGCTGGTAGCGGCCTTTCCGAACACGGGGTTTATGGGCGTGCCGCTGCTGGTGGCGCTGCTGGGGGCCAAGGCGGCTGGCCCGGCGATTGTGACGATTGTGATTGACCTGCTGGTAACGAGTTCGCTGT
>JANLPQ010000021.1:0-4472 GCA_031367325.1 Polaromonas sp. | reverse complement strand
GAAGCCATCGATATAGCCTTCGTCCTTCAGGACCTGGGCGATAGCGATCTTCACTTTGGAAGAGGGGATCGACACCGTAGGCTTGGCCACCATCTGCGCGTTGCGGATGCGGGTCAACAGGTCGGCAATGGGATCACTCATGCTCATGTTTGGTTCTCCTACCGCTTACCAGCTGGCCTTGACGATGCCGGGGATCTCACCGGCAAAAGCCATTTCACGAATCTTTGCGCGCGCCAGACCAAAGTGCTGGAAAGTGCCGCGAGGACGACCGGTAATAGAGCAGCGGTTGCGTTGCCGAGTCGGGTTTGCATTGCGCGGCAGTTTTTGCAGCGCGAGGCGGGCCTGAGCGCGCTCTTCGTCGCTGCGCTTGGCGTCGTTTGCAATGCCTTTGTATTCCGCGTGTTTCTTCGCGTACTTCGCAACCAAATTGTCGCGCTTGAGTTCGCGCTGGATTAAAGCCATTTTTGCCACAGGTCGCCTCAGTTCTTGAACGGGAAACGGAAACCAACCAGCAGCGCCTTGCACTCTTCGTCAGTCTTGGCCGTTGTGGTGATGCTGATATTGAGACCACGCAAAGCATCCACTTTGTCGTATTCAATTTCAGGGAAAATGATTTGCTCTTTCACACCGATGTTGTAGTTACCACGGCCATCGAATGCACGACCAGAGATACCACGGAAATCTCGTACGCGAGGCAAAGCCACGGTTACGAAACGGTCTAAAAATTCATACATGTGTTCGCCGCGCAGGGTAACCATGCAACCAATAGGTAAACCTTCGCGGATTTTGAAACCGGCGATAGGCTTTTTAGCCTTAGTCACTACAGGTTTTTGACCTGCAATCTTGGTCATGTCGCTAACAGCGTTGTCCATGACTTTTTTGTCGGCTACGGCTTCGCTCACACCCATGTTCAGGGTGATTTTGGTCAGGCGCGGCACTTGCATGGGCGACTTGTATCCAAACTGTTTGATCAGCTCAGGAGCGATTTTGTCAATGTAAATTTGTTTGAGGCGTGCCATTTTTACGCTGCCTTAATTTCTTCGCCGCTAGACTTATAAACGCGAACGCGCTTACCGTCTGCTGCAACTTTGATACCCACGCGGTCCGCTTTGCCCGACACGCCATTGAAAATAGCAATGTTGGACTGGTGAATCGGCATAGCCTTTTCGACAATACCACCGGTAGTGTTTTTCAAAGGATTAGGCTTGGTGTGTTTTTTCACCAAATTAATGCCTTCAACCAGCACATGGGTGTCGTCTTTGCGCAGCGATACAGTGCCGCGCTTACCTTTGTCGCGCCCTGTGATCACAATCACTTGGTCGCCTGTACGAATTTTGTTCATGGCTTGGCAGTCCTTACAAAACTTCAGGTGCCAGCGACACGATCTTCATGAACTTCTCGCTGCGCAGTTCGCGCGTAACGGGTCCAAAGATGCGGGTGCCGATGGGCTCCAATTTGTTGTTAAGTAGTACGGCGGCATTGCCGTCGAACTTGACGAGCGAACCGTCACTACGACGAATGCCCTTGGCGGTACGCACTACGACAGCGCTGTACACTTCACCTTTTTTAACGCGGGCGCGTGGTGCAGCTTCTTTAATGCTGACCTTAATTACATCGCCAACGGATGCGTAGCGGCGTTTAGAGCCACCAAGCACCTTGATGCACAGCACGGATTTAGCGCCCGTGTTGTCGGCGACATCGAGTCGAGATTCTGTTTGGATCATTTCAAATCTTCCCAACTTATTTCTAGATGCAGATTGCAGCCAGAAGCAGTCTTGGGCCCGTCGCCATGAAAATAAAATTTTAAATTCATTTTCACCACGTTTGGGCGGATATGCGCAATGAGCGAATGCCTTTTTGCGCGAAGCCTTTGATTATGCCAGAGATTTGGGCCGCTTGTCAAATACTTGCAATTCAAAAACCAATAGATTTAGTTTTTAGCCTCTAAAAGTAACAGAAGCAACTGCTTACCTCACTAAACGCACCGTTAAGCACCTGTTACGCGCAGAGAAAACGCAAAACCAAAGCAAGTTTGTTGCAATAACGTGCATATTTTCGACTTACAGGCATGGTATGGTTGTTGCAGTGCAGCAAATACGTCGCTATCAACTCAAGGTCTATGCCTCAAAAATCTAAAACTATCAGCTTGGCACTACAGGGCGGCGGCTCGCATGGCGCCTTCACTTGGGGCGTGCTAGACGCCCTTTTAGACGATGGTAGGCTAGAAATCGACGGCATTAGTGGGGCCAGCGCAGGCGCTATGAATGCTGTGGCGCTGGGCCAAGGCTTTGCCACAGCCAAAAAAGACAATAAGGGCACCAAACCCGACCCGCGCGAGGCCGCCCGCGAGGCGCTGGATGGTTTTTGGAACGCTGTCGTTAGCATGGGCGCTGCCAGCAGCTTGCAGCGCACCATTGTGGACGCGTGGATGGGTGGCTGGAAGATCGCCGCGCCTGCAATGCAAAGCAGCTTGTCGCCCTCCCAAATTAACCCGCTGGACATCAACCCGCTGCGTAATTTGGTGGAAAAACAGTTTGATTTTGACCGTATCGGCAAGCTGGCCGAGCCGCGTATTTTTATATCGGCCACGCATGTCAATACAGGTAAGGCGGAGATTTTCAGCGGCAAGCGGTTGACGGCAGCCTCGCTGATGGCGTCGGCCTGTTTGCCGATGATGTTTCGTGCGGTAGAAATTGAGGGCGAGCACTATTGGGATGGCGGCTATTCAGGCAACCCGGCGTTGCACCCGCTGATCTACCGCTGCCATGCTACCGATGTGGTGCTAGTGCAAATTAATCCGCTAGAACGCAACGCAGCGCCTACCGATGCTGCCGACATCATGGACCGTATTAGCGAGCTGACGTTTAACGCCAGCTTGCTGTCGCAAATGCGCTCGATTGACTTTGTCAACCGCATGCTGGAGCGCGGTAATTTGGACGCCAACCGTTACCGCAAGGTGCTGCTGCACCGCATTGACGGCGGCGAGGCGCTAGAGGCCTATCCGGCGTCTAGCAAAGCGTCTGCCGACGGCATGATGATTCAAAAACTGCGCCAGCTGGGCAACGACTGCGCGCAAGCATGGCTGAAAAAGCGCTTTGCCGACGTAGGCGAGCGCAGCACGGTAGACATTGCCCGCGACTACTTGGACGATATGCGCATGGGCAGCTTGGGCGACTAAGCTGCAGCCAGCGGCGCGTTGGTGTGAATTGCCCCGTTTACCTCGCTGAGGCTCTTTTTTATAGTGATTTAGGCTTGCAACCCAAGTAAAACCTACTCAAGCAGCTATGAAATAAATAGCGATTGAGCAGCCTGCGCATCGTACTGTGCCACCGTTGCGCGCGCTGCGCTAAAGTGACCGCAGCCGATAAACGGCGCGGGCGGGCGCAGGGCAGACAACGGCGACGGGTGATTGGCCATCAACACCAGATGCTGCCTATCTGGTGGGCGGTGGCGGTTGTGCACGGCAATCAAATCTTGCTTGGCCTGCGCGTGGCCGCCCCACAGCATAAAAACTACAGGGGTGGTTTTTTGAGCACAGGCTTCAATTACGCCGTTAGTAAGCACTTGCCAGCCACGTTTAGCGTGGGCAGCGGGTTGACCGTCTTCTACCGTTAACGTGGTGTTCAGCAGCAGCACGCCTTGCTGCGCCCAGGCTTGCAAACTGCCGTGCGCTGGCGGCGGCATTCCCAAGTCGCGCTGCAGCTCTTTGAACATATTGCGCAAGCTGGGCGGGATTTTGACGCCACGCGCCACCGAAAAAGCCAACCCCTCGGCCTGGCCCGGCCCGTGGTAGGGGTCTTGGCCCAAAATCACCACGCGTACATCGGCCAGCGCGGTCAACTCTAGCGCGCGGTAGGGCTGCGGCGGGTAGATCTGCGCGCCGTCAGCCAGCCGCTGCTGCAGGTACTGGCCTAGCGACGCGGCAGCGGCGCTGGCGGCAAAAGCGTCCACCACGGGCCGCCAGTCAGCCGCCACGGGCCAGTCTGCGGGGTTGAAGGATTGCAGGGTCGACGCAGCCACAGTAAGGGCTGATGTAAGCTGTGTGGACATGGCGAGGTTTACGCCGTCATCACCGAATAAATTAAGGGTTAAATGTGCCATTCAGGCCGTAGATACTGCTCAAGCAGCTATGAAATTTATAGTAAATTGGGTGTCTGGCCAAGCGTGCTGCAACGCTGTGTGGAGGCTTGCGCTGTGCCAAATCGCCGTGTCTAACCAAACAACTGCGCCAGCGCCAGCCCCGGCTCGTCCGCGCGCATAAAGGTCTCGCCCACCAGGAAAGCGTGCACACCAGCGGCGCGCATTTTTTGCACATCGTCGCGGGTGGCAATGCCGCTTTCGGTGACCAGCAGCTTGTCGGCGGGTACATCGGGCAGCATGTCTAGGGTGTTTTGCAGGCTAACCTCAAAGGTTTTAAGGTTGCGGTTGTTGATGCCCAGCATGGTTTTATGCGGCACGTTTTTCAGCTTTAA
>JANLPQ010000035.1:0-90941 GCA_031367325.1 Polaromonas sp. | reverse complement strand
ATTTATCGCTGCACAAATGGCTTGGCCCGAGCTAAATTTTGGCATAGCGTGGTTATCGTTTGGGCGTTTGCGTCCGTTGCATACGAATGCCGCTATTTTTGCATTTGGTGGCTGCGCGTTGTTTGCTACCAGCTACTACGTAGTGCAACGCACCTGCCAAGTACGCATCATCTCAGACAAGCTGGCTGCGTTTCATTTCTGGGGCTGGCAAGCTGTTATTTTAGCGGCCGCTATTTCATTGCCCATGGGTTTTACCCGTGGCAAGGAATACGCTGAATTGGAATGGCCAATCGCAATATTGATTGCGCTGACTTGGATAGCCTATGCGATTGTTTTTTTTGGCACTATTGGCTTGCGCAAAGTGCGCCATATCTATGTGGCCAACTGGTTCTATGGCGCTTTTATCCTTGCTGTCGCTATGCTGCACATTGTGAACGCTGCCGTGGTGCCTGCAGGCTGGATGAAGTCTTATTCGGCATATGCTGGGGTTCAAGATGCGATGGTGCAGTGGTGGTATGGCCATAACGCAGTGGGGTTTCTGTTGACTGCCGGCTTTTTGGGTATTGTGTATTACTTCATTCCTAAACAAGCCGAGCGGCCTGTGTATTCGTACCGGTTATCGATTGTTCACTTTTGGGCTTTGATTTTTACCTATATGTGGGCAGGGCCACACCATCTGCATTACACCGCATTGCCCGACTGGACTCAATCGCTGGGTGTAGTGTTTTCGCTTATTCTTTTAGCCCCTAGCTGGGGCGGCATGATCAATGGTGTCATGACGCTCTCAGGGGCTTGGCACAAGTTGCGAGACGATCCGATTATTCGATTCATGATAGTGGCGCTGTCTTTCTACGGCATTGCTACTTTTGAAGGGCCCATGCTGTCAATTAAGACGGTTAATGCGCTATCCCACTATACCGACTGGAATATTGCCCATGTACATGGTGGCACGCTGGGTTGGGTAGGATTTATTTCAATGGGGGCATTGTATTTTTTGTTTCCTCGTCTGTTTGGGCAAACCAAAATGCACAGTATCAAAGCTATTGAACTGCATTTTTGGATAGCCACCATGGGCATTGTGCTGTACATCGCTGCAATGTGGATTGCTGGTGTGATGCAGGGACTAATGTGGCGGGCTATTAACCCAGATGGATCGTTGACGTACACATTCGTTGAGAGTGTTAAAGCAACATACCCGTTTTATGTGGTGCGCTTTTTCGGTGGCATTCTTTACTTGACAGGCATGGTAATCATGGCTTGGAACGTATTGATGACAGTGCGCGCAGGTAGACCATCAGACGCCAAAATTCCAGCCACTGTGGCCTACGCTTGAAGGGTGAATATATGGCCTTCTCTCACGAAAAAGTTGAAACCAACAACACGCTGATGATCGTGTTGATTTTGCTCGTTCTTGCAGTAGGTGGATTAGTAGAAATTGTCCCTTTATTCTTCCAAAAATCTACTACTCTGCCTATCAAGGGAATTGTTCCTGATTCACCTTTGAAGATCGTAGGCCGGGACATCTATGTGCGTGAAGGCTGCTACAACTGCCACTCGCAAATGATCCGACCGCTGGTAGCCGAGACGCTGCGTTATGGCCACTACTCCGTAGCGGGTGAGTTTGTATATGACCACCCGTTTCAATGGGGCAGCAAGCGTACTGGGCCAGACCTGCACCGTGTAGGTGGTAAATATAGTGATGAATGGCACCGCCTGCACTTGGTCAGTCCGCGTGATCTAGTACCTGAATCCATCATGCCTGGGTATCCGTGGCTAGAAAAAACTCCTGCTGATGCAGAGTCAATCCAAAGGCATATGCGAGCTTTGCGTGCGGTAGGTGTGCCCTACACCGATACAGAAATCGCCACCGCACCAGCACAACTTAAAGACAAGACCGAACTCGATGCGATGGTGGCATATCTCCAGGGCTTGGGACTTGCTTTGAAGTAGGAGAAAATTTTATGGATATCAATCTATTGCGTATTGTGGTTACTGTGGCTGCATTCGCGGGTTTCATCGCTATAGTGGTGTGGGCTTACTTACCATCCCAGAAAAGCCAGTTTGAGGATGCTTCCAAATTACCGTTTCGCTCTGATTAAAGGAGAAAATTATGAGCGATTTCATCAACAGTTTTTGGTCTTGGTATGTGGCTGTTATCAGTGTGGCGTCCATTGTGGCGTGCGCAGTTTTATTATGGTGGGCAGGTATTGCTAAAGTTAGCGTAAGTAAGGCACCTCATAGCAACAACACTACAGGCCACGTATGGGATGAGAATTTGAGCGAACTTAATAATCCACTTCCACGCTGGTGGATGTGGTTATTTATATTAACCGTAGGTTTTGCCTTGGTGTATTTGATATTTTTCCCAGGCTTAGGTAGCTACAAGGGTACCTTGAACTGGTCGTCTACAGATACTGAATATAGACAAGATGTAGACCAGTTGCGCAAGCAAGTTGCGCCGCTTTATGCTGTATTTGCAGCGCAACCCGTAGAAGCATTGTCCAAAGACCCGCGCGCACTAGCATTGGGTGAGAGAATATTTATGAACAATTGCGCGCAATGTCATGGCTCTGACGCCAAAGGCAGTAATTCTTATCCCAACTTGACTAATGCTAACGCAGCATGGCTGGGCGATCGCAGCGCAGCACATATCGTGAACACTATAACCAACGGACGCACGGGTATGATGCCCGCCTTAGGCGCAGCCATGGGGGGAGACGCAGAAATTAAAGAGCTAGCGCAATATGTTCTGTCTTTGTCAGGCAGTCCTCATAACGAGATCAAAGCTTATAGCGGGAAAAAACTCTTCGCAACTTGTGCGGCTTGCCATGGCGTAGACGGTAAGGGCAATAAAGCGTTAGGAGCTCCCAACTTGGCAGACGATTATTGGCTGTATGGGTGGGGCGAAACGGCTATTGTCAGTGCAATAAAAAATGGTAAAAACAATATCATGCCAGCCCAATCGCCCAAACTAACAGCGGAACAAATTCATGTGGTGGCAGCCTATGTATTGAGCTTATCAATTACTAGCCTCCCACCAGCTACAAGCGTGACCAGCGCTCCAGTGCAGTTGGTAAATGTACCCATCAAAACGCCTTGATAAAGAGGGCGTAAGGTGGCAAACCAATTTGACAATCAATCTGCATCGCAGCGGGTGATCCCCATTTTGGCGATAGCCGACGATTCGTCTGTAGTGGTATCTTTATACCAATCAGAGCGCAAAATTTATGCGCGCAGTGTAACGGGTTGGTTTAGCTATTGGCGTTGGGCTATGGTGTGGGTCACACAGCTAGTGTTTTATGGTTTGCCATGGTTATCTATAGGCGATCGCCCGGCGATGCTGTTTGACATAGCTGCGCGCAGATTTTATGTCTTCAATTTGGTTCTGTATCCGCAAGACTTGATTTATCTTACTGGCTTGCTGGTGATTAGTGCGCTGGCGCTTTTTTTGTTTACGGCTGTTGCAGGACGACTATGGTGCGGGTATACCTGCCCGCAAACGGTATACACCGAAATATTTATGTGGGTGGAACGCAAAATAGAAGGCGACAGAGTGGCCCGCATGCGTTTGGACAGCAGTAAATTCAGTATTGAAAAATTGGTGCGCAAGAGTGCCAAACACGCGGTTTGGTTGGGCATTGGATTATGGACAGGGTTTACCTTTGTGGGTTACTTTACGCCGATTAAGGTCTTAGCTAGTGAAGTGGTCACTTGGTCCCTGGGGCCTTGGGAATCTTTTTGGGTGCTGTTCTATGGCTTCGCTACCTACGGCAACGCTGGCTGGATGCGCGAACAGGTGTGCAAATATATGTGCCCCTATGCGCGTTTTCAAAGCGCTATGTTTGACCGCGACACGTTGATAGTGACCTACGATGAAGCCAGAGGCGAGGGGCGTGGCTCACGGCCACGCAGCGACACACCAGCGCAATACCACGCTAAAGGGTTGGGTGATTGCATTAACTGTACGCTGTGTGTGCAGGTATGCCCAACTGGGATCGACATACGCAACGGGCTGCAATACGAGTGCATTAGTTGTTCAGCTTGCATTGATGTATGCGACGGTGTGATGGATAAAATGCACTATCCACGCGGTTTGATCCGTAACAGTACACAAAACGGTATTGACCAAAACCTATCGAATGCATCTATGTTTCGCAGGGTGTTGCGGCCTAGGATATTGGTGTATTTAGCGGTCTTGGCATCCATCACCGCAGTTATGTTGTGGAGCTTGTTAACACGCACCCCATTGAGGGTGGATGTGGTGCGCGACCGAGGTGCAGTGGGCCGTACGGTTCAGCACGGCGAAGTTGAAAATGTATACCGATTACAAATCATGAACGCAACTGAGCTGGATCAAAAATACGTCTTGAGTGTGCAGGGTATCGATGGTATACGTATCGTATCTGGAACGGAGGTTTCAGTGGAAGCTGCTAATGCAAAGTGGTTCCCGGTGCGATTACAGACTCCGCCTAATTCGGCCAGTGCGGGCGCACACCCGATCGCGTTTAAGGTGACAGCATATGGCTTACAAGAGCCGTTCGTTGTTGAAAAATCAATATTTCTGATTCCACGCTAAAACGCTGTGCATAAGTATAAAAATTCAACCATGAAAAAAGTGAACATTTCCAACGTTGAATCAGTGCCTGATGCAAATCCTCGGCCTTGGTGGAAGGAGCCTTACGTATGGATGGTCATCAGTGGGCCGTTGTCTGCCGTGGTGGCCTGCATTGTTACAGCTTTCTACATCATGCGTGGACCAGATGCCGTGGTGCCAGAAGACCGCTATCCAGCAAGTATTGAAATCAACAATCAATTGAAGATTGCGCAACCCCCCATGCAGCCTGCACAAATTGGGCGTAACCACAGCGCTACTGGAGGCAAGAACAATGTACAGCCCTAAATTGCAAACCTCCAGCCCTGTCAAGCAATGGGTACTTGTAGTATGGCCCGCTTTTGTGACTGCCTGTTTGCTGGAGGCACTAGTTTTTTCTGTAGTGGACCCAGGTGAGGTGCATTGGCCGGGTTATGCAGTGCAACCTTCACGTCAGGGAATTTACACACTGGCATTTTTTAGTTTTTGGATCATAAATATGATCTGCAGCGGTTTAACTTACTGGCTTGCTCGTCCAAATACAGCGGCTGATAATGCAGGCAACTCGTGATGCAAACCACATTGGCTGCGACTGCTTTGCTTATGGGACTTGCTGGTGGCCCCCATTGCATAGCCATGTGCGGCGCAGCTTGCGCGGGCATAGGGCGCACTAGCGGTGGCGCGAATACACGGTCAATGTGGATCTTCCAGGCGGGTAGATTAGTGGGTTATTCTGCGTTAGGGGGTATAGCGGCTGTGTCGATGCAGGGCTTGGGTTGGCTCAGCATTCAATCAACGCTAGTGCGTCCACTTTGGACACTTTTTCATGTAGCAGCTGCGCTCTTGGGGCTTATGCTCTTATGGCAAGCACGCCAACCCGTATGGCTTGAAAATTCTGCGCGTAAGGTGTGGCATAGAGTACAACATGCTACAGCTAAGGTACGAGGCGGCGCGCCATTAATTGTCGGTATTTTATGGTCTTTGCTACCCTGCGGTTTGTTGTACTCTGCTTTGTTGGTAGCGGCGCTGACAGGCAATATGTTTGACGGCGCTATTGTTATGGCCTTATTCGCGTTGGGTAGCAGCGTCTCCCTGATGGCTGGCCCGTGGCTATGGCTGCGGTTACGGTTGCACCGCCAAGGCACAGGACAATGGTCTATTCGTATAGCGGGCTTGGCACTGTTTGTAATATCTGTGTGGGGGCTGTGGATGAGCTTGGTACACAACACTGCGCCTTGGTGTGCCACTGCCTAGACTTCGCTGTATCAAAAGATAAACGCTATCGTTTTCATCGAGTGATCAGCACAGGCACTAAAGATTCAGCTACAACCTTATTCGCAACACTCCCCAGCATTAATCTTGCAATACCGCTGCGCCCGTGTGAGCCTAAAACAATCAGGTCTGCGCCTTCGTTCTGCGCGGTCTGCACAATACCTGTGGAGGTAGCTGCATTCTCAATAGCGCGTACCTCCAGGTGTACGGGGACACCACCATGTGTGCATAAAGTTTCCACTTGTGCATGCGCTTGCGCCGCGTGCTGTTGCGCAGCAGTCATGTAAGCCTGAAATCCGTAGGGATTGGATTCCCCAATGCTCAAATAAGGGTAGGGATCCATGACGTACACCGCCATCAATTTAGCGCCATGCAGGCGTGCTAAACCCACAGCCAGTTTAGCGGCATGTTCAGAAGCCGGTGAACCATCGGTAGCTAACAAAATATGTTTGAACATAAATACCTCGAATAAAATTGAGTGAAAATTTACAATCAATCATGAAGCAATTCGCTGTAAAGCCATTGATACATATCAACACTGTCTAGCAATAAACGTTGATTGTTCGCAAGTAAGGTAAATGGTGCTCTACTAAACTGGGGCAAATGACTTCATTAAAGAATTTGCAAGCCGTAGTGCAAACAGTGCATGTGTCTGCAAACAAGAATTTAACTGATTTGGACGCAATACATGCAAGTATTTATAACCTTGTCATACATGCGTTCCTGAGCGAAGTGCTGACACTTGCACGTATGAATAACGTGATTCATGCGGTGCGAGAAGGCGTTAATGATTTTGCGATCACAAAAACTCATTTAACCAGCGACATGCTGCCCATGGCGCAACGCAGTGCGTACCGAGGTTTATACAGTGCAATGTGTGAAGGGCTAGCCGCCTTGGGTCTCGCGCATGCTGAATTCATGAAAAATTCTAGATTTAGCGTATCTGCCAGTTTTAATGAAGCGCTGGGACATGAAACGCTACAACTTAAACACCAGCTTGATCACATTGCTATCCTGTCAGATCGGCAAACTGATATTGACGTTAAAAATATGCAAAAACAGTTGTTGCAACAGCTATCTACACCCATAGAAACCAATTGGGCACAAGACGATAAATCCATATTGCCTTGGGCTGATCAATTCTTTCAAATCTGTGAATTCAGAGCAATTAAGAATTCAGAAAATTTAACCGCGCAATTCATGCTGTTAGGGCTTTTCACCAGTGGTGTCTTAGCAGGCACGCGATCTTATGAAAGCGCACTTCGAAGGGGCGTTTTGCAGGTATGAGTCTTGGAATTATTAATTTCGAAAATGTTATTGGGATAATGGGAAATTTTCAAATTTTTAAATCCATGCAACTTCTTTGCATAAGCTGTGTTCTTTTGCCTGTAGGTGCGCAAGTTATCAGGCTGCAAAATTTTAATATCGCGCTGATCGACCGATATAAGTCCCGCCCCATCAAGTGCAGACAGAGAGCGGCTGACGGTTTCCAGCGTCAAACCTAAGTAGCTGCCAATTTCGCGCCGCGTCATTCGCAACCGAAACGCCTCTGCAGAAAATTTCAAAGCTGCATGGCGATCAGACTCTATAGCTAAGAAACATGCTACCCGTGCATCGGACCGTAGCGAACCTAAGGTGGCTAGATTAATGTTTTCTTGCACAATTTGGCGACTGACAACACGGTAAATAAGATGTTCCAGTTCTTGGCAGGCGTGCCCTAATGTCAACAACTGTTTAAACGGAATCACGATTAAATCGCAATCTGAAAGCGCCATCACATCGCAGGCATGGCGATCACTGAAAATACCATCAGTGCCTAGTAAATCGCCTTTCATAGGGAAGTTTACTACACGCTCGTTGCCCTCGCTGTCGAACAGGGCCGTTTTTAAATAACCCGCATTGACTACGTACAGGGCACTAAATGATTCGCCAGCAGCAAACGCCTGCTGCCCAGGCTTGAGCGCGCGATGTTGAAACAGAGCGTCGAATGCCTTATCTTGTACTTTGATATCCAACTGCAAGAGTTGGCATACCTGCGCAAGCGTTGACCACAGCACACTTCGTTCAGGGCGATGAGAATGTGTAACCATCATATTGCTAGGTCGACCTGCGTGTGCCACCGGTATTTCAATAAAAACAGTCATTGTAATTCCCTCTTTTAATTTGATTGAGTTCTTTCTTTGCAAGAACAATATGACAATCATTGCAGTACGAACACTAGCCCGTCTGTACGCTATCGCGCATAGCCAAGTTAAATGAATTAATGCACTAAGCCAAATAGCGCTTGATGAAGAACTGATTTATATTTTTAAGTATCTTAGGCTTATAAAGCCGTAGATACTGCTCAACCTGCTATGAAATTAATAGTATTGTGCAGAACAAGCATTTGTCCTACAACTTAACGAAAGTGTTGGTAAGCCGGAGGTAAGTAGCCCAGTGCTTCACGCGACCACAGCCAAGGTCACTGACCAGTCATACGAACCTGTGTGCCAGCATGGCCTGATAACATGGCCTCGATCTGATCAAGAGAACCGATCACCGCTGTTTTTGCCGCGGTTAATGCAAAGGCTATGGCTGCTTGTACTTTAGGCCCCATGGACCCTGCTGCAAACTGATGCTGAGCTAGTGCTTGGGGTGTTATGTTGCCAATGGTACTTTGGCTGGGCAAGCCAAAGTCAAGGTAAACCGCTGCTACATCAGTCACGATAACCAAGCAGTCTGCTTCTAGCTCACGCGCCAGTAGCCCGCTGCACAGGTCTTTGTCGATGACTGCCTCTACGCCATGCAAACTATGGCCATCCGGGCCTCGGGCTACTGGAATGCCACCGCCACCTGCTGCAATGACCACTACGCCATGGGCGAGTAGCCACCTAATAGAGTCAAGTCCCACTACCTTGAGTGGCATAGGAGACGCAACAACACGCCGAAATGCTTTTCCGTCCGGGGCCATGCGCCAATGTTTCGTGGACGCAATGTGCTTAGACTCTTGCTGCGTGTACACAGGGCCAATAGGCTTGGTGGGGTTTTGAAAAGCGCTGTCGTTAGGATCTACCTCTACGCGGGTAATTAGTGTGCTGACATTGCTGCTGGCAGGCAGCAGGTTTGCCAGCTCTTGTTCCAGCAGATATCCGATCATGCCATCGGTTTGTGCACCCAATACATCTAATGGATAAGTCTCTACTACAGAGTAAGCAGCAGACTGTAACGCCAGCAAACCAATTTGTGGGCCGTTACCGTGCGTGATAACTAGTTGATGTTTGGCCGCGACACGCGCCAACTGTCTGGCCGCAATACGAATATTATCCAGTTGGTTGTCTGCAGTCATGGGTTGACCGCGGCGCAACAGTGCATTGCCACCCAAGGCTACAACAACTTTCATGCCAGTGTGGCTACCAGCACTGCCTTGATGGTGTGCATGCGGTTTTCAGCTTGTGTAAAAACAATTGATGCGTCTGACTCGAACACTTCATCTGTTACTTCGAGTTCTTTTAGACCATATTTTTTGTGAATTTCTCTACCCACTTCAGTTTCAAGATTGTGAAAAGCGGGCAGGCAATGCATGAACTTGGTGCGAGCTTTACCGCTGGCCTGCATCAATGCGGCATTGACTTGGTAGGGCAAGAGTTGTGCAATGCGCTCCTTCCACACGTCATCAGGCTCACCCATAGATACCCAAACATCGGTGTAGATAAAATCTGCACCTGCTACCGCCTTCAATGGATCTGTTTCCAGGGTGATGCGGGCACCTGTAGTGACAGCCAGGGTGCGCATTTGCGCAACCAAGTCTAATGGTGGCTGAAGACTAACAGGAGCGCCAATACGCACATCCATGCCCATCTGTGTGCCCCCTACCAGCAGCGAACAGCCCATGTTGAAGCTGGCGTCGCCCAGATAACAAAACGACAAATCGTGCAGCGGTTTCTCACCAAATTCTTCCATCGTCAGCAGGTCAGCCAAAATTTGCGTAGGGTGTGCTTCATCGGTTAGACCGTTCCACACGGGTACATGTGAAAAGTTTGCAATTTCTTCCACCACGCTTTGGTGAAAACCCCGGTATTCAATGCCGTCATACAGCCTACCTAATACTCGGGCAGTATCTTTAAGTGATTCCTTGTGGCCCATTTGTGACCCGCCAGAGTCGAGGTAAGTGACATGCCCGCCTTGGTCATGTACAGCCACTTCAAAAGAACAGCGAGTCCGTGTGGACGCCTTCTCAAAAATCAGCGCAATATTCTTGCCCTTTAACCGAGGGTGCTCATTGCCTGCGTATTTTGAGCGCTTGAGTTCTGCCGCCAGGTTCAATAAAAAGCGGATATCACGCGGTTCAAAGTCTTTCAAATCAAGCAGACTGCGGTTGCGTAGGTTAAAGCTCATGGGCGGTTCTCACACAAAGAGTATTTAGATTAGGGTGTTTAGAGCGGATCACGCTCAATAGGGCAGGTCATGCAGTGGCTACCGCCCCGGCCCCGGCCAAGTTCAGCGCTGGGTATGGTGATAACCTCAACCCCGGCTTTGCGCAGTAGCGTGTTGGTATACGTATTGCGGTTGTAGGCCACCACCACACCAGGGGCTAGCGCCAAGAGGTTGTTGCCATCATCCCATTGCTCTCGCTCTGCCTCGTAAGCATCGCCACCTGTGGAAACGGTTCGCAGTTTGGGTAAGCCCATCGCATCGGCCAGCACTTCTAGCAATGGCTTGTCTTCTGTACGCACATCCAAACTGCCCTCTTTCATACCCGGGCGCAGACTGTGCACGCGTATACTGTTCACCACGTCTGGAAACACGGTAACCAAGTCAACATCACAAAAAGTGAGCACCGTGTCCATATGCATAGCACCGCGCGATTTTGGCAGTTGCGCAGCCAGCACATGGGTAGCTGCGCCACAGGCAAACAGGTTCAGTGCCAGCTGGCTTACGCCTTGCGGCGATGAACGTTCGCCCATACCCACCAGTACGACACCATTGCCCAGCGGCATCACGTCGCCACCTTCTAACGATGCCAAGCCGTGGTCATGGTCGGGGTCGCCCCACCACTCTTTTGCTTCTCGGTCTGCCGCGGCTGCAAATGCAGGGTGAAAACGGTAGATTGCTGCCATCAGCAACGTTTCTTGCTGGCGTGCAGGCCAGTACATGGGGCACAACACCACGCCGTCGCCAATCCAGCAGCTGCTGTCGCGCGTAAACAGGCTGTTGGGCAGCGGCGCTATCAACAGGTCTGCTGCGCTGGCACAGCTGGCAACCAAGCCATCAGGCTCGAACGGTAAGTCCGCACGGGCTACGCCACCAATCAGGCGTTCTGCCAATTGAGATGCAGGCATAGTTTCAAACCAGCGACGCAGCTGTACGCCGACGTCGTTGTCAATTAAATCGTGGCTAAGTTTACGGTCCAACAACCAAGTTAACGCCATAGGGTTGCTGACCGTGGTGGTTAGCAGGTCATGCAACTCCAGCACCTCCACACCGCGTTCAATCATGGCACTGGTGAAAGCATCATGGTCGTTTCTGGCTTGCGCTACCCACAACACGTCGTCAAATAATAGTTCATTGCAATTGGCGGGTGTGAGGCGTTTTTGTGCCAAACCTGGTCTGCACACCAGTACTTTGCGCAAGCGCCCCACTTCAGAATATAAACCTTTAGGCATGGTCATTATGCTTTCTCCACAGTCAGTGGTAGGGGTTGTTTCGTCACTGTCTAGGTCTGGACGTTTCACAGCGTCAAACGTCCGGTTACCAGCATCGTGGCGGCTGCGATGGCCACAACACATACCAATGCCAAGTAGCCCCATTCTTGTCCTGTAAATGGCTGCTCTTTGCGCTGTTTCTTGGCAAGTATGTAGACACCTGCGCCCAAGGCGTAAAGTAGAGCACTGAGCAGCAGGTACTTCAATCCGGCCGCGTATAAAAGCCATACGCAATACACCGCTGCAATCACAGCAACAGGGGTGTCGCTAGCGCGCTTGGTACTGGTAGGACCTTCACCTTTTAAGGCCAGTGACAAGCCATACACCGCGCTAAATAAATAAGGCAGCAAAATCATGGCCGTGGACAGCGATATCAAAGCTAAGTAGGACGCTTTAGAAAACAAGGTGACGATCAAAAATAGCTGCACCATACCGTTCGTAAGCCACAAGGCGTTGGCGGGCACATCGTTGCTATTTTTCTGGGCCAGCCAAGTTGGCATCACTCCGCCTTTGGCAGGCGTGAATAGTGATTCAGCGGCCAGTAGCGTCCAAGCCAAAAAGCCGCCTCCCACAGAGACGATGAGACCAATGTAAACCGCGATAGCGCCCCAACTGCCCACTGCTTTTTCTAGCACTGCAGCCATGGAAGGATTTTTTAATGCAGCCAATTCAGGCTGGGTGTAAATGCCCAGCGACAGCAGCGATACACACATTAGCAACACAAGGCAGATTAAAAACCCCAACACGGTGGCTCGGCCCACGTCTTGGCGTTTTTGTGCACGCGCCGAGTACACGCTGGCTCCTTCAATACCAATGAATACCCACACTGTCACCAACATGGTGCTTTTAACTTGGTTGAGCACAGAGCCAAGCTTCGCATCGCCCCAAAAATCAAGTCGGAAGGTCTTTACCTCAAACGCCATGGCTACCAAAACAATAAACAATAACAAGGGCACAACCTTGGCAACGGTGACCACCGCGTTGAGCACCGTCGCACCCTGAATACCGCGCAAGACCAACATGTGAACAATCCACACCACCACGGATGCGCCAATGATGGCCGCTTGGGTATTACCCTCACCAAAAGCCGGAAAAAAATAACCCAAGGCGGCAAATGCAGCGACTAAATAGCCCACATTACCAATCCACGCGCTAATCCAATAGCCCCAAGCCGAGTTAAAGCCTACATATTCTCCAGACAAGGCGCGCGCATAGGCGTATACGCCATTGTCCAGCTCGGGTTTGCGCAGTGCCAGCATTTGATATACCCGTGCCAGCATCAGCATACCCACGCCAGTAATAGCCCAGCCGATCAAGATAGCCCCTGCGCCTGCGCCAGCAGCCATGTTTTGCGGTATGCCAAATATACCGCTACCTAGGATGGACCCTACGACTAAAGCAACTAACAGACCTAAGCTGAGTGTTCCGGGCTTTTGCGCTGCGTTAACTACAGCAGGATGGTTGTTGATAGGGTGTACAGCGCTCATATTCAAAGCCTAATAGTTAATAAGATGGATGAGCTTTCAATCGCTTTCAGCGCGTGCACTTCGTTACTTTCTAAGTGCACCAAGTCACCTGCTTTAAGCAATAAAGTCTTTTCAAGTGCACGAAACTCGACGAACCCTTCAATACACTGCACCGTGATCTCGCCGGAAACCTTGTGTTCGCGCATTTCTTTGCCAGCCAACAGTACGATGCGTATCAACTCAAGCTGCTTAGCTTTCAAAATAGTGTGGGTTAAGGTGCCTAGCAAATCAACACCCAGTGGCCGCACGCTGGTGATAGCACCTGATGGAGAGTGTTGTAGTGCCATAGTGTTGGACGCGTGCTATTTATACACATCGCTAATTGAGAACAGCTTTATATACTGAGTGAACTAAATAATGGCGTCTGTGCGTTTGCGCACATTGAGATAAATATATTATCTCGGTTCACATATATTTTTAAGTGTTTTATGCCGTTTGGGCCGTAGATACTGCTCAAGCAGCTATGATATTTGTAGTGTATACGAGGGCTCATCCAACCTCTGTTACGTGGTACACACCGCTGCATTTAACTTCAAGTTATTTTCCAGTGCGATAACTGTGCTGCATAAAAAAGCGTTGCGCTAATGACTGACACATACGCGGGGTGTTGTCTGAGTGACTTTAGCCCTGTCATCAAACACTATGGTAATGCACTAGGAGTTCACTATGCTGAGCCAATCGCCGCGCAAGCCGCACAACACACCACTCGATGAGCCCGATGATTCTGACCCGGCCCATCTTCCTGTGGAGCCTGACGAAGGCCCTGTTCCTGCCAGTATCCCAGACGACCCGGAGGGTGACCGAATGGTGGACCCCGGCAGCTAGTTACTTTAAGCAAATAACGTTGTTGAAAAAATTTCGATAAAACTAACTTACTCAAAAGGACAGATATGTTGAAAGATAAAGTGATGATAGTGACCGGTGCCTCAGCCGGTATCGGGCGTGCCGTAGCGTTAATCTGCTCGCGCGAAGGCGCGAAAATCGTCGTATCTGATATTAATTCTGTCGCAGGGGAAGATACTGCGGCTTTAGTACGTGCGCAAGGTGGCGAAGCTATTTTTGTCGCCGCAGACGTGGGTAAACCAGCCGACAGCAAGGTGCTGGTTGAGCGCGCTGTAGCCCAGTATGGGCGCCTGGATATTGCCTGCAACAACGCAGGTATAGGTGGCCCTAGCGCAGCTACTGCAGACTACCCGCTAGACGGTTGGGCCAGCGTGATTAATATCAATCTGTCAGGAGTGTTCTTCGGTATGCAGCAACAGCTTACGGCCATGCTAAAGACCGGTGGTGGCGCTATTGTGAATATAGCTTCTGTTTTGGGCGCTGTAGCTTTGGCCAGGTCACCTGCTTACACTGCAGCCAAGCATGGTGTAGTGGGCCTAACCCAAGCCGCAGCAATCGAATACGGTGCGCAGGGCATCCGCATTAACGCTGTAGGCCCAGGTTTTATACGTACCGCCATGACCAGCGGGCTGGAAAAAGACGCGGCTGCCAATACGATGTTGGTCGGTGCACACCCGATTGGCCGGCTTGGGCGGGCAGAGGAGGTAGCCGAGCTTGTAGCTTGGCTCGCCTCAGACCGGGCATCGTTTGTTACAGGGGCCTATTACCCTGTAGATGGGGGTTATTTAGCCCGCTAGTAGCAAGGTAACCCGGTGATCTGCCATGTTTTCGTAGGATATTTCCTACAAAAGAACGTGACAACCTAGCATGGCGCAGCTCAATTTAGAATGCATACTCTAAGTGTACAGATGGCATTAAAACTTTTAATCACCCGTTTGTGCTCTAAGTGAATAAACCACGGTCACCAACGCGCAGTGCGCGCGGCGCGGCCCAAAGGAAATGTTGCAAGTTCATGCATAAGATCAAGGCCTACGTTGTCGAAGACAGCCCCGTCATTCGTGAGAGCCTCATCGCTACTTTAGAAGAACTTGCACCTGTTGAAGTGGTGGGCACTGCTGAGGACGAAGCTACTGCAGTTCATTGGCTTTCACAGCCAGACAATCACTTTGATTTAGTGATCGTGGATATTTTCCTCAAGTCTGGCTCTGGTTTGGGTGTGCTCAAAGCGACCAACGCGTTACAGCAAAGGCACAACGTAGCAGTCTTCAGCAACTATGCAACTAAGGACATCAGACGAAAGTGCCTAGAACTGGGTGCTGACCGTGTGTTTGACAAATCTAATGAAATTGAAGAACTCATAACTTACTGTGACAGACTGGCTACGGGCGACACGGGCCACGGCGCAATATGTTCGGTAGTTTGATTTAAGCCTCCGGATTGGTGAATATACTTTGAACCGCGCAGAAGCGCACAAAGGCGTTCTACTGTGACGCCTTGCAGACTGGGCACTACCCAGTCCGCATCAGAGCAGTCTTGCTCCAACGCCATAGCGCTAGGGGTGGCTACAGTCACGATGCCTGCTGCTTTGGCAGCCGCTATGCAGGTGGGAGTGTCTTCAATAGCCACCACTTCGCCTGCACGCAAGTGCAACTGTTCTAGGCAGGCCAAATACGCATCTGGCGCAGGCTTGGGCCGGGCAATGTTGTCTATGGTGATGACGGTGTTTAACTGGCTCAGCGGCAGACGGCCACCCAGTCCGGTCATTACGCCGTCGACATGGTCTATGCTGGTGCATGTGCACCACGCTACTTTAATACCATCGTATTGGCAGGCTGCCATGAGGTCTGCCACACCCGGGCGCGGTTGCAACTCAACCGACGAAAAGATCAGCGCGGCAAACTGCACTTTGTCAGCGTGCAACTGCACAATCATGGCGTCGCTTACGCGGCTGCGCGAAGGGCAGGCGCTGCGGTAGGCACGCAGCCGGTTTTGCCCGCCATGGATATTAAGCAGTCTGCTGTACGTTGCGTGGTCCCAATTCCAGTCAAGATCTGCTTGGTCAAACGCTGCGTTAAATGCCTGGCGTTGAAGATTCGATGTTTCGGCAATAGTGTCGATAGCACCAAAAATAACTGCTTTAAGATACGACATGGCGTTTATTCCTAGCTTCAAGTTTTCTGGCCTGAATATCGCTGATGCCCGCTACGCTGTCTGTTCGCTAGCGCACGCAACTGCGCACAAAAACTTAGGCTCAAACCAAATTAATGTCTTGCTGCAGGCGCTGCAACTCCTTTTTTACAGCTTGGTAGCACTCGCAAGCATGCTGTTCTAGCCCGGCACGATCCAGCACACTGATATGGCCACGGCGGTAACGAATGTAGCCAGCTTCTTGAAATTTACCCGCAATTTGCGTAATGCCTTCGCGGCGTACGCCCAACATGCTGGCCACCAGTTCTTGCGTCATCACCAGCTCACCCGACGGGATGCGGTCTAGCGTAGACAGCAGCCAGCGCGAGAGCTGCTGTTCTACCGAGTGATGCCGATTGCATACTACTGATTGCGATATTTGCGTCATCACCGCTTGGGTGTAACGCAGCAGCAAGTGCTGCAAGGTGCGGCTACGGTCAAATTCCTTGGCAAGCACTGGGCTGGCCAGCCGGTAGGCGTAACCTGCCGTTTGCACCACGGCCGAGCTGTTAGTACCGCCGCCACCTAGGTACGACTGCATGCCCACCATACCTTCGCAGCCCACACCTGCAAATTCAGCTGAAGCGCCCGACTCCAGCACATACTGCAGAGACACGATAGCAGTAGTAGGAAAATAAACATACTGCAATGCGTCGCCTGGCCTGTGCAATAGTGCACCTAAGGGTATGAACTGCAGATCTAGCAACGCCAAAAAATGCGCAAGCTCATCTGCTGGTAGTGCCGCAAGCAATTGGTTCTGGCGAGGGCTGTGCATCGCGGGCAAGTTGGTTTGCATCGATGCTGCGGCTAGATGTGGGGCGTAACTTCAACACCTATGCCACGGTAGCCCTTAAATCGATTATTTTCATCCAACATAGGCTCTCCACTCACGCGAAAGTGTTGTGCTGACCCGTCTGTATTGGTTCTACTGAATGCAAAATCAATAAATGGCTGCCGCGCAGCAATTTTCATTTGTAATTGAAGGTGTTCTTCTTCGTTCCAGCCCGTTGTGGTACCGTTGATTTTCTCAGTCAAAAAAGAAGTTGCTGCAATGCCCAAAGTTTCAAATACCGGGCCAGACACTGTAGTGAATTCACCTGTGTCATTTTGCTCCCAATACCAGTCTGATGCCAGCTCGGTAAAGCTGCGAAAACGCAGCTCGCTCTCACGCAACTCGGTTGTACGCTCGTGCACCGTTTTGATTAAGTCTTGGTTGTAATTGGCTAGTTTTTTATATAACAGCCGTACTTCTAGAGTGTTGTGGATACGCGTTTTTACTTCAACCAAATCAAACGGTTTGCTTACAAAATCTCTAGCGCCAGCCTGTAGTGCGCGCAGTTTTAGGGCGGGCTCAGCAGTCAGCACTATGACTGACAAATAGTCGTCATTTTTAAGCGTCTTGAGTCCGGCCATAACTTCAAAGCCGTCCATCACAGGCATTTTTAGGTCTAACAGAATCAAATCGTACAGGTGCTTGCGGTGCAAAGCGCGCACAGCCAATGGATCCATGGTGGACGCGACATTGGTGTAGCCAGCATCGCTCAGTAAAAGTTCCAGCAGCTGCACATTGGCAATTTGATCGTCCACAATCAAAATGCTGGCATTCAGTATGTCGGATGGTCTGATCATTGTGGGACTTCCTTTGCGGTTGGTCGACCTGCAGGCGAGCTGGCAAATGCGAGTGCTTCGTCCAGAGTTTCAAAAAATTCATGAACCTTGATGGGTTTGGTCATGTAACGGAAAAATCCTGCCTCGAGCCCTTTTTTAATCTCGTGGGGCATGGCGTTGGCACTCAGGGCTAATACAGGTATGTGGGCAGTAAGCGGGTCAGCTCGCAGTTTTTCCAAGGTTTCGATACCGCTCATGCCGGGCAAATTGATGTCCATCAGTATTACGACAGGCTGGTGTGCGCGTGCAAATTCTAGCCCCAGCCCACCATGCGATGCACTTAAGGTTCTGTGCTGTGGGCGTTGCGCCATAAGATGCTCTACCAGCTCTAGGCTGGCAGGGTTGTCATCAACATGCAGCACAGCGCTGCGCAAGTCTGCAGCCGATATGATGGGCGTTACAAGGTTTAAAGGCGCTGTTTGTGGTGCTGCAGCTTTAAGCTTAACCCAAAACACACTACCTTGGCCTGGCGTACTTTCTACCCCGATGGTGCCCCCCATCAATTGGGCAAGGCGCTTGCACATCACCAATCCTATCCCAGTACCTTGCACTGCACTTGTGTCATGGCCCAAGCGGTTAAATGGCTTGAACAACTGGTCAAGTTTTTCTGGTGGTATGCCTTCACCAGTATCTTGTACGCTAATGCGTACGTTGCCCGAAACTTGCGTTGCACAGGTAATGTCTACATGGCCACCGACGCGGTTGTATTTGATGGCGTTGGACAAAAGGTTGACCAATATTTGTTTGACCCGCACCCTATCTGCGTGCACATATACAGGGGTGTCAAACTGCGGAAATGCAATGCTTATGCTGCGCTGTTGTGCTAGGGGTTCCACCATGGCTTCACACTCTTGCATCACAGTGGACAGTATCAATGTCTCAGCCGATATTGACAGCATGCCCGACTCCACAGCAGCCAAGTCTAGCGTTTCGTTGATCAGCCCCAGCAGGTACCAGCCCGACGTCACAATATGAGCCAGGCTTTGCTTTTGCTTTAAATTAGGCGGTGGATCGGCCGCTTCCATCAATTGGGCAAAGCCCAAAATAGCATTCAACGGGGTACGTAATTCGTGGCTCATGTTGGCCAGAAAATCTGACTTGGCTTGGTTGGCGCTTTCAGCAGTAGCAATCGCATTTTGAAGTTTAAGTTCAGCTTCTTTACGCTGGGTTATGTCATTGAACAGGACGGCTACCTGTCGGTGTTCAGCGCCATCGAAACGAAACGCGTACACGTCAAACCAGCGGTTCATCCGTTTGGATTTATTTTCAAAACGGGTTGCTTTGCCTGTTAACGCTACTTGACCAAAGGTGTCGATCCAAAAAGCTTCCATGTCTGGCACGAGCTCAAGGATAGTTTTGTTTTGCGCGTTGATAAATCCAGTTTGATGTCCAAATGATTTGCTGACCTCTAAAAATCGGTAGTCCAATGGTCGATCAGATGCATCAAATATCATTTGAACAATACAGTAGCCCTCGTCTATAGAGTCAAACAAGGTGCGGTAGCGCTCTTCAGACTTGCGCAGTTCTTCCTGTACTTCTTTAGCTTCAACAAGTAACGAAAATCGTTCAATCGAATTTTCAATGGCACGGGTTAAGCTCTCAGGCGTGGTCCAGCTTTTGCTAATGTAGTCTTGCGCACCACTGCGCAGTAATTTAGGTCCCTCGTCGCTGTCTACGCCGTCCCATCCAGTAATGACCACAATAGGGCAAGGCGGCAGGTCTGTACCGTGGCATAGCGTAGCCAGTATCTGGGGTGCGTCCATATCCGGCAGGTGGTAGTCAAGTAACACGCAATCGTACGGGTCCTGCACATAGGCGGCGCGGTTAGCTGGGTGAAAGGTATTTTCGTGAATTTTGGTGAGGCACTCCTTACCAAGCTGGGCCTCGGTAAAACGGTATTGCCGAGTTGATGCTTTTAGCAACATTTGCCTAAAGTCTGCCCGGTCGTCAGAGTTGTCGTCCACAATCAAAATATGCCATGCGGGCAAAGTGACAAGGCTCATACTGTGCGTCCTTGCGTGCAAGGCAGGGTAAAGTAAAAAGTGCTACCTACGCCCACCTGTGACTCTAACCAGATACAACCGCCATGCCGCTTGACAACTTTTTTAACTACAGTCAAGCCAGCGCCTACGCCGCCGCCAAATTCATCGCGCCCGTGCAGTCTTTTAAACATACGAAAAATTTGTTCAAAATGCTGCGGTGCTATGCCAATACCGTTGTCACGCACATACAAAATAAGCTGCCCTGCCGTTTCGGGCGGTGCGTTAGCTGGTACACCTGCTTGGCCAGGTGCAATGTAGCCCAGCTCTATGCGCGGGTTAGGATGCAGATTGTATTTAAGCGCGTTGGTCAACAGGTTGCTGTAAACCTCGCGTATGCGCATGGCGTCACACGCCATAGTAGGCAGTCGCCTAGGAATAGCGATAGTGCCGGGGGTGTCAAAACGACTGGCACCGATCATCTCTATAGTTTGCGCCACGAGCGTGTTCAGGTTGGTGATTTCAAAATGAAGATTGGTACGGCCCACGCGTGAGAAGTGCAGCAGCGAGTCAAGCAAGCTGTCCATGCGCTGGGTTAAACGCACCAAGCTTTCTACCCGTTGGCGGTTGTCATGGCCTAGTGTTTGCGCGTTGTCTAGCATTTGGTGAGCGTAGCGGTGAATACCGCGCAGCGGCTCTTTCAGGTCATGCGATGCTACATAGGCAAAGGAATCTAGCTCTTCGTTGCTATTAGTCAAATCGATATTCAGTTCGGCTAGTCGCTCAGCCCGCGATATGACTAATTCCATTACTAGCAGGCGCAGACGCAATGCAGAATCTACCTCAATGGCTGACCACGGCAACGCGCGCTGGCGCACAGTCTCTACAAACAATTCAAATGAATGGCGCGGCGTCAATCGCATACCATGGGGGCCGAGTACCAGTGGTTTGTCGTGCGGGTTGCCTGCCCAATGGACGGTTTGAATGATCTCTGGCCTGAACCACATAATCAAATCGGTGCGCAGGCGCGAAATGCGTACGGCTATGACGCCACTGGCAACATCAGCAATCTCGGCACCTGCAGGGTATTCGCGTGTCAGCGCGTCAGTCACAAACACTGGGCGCGTGACCGAGTTGAACTCAGGATGTTGGTTCACCCATTCGGCTAATGCGTCCAGCTGCGCGTGACTGGGCGTGCGGCCAGCACACCACCAACGGTCCATATGGTACAGCGCCGCGCCTTCGGCCACCATAGCGTCCAGCAGCGAAGGTTGGCTGTCAGACAGCGCTAGCAAATCACCTTCTTTGGCAGCTTTGATTACCAATTCCTGGTGCACGCTTTCTACTTGCAGGCGGTAAGCTAACTGCTCAATGTATTCGGTAGATTTAAGCTGCAGCGAGGCGGTTTGCGCCAGCAGCTCGCAGGCAGCGCGCACTTGGTGCGGAAAATGCGTGGGCGTCATGTGGTGGCAGGCAATCATGCCCCACAACGCACCATCAATCAGTATCGGCATGGTAAGCGATGCTGCCACGCCCATGTTGGCTAAATATTCGGTGTACATCACCGACGCACCGCGCAGCACGCAGTGCGTCATGTCTAGCGGCTTGCCAGTGTCAGGGTTGGCCAATGGCACCATTTCTATCAGCGGCCCGGCGGCGTTGGGCACCGGCCTGATCCAGATACGTTTATAAATGTCGCGCGCCTGCTGCGGTATGTCCGCCTCGGGGTAGTGCAGGCCCAGCAAAGGGGGCAAGTCATCACGCTTGCTTTCGGCAAATACCTCGCCATGCTGGTCGGCATGAAAGCGGTACACCATGACGCGGTCTAGCCCGGTAATACTACGCACTTGTGCGGCAGTGCACTGGCAAAACTCTCGCAGGCCCAGGGCGGTTTGCATGTGGCTGATAGCCGACTTGACCATAGCAAAAAAATCACCATCGGCGTGGCTGCCAGCGCGGCCCGTGGCCTCTAGTTCTAGCACCGCAACACCGCCTAGGGTATGCACACAAACGTCTAGTGCCGCCACATTCTGGATAGCAGGCAGGGTGAAGGCATAAACGGTATTGCGTTCTAGGGCCGGGTTGTCTAGCAAGCGCTCTAAAAACTGCACATTGCTAGCACCTACCACCTGCTCGACGCTACAGCCTAACAACTGTGCTGGGCTACGGCCTAGAAACTGCAGCGTATTTTCGCTAGCCTGCACAATGGTTAAGTCAGCTAGGCGCAGCACTATCAGCACGCCGTGGCTTTGGATGCAACCTGGCGTGTGCACGGGCTCGGTGTCGCACTGCGTAATACTGGTGCCGTGGCGCTTGATGCTGTAGGCAGTGTTGGCCCATGGCAGCGCTGCGCCGTGGGTTGCTTGCGCTGCTGCGTGTGTGGAGTTGGCCACACCACTATCGGAAGCTTGCTTGCTTCGGTTGGAAGTATTTTGCGTCATACGCAAGCCACTTTATGAAAAAGCCATTGCCCCATAGTTTGAAAGGTTTGGTTGGCGCTGTCTACTATGCAAGTGTTATCGCCCGCCTGCTCGGCGTGTGTGATTAACATGGTGCCATAGGCCTTCCATTGCGCGCCAGTGCGCACGCCGTAGGCGTTAAAAAAAGCCGCGCCATGGGCGGGTGTCAGCCCCAGGTTAGTTTGCAGATGCTTGGTAATGACTTGGCCACCTAATGTCGCGCCCTCAATGACGTACAGGCAGCCAAGAACCTGCGCCAGTGAGTGCAGCATGGGAATATTGTGGCAGCGTGGTATTTGCACCAGTTGCGCCGGGCTGTCACCCAGCGCCAGCAAGTCGCGCTCTAGGCTGGGTGCTTTGCACCGCTGCGTGTAGTCAAAGTTTATATCGTCCCACACGGTTTGCGCCATCAGCAGCGACTCTAATGGCAAGTAGTAGCCGTAAAATCTGCGCAAGCATTGGCGGTAGGCCTGTAGTGACATGCCTGGGTCTAATAAAGGCAACTGGCTTTCTAGGGCTGCATGCTGCGTATGGGTTTGAAGTTTTAAGCGCTGCAAAATCATAGGAGAGTTTTCATAAGTGCTTTATCGTAAAAAATGCATTATTCGCCTTAGTTTTGCAACTTGCAAAGTTTGTCTCAGATCATTACAGCTTTAGTGCGGGTGGTATGTGCGCTAGCGCACATAAGCGGTGTTATGACCCAAACCTTAATGCGCATGGCTGCCACAGTTGCGCCTGCGGGTTTTCCAGCTTACAGCAGCGCAGATAACGCATGGAATAGCCCGTTTTGCGCGTTAGCATACAAGCCATGGAAATCGATTCACGTTTTATTCAACCACCCATAGAAACGCAGCCTCGCGAGGCTGTTCAACAAAGCCGTGCGGACTGGGTAGATGTGCAACTGACGCGTACCTTTATGGCCAATGCAAGAACGGCAGTGGTATCTACCAGCATTGGCTTGGCTATGACCTTGAGCGTGTTGTATGGCTCTGTACAGACCGTTTGGTTGTCGCTGTGGACGGTTTTAGTGCTAGTTTTGATCATTTACCGGCAATGGATTGTTAAGCTTTATCTCAAAAAATATACCCGTGCCAGGGCTGGCGCGTTAAATCAGTTTTTTGGCCGCCACCAATGGAGCTGGCCTGCCAGCGCGATCGCGTGGGCAGGGCTGATGTTTTTATACCTCGATAAAGTGCCACTAACCAATCAATTTATTTGTCTTTTGGTGTTGGTGGGTATGGGTTCTTTCTCGGTAACGATGATGTCAGCGCGCATGAGCTGCTTTCGCCCCTATGTGCACGCCTTAAGCATCACCTGCGTGACGGCAGTGGTGTGGTCTTGGTACAAAGAGGGCCAATGGGTGATTGAAGCGGCTGACTTTGCCATGGCCGTACTGATTACGACCTTCTGGAGCTTAGTGCTACGCACTGGTCAGCGCTATCACAATATGCAGCGCCGTGGGTACGAGCTGCAGTACGACAACGAGCGCTTGATAGCGTCTCTGCGGGATCAAACCGAAACCGCTAAACAGGCCGTAACCGTTAAGAAAAACCTGCTAGCCAACGCCGCACACGACTTGCGCCAGCCAGTGCATGCCTTGGCTTTTTATGCCGACTGGCTGCGCAGCGAGCCTGAACTGGCTGCTGAAGTAGTGCCCAAAATTTTGTTGGCCACTGATTCTGTCAACACATTATTTAATAGCCTGTTTGACTTTGCCAGGATTGAAGCGGGTGGTGTGCAGCCGCATTTCGTAGCCGTACCGGTGTGCGAGATAGCTAACGATTTGAAACTGCAATTTAGCCCTTCGGCACAAACCCGTGGTATCGCATTGCGCCAGCGCATTGCACCAGGCTATGTGTGGACAGACCCGGTGCTGATTCGCCGTATTTTAGGCAATTTGATGGCCAATGCGGTGCGCTACACCGAGCGTGGCGGCGTAATGCTGACCACCCGCGTGCGGGGTGACGAGATGTGGATAGAAGTATGGGACACCGGCGTAGGTATAGCCCCTGAGCACCAAGACAAGGTGTTTAAAGAGTTCTATAAAGCGTCCACCCACCAAGGCACCGAGGATGGTTTTGGCTTGGGGCTGGCCATTGTGGAGCGGCTGTGCTCGGTGCTGGGGCACAGAGTGACTATGCTGTCCAGCTCGGGGCGCGGCACCTGCATGCGTTTGGCGGTAAAAGTGGCCAAGCTGCAAGGCTATGAGCCCCCACAGCCTGCAATGCTGCGGTAGTTACCCCGCGCTTACCGTGACTACACCACGCCGTGGGTTCGGGCCCAATGGGTGGCTTGGGTGCGGCTTTTTACGTCTAATCGCCGGAACAAACGCCACAGATGTACTTTGACTGTGTGCTCGCTAATGCCCAGCTGCTCGGCAATGTCGCGGTTAGACAGGCCATCGTCTAGCAGTTTGAGCAACTGCTTTTGGCGTTTGGAGAGTTTTTCATTCTCTTGCGCGCCTTCGCCCAGCTCGCTTTCGGGCGACACCAGCACACGCAGTGACTGCGTCAAATGGTTGGCACCAGCAGCTTTTTCTAGGTACAAATCGGCACCGGCTTCTAGGGCTAAATCTTCGTAGTCGGTAGCGGGTGAGGCTGATAGTACAACCAGTGGAATATTTGGGTAGGCAGCGCGCACCTCACGCACGCCTGATACGCCGTGGGTGTCTGGCAGCTTCAAGTCGAGGCAAATTAAATCGGGTGAGCCGTGTTTGGTAGCGTGCTGGGCCATCACACCGATACGGTCCATTTCTACGATGGTGGCATCGCTTTTAAGGCGCCTAAAAAGCATCACAATGGCTTCGCGCATGAGGGGGTGGTCGTCAACAATAAAAATAAGCATATAGTTTTGAGAGCAAAAGTAGTGTCATTAGTTCCTTATGGGCGCTCAGCAGCACGCATAAAATCCAATGCGCTCTATTTGTTAGTAATTAAGTCCAATTGCAGAGCGAACATCGTACATCGTATCTTGTGCCACCTTGCGTGCCCTAGCGCATCCAGCGTTCACGATTTCCCGTACTACCTTTGGATTATCTACGTAAGGTTGCGCGCGTGCAAGCATAGGTTGCTGTTCAATCAAAATAGCGTCGCTGACGGTCTTTTTGCACTCTATGCAGCCTATGCCTGCGGTGGTGCAGCCTTGTGTAACCCATTGTTTACAGGCTTCGTCTGAGTACACCAGATGAAATTGCCACACCGGGCACTTGGCAGGGTTGCCTGGATCGCTGCGCTTGACCCGCGCTGGGTCGGTGGGCATTTCGCGTACTTTTTTCTCTATGCTGGCGGCATCTTCGCGAATGGCGATGCTATTACCATAGCTTTTGCTCATCTTGCGGCCGTCCAAGCCGGGCAGTTTGCTGGCGTTAGACAGCAGCACTTGCGGCTCGATCAGCACGGTTTTACCTTTGCCGCTAACGTGCGATGTCAGCAAAGCGCGCTCATCTTCGGTCAATGTTGGGAATTTAGCCAAAAAACCGGGTAGTTTTTGTAAAACTGTTTCGTCACCCAATTCTTGGCGTTTTTTGGCCATGCTGTTGATGTAGCGGGCGTCTTCTTTGGGCCAAGTGGCCAGCAAGGCGGCAATCTTGGCGGCATCGTCGCCACGGCGGCCGTACAGGTCGTTAAAGCGGCGGGCGGTTTCGCGCGTTAGCTCAACATGGCTGGTTTGGTCTTCGCCTACGGGCACGTACTGGGCGCGGTAGATCAAAATATCAGCCGCTTGCAGCAGCGGATAGCCCAAAAATCCATACGTGGACAGATCTTTGTCTTTGAGCTGTTGTTGCTGGTCTTTGTAAGTGGGCACGCGCTCTAGCCAGCTGATGGGTGTGCCCATGGCTAGCAGTGTGAACAGCTCGGCGTGCTCAGGCAGGCGGCTTTGCAAAAAGATGGTGCATTGCTCGGGGTCTAGGCCAGCAGCCAGCCA
Source organism: Polaromonas sp. (assembly GCA_031367325.1). GTDB lineage: Bacteria > Pseudomonadota > Gammaproteobacteria > Burkholderiales > Burkholderiaceae_C > JAAFIP01. The sequence continues at coordinate 64,811 of JANLPQ010000035.1, read as the reverse complement.
GTCGATCACCATCTCATACGCATTTTGCTCGATCACTTCGCGGTTTTCGTAGTGCGTGGTTAGGGCGTGCCAGTCGGCTACAAAGTAAAAGCACTCCATCTCTGACTGCAAGCGCACCCAGTTTTTTAGCGCGCCGTGGTAGTGGCCTATGTGCAGCGCGCCGGTGGCGCGCATGCCGGATAAAACTCGTTCTTTAGCAATCGTCATTTTTTACTTTACTAGCATGCTAAGTGGCGTGAGCAGCAAATCAACCAGGCCGTAGGTAAGGCTCATCAAAGGGCGCATCCACACAGCACCTATCACCCCGGTAATGACCAAAGCCATCACCACAAAAAAACCATAGGGTTCAACGCGGCTGACCATCTCGGCCTGGCGGTAAGGCAGCAGGCCTACCAAAATACGGCCACCGTCCAGCGGTGGCAAGGGGAACAAATTGAAGACAAACATCACCACGTTGACCAGCATGCCGGCTTTGCACATTTCAATAAAAAAGCGCTCGTTGAGCTCCATTCCGACGACCATGTAGAACAGCGCACCCCATAATATGGCTTGCAATAAATTAACAGCGGGCCCCGCCAGCGCCACCCAAATCATGTGGCGTTTGGGGTCGCGCAGGTTGCCAAAGCGCACAGGCACGGGCTTGGCATAGCCAAATAAAAACGCGCCGCCCGTAGAAAAGTACAGCAGCAACGGCATGGCTATGGTGCCAATCGGGTCGATATGCTTAAGCGGGTTGAGCGTAATGCGCCCCAACACATAGGCAGTGTTGTCGCCAAAATAACGCGCTGCGTAGCCGTGCGCTGCCTCGTGCACCGTGATGGCAAACAGCACGGGCAGGGCGTAGATGAGAACGGTTTGAATCAGGTTAGAAATATCCATGCAGCTATTGTCTCAGACTCGGGGCGCGGATTTGAGCGCTAGCTGTCATCTAAGGGCAGAGAACCAGTTTTACAAGCCTAGCCGCGCCAAATCTCCACGGCCTTGGCGTACCACTTCCACACCATCAGTCAAGTCAATTACCGTGGTGGGTTCGCTGGCACAGGCACCTGCGTCGATGATGGCGGCCAGTTCATGCTCAAACTGCGCGCGGATGTCGTCGGCGTCGTTCAATGGGTGGGTTTGGCCGGGCGCAATCAACGTGGTGGCCAGCAGGGGCGCGCCGTGCAGGGCTAGCAGTTCTTGCAGGGTGTGGTGGTCGGGCACGCGCAGGCCAATGGTCAGGCGTTTGGGATGACTCAAGCGGCGGGGCACTTCTTTGGTGGCCTCTAGAATAAAAGTGTACGGCCCCGGTGTGCCTGCTTTGATCAGGCGAAACTGCGTGTTGTCTACCCGTGCATAGGTGGCCAGCTCTTTTAAATCCCGGCACAGCAAAGTGAGGTGGTGCTTGTCGTCTACCCTGCGAATGCGGCGCAGCGCGTCGGCTGCAGCTTTGTCGTCCAAGTGGCAGGCCAGTGCGTAGCTGGAATCAGTAGGCACGGCCACAATGCCGCCTTGGCCCAGCAACGCAACAGCTTGTTTTAACAGGCGCGGCTGCGGGTTGTCGGGGTGAACTTGAAAGTGTTGTGCCATGGTGTTGCTGCAAACGGGCCTAGTGCAAACGTGTGTGCGTAGGTTTTTAAACCCCCACTGCCTTAGGCGAAAGCTGCAAGGCTGCCAGCAGGGCTGCGCTGCGCCCCTCGCGCACCGTTAACCAAGCGCCCAAGGCCCCGCACAGCCCTATCATGCCCATGCCTAGCATGGACCAGTGGTCAGGCACATAGCCAAACGCCAGCCAGCCGCCTGCCAAAGCGAAGGCTATTTGCGCGTACTGGTAGGGCATCAGGGGCGCGGGCGGTGCTTTTTGGAAGGCTTTGATCAGCAAAAGATGCCCGGCGGTAGATGCTACGCCCATCAGCATGAGCAGCGCCCACAGCCGCCAGTCGCTGATCCACACAAACGCAAAAGGTAGCGCTAAGCTGGCCACTGCCATACCCACCAAGCCGGTGGTCAGATGCATCGCCATGGGGGCTTCGGTGCGGGCCATGCGCACGGTTAGCAACTGAAAGCCTGCGTTGCCCACCACACAGCCCAGCGGCAGCAGCAAAACTGCGTGAAATCCATCGGCAAAGGGCCGAATAATCACGATCGTGCCCACAAAACTACCAATCACCAGCAGCCAACGCAGCAGCGATACATGCTGCTTCATGGCGGTGGCGGCAATTAAAGTAATGACCAGCGGCGTAATCATTACCACTGCGGTAAATTCACTGACAGGCATCACTTTGAGGCTGGCAAACGCAAAACCGGTACTGATCAACAGCAGCACCCCGCGCAGCACATGCAAGCCCCGGTGCGACGTGCGCAGCGCGCTCAGCCCTTGCTTGGGCAGCAACCACGCGGCTGCGGCCACAGCTTGAAAGGTGTAGCGCACCCACAGCGCCATCAAAATAGGAACGAATGCGCTAACGTACTGAACCGTGGTGTCCAGCACCGCAAAACAGGCGGTGGCGGCGATGGTGAAAACAATGCCTGCTAAGGCGTGGCGACTGTGCATGAATGGCTTGAATGAATCTGGCAGTAAACAGCCAGGTTAAACGCTGGCTGCGTATTGAATGCGCGGCTCGATCAGTTCCCACACAGGGGTCAGCTCGCCGCTGAGGTAGGGCAAGCCGCCCAGGTCAATACGGCTCTCGGTGGGGCTGTGAAAATCACTCCCGCGTGAGGCAGCAAGATTAAATTCTTTGGCGGTTTCGGCGTATTTGGCGTATTCGGCCACGGTGTGGCTGCCGGTGACTACCTCGGTGGCTTGGCCGCCGTGGGCTTTGAATTCGGTGAACAGGGCGTACTCTTCGTTGATGGTAAATTTATAGCGGCCCGGGTGCGCTATTACGGCTACGCCGCCTGCATCTGTAATCCAGTGCACGGCGTCGCGCAGGCTGGCCCAGCGGGTGGGTACATAGCCAGGGTTGCCTTCGGTGAGGTATTTGCGAAAAACCTCATGTGTTTCGCTGCACACACCGGTTTCTACTAAAAAGCGGGCAAAGTGGGTGCGCGAGATCAGCTCGGGGTTGCCTACGTATTTAAGCGCGCCTTCGTACGCACCGTGAATGCCTACTTTGGCCAAGCCCGCGGCCATCTCTTGCGCGCGGGCGCCGCGCCCACCGCGTGTGGCCAGCAGGCCCGCGTGCATGGCCGCGTCGTTAGCGTCAAAGCCCAAGCCCACGATGTGCACCGTCTCGTGCGCAAAGGTCACCGATATTTCGGTGCCGGTGAGGTAATGCAGGCCGTTGGCATGGGCTGCAGCCAGCGCACGCGCTTGGCCTGCAATTTCGTCATGGTCGGTCAGCGCCCACAGCTCTACGCCGTTGGTCTTGGCGCGCTGGGCAAGGGCTTCGGGGGTGAGGGTGCCGTCTGACACTACGCTATGGCAGTGGAGATCGGCATTGAGAATAGATTTTTTCTGCACTGCACCATTTTACTGGCCTTTGCATACCATGGTCGGTGTGCATGGTATGCAAGCTGGATGGTTACTTACTATTAATTTAATAGCTGCTTGAGCAGGATTTACGTGGCTAGAAGCCTAAAAATCATTAAATTAGCTTCTAGAAACACACAAATTCACTAAAACCCCTCCACACCCTCTACAAAGAATTTTACGCGCCGCACACCCTGCCATTCGTCGGCCTCTAGCCTGAAAGCCATTTTGACCTTGGGCGGCAGCGGTGCGGTATGGCCAAACCAGATACCGTCGACCGGCTGGCCTTGGTGCTTGAGCTTGAGCGACAGATGCTTCTCGCCCACCAGCCGCTGCGACACGACTTCAACTTCTTCGCTAAAAACGGGCGGCGCAAAGCCTTGGCCCCAGACGGTTTGGTTCAATGTGTCAGCAATGTCGGTGCGGCGGTATTCAGCCGGTAGCGTGCCGTCAGTTTCCAATCGGCGCAGCAAGGTGGCTTTGTCGATCCACTTGGCAGCTACTTCTTGTAGCGCCGCTTCAAATGTCTCAAAGTTTTCTTCTTCAATCGTGCAGCCCGCCGCCATGGCGTGGCCGCCAAAGCGCAGCAGTACGCCCGGGTATTGCTTGGCAATGTAGTCCAGCGCATCGCGCAAATGAAAGCCTGCTATCGACCGGCCCGAGCCTTTGAGCAAATGCTCTTGCCCCTCGGCCCCGCTGGGCGCAAAGACGAAGGCAGGGCGGTGCAATTTATCTTTGATGCGCGAGGCCACGATGCCTACCACGCCTTCGTGAAAATCGGGGTCGAAAATGGCTACAGCGCTAGGTGGCTCCTCACTTTCGTCAAACATGGTTTCTGCGGCCTGCTCAGCTTGCTCGCGCATGCCGGCTTCAATGTCGCGGCGGGTGCGGTTGATGCTGTCGAGCATTTTGGCCAGCTCGTCGGCGCGTGCAGGGTCGTCGGTTAGCAGGCATTCGATGCCTAAGCTCATGTCGTCCAAGCGGCCTGCAGCGTTGATGCGGGGGCCCAGTGCAAAGCCAAAATCGAAGGTGCTGGCCAGCTCGCGTTTGCGCCCTGCTGCTTCAAAAAGACTAGCTATGCCAGCAGGAAATGCTTGCGCTTTGAGGCGTTTAAGGCCTTGGGACACGAGGCGGCGGTTATTGGCGTCTAGCTTGACTACGTCGGCTACTGTGCCTAGGGCGACGATAGGTAAGAGCAGATCAAGTTTGGGTTGACTGGCTTGGTCAAACACGCCGCGTGTGCGCAGTTCGGCCCTTAAAGCTAGCAAAACGTAAAACATCACTCCCACACCGGCAATCGACTTGCTCTCAAAAGTGCAACCTGGCTGGTTGGGATTAACGATAACATCGGCGTCAGGCAAAAACACAATGCCGTCTTTTTGCGCAGGCAAGTGGTGGTCGGTGACCAGTACTTGCAGGCCCAGCGCCTTGGCGGTGGCCACGCCTTCGACGCTGGCAATGCCGTTGTCCACGGTAATCAGCACGTCTGCGCCGCTGTCTTTTACGCGTTGCGAGATGGGCGGCGTAAGGCCATAGCCGTCTACCACGCGGTCGGGCACGATGTAGCTGACATTTTTTGCACCCAGCAACTTGAGGCCGCGCAGGCCGACGGCGCAAGCGGTGGCGCCGTCGCAGTCGTAGTCGGCCACGATGCACAGTTTTTTATTCGCGGCTATGGCATCGGCCAGCAACACGGCCGCCGCTGCGCAGCCCAGCAGCGTGGAGGGCGGCAGCAGCTTGCCCAGGCCGTCGTCTAATTCATCTTTGCTGCTTACGCCGCGCGCGGCGTACAGGCGCGCCAGCAGCGGGTGTACGCCAGCTTCTTCTAGTGCAAAGGCGGCGCGGGGAGAGGTGTCGCGTACTATTAATTTCATAGCTGGTTGAGCAGGTTTCTCTTGGGTTGTTGGCCTAAAAAGCTTATAAAAGGGTGCTTTAAACGTTGCGCTAGCGTGGGACTGAAGCTGCACCAATGCTGCGCTGCGCGTTCGCCGCACAAGATCAGCTCAAAGCGCTCGCCACGCCAAGCTTTGTCACTCAGGTCTTTCAGCACGGTACTGTCTAATTGCTGCCAAGCCGCGCTCCAGCTGTCCCAGTTTTCGTGCAGCGCAGGGGTGCGTAAATCATCCAGCACGGTCATGCCCGGTTGTGCAGCGTAGTTTGCAGGCAAAGCACCTGCACCACTGACCCAAAACGAGTTGACTGCCAGCAGGCCAGCAGCTTGCCTGCGGTCGTTGACCGGGTGCGTGTACAGCAGCATTTGCATTTCGTTTTGCAGGCGGCGTAGCGGCGCGGCCTGCGCGCCCTCAGGCATCCAGGCGTTGACGTTGCGGCCCACTACACGGTCTAGCGACGCGGTCGCCAGCCCATCAAACAGCGGGCTTTGGGCAAACCAGCGCGTGGGGCTGTCGTAGTGCAGCATAATGCCGTCCTCGGCAAAGTACGGGCGCACGGCTTCTAGTACCGTTTGCGAATCTTCTTCGGTCAGCTGCAGCGCATCTGGGTGCAACATTTGAATTTGATCGACCCCTACGTGCCAAAAGCAGGGCGTAATTTGCGCCCACGCTCGGCCGTTTTGGTAGCCAAACGCTTGAGAGTTCGACAATTCGTGTGCAGCCCACGGCGCTTTACCGTCGCCTGCCCACAGGCCCATGTGCTGGGCTAGCGCCCGCTCATGCGGTGTGCTAAGAGTGTATTCGTCGGCTGGGTCAGTAGGTTGTAGTGCCATGCGTTGCAGCAGTTTGTCTAGATGCGGCAGTTGCAGGCTGTCCCAAGCACGGGCACGCCCTTCGGAACCAACGGACGCAAATGGAATCAAGTAATGTTGCAATTGTGAAAGTGTTTGGGCAAGTGCTTGTGGCATAAGCCGACATTGTGGCATTACCGAAAGTGCCCTTGCAGTAATGCCACAATAGCGCAAAACCATCATTTATGAAATTACCCTACGAACTTGAAGTAGGCTTGCGTTACACCCGGGCCGGGCGTTCCAGCAGTCGCAACGGATTTATCAGCTTTATCTCGGGCGTGTCCATGCTGGGCATTGCGTTGGGTGTAGCCGCGCTCATCATCGTGCTGAGCGTGATGAACGGCTTTCAAAAAGAAGTGCGCGACCGCATGTTGAGCGTGGTGTCGCACATTGAGGTGTTTGCGCCCAACGGTGCGGCGCTACCCGATTTGGCCAAGACTTTGCGCGAAGTGCGGGCCAACCCTGCGGTGATTGGTGCTGCACCTTTTGTAGCTGCCCAAGCACTACTGGCGCGTGGTGAAGACATGAAGGGCGCAATTATCCGTGGCATTGACCCGGCACTAGAGCCGCAGGTTACCGAGCTGGGCCAAGCGTTGAAAGACGATGCTTTTAAACGCCTGGTGCCCGGCGAATTTGCCATTATTTTAGGTGCTGAACTAGCGCGTAGCTTAGGTGTGCGGGTGGGCGACAAGGTCACGCTGATTGCCCCTAGCGGCCAAGTCACACCTGCTGGCGTAGTGCCGCGCCTGAAACAATTTACGCTAGTGGGCACGTTTGATTCTGGCCATTTTGAATACGACTCGGCTCTGGCGCTGCTGCATATGGACGATGCGGCCAAAGTGTTTCGGCTAGACGGCCCTACGGGTGTGCGGCTAAAGATTAAAGATTTGCAACAAGCCCGCGAAGTGGGCCAGCAGCTGACCACTGAGCTATCAGACGGCCTGCTGGTGCGCGACTGGACCCGTCAAAACCGTACTTGGTTTGCCGCTGTGCAGCTAGAAAAACGCATGATGTTTATTATCTTGACGCTGATTGTGGCGGTGGCCGCATTCAACCTGGTCAGCACGCTGGTGATGACTGTGCAAGATAAGCGCGCTGATATTGCCATCTTGCGCACGCTGGGGGCCAGCCCGCGCAGCATCATGGGTATATTTGTGGTGCAGGGCGCGATGGTGGGGGTGATAGGCACCTTCATGGGCCTGGCGCTGGGCCTGCTAGTGGCTTTTAATATTGACGTCATCGTGCCGTGGATGGAAAGCGTGCTGCGCACCAGCTTTTTGCCGCGCGATGTGTACCTGATCAGCCGCATGCCCAGCGAGCCGCAAAGCGCCGATATTTCGCCCATCATTATTTTGTCGCTGGTGCTGTCGTTTGTCGCCACGCTGTACCCCAGCTGGCGCGCCAGTCGCGTGAACCCTGCAGAGGCGCTGCGTTATGAGTGACGAAATGAATAATTTTGACGGCAATGCGGCAACGCCTTCAAACGAAGTAACCATGTCCAACGCCCATGTGGCAGACAGCTCAAAAACGCACGGCAAGGTCATCTTGCAGGCGCAAGGTTTAACCAAACGCTTTCACGACGGCACGCTAGATGTCACCGTGCTGCACGGCATCGACCTGCAAGTGCACGCAGGCGAAACAGTGGCCATCGTCGGTGCATCGGGCTCGGGCAAAAGCACACTGCTACATTTGCTAGGCGGCCTAGACGCGCCCACTGCGGGTAATGTGCAACTGATGGGCAAAGAGATTACGGCGATGAGTGCTGCAGACCAAGGCCGCTGGCGCAACCAGCACTTGGGTTTTGTCTACCAGTTTCACCATCTGCTGCCTGAGTTTACCGCGTTGGATAACGTGGCTATGCCATTGAAGATTCGGCGTTTAACGCACGCAGAATATGCTCAAACAGCTAGCAAGATGCTAGCAAGTGTAGGCCTAGAGCACCGCCTGCACCACCGCCCCAGCGAGCTATCTGGCGGCGAACGCCAACGCGTAGCCATCGCCCGCGCCCTGGTAACCCGCCCCGCGTGTGTGCTGGCCGATGAGCCTACAGGCAACCTTGATCGCACGACGGCAGACGGCGTATTCAAGCAAATGCTAGAGCTAGCGCGCGACCACGGCACCGCGTTTGTGATGGTGACGCACGATGAAGATTTGGCGGGGCGCTGTGACAGGGTGCTGCGGTTGGTGAGTGGCAGGCTCTAGTCTTGTTGATTTTTTATCTTGCAAACTAAGGCTAGTTCTCATCGCGCGCAGATGTTTTTTGTTTTGTTTAAGAGCAGGCCGGTGGTGTACTCAGCTACGCGGCTGTCCTCCGTGGCGGCCTAGGGCCGCCTACTCCCCCTTTATGCCGCTGCGCTGAGTACACCACCGACCAGCTCTTGCGACCTTGTTAGGCGATCCACTGCTCCATATCGATTGTTAAGCGCTCTTGTGACATGGTGGGCGATCAACGCAATAGCTTCAAACCATCTCATTCGCAGCTCTGGCACTTGGCGTGAACAGCGCAGCGGCATAAAGGGGGAGCCCGCAGGGCGGAGGACAGCCGCGAAGCTGTTCACGCCAAGTGCCAGAGCGAGCTCAGAAAGGAGACATTTTTTAAAACTCTGCAGCGCAACTTTCTCAGTAGCTACGGCTCACGAAGCAACATAGTTAACCCTCAGCCCTTAGCCTTCTTGGCCGCCACCAAATCAGCCAGCTCTTTGCCGCTTTTGTAATGCGGCACTTTAAACACTAACCGCTTGGTGCGTTGAAAAAAGCTGTTGCTGCCCTTGATTTCTTCACTCCAGTACTTGTCGGCCAAGACAAAGTTGGCTGCCGGGTCCAGCTCGAATGCGTCTTTAGAGCTTTGGCCGCCGAAGATGTACAGCTTGCCTTCCCGCATTAGCCATGTGTCTGCATCGCCGCCCCAGGGTATGCCGTAGACAATGCCGTCAGCGCAGTAACCGCCGTACTGCGGTATGTATTTGGCAGGCTCTTTGTCAAACAAGGCTTTGTGATCGGCGCTGGCAAAGTAAAAATTTACGCCCTCGTAGTTGCTGGCAAATTGCGCGCTGCCCAAGGCGTGTTTGGCATCGGTAAAGTACGACACCACGTCATGGCCTTTCAACATCACAGCGCTGGTGCCGTCCACCACATGCGCGTTAACGGGTTTAAGCGCGCCGCTGGGGTTTTGGGCGTTGATAGCGGCGCAGCCTAAGAGGGTGCTAAGCGCACCAACAGCAGCTAGCGCTGCCAAGCGGCGAAGGGTGGTCGCAAAATTAGTGGTAAGGGTCATGTCGATAGTTTCCAAGAAGCAGAAGATGGGGCTAACGCGTTAGAGTGGTCGTTGTCACCAGAAGTTTCGTGCGCGCCAAGATGCAAAGCAATATCAGCATAGGGCAGGGGCCATTGCAAGATGTCGCTGGCGGCTTGGCAGCGGGCGCGCAGGTCGGCGGCGTCGCGCCCGCCCATGTGCAAGATGCCATAGCGGTAGCTGCCCAGCCATTTAAAGTCGCGTGCCAGTGAGTGGCCTGATTTGGGGTATTGCAGCAGCAAATGGTCAGGAAAATGTGCTTTTAGGGCTGCTAGCTGCGCTCTGCTGGGCATGGGCGGTATTTTTTGCGTGAGGTGCGCGGCAGTATGGTCAAACACGCGGTACACACTGCTGGTGGCGATATTGGCGGTAGGCAGGGTATGCGGCACGGCCCAAGGGTCTTGGCCATGGGCCATGGCTAGTGCCATGGCGTACAAGTCAATGCCATCTACGCGCTGGTACAGGTCGGCAAACTGCGACGCCATGCGCGGGTTAAATTCAATCACTGTCAGCTTGTCGGTGGCGGCATCGTAGAAAAATTCCATATTGAACATGCCGTAAGTAAAACCGATAGCGTTCAAAAATTTGGTGGCCACATCAAGCGCCCTGGCTTGTACAGCGGTGCCCAACTGGCTGGGGTAGTCAAAGCGCATAAAAGCCTGTGTGCCCGGAAACATAACGGCGTCCACCACGCCCAGTGGCTTGGTGCTGCCGTTGTGCACAACACCGTCTAGGCAGTATTGGGGTGCATGCACGGGGGCCTCTAGCACCATGTTGTGCGATGTGCCAGCCTGGGGCAGTAGCCGCAGGGCAACACGCTCAAAGGGCTCTACCAGCAGTTTAATGATAAACAATTCGTACGCACCAAAGCGCGTGAAGTGGTGCAGCTCTTCGCGCGAGCGTACCAGCTTGGTCAGTACCGAGAAGGCGGCTTTGATGGGTTTGACAAAGACGGGAAAACTCAGGCCTTCGGGGGTAGCCTCACCGTAAGCGGCGGGCAAGCGCATAAAACCAAGATTGGCCTCGGGGCATATCTGCTGCAACACTTGGCGCGCATACAGTTTATGTTGGCAAGCCACTACGGCTACTGGTGGTGTCCCAGGCCAGCCCATTTTTTCGGCCAGCAATGCGGCAGTCAAAGCGCCAAATTGTTCGTGCTGTGACGCCACAGCCGTCCAGCCCTTAGATTGGGCTTGCCGGGCCAGTTTGGCAACAAAACGGTCCATATCAAAGAGCGCTAGATTGACATTGCTAGGAAAAGCAAACAAGTCAAAGCCTCGGCTGTCAAAGCGCTGTGACGTTGTTTGCGCTAAGCGCTCAAAACCTTTGGCGTCCCAGTCGTAGTTGAAAAGTAAAAGAGTTTTGCCAGTCATGTGGTGTATTGTCGTATCCAGCGTTGATTTATTACTGCGTATAAACGCCAAGCTATGGCGCTTGGAAAATGTATTGCTCCCCAAGACGCTATAGCCTTACGCGGGCCGCAACTGATTAGATTCAAGGCATGCGGCGCGGGCACACCTAATTTAGGTGGTTTATCGTCTAGTACGGCGCGCATATTGGTATTAAAAGCAGCGCCCGCCTCAAAGCCGCAGGCCGCTGTGTCAGCAAAAACGTGGCTGTGCGATGCGGACTGGTGGTAAGTGTTAATCCGTAGACTGCCATCATCGTTTAGCGCCAAGCCGCTGCCGGCCAAATACGTGGGTGGATGCCCATCGATTGCCACCACAGGCATATCGCACACCAAGCTAGCACCAGAGCTAAAGTGAAGGCAGCTTGCCTCGATGTTGCTGCAACTGTCTTGCAGCACCGTGATGTTGAGCGCCTTCAGTGCTGCCATGACACGGCGCTGCAGGCCCAAGGTGTGTGCGGCCACCGGTGCGGCGGGGCCTGCAATCAGGGTAACCCGGCAGGTGGGCAAGCGGTGTTGTAGTGCCATAGCCAGTTCCACACCTTGCGCCCCAGCGCCTAGCACGCTAATGTGCAGTGCTTTTTGCGCAGCATGGGCCAGCACTTGGGGCCATAGCTTGGCAAAATGCTCGGGCGGCTGGGTGAACATGGCGTACTGCTTTGCACCGGGTACCTGCGCGTCAATGGCGTCTCGGTCTACCACGGGGCGCGCGTCTAGGCTAAGTACATCGTAGTGCACTATATGACCGTTGCTTAAACGCAATTGGCGCGTGGCGGTGTCGACACCTGTACAGTGGGCGGGCACTATTTTGATAGCGCTGCCTTTGACTAATTCCTCCAGCAACGCAGTGCATTGCGCAGGGTCGTACTGGCCCGCCACCATGCCGCTGAGCAACGCGCTGTGTACAGCATGGTCTAACGGCGTGACCAAGATAACATCCGTATCTGCGCGTGGCGCTGCCTTGAACGCCGCTACGACTTGCAGGTGAGTAGGACTAGCACCTACCAAGACGAGTTTTTTAATAGTCAAGGCTGCACCACCATGTCGGCAACATACCCGAGGCTGCTGCCTTCGGTGTTGTCAGAATCTGCTCCGATAATAATAGCTGTTACAGCAGGTATTACGGGCGATTCAGCGCCGAAAGCCTTTAGAAAATCGGCACTGACATTGCGCGTGTGTTCTTGCCAATTTTTCAGCTGGGCTTCTCCAGAGTTCAGCACGATGTAGTGGACACGCCGGGTGTAGGGGCTGGTCAGTTCAGCGCCTGCTGCCTCTGCATGCGCCCACACGTAGCATAAAGTAGCGGTGGGTAATTTATCGCGGCTAAAGAACTGCGCCAGTTTAAATTTGCTGCGCTCTGCGCTGGGAATTTGGTCAGCTGGCATGTCAAACGTCAAACACACCTTCAGCGCAATGTCTTCGGTACTTTTAGACTTAAGGTTGGCGTTGAGCAAAGGGCTATCCAGCCGCCAGCGCCACTTCAGGCTGGCCAGCGGCCCCTTCCAGTCATGCACTAGATTGCCATAGGCTTTGTCAGCACGTACGCGCACTACTTTTTTACCGTCTAGGTCAGTGATGTCAAATTGTGCGACGGGTCTGGCGTAACGATCAGGCAGACCTACCACGCGCCATGGCGCAGGTGGCTCAGTCCCCATGGCAGATGAAAATGCACTAGCACCTGTTGCAGCGCCCTCTGCGTAGGCTAGCGGACTCGATACTAGTGCCGTAATAACTAGCGCGCTGGCCAGCAGCGTACTAGCGGCCAGTGTCGTTAAGCGACCAGTCATAGTCCAGATGGCTAATAGAAACTGTTTTGGCACGAATTTGTCCTTGCGCAGCGGCATCGGTGGTTAAAACATCGGCGTATTTGGCAAATACATCTTCTACTTTAGCAAAGCCTTTGTAGCCTTTTTCAAAGTCTTCTTTAAACCATTTAAAGATGCTTGACACCTGCAGTTTACCGTCAGCGTAGCGGTTGCGCGTTTTGTCGCCTACAAAGCGAGCCATGCCGTCGTCAAGCTGGGCGTCTAGCTTGGCAGCGGTAAATGCCTCGGGCGGCAGCGCGGGGCAGCCAATGCTGGCGCACACGATGGCAACGTGAACGCGTGGGTCTTTAAAACCACCGCCAGCCACGCTAGGGCGCAGGCGCTGGTGCTCTACCCAGTCAAGGTTGCGTTCTTCGCCCAAGAGCTTAAAAAACGTTTTCTTCCAAGGGCTGGAGAAGGTCGTACCTAAATCTTTGATGGATTTGAGGTCGGGGTATTTAGTCAAAATCAGCTCGATGGTGAAGGCGTTGTAAGCGTTGATTAAAAACGCCATTTGCTGGTCTTTGTTAAACGAGGTGTATTGCGCTGGCGTGACAGCAGATAAAACTTCTAATGTTTTGGTTAATTCAGCGTGGTCGGTAGCAAAGCCTTTGTAGTTCACGCGGCTTTGCTTGTTGTCAGGCAACCATTTGACATGCTTTTTCACCTGCGTATCCCATGCAGCGTAGGAATGGTCGAAATTTTGTGCAAAACTGCTGGTAGCCCATGTCAATCCAGCTAAGACAGCTATTAAAAATGCAGTAAATTGTTTCATAGAATGCTCCGCAACTTTAGGCTGCGTTGAGATAAGAGTAGTGGGTTGTGGCGAAGTTCCGTGGCCACGCATGGTCTGCACGCTAGCCGCGTCGCCAATCGTGGTACTTTTTCACATATTCCAATAGTTTCTTGGGTTGGTGCGCGCGCTTCCATTCACCGGCTGCAAATTTGTTAGTTTCTGCAAGTGTGGGATAGGTGTGAATAGTGCCTAAGATCTTTTCTAGACCCAAACCGTGTTTCATGGCCAGTACGTATTCAGCCAGCAGGTCGCCCGCATGCACGCCAACAATGGTTACCCCGAGGATCCTGTCTTTGCCCGGCACGGTGAGCACTTTGATAAAACCATAGGCTTCGCTGTCGGCAATGGCGCGGTCTAGGTCGTCAATGCCGTATCTGCTTACCTCATAAGGCACGTTCTGCGCTTTGGCCTCTAGCTCGTTCAAACCTACGCGCGCTACCTCGGGGTCTATAAAGGTGGCCGCAGGAATGACGCGGTAGTCGGCTTTGAACTTCTTGAACGTACCAAACAGCGCGTTCACCGCGGCGTACCACGCCTGATGCGAAGCCGTGTGGGTAAACTGATAAGGCCCCGCTACATCGCCTGCAGCAAAAATGTTAGGGTACAAGGTTTCTAGGTATTCGTTGGTATCTACCGTGCGGTTGGTCAGTATGCCCAAGTCTTCTAAGCCATAGCCTTTGAGGCGTGCAATGCGGCCCACAGCGCAAATTACCTCATCAAATTCAATGCGTTTTTCTGCGCCTGCGTGTTCGACAACCAGTGTCTTCACGCCACCATCATTTTCAAAACGCAGGGCTTTGTGGTTAGTCAGCACCTGCACGCCGTCGGCGCTAAGTGATTTGGCAGCGTAATCAGACACTTCTTCGTCTTCGCGTACCAGTAGGCGCGGCCCCATCTCTATCTGCGACACCACCGAGCCCAGCCGCGCAAAGCTTTGCGATAGCTCGCAGCCAATCGGGCCACCACCCAACACCACTAGGCGCTTGGGCAGCTCGTCTAATTTGGCAAACGCGTCCCATAGTGTGTCACTGGTCACGTAGCCAGAATTTTCTATGCCCGGAAGTGGCGGCACGACAGGCTGCGCGCCAGCAGCAATCACGATGCTACGGGTAGTCAGCGTTTTCTTTGTGCCGTCGTTCAGCGCAATTTCTACCGTCCAAGGATTGATAATTTTGGCGTAGCCTTCTTGCACATCAACACCTAAACCCGTAAAACGCTCTACGCTATCGTGCGGTGCAATCTCGGCAATGATGTGGTGTATGCGCTGCATCACCGCTTTGAAGCTAAAGGTAGGTGATGCAGCGTTAAGGCCATATTTTTCGGCGTGGCGCATCATGTGGGCCAACTTGGCAGATTTGATAATCGCTTTGCTAGGTACGCAGCCAAAATTTAAACAATCACCCCCCATTTTGTGAGCCTCTACCAACGTAACTTTGGCTTTCACTGCGGCACCAATCAAAGCAGTCACTAAACCACCTGCACCTGCACCGATGACGATTAAATTACGGTCAAAGCTTTTAGGCTTAACGTGGTTCCAGCGGGCATATACTTTGCGACGTTTGACTGCATCTACAATTTTTTTGGCAATGATCGGAAAGATACCCAGTAGTACAAATGAACCAATCAAACCGGGCGACAAAATGCCTTTGAGTGAATCAATCTTTGCCAGCTGTGTGCCTGCGTTGACGAACACCACCGTACCCAAAAACATACCTATTTGACTGACCCAATAAAAGGTAAGCGTCTTCATTTTGGTTAACCCCATCAGCAGGTTAATCACAAAGAAAGGTACCAGTGGCACCAAACGCAGCGTAAAAAGATAAAAAGCACCTTCTTTTTCGACGCCTTTGTTGATCTCGGCCATGCGCTGGCCAAACTTCTTTTGTACTGATTCGCCCAAGATGAAACGTGCTACCAGGAAAGCAATAGTGGCCCCGATGCTGGAGGCAAACGACACAATGATGGTGCCTACCACCAGACCAAATATAGCGCCGGCACCAAGCGTCAAAATAGCTGCACCAGGAAATGACAGCGCTGTAACAGCAACGTAGATGGCAAAAAATCCAGCAATCACAGCGGCAGGGTTGGCGGCGTATAGGTCTGCAAACTTTTGCTGGCTCCCTTTAATGTAGTCAAGGCTAAGATAGTGGCCTAAATCTAAAATGAAAAACGCAGCGACTGCCGCAATGATCGCTAGCAAAATAACAATTTTCTTCTTATCCACGTGGCTTCCTCGGTTGATTATTAATTATTTGAATGAATCTGCAACTGTCAGTCGTGTATTGGATTCAGTTCTTACGCCGTGGCTGCCTACAGACGAAGAGTGCGCCAACCGCCATAAATACGTGTGATGATAGTGACACAACACAGCGCGGTAAACAAGTAGGCTAAGGGCTCAAAGTGCTGCGGCCAAATACAAAAACTGACGAAAAATATCAAAGTTTCTGTGGCCTCAGCCAACCCGCCCAAGAAGTGAAACGACTTATTGGGGTAGACGATGCTTTGCATGTTGCGTTTAGCCGCTAGCACTGCAAACGCCAAAAAGCTAGAGCCCGTGCCCATAAATGCTGCTAACAACGCAGCGGCTGGCAATGCATTGGCAGCAGGGTCCGCGACAGCAAAAGCCAGTGGAACGCTGGCATAAAACAAAAAATCCAGGCTAATGTCCAGAAATCCACCTGCATCGGTAGGTGCGGTGTGCCGTGCTACAGCACCATCCAAAGCATCGCACAATCTTGATGCCAATATGAGCGCGGCACCCCACGAATATGCTTGACCAGCTATTGAAACTGCAGCAGCTATGCCTAAAGCAAATCCAGATAACGTAATTGCGTTTGCCTTAATGCCCACTTTGACCAGTGGGGCTGCCATAGCCTCTATGGTAGGCTTGATTAATGCGGTGGTGTAGCGGTCAAACATGCCAGATTATGGCGGCATTACAGCAGCTTAGACACTGTCCACGCCATGGCTAGGGCCAGAGGCAAGGTGGCGACCCAAGACAGCAAAACAGAGCGCAGGGCAGGCCAGTTCAGTGTGCCCGCACTGGCACCTACACCGGCGATAGCACCTACCGATACATGTGTAGTGGACACGGGCAGGCCAAATTTACTGGCCAGCAACACCAAACTGGTGGTGATCAAATTGGCGGTAAGGCCTTGAGTATCATCCAGGCGGGTTACTTTTTGGCTCATGGTGTAGGCTACTTTTTTGGCAAAGACCAGACCGCCTATCACCATGATGATACCGACCAGTGCAATCGGCAGCTTGGGTTCTGTGAACTTAGCGGCAACTAAAAGCGCCGCTAATTTAGGCGTGTCGTTGAGCGCCCGTGCAAAACAGATGGTTACGGCGGATGTAATGTGGATTTTTTTAAGAAAACCACCTATCGACAAGCGTGCCTGCGTTGCCAGTGTGTCGCAGTTGGCGTTATCGCTCACCACAATGCTGGTTAAACCTTCACTCTGCAGGGCAATGCCAGACACGCCCGCATAGGCCAGTACAGGGGCTTGCTCTACAACACATACGCAATCATTTTCAACCTTGCGCCTGCTTGCTAACTTGTACAAGCTCAAGCCTAAACCAGCCGCCAGCAGTGGGCTTAATAGCAATGGTACAAAGAAAGTTTGTGTCAATTTAGCAAAATCCACACTACCAGCCGCTTGCCCAAGCCCAGCACCCACTAAGCCGCCAATTAGTGCATGCGTAGTTGAAATGGGAAAGCCTAATTTGGTGGCTAAAAATACGGTTGCTGCACTGGCACAAGCCACGCTGAGGATGAAGGTTTGTGTGTTGGCCACTGCGTTGGGCACCAATCCCCTGCCCGAGAATTGCTGCACCAAATTGTCGGCTAAAAACCAGGATGCCAAGCTACCAGCCAGTGTAGCGAGCGTGGCTAATATCAACGCTTGCCGGTAGTTCAGCGTGTCTGACCCCCAAACCGTGGCAAAGCCCTTAAAGTTATCGTTAGCGCCGTTGTTAAAGGCTAAGAATAACGCGGTCGCAATTAATGCCCATTCCATGTGCGGGCCTTAGCAGCAAGCCGCTGCCGCGCCTGTGGCGCTGGCTTCATAAGGAATAGCAGTGCCGCAACCTTCAAAGATGCCATAGTGTCGGTTGAAGTCGCCAATAAATGCAAAGTGCGGTGCAAAGCGTGTGTCTTGCAACATGCGCCAAGTGTTGCCGCACACTGGGAACACACGACCAGTTTCAATGTCGTGGTGTTTGTCTAAACCAAACTTGTCAGGATGCTCGGGGATGGTGCCTTTATAGATCACAGCTTGGCCGTAGTCTTCGCAGGCGGTTTCAAGCTCGGCTATTTTGAAAAGACGGTAGGTGGCAGAGTAGAAGCGCAGGTTGCCAGCGCGTGCAGCCAGTGCAGGGTCGGTAATCTCTAGCGGTCGGTCGGTGGTCAGGCGCGGGTCGGCAAAGCCGTGTTGGTGCGACAGGCGCAAAAAGTCGTTCCAGTACAGCGCACCGCCCAGGCATTCGCCATACAGCACGGGGTCGTTGCGCACGGCAGTGGGCACGCGGCGGTCGGCATACACGTCAGAGAAGAAAAACTCACCGCCGGGTTTAAGCAAGCGGTGCACGCCGCGCATCACGGCGTCTTTGTCGGGCGACAGGTTGACCACACAGTTAGACACGATCACATCAAAGCTGCTGGGCTCTAAATTTAAATCTTCCAAACGCTCAATATAGCCCTGCAAAAACTTGACGTTGTCGTAGCCAAATACATCTGCATGGTGGCTGCGGTATTTCTCGGCAATGGCCAGTTGCTCGTCAGTCATGTCGACACCCACCACTGACCCGGTAGGCCCAACCAGTTGGGACAGTGCATACACATCGCGCCCTGAGCCGCAGCCTAAATCGAGCACACGACAGCCTTGCAGCAAGGGCGGGCAAACCAAGCCGCAGCCGTAGTAGCGCGATAGCACATCGGGGTGAATGCGGCCGAGCAAAGGCTTGAGCCATTCGGGTATGGCGCTAATGTCGCAGCAAGCGCTGGTTTTCAGGTCGCTGGTGCTTTGCAGTTGGCGGCCATAGTAGTCTTGAACGATGTCGTACATGGGAGAGGTCTTTTAAAAACAAAGGCTGATGAGAAGTCGATTTCAAAGCTGATTTATTACATTAAGCGTCTAGGCTGGGGCTGCAGCTGCGTTGTAGCCCCAATCAGGTGGAAGCCATCTTATATCAGCGGGTTCGTCAACATCATGCAGCGTGGGAAGCACCTTGGCTTGCCAACTTATTTGCGCCATTCTGGCTAGCGTTTCATGGGCTACAGCGCTGGTGCTCCAGGCTATGTTGTCAAACAAGCTTGCATGAAAATGCTTTAAGCCTAACAGCGAATAACCGCCATCAAAAGTGGGGCAGATGGATGCATCGTGGTCTTGCAATGCGTTCGCTGCTTTGTGCAAAACGCTTGGGCTGATAGCCGGGCAATCGGTGCCGATCAAAATCACTGACTCGCCACCATCTATAGCGCGCAGTGCGGCGCGCGCCATGCGTGCTCCTAAGTCGCCTTTGCCTTGGGCGCTCCAGGCGATATTTTTTGGTAAATCAAATGGTAGCCAAGCTGGGTCAGACCTGTCCGGTGCAGCGCACAGTTCTACCGTGCCTAGCTTGGACTCCAATGCCGTTGCCAACGTGTGCTGTAACATGCGCAGTGCCAGTTGTGCTGCGCCGTGCGCACCCAAAGCAGGTATCAGCCGTGTTTTAGCAAAACCGGCTACGGGGGATTTGGCGAAAATAACAATACGCACCGGCATCATAAATACAGCTGTGCCAGATGATTGGCATTTTGACCGCGCCAGTAGGCCCAGCGCAGCCGCCACATTAAAAAAATAGTAGGCCACACGCCCCGTGTGTCCCAGCGCCTGCCCGAGGTGATGACAGGCGAGCTGATGCAGGCTGGGTGGGACAATTTCTTAAGGCGAGTGGACGCCTCAATGTCTTCCATCAGCGCTTGTTCTGGAAAGCCACCGATGGCGTCAAATGCGCTGCGTGTCATAAACATGGCTTGGTCACCGGTGGCTATGCCGCTGTAGCGTGAACGCCAGTTCATCATGCGTGCGATGATGGGCAGCATGCATGAGCTACCCGCTATGCGCACGTCAAAACGACCCCAGCAAATGGGACTGGTTAAATGCGATGCAATACTCTTCAATGCGCCTGCGGGCAATTGCGTGTCAGCATGCAAAAACAGCAAAATATTACCTTGAGTTTGCGCCGCACCGGCATTCATTTGCCACGCTCTGCCTTTGGGTGATGTGATGACGCGCAAGCCGGCAGCTGCAATCAATGCCTGCGTAGCATCTGTGCTGCCGCCATCTACAAAAATAATGTCTACGTTGGGGCTGACCGGCGCTTGCACGCGGGCAAGTAACACTTGCATGCGCGCAATTAAATCAGTCAGGCACAGCGCCTCATTGAATACGGGTACCACGATAGAGATGGTCTGCATGGCATGCACCTTAATCCCCAACCTCGCTTTAAGCCGGCAACGCACCTGCGCAGCTGCTGCCCTGCCCCGCAGTGCAACCATAGCAATGGTCTGCTACGCGAATGGATTTTCCTTGTAAGTCAGTAGTGAGCAAGTCGCGCAGGTGAGGGCGGTTCACGGTAGCCGCATCTGAATTAATTTCAGTGGGAATCGCTAGCTCAAGCTGCTGGTTGAAGTCGCAGTCATACAAGTAGCCTTGCCAATCAACGCTAACGGTGCTGCGGCACATGACATGCTCTAGGTTTTCTTGCAGATAGTTATCGCGCAGTAGTTGCATGTAAGGCGCGAAAGTCTTTTTAGAAATCAGCATCGAACCAAAGCGTTTGATCGGCATATTGGTCAAGGCAAAAAGCTCGTTAAATACGATACCGAAATGTTCAAACAACTCGCGTTTGTAGTCGGCTTGCAAGGCGCTTTGGTTAGGCGGCAACGAAGGGCCTTGCGGGTTGTAAACTAAATTCAGTACCAACCCTATGCCGGGCTTGCCATAGCCCAATGCGTTGAGTTTTTGCAGGCCTGCGATGCTCAGGTCAAACACGCCTTTTCCGCGTTGCTTGTCTACATTTTCTAGCGAGTAGCAGGGCATAGAGGCCACAATTTCTACTTTTTGCTCAGCCAAAAATTCTGCCAAATCTTCTTGCCCAGGCTCAAACAAAATAGTTAGGTTGCAACGGTCAATCACCCGCACGCCCTGCGCACGCGCTTGTGTAACGA
Organism: Polaromonas sp.; assembly: GCA_031367325.1. GTDB lineage: Bacteria > Pseudomonadota > Gammaproteobacteria > Burkholderiales > Burkholderiaceae_C > JAAFIP01. Next base: position 44,100 of record JANLPQ010000035.1, on the reverse strand, counting down.
TACGTTTAAAACCATCGTGCAGCTCGGGCGCGCCGCCAGTCAAATCTAGCGTTTCTATGCTGCGGGTTTTAAGCACTTGGCTGATCATGTCAATCAGACCATCGCCCATCATCTCGGTGCGGTGTGGCCCTGCGTCAACGTGGCAATGCACGCAAGACTGGTTGCAGCGGTAGCCTAAGTTAACCTGCAGCGTGCTGAGGTGCTTGCGCTTTAACGCGGGGAAGTTGGTGGCTTGCAGCAGCGGCAAGGTGGCGTGCATAGGGTTCCTTTTACAAGTAGTGCAGGTCGACGGTCATTATTTCTATGCTTACCTAGTCGCTGCGACTGAACGTATTATTACAGTGGTTTGTGGATATTGCCCAAGCTGGCCAGAGTACACGCTGCGTCGATTAAAATTTTCATAAACTAAATGAGAAAAATATGCAAAAAACTTCTGTAGGCATCATCGGCGGCAGCGGCCTGTACAACATGGAGGCGCTGCACAGCGCCATAGAGCACCATATTGACACGCCTTTTGGTAAACCTTCGGATGTAGTGGTAACCGGTGAGATTGACGGCGTAGGCGTAGCTTTTATTGCACGCCACGGCAGAGGCCACCGGTTAATTCCGTCTGAGGTACCTTACCGCGCCAATATTTATGCCCTTAAAAAGTTTGGAGTGAAATATGTGATTTCGTTGTCTGCCGTTGGTTCCTTATGCGAAGAGATGAAACCACTGGACATGGTGCTGCCGGACCAGTTTATTGACCTGACCAAACGGCGCGAAAGCACCTTTTTTGGCGCGGGTGCGGTAGCCCATACGTCCTTGGCAGAGCCGATTTGCCCCTTATTGGCCGACGTGTTGGCCAGAGCCGTAGGCCAAACTCAAACTACATCGGTTGAAGCGGCAGGTTTTACGCTGCACCGCGGCGGCACCTACGTGTGTATCGAAGGCCCGCAGTTCTCAACTCAGGCCGAGTCGCACTGGTATCGCAGTATGGGCGCAAAAATTATCGGCATGACCAATATGCCCGAGGCCAAGCTGGCCAAAGAAGCGCAAATGGCCTACGCCAGCCTGGCCATGGTGACAGATTTTGACTGCTGGCACCCGCGCGAGGCGCATGTAACGGCAGACACGGCGATAGCCAATTTGATGAAAAATGCAGGTAATGCGCAACTGATTGCCGCGGCTGCGGTGCGCATATTGGGGGCAGAGAAGCCAGCGTCCGCCGCCCACACCGCACTGCAAGCGTCACTAATCACCCAGCCTGCCGACATGGCGCCCGAGGTGTTAGCGCGGCTGCAGGTGGTGTTGGCGGGGCACTGAGGCTGCCTGAGGGTTCGCGTGGGTGTTTTTAGAGATTGGGTAATTCTCTGGTGCTTTTTAAGATTTACTTTCTAGCATCGTGAGCCGCGGTGACAAGGCAAGTCGCGCTCCATCACTGCTTGGCTGGCTTGGGTCGTGATCGTGCCGCGTCAGCTTAGTCTCTGGGTGGTGAGGTAGCGTATGCCAACCGCCCTCATACTGGGGATACCAGAAATCGGGCGGTCGGCATACGCTATCTCACTTGCGACGATGGTTGCGCGCGAGCAGTAGTCACCGGAAAGCCTGTGACGGCAACAAGGCTAGTACCAAATAATTTTCACCGGCGCACGGGCTGTTCAACCCACGCAAAGAACAATGTGACGAGTCGGGTCCGTCTCGATGAAAAATACTACGACAGGCGCGCGGTGCAAAAGCTAGCCTCGCAACCATCAACATTCGCGCGTGTTTTTGGAGTATTTTTGCAGCGAGATGCCCGGCTCGAGTCCAGCTCTCCGGCGATACCGTTAGCCAAGCAACCAACTCTCCGGCGAGGCAAAAAAGTACGGTTACCCAGTGCGCGCGCTAACCAAACAACCAACTCCCCAGCAAGGCAAAAGAGACCAAACACAGCGACGCACGCGCAACCCGAGTAACCAACCCCGAGTACTACGCTTTAAGCGCTATGCCACACCACTTTGCTGCGCGCCTTGGCCCAGTTTTCAAAGTGATCGCCATAGTGCTTCTCCACCACATTGCGTTTGATCTTCAGCGTGGGTGTGACAAAGCCAGACTCTACCGTCCACTGCTCCGGCACCACCACCACAAAATCTAGGCGCTCGTGCGGGTCTAGGGTGTCGTTGACTACTTTGAGGTGCGCTTCTAGCTCTGCTGTGAATTCTTTGCGCGGGTCTGCAGCTTTCAACGCGTCCCACTGCCCAGCGGGCAGCATGGCCAGTGCAAACGGCTGGGGGAAGGCTACGCCAGACACCAAGCAGGCCTCAATTTTGGTAAACGCGCTCAGTTTGGTTTCAATCGGCGCAGGCGAGACATATTTGCCTTTGCTGGTTTTAAACTGCTCTTTGGCGCGGCCTACAATTTTCAAACGACCCTGCTCGTCCATCACCCCCAAGTCGCCCGTTTTCAGCCAACCATCGGCCGTCATGGTTTCTGCCGTTTTTTCGGGCTCTTTGAAATAGCCTTGCATGTGCGCGGGCCCGCGTGTAAGCACTTCGCCTGCGTCAGACAATTTCACCTCGCAGCAGGTAGTGGCGCTGCCCACATAGCCGATGCGTGATGTGCCGGGAGCAGACGCCGTGGCAAAGGCAAACTGCTCGGTCATGCCGTAGCCTTCTAGTAGCTCTAGGCCCAGCTTGCGGTACCACACCATGACCTCGGGAGGCAGTGGCGCGGCGCCCGTACCTGCTACGCGCATAGAGTCCATGCCCAGCTGCTTTAAAATTTTCTTTTTAACGATACCGCCCAAAATGGGGATGGACATCAAGCGGTCCAGCTTTTTAGCAGGCATTTTGGCAAATACGCCTTGCTGAAATTTCACCCACAGACGCGGCACTGAGAAGAAAATGGTGGGCTGTGCGCGCTGCAAGTCAAACACAAAAGTATCCAAGCTTTCAGCAAAATAAATACGCATGCCGTGGTACAAACATTGGGCTTCTACCAAGCAGCGCTCAGCCACGTGGGCCAGCGGCAGGTAGGACAGCATGCGGTCTGACACATTGGTTTTGATGTTGTCCACCAAAGCCGCTGCCGTATAGGCAAATGATTCAAAGCCGTGTACTGCACCCTTGGGCATGCCCGTAGTGCCCGAGGTATAGATGATGGTAGCCATGGCGTCGCCAGCAAAGGTGGGGCTAGCTTGCATCGGCTGGGACTTTTTAATAATGTCGTCCCAGGTAGAGAAATTTTTGGCATCGCACAGCGGCGTGCTGATGCAAGGCATGCCCTCAGGAATGCCGGGCTGCATCGACTTCCAATCGTCCAGCTTGCCCACGAAGCACAGTTTGGTTTCAGAATGCGCCAGCACTTGGCGCACGGTCTCGGCCACCAAGTTAGGGTAGATCGGCACGCTAACGTAGCCCGCCATCCAGATAGCCAGGTCAGCCATGAGCCACCATGCGGTGTTTTTACTCATGATGGCGATGCGTGCACCAGGCTCGTAGCCTAGCGACTGCAGGTGCGTAGCCATGCGGCGCGACTCGTCCATGGCCTGTGCCCAAGTCCAGTCTTTGACCACGCCGTTGCCCATGGGCTGGGTGAACAAAATCTCGTTTGCGCGCTCCTTTTCCCAGCGGTAGGCGCGTTGTAGGGGTAGATGGCTGGCGTCAAGCTTGAGCATGAAAAAACTCCTCTAGTAATTATCGTATTTGGCAAAACCAACACCTTAGCCGATACATGCCGCTTTGTGTCTTATTGTTCACCCTAATAGATGTATTGGGCGCGCAGGGTGCTCAGCAGCAGTTATTTATACTGAAATGCGCCAGTAACCCAAGTAAGACCTGCTCAAGCAGCTATTTATTTGATAGTGATTAGCGCTGTGCGAGTGATTGCATTAGATGTCTCACTCCAAAATTGCATGGCGCAATCGTGTCGCCATGGTTGAGTTGGTTAATCCATGCGCCAAGTTGGGGCGTGCTGACAGTCGCGACATTGCCAACAGCATGGGTAAAACCATGAACTAGTGCAAACTTGTCTTGCGTGGGCGCTAATGTGGTGTCTAGTCATTGCAGCCTGAAATTTATAGGCGTTTTGGTCGTCTTAGGCCGTAAAACCTGCTCAAGCAGCTATGTAATTTATAGCGTATTGCGTTTGATCTATCTATCCCTGTGGCCCTCCACCACAAAACGGTACGGCATCGGGCAACTGCGCTGGCCATTGTTTAGGTTCGCCAAAAGGCGAGGTAAATTTTGTACGCGTTGATTGGGTTTTAGATTTGGCAACATGCGCAGGCCATTCGTTTTCGCGCCATACAAAAGTCCAGTCTTTGCGGGTGGCTGCTGCAGCGGGCAAGACAATTTGCAGCGTGCCATCGTACTCATCGTGGCAGTGGCGCGAGTTTTGGTATTCTTTTTCAGCAAAGCAGGCTCTAACCATTTTGCTGCATGAGAACGGCACTGCTGAGTAAGCACGGCTGAAAGCCAAACCAACATCGGCTGGTTTAGTTTCTAAGGCAACAAAGTCTGCAACGCTGAAAAAGGCACCGCCACCAGAGTACATTTCGCTTTTTTGCGCCACGATGGCGATGGCAAAAGCGCCGTCGGTGCTTTGTGGCAATGGGTACAGGGCGGGATAAATTTCTAGTCCTTGCGCATTCAAACCGTCATGGTCGGATTGCGAATGTTGAAAACCGCCCAGTATCCACACTTGCGCGCGCTGGGTATCTGCCGGGGTTGTTTTGTCCAGCATCACCATCATCAGGGTAGACGTGTCAGTCAAGTACAGCGGGCTGTCGCTGCGCTGGGCTTGCACCCATGCCTTGGTAGAGCTGGGCGCGCAGGGCACCGTGAGCTGACTGCAGACCGTCGCCACCAAATCGCCCGCTAGCCTGTCAGGCGCAGCTTCTACCAACCGCGTAATAGTTTTTGGCGGATGAGCACTTGTCTCAGCCAGCGCGGGTGCAGCGCAAATGAACAGTGAAAAGCTGAGAGTACAGTAGAGTTTAAGCAAAGAACAGTTCATAAAAACCCATTAAAAAACCCGTTAATCTGCAAGATTAACGGGCTGATTATGAGGCGCAGTAAAAATTAGCGTTTGCCAATCGGCTGCACGTCACGCTTGATCGAGCCGGTAAACAACTGGCGTGGGCGGCCAATTTTATACTCTGGGTCGCCGATCATTTCGTTGAGCTGCGCAATCCAGCCTACAGTGCGTGCCAGTGCGAAGATGGCGGTGAACATGCTGACAGGGATGCCGATGGCGCGCTGCACAATACCGCTGTAAAAATCGACGTTCGGGTACAGCTTGCGTTGTACGAAGTAGTCGTCTTCCAGGGCGATTTTTTCTAATTGCATGGCCAGTTTAAATAACGGGTCGTTGTGTAGGCCCAACTCGTCCAGTACTTCTTTGCAAGTTTCTTGCATCAGTTTGGCGCGCGGGTCGTAGTTTTTGTACACGCGGTGGCCAAAGCCCATTAGCTTGACGCCAGAGTTTTTGTCTTTCACCTTATCTATAAATTCCCCCACTTTAGCTGCGCCGCCCATCTTTTGGATGTCTTCCAGCATGTTCAAAGCCGCTTCGTTGGCACCGCCATGTGACGGGCCCCACAGGCAAGCGACACCGGCTGCGATGGCGGCAAACGGGTTGGTACCCGAGCTGCCGCACAAGCGTACGGTGGACGTAGAGGCATTTTGCTCGTGGTCAGCATGCAGGGTGAAAATGCGGTCTACAGCCCGCTCTATCACGGGGTTGACTTTGTATTCTTCGCATGGTGTGGCAAACATCATGTGCAAGAAGTTGCCAGCGTAGGACAGGTCGTTCTTGGGGTAGATGTAGGGCTGGCCCACACTGTATTTGTAAGCCATGGCGACCAAAGTGGGCATTTTGGCGATCAAGCGGATAGCAGAAATGTCGCGGTGTTCGGCATTGGTGATGTCGGTGCTGTCATGGTAGAAGGCCGACAGTGCGCCGACCAAGCCGGTCATGATGGCCATCGGGTGCGCATCGCGGCGAAAACCGCGCAAGAAGAACTGCATTTGCTCGTTGACCATGGTGTGCATGGTGACGCGCTTGGTAAAGTCTTTTTTCTGCTCAGCGTTGGGTAAATTAGCGTACAGCAGCAGGTGGCAGGTTTCTAAAAAGTCACAGTTGGTGGCTAGCTGCTCAATGGGGTAGCCACGGTACAGCAGCTCGCCTTTGTCACCGTCAATGTAGGTGATGGCTGATTGCGTGGCTGCCGTACTCATAAAGCCGGGGTCGTAGGTGAACATGCCAGTTTGCGCATACAGCTTGCGAATGTCGACTACATCAGGGCCGATACTGCCTTGGTACACGGGCAGCTCCACGCTGGGGCTGCCGTTAGAGAACGACAGGGTGGCTTTGTTATCGGACAGCTTCATGGGGGAGAACCTTTACTAGTTTTAAATTTTGCGTTGATCAAACCAACTGGATGATTTAACTTTTTTGTTTCAGAAGATTTAACACGGCTTGAATGTCGACAGTGTCGAACTCTGGCTTGACCTGGGCGAGTGTTTTGCGGCTCAAATGCAGATCTAACAGATCATTGTCTGATAAATCCATTAGAGCATTCAAACTATTCGCGTGCCTGACGGTAAGCTGGCTTTGGAATTTGTTAAAAAACCGCTCAATGAAGAGATCATTTTCCAGCAGGCCCCGGCGTGTGCGCCAACGCAGCTTGGACAGCTCGCGCTCGCCCAGCTTGGCGTCCAAGCCGTCTGGCGCGTTGATGCTGGCTACGAGGTCAGTCATAAATTTCCCGCCGGGCCGCCCCAAGAGAAATTAGCCCCCATGGGGGGCAGCACAGTACACGAAGTGACAAGCGTGGGGGCCATAAGCTTAGACTGCGCGCAGCACCATCATTTCCTTGATTTTTCCAATCGCCAAGCTAGGGTTCAAGCCCTTAGGGCACACGTCCACACAGTTCATGATGGTGTGGCAGCGAAACAGGCGGTACGGGTCTTCTAGGTTGTCCAGGCGCTCGGCGGTGCCTTGGTCGCGGCTGTCGGCAATAAAGCGGTAGGCTTGCAGTAGGCCTGCAGGGCCGACAAACTTGTCGGGGTTCCACCAAAAGCTGGGGCAGGCTGTAGAGCAGCTGGCGCACAAGATGCATTCGTACAAACCGTTCAATTCGTCGCGCTCCTCAGGGCTTTGCAGGCGCTCTTTCTCTGGTGGAATGGTGTCGTTCATCAAGTACGGCTTGATCGAGTTGTACTGCTTGAAAAACTGTGTCATGTCCACAATCAAATCGCGAATCACAGGCAGGCCGGGCAGCGGCTTTAAAGTAATGTCGCCTTTGAGCGTGCGCATATTGGTCAAGCAGGCTAGGCCGTTCTTGCCGTTGATGTTCATCGCGTCAGACCCACACACGCCTTCGCGGCAGCTGCGGCGAAAGCTAATGCTGGGCACTTGCTCTTTGAGCTTCATCAGCACGTCTAGCAACATGCGCTCAGTGCCGTCCAGTTCAATCTTGACAGTTTGCATGTACGGCTTGGCGTCGGTATCGGGGTCGTAGCGGTAGATTTTGAAGGTGCGTGTTTCCATGATGTTTCCTTAGAAAGTACGTGTCTTTAGAGCCACTGACTCAACAGTCAGCGGCTTCATCTGCACTGCTTTGTAGCTCAAGCGGTTGCCTTCTTTGTACCAAAGGCTGTGCTTGTGCCACTCTTTGTCGTTGCGGCCGTTCGGAAATTCTGGCGTGTCGTCGTAGTCGGCTACCGAGTGTGCGCCACGGCTTTCTTTGCGGGCAGCGGCAGACACGATGGTGGCTTCGGCAGACTCGATCAAATTCTCCACCTCTAGCGCTTCGATGCGGGCAGTGTTGAAGATTTTGGAGTTGTCTTTCAGGCCAATGGCTTCTACGCGTTTGCGCAGTTCAGCAATTTTGGCTACGCCTTCGTCCAGCGTGGCCTGGGTGCGGAACACGCCTGCGTACAGTTGCATGGCTGCACGAATGTCGTCGGCCACCACTTGGGCGTATTCGCCGGTTTGGTTGCTGTCCAAGCGTGCCAGGCGCGCTTCGGTTTTGGCTGTAGCGTCGGCAGGCAAGGGTTTGTGGGTTTTAGTTTTGCTGTGGTTGTCGACAATATGGTTGCCCGCAGCGCGGCCAAATACCAGCAAGTCGAGCAATGAGTTAGTGCCCAAACGGTTTGCGCCGTGCACGCTAACACAGGAGCATTCGCCCACCGCATACAGGCCGCCTACCACGGCGTTGTCCACGCCATTTTTCTGCGTCACCACTTGGCCGTTGATGTTGGTAGGTATGCCGCCCATTTGGTAATGGATAGTGGGCACGACAGGGATGGGTTCTTTGGTGATGTCAACGTTGGCAAAGTTATGCCCAATCTCGTACACCGAAGGTAGGCGCTTATGGATGGTGTCTGCGCCCAAGTGGTCAAGCTTTAAGTGGATGTAGTCCTTCTTCGGCCCACAGCCACGGCCTTCTTTGATCTCTTGGTCCATGCAGCGCGAGACAAAGTCGCGTGGGGCCAAGTCTTTTAGCGTGGGGGCATAGCGCTCCATAAAGCGTTCGCCATTGCTGTTCAGCAAAATAGCGCCTTCACCACGACACCCTTCGGTGAGCAGCACGCCTGCACCGGCCACGCCGGTAGGGTGAAACTGCCAAAACTCCATGTCTTCCAGCGCAATGCCCGCGCGCGCGGCCATGCCTAGGCCGTCGCCGGTGTTGATAAACGCGTTGGTGGACGCTGCGAAGATGCGGCCTGCACCGCCGGTAGCCATCAGCGTGGTCTTGGCTTCAAAAATATGCAGCTCGCCAGTTTCCATTTCAATGGCGCTTACGCCCACGCACTCGCCGTCAGCATCCATGATCAGGTCTTGCGCCATCCATTCGACAAAGAAAGTAGTTTTGGCTTTGACGTTTTGCTGGTACAGCGTGTGCAGCATGGCGTGGCCAGTGCGGTCGGCAGCGGCACACGCACGCTCGACGGCTTTTTCGCCATAGTTGGCGGTGTGGCCGCCAAATGGGCGCTGGTAAATGGTGCCATCGGGGTTGCGGTCAAACGGCATACCCATGTGCTCTAGGTCGTACACCACCTTGGGTGCTTCGCGGCACATAAACTCAATCGCGTCTTGGTCGCCCAGCCAGTCACTGCCTTTGACGGTGTCATAAAAGTGGTAGTGCCAATTGTCTTCATTCATGTTGCCCAAGCTGGCGCCAATGCCGCCCTGTGCAGCCACCGTGTGGCTGCGCGTAGGGAACACTTTGGTCAGCACGGCCACGTTCAAGCCCGCGCGTGCCAGCTGCAGCGACGCACGCATGCCCGAGCCGCCTGCGCCGACAATGACAACGTCAAATTTGCGTTTAGAAATAGTAGACATAACTTAAATTCTCCACAACACTTGTACAGCCCAGCCCGCGCACCCCACGAGCCAAACCATAGTGACAACTTGCAGCGACAAACGCAGGGCAACAGGCTTGATGTAATCCATCCAAATATCGCGCACGCCCACCCACACGTGGTACAGCATGGCAATAATGACGACAAAGGTCAGCACCTTCATCCACTGAGACGCAAAAATGCGTGCCCAAGACTCGTAGCCAATCGGGCCTTTGATAAGCACCACCTGGGCCAAAACTAACAATGTAAACACTGCCATCAAAGTGGCGGTGATGCGCTGGGCTAGCCAGTCTTTTAAACCGTAATGCGCGCCCACTACTGAGCGCTTGGTGCCGTAATTTACTGCCATGGTATCTTTTCTTTTATTTAAATATATTAGTACAGGCCAAATAGCTTGGCACCCAGAATCACCGTCAGGCCAATGCTGACCGCCAAGGTGACAATAGCTGAGGTTTTACCAAACTCTTTGGTGACAGCATGGCGCGCGTCCATCCACAAATGGCGCAAACCTGACACGAAGTGGTGCAAGAACGCCCAGATCAGCGCCAGTGCCACCAGCTTCCACATAAAGCCAGGCAAGCCCAGCATGCCCACGTTGAATGCGGCCTTGAATTTGGCAAAGGAGATTTCCGACGACAGCGAGGTGTCGAACATCCAAATAATAAAAGGCATCAGCAAAAACATAATCGCACCGCTGATGCGGTGCAAGATGGACACTATGCCTGCCAGCGGCAAACGGTAGGTGGGCAAATCGGTAAACGCGTTGATGTTGCGGAATTCAGGCCGCTTCTTGGCTACGCTGGTCGCTTCGGTGGACATACTTTGGCTTTCTGTGTTTTGGGGTGGCGACCAGAGTTTGTAATCACTTGGTAACTTTCCTATTTCGCTAAACCATCAAATTCTATTGCAATGCAGCATGAATCTGTAACTTGAGGGCTTATGACCGCAAGTTTTTATCGGAAAAGTGTCTTTGGGGCGGCGATTGGGGTGATGTTTGGGTGTGGGTGGATGGTTGCGTGGTATTTTGGGGTCAGATGCAAAAAATCTCTAGAAGACTTTAGTTTATGAATAAAAGTGTTTGTAACCCAAGTAAGTACTGCTCAAGCAGCTATTGAATTTGTAGTGGTCATGGGTTTTAAACTCCCCTTTGGCAATGCATTACTTCGTTGTTTACCTTGGACGGGCGGCGTGACATGTCGCTGCAAAAAATCTCCGCGAACACGCGACTTAGATGTGTAGAAATTTTGAGTTGGTTTGCCGCGCCTCGCTACGATTTTTTCATCGACACGCTCACACCGCTCACCCTGTTCAATGTAGTAGTTTTAAGTCACGCGCTCCGCTGGCGTGGTCGCTGCAGAAGAACAGCTACAACGATCTAATTTACCGTGACTCGCACGGAGCGACAACCCTAGCTCGCTACAAGCGTGCTGTTGTGGTCAGTCCTATGACAAACAATAAAGGGCTGCAGGTCCGTTTGGCATGGGACTGACCGCAGTAGCGCGCGTGCTAGAACAACGAACTGGCTCCCTAACCAACGCAGCACAAAAAGCACCCTTAAAACCTGTTCAAACAGCATTTTCAACAATGAAATAGCCCTCTAACCCAAGTAAATCCTGCTCAAGCAGCTACGAAATTAATAGTAACTGTTAAACCAGTCTACCGACAAGAATCCAACTACAAAGCATCCAAGTCCCCCAACATCCGCTGTGCTGTCGCCCGCACTTGCAGCCGCTCATCATCGGTCATGCGCTGCAGATTCTTTACCATCAACGCGGTGCGCGGGTTGCCTGCAAAGCTGGCTTCGTGCTTATCTAGAAAATTCCAGTACAGGGTGGTCATCGGGCAGGCCGTATCGCCCGCGCGCGTCTCGGGCGTGTAGGCGCAGCCGGTGCAATAGTTGCTCATGCGTTTAACGTACGCGCCGCTTGCTACGTACGGCTTGCTGGTAAAGCGGCCACCGTTGGCAAACAGTGCCATACCTGCCACGTTAGGCAGCTCTACCCATTCCACTGCGTCCACGTACACGGCCAGATACCAGTCACACATTTGCTGCGGGTTGATTTGCGCCGTCACGCCAAACATGCCGGTAATCATCAGACGCTGAATGTGATGCGAATAGCCGTTGTCCAGCGTTTGCGAAATGCAGTTTTTCATGCAGTTCATGCGTGTGTCGCCGGTCCAGTACCATTTGGGCAACGGGTTTTGGTGGTCGTAATGGTTGGCGGTTTTCAGCGCGGGCATGTCTAAAAAGTACACCCCGCGCATAAACTCGCGCCAGCCCAGAATTTGGCGGATAAAACCCTCTACGCTGGCTAAATCTAGGCCTTTTTTGGCATAGGCTTGCTCTGCAGCCTGCACTACTTCTAGCGGGTTCAGCAACTTTAGGTTAAGCGAGCTAGACAGCAGTGAATGCCAGCCAAACTCAAGGTTCGTCCACATGGCGTCTTCGTGCGGGCCAAACTGGGGCAGGCGGTTGTCAATAAAATCTTTGAGCGCACGCAACGCCTCGGTGCGGGTGGTGGGCCAGTTAAATTTGTCCAAATGGCCTGGGTGATCGGCAAAGTGGGTGTTAACTAACTTGATAACATCTTGCGTGATGGCGTCGGGCTTAAACACCAGTGGCTGCGGCACGTCTTTAGGTCCTGCTTTGCCAAAGCTTTTGCGGTTATCGGCATCAAAATTCCACTGGCCACCTGCGGGTTCTTTGCCATCCATCAAAATTTTGTACTGCTGGCGCATTTGCCGGTAGAAAAACTCCATTCGCAGGCTTTTGCTGGTGCCAGCCCATTTGCGAAACGCGGGCAGGCTGCATAAAAAGTGGCGGTCTTCGCGCCAGTCCATGCGCAGTGGGGTAGTGCGTGCTTCACCGCTTAAAACAGCCTTGGCGGATGCTTTTTTAACAGTCTTTTCAGGGTTTGAGCCCGTAGAACCTGCTCGAGCAGCTATTTTATTTATAGCATTTTCTAATGCGTGGCGCACTCGCAGATCCCCAGGTTCTACCCCTATCACACTGCTGGGTTGGTGCTGTAGCACTGCTGCAGTCAGGCCGTCAGCTAGCGATGCGTCGCCGTGCGTGTCTAGTGCGCGGTAGTCCACTCGCAAGCCACGCGTGCGCAAGCTAACGGCGTAGTGGCGCATGGCCGACAGAAACAGCGTGGTACGGATTTTGTGCGACCACACGTGGCGCGACTCGTCAAAAGCCTCCACCATCAGCACCACATCTTGCTGCGGGTCAATGTCGTCCAACGCTGATGAATCAGCGTCGAGCTGGTCGCCCAGAATCAGAATTAGATGGCGACAGGGTAGGGCAGTGGCGGGCACAGCCGCAGTGGTTTTGGCCATGGATTTGCCTTAAACAAAGAGCTGAATGCCTTAGTTCGGGGTGTTAGCTTAGGCTTTTTTTGCCCAAGCAGAGCACCAGGCTTTGCCAGACACTTGCTTGCCTGCAAACAGTGGGCAGCCACCAGCTGCATCAGCAGCTTTGCCTTGGTACAAGGCGCAGTTGCTGCAATTTTGGTCGGCAGCGTACTTGGGATATTTAGTTTTATCCGCCTTGGTGGCCACTGCAAAGTAACCCAGTGCTTTGGCTTGGGGGTCTGACTCGGCCACCATGGGGTCGGCGGCTTGGCTAAATTGTGCGGCACTTAATACGGCGCTGGCAGCGCTAAATTGAACGATAAATTGGCGGCGGCTGGTCATGAAAGGTATCCTGATTGGCTATTTTTGATTGTCTGACCGACATGGTCAATGCAATAAACAGAAGTATAGTGCATATACAAATAATAAACTAACTAGTAAACAATATGACCACACGGTCTAACTTGATATGGGGAGTGTTTAAATGAGAATAACTATCAATTAAATAGAACCAATAGCCAAGCCCAATGAGGGGTATTGAAGCGAACAATTAGACTTGGGCACCTAATACCGCTATGGTTAAAGTTCCTTGTATTTTCAAGGTGACAACCTTTTTCATTAACCCCTAGGAGAAACCATCATGGCAGCACTAAAAGGCTCTAAGACGGAAGACAACTTGAAGGCCGCCTTCGCAGGCGAGTCACAGGCTAACCGCCGCTATTTATATTTCGCAAACAAGGCCGACGTTGAAGGCCAGCCAGACGTGGCAGCGCTGTTCCGCTCGACCGCTGAAGGCGAAACCGGCCACGCGCACGGTCACCTAGAGTGGCTAGAACAGTGCGGCGACCCAGCTACCGGCATGCCTTTTGGCGCAACCCGTCAAAACTTGGCATCTGCTGTTGCAGGCGAAACCCATGAGTACACCGACATGTACCCCGGCATGGCCAAAACCGCTCGTGACGAAGGTCATGACGAAGTAGCCGACTGGTTTGAAACTTTGGCCAAAGCAGAGCGTTCACACGCTAACCGCTACGCCAAGGCTTTGACTGAGCTGGTGGATTAATTCGTAGGTTTTTGAAAACCTGAATACAGAACTTCCGGACGCGAAGGGCGCGAAGGTTTCGCTAAGGACGCTAAAGAAGACAGAAGAAAAAATACCAGAGTTTATATTTCACTTTCAGCCCGGTCATGCTACGGCTAGGGGTTTGGTCACATCAGTTTGACAGTGAATTTAAAAATTTTGGTATTCCTTTAGCGTCCTTCGCGAAACCTTCGCGTTCTTCGCATCCGGCAGTTCTGCCCCCGAATTCTCTTGATAGATAAATAAACCCCTGAGACAAAGTTATGGCACGCGAAGGCAATTTAGACGCTCCTACCCGGCACCCGATTGACTGGAAAGGCGCTGACTATTACAACGAAGAAGCGACCTTGCATGAAATGGAGCGCATCTTTGATATTTGCCATGGCTGCCGCCGCTGTGTAAGCCTGTGCGGAAGTTTCCCCACGCTGTTCGACCTAGTCGACAACAGCAACACCATGGAAGTAGACGGCGTAGACAAAAAAGATTATTGGTCTGTGGTGGATCAATGCTATTTGTGCGACCTGTGCTACCTAACCAAATGCCCCTATACCCCGCCCCATGCATTTAACCTTGACTTTCCGCACACCATGCTGCGCGCCAAAGCCATTAAGTTTGAAAAAGGCGAAGTTAAAACTTCTGAAAAATTCTTGGCCAGCACCGACGTGCATGGCCAGTTTGCTGGCATCCCTATCGTGGTGCAAGTGGCCAACGCGGTGAACAACACCAAGCCCGCCCGCGCTGTGATGGAAAGCGTGCTGGGTGTTGATAAAGACGCTTGGCTGCCTGAATTGGCTACTAAAAAATTCCGCAAATCTGCACCCAAAGCCAAAGCCACCGTTGTCAACAACGGCGTAAAAACGCCTGGCAAAGTAGCCATTTACAGCACCTGCTACGTCAACTACAACGAGCCAGGTATTGGCCACGATTTGCTCAAAATTCTTGACCACAACGATATACCGTATGAACTAGTGAGCGCCGAAAAATGCTGCGGCATGCCTAAGCTAGAACTGGGCGATTTAAAATCGGTGAACGCTTGTAAAGAAGCCAACATCCCCGTGCTGACCCACTACGCCAAAAACGGCTACGCCATCTTGAGCGCCGTGCCCAGCTGCACGCTGATGTTCAAACAAGAAATTCCACTCATGTACCCCGAGCAAGCCGATGTGCAACTGGTGAAAGAAGCCATGTGGGACCCGTTTGAATACCTGATGGCACGCAAACGGGACGGTTTGATCAAAACCGAATTCCCCGTCAGCCTGGGCAAAATCAGCTACCAAATCCCCTGCCACGGCCGGGTGCAAAACATCGGCAAAAAAACCGAAGAAATGCTCAAAATGGTGCCCGGCACTTACGTGCAAACCAACGAACGCTGCAGCGGCCACGCCGGCACCTTCGGCGTGAAAAAAGCCACCCACCAGCAGGCCATGAAAATTGGCAAACCGCTGTTTAAAAAGATGGCCGACCATCCAGGCTCGGGTGCTGCAGCGGATGGCTCTATTGCAGTGGCCGCTGGTTTGCCAGATTTCATCAGCTCAGACTGCCCATTGGGCGGGCACCATATTAAGCAAGGCTTTGAAGTTAACAAATTGGGTGAACCTGAACTGGCGCATCCACTGACACTGGTGCGCACAGCGTACGGCTTGAAATAGTTTTGTAGTTTATTGAGGATTAGGAGATTAATACCGGACGCGAAGGGCGCTAAGGTTGCGCCAAGGACGCGAAAGGAATACCAAAATTTTTGAAATGAATTCTCTAGAATTTACCAAGTAGCAAACTTTGTGAAACTTGAAGCGATTAAAGTAAATTTTTAATAATTTGGTATTTTTTCTTTATCTTCTTTCGCGTCCTTCGCGCAACCTTAGCGCCCTTCGCGTCCAGAAGTCCGCCCCCGATCCCAGCCCCTCGAATTTAGACATTAGGAGCCCACCATGCAATTAACAGGCAATATCACCCCCGACAACCTCATGAGCCTAGAGGCGTACCACAAGTACCGCAAAACGCACAAAGATGCCGTGCTAGCGCATCGCAAGCTGCGCAGCCTGCACCTAGGCGAGCATTTGCATTTGCAGTTTGAAAGCGAGACCACCATTCGCTACCAAATTCAAGAAATGCTGCGGATTGAAAAAGTCTTTGAAGAAGAGGGCATCTTGCAAGAGATCGAGGCCTACGCCCCGCTGGTACCCGATGGCACCAACTGGAAGGCCACGATGATGATTGAGTACCCCGATGTCAACGAGCGTCAACGTGAGCTACGCCGACTGATAGGCGTGGAAGACCGCATGTTTATCGAGGTAGAAGGCCACAAGCGTGTGTACGCCATAGCGGATGAAGACATGGACCGCGAAAACGACGAGAAAACCTCGGCAGTGCATTTTGTACGGTTTGAGTTCACGCCCGCAATGGCGGCGGTGCTGAAAGCAGGTGCTGCTGCCAAGCTGGGCTGCGACCATACCAACTACCCTGCACACATGGAGATTAACGCCGAAACCTTGGCTTCGCTGACAGGCGATTTGCGCTGAGTTTGAGCACACTAAGTTTGCGCTGTGGCACGACAAGGCCAATTTCCGAGTTAAATCAAACGCGCAAAGCCAGCATGGTGCATGCAGTAAAAAGTGACTTTTGAAGCCTATTTTTATAGGCTTTTAGCCCTCTAACCCAAGTAAATCGTGCTCAAGCAGCTATTAAATTAATAGTACTTGGGTATTGACAATCTACTGCCTAGCCGACCGCACATTGGCTGGAGCCGCCTGCGGATGGCTGGTACGCCATGGGTTAATGTCCAGGCCGCCACGGCGCGTGTAGCGGGCGTACACCGACAGTTGCGCAGGCTTGCAACGGGCCATGATGTCGGTGTAGATGCGTTCTACGCATTGCTCGTGGAACTCGTTGTGGTTGCGAAAGCTGACGATGTATTGCAGCAAACCCGCTTGGTCAATTTGCGGGCCGCTGTAGTTGATTTGTACGCTGCCCCAGTCGGGCTGGCTGGTGACAAGGCAGTTGCTTTTTAGCAAGTGGCTTACCAAAGTTTCGCTGACAGGTTTTTCATTCAACGCGGCTTGCAGCAGATGTGGTGCGGGGCTGTAGTGGGTGCAGTCTAGGTCTAGGCGGTCTAGTTGCACGCCATCGAGTTCAATCACTTTTTCTGCTGCAAATAGCTCAGGCGGCACTAGCCTGACGCCTACACGCGCATTTTTTTGGGCGACGTTTGTATCTTGACCCTGTGCGCTTTGCCACGCCGCGCGGCCTACGTCCGTGGCAATGCGTTCGCGTACGTCGTCAATGCTGTTAAACCGTGTGTTGTTAAAACTGTTGAGGTAGAGCTTAAAACTTTTACTCTCCACAATGCAGGGTGTCTCGCACGGCACGGTGATATGGGCCAGTGCTATTTGCGGTTTACCGCGCGGGTTAAGCCAGCTTAGCTCGTACGCTGTCCACAGGTCTGCACCCATAAAGGGCAGGGTGGTTTTGATGCCCAGTTCATCACGCTTGGTTTGTCGGGCGATGGGAAATAGCAGCGATGCATCGTACTGGTCGATGTAGGCGCTGCTTTTGCCCAGCTGGGATTGCTCGGGGAGATTGGTAGGCGTTGGCATAAGTTGGTTCTAGCCTTACTTTAAGTAGGGAGGTGCTCTGCTAAAAAGGGCAGCATATGCGGCAGCAGCGCGGCAATCACGCCGGGTGCCAGGTCGTGCCCCATACCGTCAATACCCACCAGCTGCGCGCCGGGTATGCGGCGCGCTGTGTCTTCGCCGCAAGCGAACGGTACCAGCGGGTCTGCCCTGCCATGCAGCACCAGCGTGGGGCTGCGCAGGCTGCGCAATAGCTCGGCCCGGGTGCTGTCGGCAGCAATGGCCACCATCTGGCGCATCGATCCCGCGGGGTGGTTGCTGCGGGCCAGACTGGCGGCTACGCGGTCGTGCATCATGCGCGGGTCGGTGAGGAAGCCGGGGCTGCCGATGATGTTAAACAAGCGTACGCCGTGGGCTATGAGCGCCGCAGTGTCGTTAGCCTTAGGGCGCGACATCAGTGCGCGCATGACAGCTGGCCTGGGCTGCGGCAAGTTGCGCGCGCCGCTGGTGCTCATGATGCTGGTGAGGCTAAGGGTGCGTTGTGGGGCGGTTAAGGCTACGCGTTGCGCGATCATGCCGCCCATCGACGCGCCGACGATGTGGGCTTGTGCAATGCCCAGCGCATCTAGCACGCCCAGTGCATCGGTGGCCATGTCTTGCAGGCTGTAAGGCGGCTTAATGGCAATGCCCAGGCGGTGCTTAATGGCGGCTAACACCAAGTTAGGTGCACGCAAATGGTCAAAGTGCTGGGACAGGCCAATGTCGCGGTTATCAAACCGAATCACGCGGTAGCCAGCGTCGGCTAAGCCTTGCACCATCGCGGGCGGCCAGGCGGTCAGCTGCATGCCCAAGCCCATAATCAGCAGCACCGGCGTGCCTGCGCCGCCCGTGTCTTCTACTTCTAATGTGATACCGTTTACTATTAATTTCATAGCTGGTTGAGCAGGTTCTACGGCCTGAACAGCCGATTTGTTATAAAAAAATACATGCTAAAACGGGTGTTTAGGCATGATTGCGCGGTTAGTCCAGTGCTTGCACCATGGCCTCTAGCAGCGCCTCGGGCGGTTGCGCGCCTGATAAAACTATTTTTTGGTTGAATATAAAAAACGGCACACCGGTAATGCCTAGCTCGCGCAGGCGTGCATCTTGCTGAGCTACACGCGCGAGCGCCGCCGGGTCTTGCAGCTGCGCAATAACGGCTTGCACCGGCAGGCCGCAGCGGGTGGCGATGCTGCCCAGCTCGGCGTCGTCGGTCAGGTCTGCGCCGTCGCAAAAGTAGGCGTGCATCAAAGCCTCTTTAACTTGCGACTGCAAATCGTACTGCGTTGCCAGCTCGACTAATGCATGCGCTTTGCTGGTGTTAGGCTGGCGCTCGATGCTGTCGAATGCAAACGGCAAATTTACCGCCTCGCCGGCGGTGCGCACCCGCTCGTATACCTCGTGCGCGGGGCGGCCAAATTTGCGTTCTACGTATTCATCCCGCGACATACCTTGCAGCGGCATGTCGGGGTTAAGCTGAAACGGCAGCCAGGCGATGGTGGGCGTATCAGCATTCGGGTATTCGTCGGCAAACAGCTCTAGCGCCTGCTCTAGGTGGCGTTTGCCGATATAGCACCAAGGGCAGACGATGTCGCTGGCGATGTCGATGTGCAGGGTCATAGAACCAGCTCCCTTCAAACCTCGCGCTTTAACGCAGGGAACAAAATAATATCGCGGATGCTGGGGCTGTCGGTCAGCAGCATCATCAGGCGGTCAATGCCAATGCCGCAGCCGCCGGTGGGCGGCATGCCGTATTCCAGCGCGCGGACAAAGTCGTGGTCGTGGTACATGGCCTCATCGTCACCGCCGTCTTTGGCGTTAACTTGGGCGGCAAAGCGCGCAGCTTGTTCTTCAGCGTCGTTGAGCTCACTAAATCCATTGCCAAATTCACGGCCCGTAATGTACAGCTCAAAGCGTTCGGTAATCTCAGGATTGTTGTCGTTAGCACGGGCCAATGGCGAAATCTCGGTAGGGTGCTCGCAGATAAATGTGGGCTGCCACAGCTTGTCTTCAACAGTTTCCTCAAAGTACAGAACCTGCAGCGACGCCAGGCTGCGCGCTGCTAATTTGCTAGCGTCTTCTTTATGCCCTAGCTTGCGCAGGGCGTTGGTGAGCCATTCTTTGTTGTCAACCGCAACGCCTGTGTTGTCTGGTAACTGTTGGCCAGCATCGGTATATTTAACGATGGCATCGCGGATGGACAAACGCTCAAATGGCTGCGCCAAATCTACCGGTTTGCCACTATAGGTAAGCTGCAAGCTGCCTGTGGCCTTCATCGCCACGTCGCGAATCAATGCCTCGGTGTACTGCATCAGGTCTTGGTAGTTCCAGTACGCGGCGTAGAACTCCATCATCGTAAATTCGGGGTTGTGCCGCACGCTAATACCTTCGTTGCGAAAGTTGCGGTTGATCTCAAACACGCGGTCAAAACCGCCCACCACCAAGCGCTTTAAGTACAGCTCGGGCGCGATGCGCAAGAACATTTCTTGGTCTAGCGCGTTGTGGTGCGTGCTAAACGGTTTGGCGTTCGCTCCCCCGGGTATGGGGTGCAGCATGGGTGTTTCCACCTCTAAAAAGCCGTGGTCCACCATAAAGTTGCGCATCGACGTGACGGCTTTGCTGCGTGCGCGAAAACGTTCACGCGCCATTTCGTCGGTAATCAAATCGACATAGCGTTGGCGGTATTTCACCTCGAGGTCGGCAATGCCGTGGAATTTATCGGGCAGCGGCCGCAAGCTTTTGGTCAGCAGCCGGATGGAGGTGACTTTGATGGTGAGTTCGCCGGTTTTGGTTTTAAACAGCTTACCTTCAGCACCCAAGATGTCGCCCAAATCCCAGTGCTTAAACGCCTCGTAGGCTTCTTCACCAATGGCGTCTTTGCTCACGTACAACTGAATGCGGTGGGTGCCCAAGCCTGCAGAACCGTCTTGCACTGTGGCAAAGCTGGCCTTGCCCATCACGCGCTTGAGCATCATGCGGCCCGCTACGCAGGCGCTCTGGGCTGCATCGTCGCTGCCCGGCATGTCGATGCTGCCGTATTGGGCGTGCAGTGCAGCGGCAGTGTCAGCAGGTTTAAAGTCGTTTGGAAAAGCCACAGGCCCGCCAGCAGACTGCACCGCGCGAATAGCCTGTAGTTTGCTGCGTCGCTCAGCAATCAGCTTGTTTTCGTCTTGGGGTTCTGGGGCCGGGGCGGTTGTGGTAACTGGCGTGGTGTCTGGAGCGGGGTGGGTGGTCGTGTTCATAAAGCGCGCTGATGCAATAAAGTCGTCAAAATGGGGCGGTTATCTCAGGTTCTGCAGCGCAGGCCTACCGGTAACCGCTACTGGCAAGAATATGTCTAAACCAGTATTTTAAGTGGCTGGCACCTTGGGCGGCGACTAGGTTGCCGCTACGGCTGCCTGGTCGCCAAATAATGCCCCGCAGTAGCCTCTAAGCCCTGGGCCAGCGTGTAGGGCGGTGCCCAGTCCAGCAGAGTGCAGGTTTTTTCAATATCTACTGCCAAATTGCCACACAGGCGCTGGGCCATACCTTTGCGCCCTAATAACGACAAAATGCCTTGCAGCACCGCTTGCGGTACTGGAATCAAGTGGGGTTTGACCTTGAGCGCGTAGGCCAGCGCATACAAAAGCTCTGTGATCGACACATCATGCCCATCACTGGCCAAAAACGTTTGATTGGCCGCCGCCGGGTGTGTGCAGGATTTTTCCAGCAAATCGACCAAATTACCCAGCCCTACTAAACTGCGCTGGTTATGTATAGCGCCTAGTGGCAGGGGGATGCCACGTTGCAGCCACTGCATCATGGTTAAAAAGTTGGCTTTTACGCCCGGGCCGTAGACCAAAGGCGGGCGGACGATCACCACCTCCATGCCCGTTTGCAGCGCCATAGCCCGCAGGCCTGCCTCGGCCTCGCATTTGCTGATACCGTAGGGGTCGGTAGGCTGGGTGGGGCCGTCAGCCGTTAAAGGCTGCCCTGGTGCAGACCATTCCCCGTTAACTTTGACCGAGCTTAAAAAAACAAAGCGTTTTACGCCCTGCTGGGCTGCCAAAAGGGCCAAAGCCAACGTTTGTTCGCTATTAACCTGGCGGTACAGCTGCAATGGGTTGCTTGCGCTGTCGCTGACCTGGTGCACCCGCGCGGCAGTGTGCAGCACGGCCTGCGCGCCGCGCAGGTGTGTTGCCAGCGCGGCAAGGTCGGCCAGCTGGGCTGTGACATGCTTGATGCGCGTGTTGGCTGGTGTAGTGCGGCCCGGCTGCCGCGACTGTGCCAGAACGTCCCAGCCTTTGGCATCAAACGTGCAGGTTGCAGCCGCCCCTACAAAGCCAGAGGCACCTGTGATTAATATCTTCATGCATCCAAGTATGACATTAGCCGCCACGGTTCAACTCTCAATGGGTTGTCGGACGCATCGGCCCAGTCCACAGCGCAAGTAGAATCTAGGCCAATGATCACCCCTGTTATTCTCTGTGGCGGCGCGGGCACCAGGCTGTGGCCACTCAGCCGCAGAAGCCTACCCAAGCAATTTGCCCCTTTAATCGGCGACAAAAGCCTGTTGCAAACCACGCTGGACCGCGCGGCGCTGCTAAGCCAGCAGGTGGTATGTATTAGCGCAGAAGAGCATCGGTTTCTAGTGGCAGAGGCGATGGACGCTGCCCAAGTTACCGGCACTGTCATTTTGGAACCCACAGCCAGAGGCACTGCGGCGGCCATGCTGATGGCAGCGCTGGGCGCACCAGCCGATAGCCTGCTGCTTTTTTGCCCTGCCGACCACCACATACCTGACGCGCAAGGTTTTGCAGCAATGGTCAAAAGTGGAGTATCTGCGGCCAATGCTGGGGCCATCGTCACTTTTGGTGTGGTTCCCACATTTCCCAGCACGGGCTATGGCTACATAGCCAAAGGTGCTGCGCGCTGCGACGGTAGTTTTGCTGTTCAAAAATTTATCGAAAAACCCGCGTTGGCTGCTGCGCAAAAAATGTTGCTGCAAGACGATGTGCTTTGGAATGCAGGTATTTTTTTAGTCAAGCCTAGCGTGTTAATTGACGCGTTTGCAAACTACGCGCCCGACATTTTGCAAAGCTGCCGCGCCGCGCACCAAGCCGCGCAGTATGAAAAAATGGGCCAGCACAGCTTTGTACGGCCCGAGCCGCACAGTTTTAGCGCCACCCGCAGCCAGAGTATCGACTACGCCATACTAGAGCGGCACCCCCAAGTGGCCGTGGTGCCGTTTGCGGGCCGATGGAGCGATGTGGGCAGCTGGGACGCCGTAGCGCAGTTGACAGCGCCTGATAGTGCAGGCAACCGTATTATAGGTAAAGGCGTAGCTATAAACACGGGCAACACCTACATTCATGCGCCGCACAGAACCGTGGTGACATTAGGCATACAAGACGCCGTAATAGTAGATACCGTAGATGCGGTACTTATAGCGCACCGCGATCAGGTTGAAAATATGAAGCAGGTTGTAGAGCAGCTAGAAGCGCTAGACCATACAGAATCGGTACTGCACCGCAAAGTGACCAGACCTTGGGGCTGGTCAGACACCTTGGACCAAGGTGCACACTTTGAAGTCAAGCGCGTGCTGGTTAAACCTGGCTGCAGCCTCAGCCTGCAGGTGCACCACCAGCGGGCTGAGCATTGGATAGTGATTAAAGGCACAGCACAAGTAACCCGCGATAATGAGGTTATCGTTCTTTGCGAGAACCAGTCAATGACTATTCAGATAGGCCAGGCCCACCAGCTTAGCAACGCAGGTAATGATGAACTTGAGATTATCGAAGTGCGCTCGGGCGCTTATCTGGCCGAGGACGATATCGAACGTATGAAAGATACCCATGGCAGAGATTAAAAAAACAGCGCTCATTACCGGCGTCACTGGCCAAGACGGTGCCTATCTTGCTGAGTTTTTATTGAACAAAGGCTACGAAGTGCATGGCATTAAGCGCCGTACGTCGTTGTTTAACACAGCACGTATTGACCATCTTTTCCATGACACGCACGAACACGGCAAACCGTTCTTTTTGCACCATGGTGACATGACAGATTCATCCAGCTTGACACAGATTATCCAAAAAGTGCAGCCCGATGAAATCTACAACTTAGCCGCACAAAGCCACGTAGCCGTGTCTTTTGAAGAGCCTGAATACACGGCAAACTCTGATGCCTTAGGCCCACTGCGCGTGCTGGAGGCCATGCGTATCTTAGGGCTGCAAAAAAAGACGCGTTTTTACCAAGCATCGACCTCTGAGCTGTATGGCCTAGTGCAAGAAACTCCGCAAAAAGAAACCACACCGTTTTATCCGCGCAGCCCGTACGCAGTAGCTAAGCTGTATGCCTATTGGATTACGGTCAACTACCGCGAAGCGTATGGCATGTATGCCTGCAACGGCATACTGTTTAACCATGAGTCCCCCGTCCGCGGCGAGACCTTTGTCACGCGCAAGATTACCCGCGCCTTAGCGCG
Organism: Polaromonas sp.; assembly: GCA_031367325.1. Taxonomy (GTDB): domain Bacteria; phylum Pseudomonadota; class Gammaproteobacteria; order Burkholderiales; family Burkholderiaceae_C; genus JAAFIP01. The sequence continues at coordinate 20,259 of JANLPQ010000035.1, read as the reverse complement.
CGTAAAGCTAGGTTTGCAAGAATGCTTGTACCTTGGCAATATGGACGCCCTGCGCGACTGGGGCCACGCCCGCGACTATGTAGAAATGATGTGGTTGATGTTGCAGCAAGACCAACCCGAAGATTTCGTTATCGCAACCGGTACCCAATACAGTGTGAGAGATTTCGTCAACGCAGCCGCAGCCGAGTTGACCATGCCAATTACTTGGCGCGGCACAGGCGTAGACGAAAAAGGCTATAACGCAGCAGGCAAATGCATCGTCAGCATAGACCCGCGTTACTTCAGGCCTACCGAGGTAGAAACTTTGTTAGGCGACGCTAGCAAGGCAAGAAATAAACTAGGCTGGGTGCCTAAAACCGCTTTTAAAGAGCTGGTGGTTGAAATGGTGCGTGAAGATTTTAAAATTGCTGAGCGTGATGAATTCGTCAAGAAGAATGGCTACGTCAATTTCAATCACCACGAATAAGTTAAATGCTTGACATGCGCAAAATTAGAATTTTACTGACCGGTGCAAGTGGCATGGTGGGGCGCAATATTTTGGATCACCCCGCAGTAAACGCATACGATGTTCTAAAACCTAGTAGTACAGAGTTGAATTTGCTTGATTTTGATTCAGTGCGGCATTACATGGCTGAGCAAAAACCGGATATGGTGATTCACGCAGCGGGCAAAGTCGGAGGAATTCAGGCCAATATACGTGAGCCAGTAAAGTACTTGATAAATAACCTAGATATGGGCCGCAACACAGTACTGGCGGCGCATGCTGCAGGCGTTAAACGTTTTATCAACTTAGGTAGCTCTTGTATGTATCCGCGTGATCACGAGGATGCTATGTCGGAAGACATGGTGCTCACAGGACAGTTAGAGCCGACAAATGAAGGCTATGCACTTGCAAAAATAGTGACAACGAGGTTATGTGAATACTTGTTGAGTGAAGACAATACCCTCCAATACAAAACGCTGATACCCTGTAATATTTACGGTCGCTACGATAAATTTGATCCTGCGCATTCCCACCTAGTGCCGGCAATCGTTCATAAGGTACACCAAGCTAAAGTTTTACAACAAAAATCAGTAGAGATATGGGGTAATGGTACCGCGCGGCGCGAGTTTATGTATGCAGGCGATCTAGCGCACGCCATAATGCGCGCAGTAAAATTTTTTGATGCGGTGCCTTTGCGCATGAATGTTGGTTTAGGACACGATCATAGCGTCAATGATTACTATAGAACGGTTGCAGACGTTATCGGCTACACGGGAGATTTTGTGTACGATCTAACCAAACCTGTGGGCATGAAACGTAAGCTGCTCAGCATAAAACAGCTGCACTCATGGGGTTGGACTGCATCATACAGTCTGAAGGCTGGCATTGAAAAAACCTACACTTATTATTTAAAGGAACTGCAGCAGTGAACCACAAATTTCCACTGGCCACATCTTCTTGGGGTAAAGAAGAGCTTGATTCTATACAGCGTGTGATTGCGTCGGGTATCTACACAATGGGTTCGAATGTTAAAGCGTTCGAAAGCGATTTCGCCAGATATATAGGTAGTCAATATTGTGTAATGGTTAATTCTGGTTCATCGGCAAATCTGCTTATGATCGCGGCGCTGTTTTATACGAAGAATTCTTCATTAAAACTTAAACGTGGTGATGAAGTTATCGTGCCAGCGGTTTCTTGGTCTACTACCTACTATCCTCTATACCAGTATGGTTTAAAAATAAAATTCGTCGACATAGACCTGCAGACTCTTAATTATGATCTTGATCAGTTAGAACAAGCGGTGACGGATAAAACTCGTGTCATTATGGCGGTCAATTTGTTGGGCAATCCTAACGATTTCTCGCGTATTGACCAGATTATTGGTGGGCGTAATATTATTCTGGTTGAGGATAACTGCGAATCCATGGGCGCTAGCTACCAAGGTAAGAAAGCTGGTACTTTTGGCATCATGGGTACTTTCAGCTCTTTTTTCAGTCACCATATTTCCACCATGGAAGGGGGTTTGATAGTTACACAAGACGAGGAAATTTATCAAATACTTTTGTCCTTGCGTGCACACGGATGGACTCGAAATTTGCCCAAGCAGAATCTTGTATGTGCTGAAAAAAGTGATGATTCCTTTGAGGAATCTTACCGTTTCGTACTGCCGGGGTTTAATGTCCGACCGCTTGAAATGTCTGGAGCAATTGGCGTAGAACAAGTCAAACGTTTGCCAGAGATGATTATGCAGAGACGACTGAATGGTGCACTTTTACAGAAACAAATGACAGAACATCCTGACATTATTATTCAAGCAGAGATGGGTGATAGTAGTTGGTTTGGTTTCAGCTTGGTAGTGCGCCCTGGCAGTAATCTAACGCGTAAAGATTTGATTAAAAAACTTAATGATCTTGGTTTTGAATGCCGCCCGATCGTTACGGGTAATTTTGCAAAAAATGAGGTTGTCAAATACTTTGATTCAGAGGTTCACGGTTCATTAAAGAACGCTGAGCACATTGATCGCAACGGTCTTTTTATCGGCAATCATCACTATCCTATGCATGAGGCATTTGATGCGCTAAAAAGTCTTTTTTAAAGATACTCCCTTATGAAAACCATCACTAAAATAAAAAATAAATTGATACGACTGTACCGGCAGCATATTTTGAGGGATGAATTTTTCCTGGAGGCCTCGCGATGGGTCAAAGACAAAGGCGACACTACGCATCGACTAAATTACACGTTAACTAAAGACAGTACGGTATTTGACTTGGGTGGATATCACGGAGATTTTGCTCATGCTATACATCAGCGCTTCGACTGTAAGATTTATATATTTGAACCAGTTCCAGAGTTTTATCGAAAATGTATTGAGAGGTTTCAGTTTAATAAAAATATCGTATGTTTAAATTATGGACTCGGATCAACTGATGCATGGTTAAACATTAATATGGCTGAAAATTCATCAAGCACCGTTGTCGGCACAGCAGGTATGGCTGTACAAAGGGTACAGATTAAATCAGTTGTGAGCACCATTGCCGAGCTCAAAATCACAAGTATTGATTTGTTAAAAATCAATATTGAAGGTGGTGAATTCGATGTAATTCCCGCGCTGATTGAGTCAACGGACATTAATAAAATAAAGTTCCTGCAAGTTCAATTTCACAATTTTGTGGACAATGCAATTGAAATGAGAACTGATATCCGATCAAAACTTCGTACTACACACGATGAAATGTGGAACTACAATTTTGTATGGGAAAGTTGGGCATTAAAGCGAAGCGCACTATAAACTAGCTTTCTTTCAAAGCATTGCGGCATGCTCTTACGATCAGATTTCATCTTTTTGACGTTTGGCAGAATCGCGACGGCATTAATTGCTATCGCCAGCATACGTACCATGACGGCATTGCTAAGCCCCGCAGATTACGGCCAGTGGGTTTTGCTGGCTGCATTTCAATCTTTTTGCGTCCTATTCTTGATCAATCCAGTTGATCAGCATATTTTTAGAAAAACACATGCGTGGTGGGATGATGGAACTTTGTTCAAAAAACTCAAAGTTTACAATCTATATGTAGCTACCGTATCTGCCTTAATCGCATTAGTCGTAATATTTTGGAGCCAAAATACACGCATCTATGATGCTAAATTCTTTGAACTGAGTTTAGCTGCAGGACTTGTAGTTGGTCTGGTTGTGTATCTGACAACTTGGAATGTCTTATTGAGCTACACACTCAATATGTTGGGTCATCGCAGACGCAGCGTAATTTGGATGGTAATTTCAGCATTAACGGGGTTATTTTTTTCAACCTTATTTGCCTATTACTACCAAAGTGCAGTCTCATGGATGCTTGGTCAAGTATTCGGAGCTGCGTTCGGCGCATTAGGGGCATGGCGAGTACTGTATAAACTCTCTGCGAATCTCAGCTCTGAAATATTTAACCCAATTGACGAAAAATTTCTAGATACTTCAACTATCAAGAAGTTTTGCATCCCACTCGCTGGTGCTACTGGATTCATGTGGTTGCAAAATACTGGATATCGTTTTTGGGCGGGTGAGAGCTGGGGCGTTGCCGAATTAGGAATTTTTGCTATCGGATTAGGAGTTGCGGCGCAACTGTCCGCTGTTGTCGAGACCTTGGCGGTGCAATTTTTTTATCCCTATTTTGCACGACGTATCTCAGATTCCAAATCTGAAGTGGAAACTAGTAGCGCGCTGTCTGATCTAATTAATGTATTAGCACCAGTGTATGCGGTGTGGGCAGGTTTTAACGCAGCATGCGCTTCGGCATTGCTTGAGGTGATTACGGACCAGCGTTACCATGGAGCAGTGACATTTGTCGTCTTTGGCGCAATGATTGAGTTCCTGCGTTGCCTCACAAATTTATGGTCTAACACTGCTCGTGCAGTGCAACGCACTAAAGGTTTGATATTGCCTTATGCTTTGGGTGCAGTGATTGTATGTGTGGGTGCGATTGCGGGTGGTATTTGGGGCATGAAACTATCGGGATTTGCTTTTATTTTAGTAGTTGCGGGTCTGGTAACTTGTATCGCTATGGTAATTCAAATGCGGCAAGTTTTACCTACAGCGGTTGATATGCCTCGTTTAACTTTAGGCATAAGCTTCATGGTATGTTGCTTCATGTTATCAATTTGGCTTACAACAGACCATCTAAACCTCGCACAGAATCTGTACTACTTACTAATAGGGGCTGTAGCTGCAACTACAATGCTAATTGCAGTAATGTGGCACAACAAAGCACTTAGTCGATTACTCGCGGTTGAATTGAGTAGTCGATAATTGAGAAAAAATTCAGCGAAGAAAATTTATTTAGATGAGTTCGACTGGCACAGGTTCTCAAAATACTGTGTGTATAGCGCAATTACAGATGCACTTTCAAAACTATCTCTTACCATTTGCATAGCTTGGAATCCTAGCACTGAGCGCAGTTCATGCGAATTAGATAGCCTAACGATAGCAGCAGTCCAGTTTTTAATATTACCAAGTTCCACCAGTAGCCCAGTTTTATTGTCGATGATGGCATCGGAGATGCCATAAATCCGTGACCCTATCGTAGGAATTGAAACGGCTGCTGCTTCTATCGTCACCATACCAAAGCCTTCGCGGTAGCTAGGTAGGCATAAAAAATCTGCTGCGGGAAAATAATCTTCGGGATTTTCTACAAAGCCTGTAATGCGGTAGTTTGTAGTTACGCCATTAAAGATTTGTGTGATTTGTGATGTCAAATTACCTTCATCTGGGCCGGCAATCAATAACCAAAGTTCTGGACATTGGACGCTCGCAGCTGCAAAGGCATGTGCAAGGTCTAAAACACCTTTCTCTGTGTTAACACGACCTAAATATAAAGCCAAAATTGCGTTGTTGGGTATACCATGCTGTGCGCGTACTTGTGTACGTTTTTCCAAACTCGGCTTATAGCGTTCGGTATCGACACCACTGATAGAGCCTTTGCCCAGCACAATAATTTTATTCGCGGGGGTGACGTTTTCATCAATAAGGTGAGTGCGCTCAGACTGGCTAGCAGCGAGTAGGTGCGTAGCCAGTGTTGCGGTTAGCCTGTCTAGCGTTTTAAGAAAGAATCTTTTTAATCCTTTTTGCGATGCCCACACTTCGCCTAAAAAGATAAATACCCTGACCTTTACGTTTGCAATAGCGGCTGCAATCATACCCAGTAGCCCACTTTTAGGGCCTACGGCCCAAACCAAATCGTATTGAGTACTGCGAAGGTGTTGGATTAAATAGTAGAGTGCTTTAATGTCGCGAACTAAATCTATTTTCCGCTCAATCCTTATGGAAACCATGCGGATAGGCAGATCTAGCGGTGGTGTGTAGGCGGTTGTATCAAGATTGGTGAGTAAAGTGACATCAGCGAACTGCGCTAAATTACGAATATGGTCCCTTAAAAAAAAGTGAACCATGATGGGCGTAGCACACACAATGCATATTTTGGGTCGACTGTGATTAGGCTGCTTCATCAGGAATTGCCTGTCTGCTTACTAAGTTCTGAGAATTGTTCTGAATATTTTGTATCGTGCGGCACGCTCATGCGTTTGAAGTAAAACCAACTCCAGTGTGGAACTGCAGCTAGCACGTCTACACCGATTTTCACTGTAGTCGCACTAATAGCCAGTACCCAATATTTCCACTGTCGCCTACTTGAAAAGATAGACAGCTGTTTTTGCAATAAAGACTTTCGACTTATCAAGGTCTTTAAAAAATGGAAGTCGCTTTGGCGATAAGCCAATAAAACATCGTTCAAGGAGTGATACTGTGAGCTAGGATAGGCGCGTAAAAGCAGCTCTTGATCCTCAGCACGTAATACTTCGGGATAAGCATAGCGGTGGCTGCGAAACCAACTTGCGCGCCCCATCCAAGTGGGGTGTGGCATGTACATACCTCGCCAAGGCTGTTTGACGATGTCTGCGTGGTGCTCTTTATGGGGAAGACAACCTAAAACAATATTGGTCTTTGACTTAAATACGATGGCTTTAGTTGATAGCAAGTCTACATCTTCGTGCGTTTGCAGAAAGCTCACCTGTCTTCCCAATCGCTCTGGAAAACACAAATCATCTGCATCCATTCGGGCAATGTAGTAACCGGTAGCCAAATCTATAGCTTCATTTAAACGTGCAGCAAGTCCTCTATTGGTACCGTCTTGGTAAATCCTAATTCTTGAATCGTTCAAAGAGCGCACGCTTGCAACCGCATCATCTGTGGAGCCGTCGTCCATTAGGATTATTTCCCAGTTCTGATAACTTTGATTCAAAATAGATCGAATTGCAGGCAGCAGATACTTGCCACCATTGAATACCGGCAGGATAACTGACACCTTCTGCGAAGAGTTCGATTGCGGTTGCATAACTATTTCGGTAATTTAAGCCAATTACTAGGGACTATAGACTCGTCACTCACGTCGGGGTGACTAAACCAAGGGGTCGGCGAAATTTTGATTCCATCTGTGCTGTCAGACAACCATGCTCCCCACCAGCTAAAGGTGCTATTTGAAACAATATGGTGTTTGCATAAGCTCATTAGCTGCATGTCCAAGTGGCTGCTATTGCCTTGGTTGTGGTTAATGTACTGGCATGTAGATGGTAAATCTAAGTTGTTTTTGCACCAGTCGATGTCATCTGAAAAAACAAAAAAAGTAGGATTGTCCACATGCCCTCGAATGTGCTTTACAGCGCGCTGATAGTAGGCCAGTGTGCACAAACCAAGAAATGCTAGTGTCTTAGGATTAGTTGCGTAATCTCCTCGGCGCACATGGAGACTAACTGCATTGTTATTCTTGATGACTTCAGCGACTTGATTGTTCCGATCAGTCATTAATGCTGAAAAGGTAAATGTTTTTCTGATCGTGGCTTGCACATTTACAAAGTACTTTTCTGATTGCCAGTACCCATCAAGGTAGCAAACGCCAGGGGCATCGAAAAGACTAGGCCAAAAGTGTAAATGCGGCTCAACAATCCATCGGCTATGACGAATGCTTGATAGGTGTTTATTTCTCAGTGGTCTATAGGCAAAAGGGCTGCCTTGCCAGCCAATTGCTGATCTAACATCAGTTGCCTTCGCAAGCTGCACTTCTGTATTGAAAATCCGAGAGAGTTCAAAACCATGGTGAAGGCCATAGTTTTGATAGCTTGAAATATCTAAGAGTAACGGCACCTTGAGCTTACTAGCCAGTGCGTGGCCAGCAGCAAACTGGAACATTTGATTGCCCAGACCACCCATGATGCGAACTATCACCACGCCTGCACCTGTGATCCAGTAAAGACTTGCATCAATGAATAACCTCGGGTTGATAGTCAGAAACTATATTTCTTAAATATTTTTTAAGGTCAGCAGATGTGAGCATACTATCTTGCTGATGTAATGTTTGCAGGTGCTGTGACAGCACTGGCCAAGGCAAGAAATCCTCTTTGGCATAAAAAATCTTGGCATGGCTGGTTGGCTGCGGATGATTGCCAATTAGCAATTCTTCAAATAGTTTTTCACCTGGACGAAGGCCTACCATTTCAATAGCGATATCGCCGTCGGGATGGTCGGCGTCACGTACGGTTAACCCTGATAACTGCACCATGCTTTTTGCCAAATCTATGATTCGGACGGGCTGTCCCATTTCTAATAAAAATACATCTGCGTGACCGCTTGAGTCGGTCATCATTGCGCCAGCCTGTATTACTAACTGCGCAGCCTCGGATATCGTCATAAAGTAGCGAGTTATATCAGGGTGCGTCAAAGTGATGGGGCCCCCTTGCTTAATTTGTTCTCTAAATTTTGGTACGACTGACCCTGAAGAACCCAGCACATTGCCAAACCGCACCATAGACATGTGGGTTATCTTGCCCTGCTGGCGGCCTATTTCAGCCAAACCTTGCAAGACCATCTCTGCAACCCGCTTGGTGGCTCCCATGATGTTTGTGGGCCGCACAGCTTTGTCTGTGCTGATGAGCACCATATTGTTAACGCCAAAATCTAGTGCGCTTTGTGCAACGTATAGTGTGCCCAAAATGTTATTCCGCATACCCGCAAGTGGATTACTCTCTACCAGCGGTACATGCTTATAAGCTGCTGCATGGTAGATAGTGTAAGGTTGCCAGAACTGAATTATCTGCCGAATGAACTCTCTATTCTCAACTGATACCAAGATGGGGTAAATCTCAGTTACGCCTTTTAATTTGTCGCTGTTGAGCTCTTCTAAAATTGTGTACAACGCAAACTCATTGAGTTCAACCAAAACTAACTTGGTAGGCTGGTTATGCAAAATTTGGCGACACAACTCCGAACCAATAGAGCCACCTGCACCTGTGACAAGTACCACTTTGTTGTGGATGTTTTTGGCTAACAACTCTTGGTTTGGAGCTACGCGATCGCGTCCAAGCAAGTCCTCAATGTCGAGTTCTTGTAAATCCGCTTCGCTAATTTTCCCCTGCGCAATGTTAGACAAGCTTGGTACAGTTCTTACTGCAACATGCGCGCTACTCAGTAGTCGTAATATTTCTATGCGGCGTGTTCTTTGTATGTTTGGCATTGCCAGCAACACATCGTGTATGTGAAGTTTTTGAACGGCACTTAACAGGTCTTTAGGGCTATAAACATTCAGCCCCATAATTTGTCCTTTATGTAGGCTTGGATTGTCGTCGATAAAACCTAGCACTTGAGTTTGATTGTTCTTGGACAGTGACTCGGCGAGCGATACGCCCGTATTGCCAGCGCCATAAACGAGCACCTTCACGCGTTCAGTCAAATTATGTTGTCTTGCAGCATAGGGGTCGCCAAGCAACTCTTTAGCTACCTGCCGCATGGCGATTACGGCCAGCAACAGCAGCATGGGTTGCAATAAGCCTATGGTCCTGGGCACGTCTGCAAAACCCACAGCCGTAAATATGGCGCTGTACATGACCGCATAGATACCCACAGCCCTAGTGATCGCCAAGATAGCTTCTCGACCTGCAAAACGAAAAACGGCTTTATAGAGCCCAAACGCCACAAATGAGGGAATTGCCAAAATCGGCGAAATGATAGTAGGAAGCCACTGGTTACCATCAATTCTTACCCAAGACTCAAAGCGCAAACAAATGGCAAGCCATACTGTTAAGACGCATAGGCACACGTCTAGAGACAGCGCTAAAAATCTTTTAGTTGAGCGTGGTAGCGAAATAGCATATGTGCTGATGTAGCGCTGCAATGATGAGTCTTGTTTCATAGTGGGGCTGTCTTAGTGCGCGCTAATGTGATATGCCTTCTCTGAGAAAGACTTTCATAAACGTTTGCCACAAAATTTGGATATCCATACCCAAACTGTGCTCTCTTAGGTAGTGTGCGTCAAAAGACACCTTTTGTGTCATCGAAATCTCGTCGCGGCCATTAATCTGCGCCCAACCAGTGATGCCTGGAAGTAGTTCGTGAACGCCCTGTTCTGTGCGCAAGGCAATCAAATCAGTTTGGTTATATAGGGCAGGGCGCGGGCCTACAAAGCTCATGTCACCTACCAAAACGCACCACAATTGTGGTATTTCGTCTAGGCTAGATTTACGTAAAAAAGAGCCAATGGGTGACAAATACTGCTCTGGTTTATGTAGCAAGTTGGTCGCTACAGCAGGGGTACCTAAACGCATACTACGAAACTTGGGCATGCTAAAAATTCTATTTTTCTGGCCCACCCGGTCAGACCAATACAACACAGGACCTTGCGAGGTGAGTTTAATGGCCAAGGCGATCATGCACAGTGGCAAAGCTAATAGAAGCAATAATCCTAATGCCAAAAAAAAATCTAATAATCTTTTCACGTTGAAAATATATCGCAGAGATTTTTATTTACGTAAGATCATATTTTTCTAGAATGTCACTAATTAGTTCAAGACGAATAATAGGATTATCTAGCTCCAGCATTCTTTGCTTTAAAGGTAGTGGAATGGGTAGTATCTCGCACCAACGGTTCGCGACCCAGCTGCAACTATCCCAATGGTTATCTTCGGCATCTAGATCAACATCTGATGTTTCGCCAGATAGTTTAGCCATCACATTGCGCAAGGTCACCACGCAGGACGCCAGTTCATCAGGGGGCGCGATCTCTATATCGGGTTCTATGTGCTCTACATCGGCTATCCACAAGCCGTGTTTAAGCCGTTCCCGGCGCAAAATGCGATAGCGCTGGGCACCAATACAATGAACCAGCTTAAGTCCTGGCTGAGGAGACTCGTGGTGTACAACGGTGGCAATAGTGCCGACATCTGCAAATAATTCCTGAGCTTGAGGTACTTGCACTTCAATGCCTTGCTTCAAAGCCACTACACCAAACGGTGCATCAGCCTGAATAACTTTATTGATCATGTCTAGATAGCGCACTTCAAATATCCGCAACGGTAAATGCCCCTGCGGATACAGCACACTGCCCAACGGAAATAAAGGCAAAGAATTTAAAATCATAGTGCAATGCTGTTGTGACTGTAATCTAAATCAAGCTACTGCATCAGCTGGCTGGCGTTGCAGCATAGCTAAACTGGTGGATAGTTTTTTTCTCAGTTCACGGCGATCGCAGATAAAGTCAACAGCGCCTTTTTGCAGTAAAAATTCTGCACGCTGAAACCCTTCAGGTAATTTTTCACGTACTGTGTTCTCGATCACTCTTGGCCCGGCAAATCCAATCAATGCCTTCGGTTCTGCAATGACGATATCGCCCACGAAAGCGAAACCTGCACTGACGCCGCCCATAGTGGGATCGGTAAGAACGCTAATGTAAGGCAATCCCTTTTTTGCCAAGCGCGTGAGCGATGCATTAGTTTTTGCCATTTGCATCAGCGACAGCAATCCTTCTTGCATGCGCGCACCACCTGTGGCGGTAAAACAAATGAAAGGTAACTTTTGTGCGATAGCAGTTTCTACACCGCGTACGAAACGCTCGCCCACCACCGAACCCATAGAACCGCCCATAAAGTCGAACTCAAAGCAAGCCACTACGACTTCGATGCTTTGAATTGCACCGCCCATAACGATCAAGGCATCCGTCTCGCCGGTATTTTCTAGCGCCTCTTTGAGACGCTCAGGGTATTTGCGGCTGTCTTTAAACTTCAGCGCATCCACTGGAATGACTTCTTGACCAATCTCGTAGCGACCTTCTCCGTCAAGCAAGCTGTTTAAACGCGCACGTGCGCCAATGCGATGATGGTGGCTGCATTTTGGGCAGACGTTGAGATTTTGCTCCAAATCAGTTTTGTACAGCACGGTGTCGCAGCTAGGGCATTTGATCCACAACCCTTCAGGCACTTGGTGGCGTTCAGTGGTGGTGGCGCCCATTTTTGTAGGCAATAATTTTTCTAACCAAGACATGGCAATTTCCTTGTTTTCCAAAGAGTCTACTGCAAGACTAAGAATCTAGGGCAGCTCGAATACTGCGCAAGAAATCTGTGGTGACAGCAGTAACTTTTTCATAGGGTTGATCTTCTATCAATTGTATGATTTTGCTGCCGATCACCACTGCATCGCTGACAGTGCCTACCGCTTTAGCGGTAGCAGCATCACGAATACCAAAACCTACCCCTACGGGGATGCTGACATGCTGCTTAATGCGGGGAATGGCTAAGGCAACTGCGTCTGTATCCAGTGCGCCCGAGCCTGTGACGCCTTTAAGCGACACATAATACACATAGCCACTGGCCAACCGTCCTACCAAGGCCATGCGCTCTTGCGTAGACGTAGGCGCAAGCAGAAAGATCAAATCCATCTGGTGAGCGCGCAATTTACTAGCAAACTCTTCGCACTCTTCAGGTGGGTAGTCAACTACCAGTACGCCGTCTACCCCTGCTGCGGCTGCATCGCGCACAAAAGCGTCTACGCCGTGCTTGCCGTCGTAGCGCTCTATAGGGTTGGCGTAGCCCATTAGCACGACGGGCGTAGTGGTATCTTTACTGCGAAAGGCCTTGACCATGTTGAGTACCTGGGATGTACCAATACCTAAAGTCAATGCTTTCTCGCCTGCCTTTTGAATCACGGGGCCATCTGCCATTGGGTCGCTGAACGGTACACCTAGCTCAATAATGTCTGCGCCAGCAGCGACCATTGCGTGCATCAGGTCTGGAGTGATATTGGCGTAGGGAAAGCCTGCTGTCACATACGGAATCAGCGCCGTGCGACCTTGTGCTTTCAAAGCCGCTAAAGTAGGTTGAATGCGGCTCATGATTTATTTGTCCCCACATTGGACAATTTGATGACTTGTTCAACGCCACCTTTAACCGACTGGCCTTTGCAAGATGGGCGGCAAAAGAAGTCTGCATTGCTCAAATCTGCCACGGTACCAATGTCTTTATCCCCACGCCCCGACAAATTCACCAAAATACTTTGATCAGTGCGCATGGTCTTTGCCATTTTCATGGCGTACGCTATGGCGTGGCTTGACTCTAGTGCTGGGATGATGCCTTCGGTGCGGCACAGGTAGTGAAACGCGTCCAGTGCCTCTTTGTCGGTGATACCAACATATTCCGCGCGCCCTATGTCGTGTAGCCAAGCATGCTCGGGGCCGACACCAGGATAGTCCAAGCCTGCGCTGATGGAATGTGTTTCAGTGATCTGACCATTATCGTCTTGCAGCAAGTAGGTACGGTTACCGTGTAACACCCCAGGGCTACCGCGCGTGATGGACGCACTGTGCTTGCCGCTGTCTAAGCCCTCACCAGCGGCTTCAACACCGATCAAACGGGTTTTTTCATACGCAATGTAAGGGTAGAAAATACCCATGGCATTGCTACCGCCGCCGACACAGGCTACTACGGCGTCAGGCTGTTTGTCGGGGCCTAAATAAAACGGCATTTGTGTTAAGCACTCTTGCCCAATCACGCTTTGAAAATCTCGCACCATCATTGGGTAAGGATGTGGGCCAGCCACAGTACCGATGATGTAGAAAGTGTTGTCTACATTAGCCACCCAGTCGCGCATGGCTTCGTTGAGAGCGTCCTTCAATGTCTTGCTGCCTGATTCCACGGGCACTACGGTGGCACCTAGTAGCTTCATTCGGTATACGTTAGGGCTTTGGCGCGCTACATCAACGCTGCCCATGTAGACCACACATTCCAAGCCGTAGCGGGCGCAGATGGTAGCTGTCGCTACACCGTGTTGGCCTGCGCCGGTCTCGGCGATAACACGGGGCTTGCCCATGCGCTTAGCCAGCAGCGCTTGACCAATAGTGTTGTTGATCTTGTGCGCGCCAGTGTGGTTGAGGTCTTCACGTTTCAGGTAAATTTGCGCACCACCCATCTCACGGCTCATGCGGGCTGCGTGGTAGATAGGTGAGGGGCGACCCACAAAATGCGCTAGCTCGTAGTTGAACTCGCGGATGAATTCGGGGTCTTTTTGATAGTGCGCGTAGGCGTCTTTCAGCTCATTGATAGCGTGTGTCAGTGTCTCAGAGACAAAACTACCGCCGTATTTGCCAAAATGTCCTTTGGCGTCGGGTTGTGCGTAATTCATGATGGTTAGGATGGGTTGGCGCAATCAATACTGACTGAACTAATGCCCTCAATTTAAGATTTAACAAGTTGTTCATCTGCGCGGCGCACCGCTTGGACAAACGCAATGATTTTGTCGGGGTCTTTGATGCCCTTGAGCGTTTGGCCGCTCAATCCAGGTGCATCCACCTCTACCCCCGAGCTGACATCAACGGCCCAAGGCCGCACTTGCAAAATCCCATCGATCACGTTTGCAGGCGTCAACCCACCAGACAAAACGAGGCGAGAGCTTGCGTTTAGTTGAGGATGTGACCAATTGATTGCGTTCCAGTTAAATGTTTTGCCACCGCCGCCATAGCCGTCTACATGGGCATCGACCAAGATACCTTGGGCGTCAGCATAATCTTGGCTAAATTTTACCAAGTCAAAGCCTTCTGCGCTATCTAACGGGATTCTAGCTGCACGCAAGTATGGAAAGCCAGTTTTTTCACATTCTGAGGGCGTTTCATCACCATGAAATTGGCATATTGCGCCTGTATTGACTGCTCGGGCAGCTATGATATTCGTAGTGGTTTCGTTGACAAACAGCAAAACAGGTGTGACAAACGGCGGCAAACGGCGCGACAACTGTGCTGCTCGGTGGGCTGAGACGTAGCGTGGGCTGGGCGGGTACAGCACAAAGCCTACGGCATCTGCACCAGCGTGCACGGCAGCGTCTATGTCTTCTTCGCGGGTTAGGCCGCAAATCTTAATTCGGGTTCGTTGGGAGGTCATGGCAACCAATCATACGCGGCTACTCGGTCTGGCAAACCCCAGTGGGCATCGTACACAGGCCCTAAAAAATACAAACCATCAGGCGAAAAAGTAGGGGATGCCACTTGACGTTGCTGCGCTGCCAGTACGTGGGCTATCCAGTCTGGCGGCTGGGTGCCTTGGCCTACGGTAATCAAGCTACCCATGATGTTGCGGATCATATGGTGCAAGAACGCATTGGCTTCAAACTCGAACCGCCAGTAGGCCCCGCGCTGGCTGATGTGGATGTGACGCAGCGTTTTAATGGGGCTGAGTGACTGGCACTGCACGGCCCTGAAAGATGAAAAATCATGTTCGCCTACCAAGTGCGCTGCTGCAGATTGCATAGGTTGCAGAGACAATGGGCGATGCACCCAGCCCACACGGCCTAGCTCTAAGCTAGGCCGCACGGCAGAATCTAGCAGCACATAGGCATAGCGGCGGCCTGTAGCGCTGCCACGGCTGTGGAATGTGGTGGGCATTTCTTGCGCCCATTGCACCGCAATGTCATGGGGCAAATTAGCATTCGTGCCCCGTACCCACGACCAGATATCGCGCTCTAGCGGTGTGTCGAAATGCACTACTTGCATAGCGCCGTGCACGCCCGCGTCGGTGCGGCCTGCGCACAGGGTGATTACACGCTCGCCCTTGGGCAAACCACAAAAAGCCGCTATCGCGGCTTCAAGTTTGTCTTGGATAGTGTTGCCGCCGGGCTGGCTTTGCCAGCCAAAGTAACCTTGACCAGCGTAGCTTAAACCCAGGGCGATGCGCGGCACTAGCTCAGGTCCGCCACCATGCGTTGTGCGCGGGCCTTCAGTGCGCCGGTAGCTTCCATGGCCACCTCTTGCGCTAGTGCGCGTGCGCCGTCGTTGTCGCCAATCTCGCGGAACTCTTGGGCCAACGCCAGTTTAGTGTCCAGTGGATCGCCAGATAACTCGGCATCTGCCATGGTGGGGGCTTTGCCGGGCAAATCTAGCGACATATCGCCCAGATCAAACTCCAGAGCATTCATCGACGATGACGGCGATGCTGTGTTCATGGCCATAGGCGCGGTGGATAAAGACGCTGTGGGTGCCATGGTAGGGGTTGTAAAGTTCAAGCCCTTGTCAAAAGACGCTATGTCAGGCTGTGACAGGCTCAACCCATTGGAAGAGGTCAGTGAAGGTGCGTCAAACGCCATGTCAACAGATGGCTCAACCGCAGGCTGCGCCATCATGGCCGATGTGGACTGCACGTGAACTGGCGATGTAATGGCGTGCGATGCGTCGGCTAGGAAGGGCGCTTCTGCCAAATCATCACCCGATGAGAAATCTAAATCAAGGTCAAAATCTACATCATCTTTGTTGTCTACAGCCTGCAATGCTTGCGGCGCCGTACTGTGGGCAAATGCACCCATGCTGGCTACTGCCCCTGCTGCACCCACTGCCCCTGCAGTCAGCAGCGCGCCAGAGCTACCTTTGGCTGCAATACCTTGGTACAGAGGGTTGCTAGGGTCCAGCTCACGGCCTAGCGCGGCGGCTGCATCCCACTCGGAGCCTTGGCCATTGGTTACGGCAAAGGCTTCGTTGGCCACAGTTTCGAAGGCTTTGATATCGCGGCGCTTGGCGTAAATTTCCATCAACTTGGCATGAATTGCCACGCGTGTGGGGGTAGTGCGCATGGCTTCTTTAAGGATTTCCTCAGCTTGCAGATCACGTCCGTACGCCAAATACACATCAGCTTCAGCCACAGGGTCTACATCACCCGCAGCATCAAGCTGGCTAGGCGAGTAGACCATGGACGAGCCAGTCACAGCACCAGCTGCATCGTTGGTGTCAATACGCTGGCCACCCGAGGCGCCAAAGAAAGAGTCAGGTTGCAAGCGGCTTTCTAGGAACGAACTGTCTACTTGACCTGAGTTTTTGCGCTGGCGCATGCGGTATACGCCAAAGCCCGCTAGCAGTGCCAATAAGCCGCCCGCTGAAGCCAAGGTAAAGCGATCATCGTCCAGCAAGCTGGCCATGAAGCTAGGCTCAGGCGCGGGCGCTGGTGCAGCAGGCTTGATGACGGGTTTGGGCGCCGACACTGCCTCAGCTGGCGTGACGACTGCCGTCACCGTAGCGGTTGGGCTGGTGCTGGCAACCGTAGCGCTGATAGCGGGTTGCGTAGCTGTGCTGGCGGCTACGGTAGCTGTGGTGACAGAAGCCGTAGCCGTTGTGCTGGCAGCAGGTGCATTTATAGCTACTGGCACGCTAGGTAAGGTCATACCTGATGCGCTAACTGCAGGCTTGGCAGCAGCCACGGCACTAGAGGCTGCAGCGCTTGGCGCAGCCGCTGTTGGCGTGCTAAATTTATTCAAATCTTGAATATTTTTAGACAATTCAGCAGTTCGCGTGGCGGTGTCTTTGGCCTGCTTTTCTTTAGCAATGGCATCTTCTTTGGTAGTTTTGCCAGCAGAGCTAGCCGCACTTGATGCAGCAGATGGCTTGGATAAAGTCAATTTATCGGGGGCCGCTGCTGTGGGTTTGGCGTCTTTCACGCTGGCTTGTACGCTGCCAGAGTCTTTGCGGCTTGCGGTGGGCGCAGCGGCGGTGGCACCTTGGGCTAGGCGACGGCGAAAATCATTGAAATCTTTGCTCTGCGCTGTGATGGTCTGGCGCGCTTGTTCTTGCGGCACATTAGCTGCTGCTGCGGTGGTAGCCGGCAAGTCAATCACGGCACCTTTTTTCAGGCGGTTGACGTTACCTTCAACAAATGCATCGGGGTTGACGTTTAGCATAGCCACCAGCATCTGATCAAGCGATACGCCCTCAGGCTTGTAGCGGGCTGCCAATTGCGTGGCAGTATTACCCGCTTTTACGGTTACGCTGCCCGACTTGGCGTCAGACGCCGCTGGGGCTGGCGCAGCGGCTACTGCGCGCGGTGCGCGCGCAGGTGCTGGCGCGCGTGGAGACGCTGCCGCACTTGACCTAGGCGCTGCACTGACACTTGGCCTGGTAGCGCTGATGGAGGGCGCAGTGGTCACACTGGGGGCAGACTGCGCACGCAGATTAGGCGGATCAAACAGCATGGTGTAGTCGCGTACTACACGGCCTGTGGCCCAGCTGGTTTCTAAAATCAGGTCGACAAACGGCTCATTGACTGGCTTATCATTGGTTAAGCGCAGGTAAGCACTGCCGTTAGCACGGCGCTGCAAACTAATTTGCGCACCATTAAGTACAGCGTTGTATTCCAGGCCTGCTGCCCGAAAAGCGTCGCCGCTAGCGATAGACGCCTTAAGGCTGGCTGCCTCGTCGGCATTGATATCAGGCACCTCAATCTCGGCGCGCAGGGGCTCGCCAATGGCAGACAGCACATTCACCCTGCCCAATGCCAGCGCGTGGGCGTCCAGCGCGGGTAAGCCTAGCGTTAGCGCCAGAGCAGCCGCAGCGACCGGCGTGCGCCAGTTAGAAAAACGGCTGGATAGAGATGCAGCCCCTGAAACTTGCCCAAACGTCGGTTTGGTAAGTGAATTTTTTAGTGTGTTTCCCACAAAAGCCTCAACATGAATTTGCGAAAAACAACGTTAACATCAACATGTTAGCTTGACAAGCTAGATAAGTGTTTAAGTATTGACGCCCGCCATTTGCCGCTGGTTACACATATACTTTGTTGCCAATGGACAACGCCTCGTAACTTATGGTTACGAGGCGTTAAGGTTTAAAGAGCTATAAGTTTGTAAATGCTAACTAAGCTTTGCACGCTGTAGATCAATTGTCCAGCAGTATGCGCAACATGCGGCGCAACGGCTCGGCAGCACCCCACAGTAACTGATCGCCAATCGTGAACGCGCCTACATATTTTGGCCCCATGGCCATTTTGCGGATACGACCCACAGGAATGGTCATCGTGCCCGTCACGGCTACGGGTGTTAAGTCCTTCAAAGTAGCCTCTTTAGTGTTGGGCACCACTTTGACCCACTGATTGTCTGCCGCCATCATGGCCTCAATGTCGGCCAAAGGCACGTCTTTCTTGAGTTTGAAGGTCAGCGCCTGGCTGTGGCAGCGCATGGCACCCACGCGGACGCAAAAGCCGTCAACAGGCGTAGCTACTGTGCCAAAACCTGCGCCTTGGCCCAGAATCTTGTTAGTCTCAGCGCCACCCTTCCACTCTTCCTTGCTCATCCCATCACCTAAATCTTTGTCGATCCAGGGGATGATGCTGCCGCCCAGCGGCACGCCAAAGTTAGCTACTTCGTCGCTGGTTAGCGCGCGCTGTTTGGCTGTCACTAGTCGGTCTATCTCCAAAATGGCCGATTTAGGGTCGTCCAGCAAGGATTTGACTTCAGCATTCAGAGAGCCATATTGCGTCAGCAGCTCGCGCATGTGCTGTGCACCACCGCCCGAAGCTGCTTGGTAGGTCATAGTGCTCATCCATTCGACTAGGCCCGCCTTGTACAGCGCGCCCACGCCCATCAGCATGCAGCTTACTGTGCAGTTGCCGCCAACCCAGTTTTTGCCGCCTTTGGCTAATGCATTTTTGATCACTGGCATGTTGACCGGGTCCAAAATGATCACTGCATCATCGTTCATGCGCAGGGTTGATGCCGCGTCAATCCAGTGGCCCGCCCAGCCCGCAGCGCGCAGCTTGGGATACACGTCGCTGGTGTAGTCGCCGCCTTGCGCGGTAATGATGATGTCGCACTTCTTCAACGCGTTGATGTCAAAAGCGTCCCTCAAGGTCGTTTCGTTTTTAGCCTGCGCTGGGGATTTGCCGCCCGCGTTGGAGGTAGAGAAGAACACTGGCTCAATCAAGCCAAAGTCACCCTCAGCAATCATGCGGTCGATCAGCACCGACCCGACCATACCGCGCCAGCCCACTAGGCCTACTAGGTTACCAATTCTCATTTTTTTCTACGCCTTTTAAAATTAATCAAGTTTGACTAATCCCCCGGCTCGTCTAGCTCCGGGGTGGGCGCGACGAACCGGGCTGGATTAGCCTTTAATGGTTGTCGTTTTGGTGGAAGCAATGAACGCGATCACGCCTAACGCTGTGGCTGGAGTGGTTTGGGTGGTGGACACGTTGGCGTTCATGAATTTGAAATTATATCTGATCCGATGGGTGGGTTTGACTGGCGTTTAAATGTGACGACCGCGAGCTGCAGCGGTTGAAGAACTTGCGCCAATGCTGTGCACTTATTGATCTTTCATCAACGGGCCAGACGCTAGCTCTTGTATGTCTTGAGCTTGGCTTTTTTGTCTTGTGTCTTGTGTTTTGTACGGGAGCTGGCCGACGGTGCATTCAGCCTCGCGGCTGTCCTCCGTGACGGCCTATGGCCGCCTACTCCCCCTTTATGCCGCTACGCTGAATGCACCGTCGGCCAGCTCTTGCGGAGTGGTGGTGATCCAACGTCGCGCACCTACCTTGTTCACCGCCCTGGGGGGGGGGGGGGGGGGGGGGGGGGGGGGGAAAGGGGGGGTTTGTGGGCGCAAGAACCACCCCGGGCCCCCCCCAGCCCCGACCCCCCCCCCCCCCCACCCGGCGCCAGGAGGAGAACAGAACTC
>JANLPQ010000120.1:0-10722 GCA_031367325.1 Polaromonas sp. | reverse complement strand
GGTGGTGCTGGTGCTCACGCCGTTGACCACCACCGTGGAGGTGAAGGTGGTCGTGACGTTGGTGTTGTTGGTGTAGGTCACCGTGCCGGTGACGGTGGTGCCGGCCACGGCGTTGGCCGGCAAGGCTACGGTGGTGCTGATGTCGGTGAAACTGACCGTAACAGTGGCGGTGCCCGAATCGTTACCCGGGATGGGGTCAGTAGTGCCCGGTGGCGGACTGACGCTAGCCACGTTAGTCAAAGTGCCACTGGCATTCAGGGCTACGCTGACTTGGAACGTGACGGTAGCGCGCGCTCCGCTGGCCAAGGTGGTACTGCCGCTGATAGCTGTACCTGCGCCGTTGGCCGTGGCGGTGACGCCAGCGCTGGTGACGATGTTGGTGATGGTGCCCAGACCGGCAGGTAGGTTGTCGGTCCAGCTCGCTCCAGATACGGCGCTAGGACCACTGTTGCCAATGACTACGGTGTAGGTATAGGTGCTGCCGGGGGTGGCCGCGCCGACGCTGGCAGTTTTAGTGATGGCCAAGTCGGCTGTGGGCGTGACCGTGACGGTAGCGGTGTTGTTATTGTTGCCCGGTGTCGGGTCGGTGGTGCCGGGCGGCGGACTGACGCTAGCCACGTTAGTCAAAGTGCCACTGGCATTCAGGGCTACGCTGACTTGGAACGTGACGGTAGCGCGTGCGCCGCTGGCCAAGGTGGTACTGCCGCTGATGGCGGTGCCCGCACCGTTGGCCGTGGCAGTGACGCCGGCGCTGGTGACGATGTTAGTGATGGTGCCCAGCCCTGCAGGCAGGTTGTCGGTCCAGCTTGCTCCAGATACGGCGCTAGGACCGCTGTTGCCAATGACGATGGTGTAGGTATAGGCGCTGCCGGGGGTGGCCGCGCCGACGCTGGCGGTCTTAGTGATGGCCAAGTCGGCTGTTGACGCAACAGTTAACGTAGCGATAACCGAGCTAGGATTAGCGCCGACAGAGGTCGACAAAGAGCCCGACGGAATCGTATTAGTAACTTGAGGCGAAACACTAGATGTAACCACCACTGAAGCCGAACAACTTGCGCCGGGCGGTATTAATGTGCCAGCTGGCAACGTCAAACTGTTGCCACCAGATGCAGCAACAGGAGCAGATAGTACGCAAGTTGTAGTAACCAGCGAGGGACTAGCGTTAACCAAACCCGGCTGGTACTGGTCAACGAAAGGCGTGGTAAAGGTGGCAGAAACTAACTGATGGGTATTGGTAAATGTAATTACCAACAAAGATGTGCCGCCCGCTGGAATGGCGGACGGAGAAAAAGTCTTCGAAACCGCAGGCAAACTAGCGCTGACAGTATCCACATCTACTGCGGAGCAAACACCCGTACCAGACACGCAAAAAGTTGAGGTGTTAGTGTTGGTTACGCCGTTTGGCGGTGCAATGGTTGCAGTGTTAACAACAGAGGTTTGCGCCAAGACTAATTGAGAAACAAAAAGCAGCAACACCGCGCCAAGCGCTTTAAAACAAGCACTTTGAGCGCGGGCGACTTTGCCCCTCAAAAAATTTACGAAGTCAACGACTTCAAATTTAACCAACGACTAGCTCCAAATCTCATTCACAAATACAAACATAACCGCAACTATACAATTTACAACGTTTTTGTACACATAATTTGAACTAGGACGATATTTAGTACCCTCGTCAACAAGTTATGTGTCGAAATTCACGTGGAACTCAAAATATGCAACAACATAACCAGTTTTACCAGCCTATAAATATAGTCTATTAGTATTAATTAGACTGTATATTATTACACACAACAATTAAATAATACATCTGCACATATTCGCGAACAAAAATAAAGCTTTGTTTCGTAAGTTGCTCGCGCACAACACTCAACTACATTGCACAAAAGTATTTGGCTGTGTTACTTTGGGTTTGAGATTTGCTAGAACCTAAGGGCACAATACTCGGTTTGAATCAAACTAAGCGCTGAACAATTTGAGGGCACTAGCTCGCTTGATAGTTACTTAGTTGCGGGAGCACCGATTTGCAGACCTCTAAATCATCTATTGCCGCGCTCACACTAGGCGCGATTGGCGTTGTGTACGGCGATATTGGCACCAGCGTGCTGTATGCCATGAAGGAAATTTTTGGCTCAGGGCACGTGGCTTTCACGCCAGATAACGTCTTTGGCATTTTGTCGATCATTTTCTGGACTTTGACGGTTATCGTCTCGATCAAATATGTTGGATTGGTTTTGCGGGCCGACAACGAAGGCGAAGGTGGCTTGGTAGCCATGCTCACTTTGGCCTCGCGCGCAGTCAAAGACAGGCCCAGTTTGCGACGCAACTTGATGATCATTGGTATTTTCGGTACCTGCTTGTTCTACGGCGACGGCGTCATCACGCCAGCCATCTCGGTGCTAGGCGCGGTTGAAGGTCTAGAAATTATTTCGCCTAAGTTCAAAACTTATGTGGTGCCGGTATCGCTGGTCATTTTGCTTGCGCTTTTTTCAGTACAAAAGCGCGGTACTGGCGGCATAGGCAAGTTTTTCGGCCCGATCACGCTGGTATGGTTTTTTGTATTGGCTGTGATGGGCATCAGCCACATTATTGGTAACCCTGTTATTTTGAAGGCCCTCAGTCCGCACTACGCGGTCTTGTTTATTTGGTACAACACAGGCACCGCTTTTATTATGTTGGGTGCGGTGGTTTTATGTGTGACAGGCGCAGAAGCTTTGTATGCGGACATGGGCCACTTTGGTAAACGTCCGATTCGCCTAGCTTGGTTTGCCATAGTGATGCCTTGCTTGACCCTCAATTATTTCGGTCAAGGCGCATTGCTATTGGCGCGGCCCGAGACAGTCAAAAACCCTTTTTACATGATGGCTCCCGATTGGTTTTTGATTCCCTTGGTGATCTTGGCCACTATGGCAGCGGTGATTGCTTCACAAGCGTTAATCTCCGGTGCCTTCTCCGTGACTAAGCAGGTGGTGCAACTGGGCTATTTGCCGCGCCTGCGGATGTTGCACACCTCAGCAAAAGACACTGGGCAAATCTATATTCCGTTCGTCAACTGGGCGCTGTTTGTCGCCATTGCCTTAGCCGTGGTGATGTTCAAGTCATCTGGCGCGCTGGCATCTGCCTACGGCATTGCAGTGTGTACTGACATGTTAATTACCACCATCCTCACTTTCTATGTGATTCGCTACAGCTGGAAATACCCGCTATGGCTGTGCATTGCGGCTACTTGCATTTTCTTTGCAGTCGATTTGGCATTTTGGGCGTCCAATATGCTCAAACTGTTGGACGGCGGCTGGTTCCCGCTGGCCATTGGTGGAGGCATCTTTATCTTGATGTTTACCTGGAAGCAAGGCCGCAAGTTAATGCACGAAAAGCAAAAAGCCGAAGGCATGGAACTAACAGGCTTTTTAGACGCCGTGTTTTTGCACCCGCCCGTGCGCGTAGAAGGCACCGCAGTATTTTTAACCGTAGAGCCTGGCACAGTACCTAACGCTTTGCTGCACAACTTAAAACATAACAAAGTCTTGCATGTACACAATTTGTTTGTCACGGTGCGCAGCAAAGAAGTGCCGTGGGTGGGCTTGAATAAGCGGGTTGAGATTGAAGCGCTGGGCCACGACTGCTGGCAAGTGATTTTAAACTTTGGCTTTAAAAACGACCCAGACGTACCTGAAGCGCTGCAACAAATTACCGGGCGCGGATGCGAGCTAGACCCCATGCAAACCAGCTACTTCTTGTCGCGCGATACGGTGGTGCCTACGATGGGCGGCGGCATGTCACCATGGCGCGAGAAGCTGTTTGCGCAAATGCACCACAACGCAGGTGCGGCAGCTGACTTTTTGCGTTTGCCTAATAACGCCGTAGTAGAGCTGGGCTCCAAAATAGAAATTTAAACGCACATTGATGCAAAAAAGCGTCTGCCAACTAAACTAAATTGCATCAACCATTTCACGGGGATGCGGCCCAATACAGCCATGCAGTTTTTTAAAGACCTCTCCCTCCAGTCGTTTACCGCAGGCTTTGTCGCCGTACTGGTAGGCTTCACCAGCTCGGTGGCCATCGTCTTCCAGGCGGCGCTGGGCTTTGGCGCTACGCCAGCACAAATTACATCGTGGATGTGGGCACTGGGCATCGGCATGGGCTTGTGCTCTGCCCTGCCCTCGCTGTGGCTGCGCAAGCCCGTGATGATCGCGTGGAGCACGCCTGGCGCTGCGGTGCTGGCGGTAGCCGCCACTGGGTTTAACATGGGCGATGCCATTGGTGCATTCATGGTCAGTGCGGTGCTCATCACGCTGTGCGGCGTAACGGGTTTGTTTGAAAAACTCATGCACCGTATTCCAGTGGCCATTGCGTCTGCTTTGCTAGCGGGCGTGCTGGCGCGGTTTGCGCTGCAGGGCTTTGTGGCAGCACAAACTGCCCTGCCCTTGGTGCTGTTCATGCTGGCGGCGTACTTGTTGGGCAAACGGTTTTTACCGCGCTACGCCGTACCACTGACTTTACTGGTCGCTATCGTCTACGTTGTGGCGCGCGGCCAGTTTAATGTGGCGTTGCTGCAATTCTCGCTGGCCGTGCCGGTGTTTACTGCGCCCAGCTTTAGCCTAAGCGCCACAGTCAGCTTGGCGTTGCCTTTATTTATCGTCACTATGGCATCGCAAAACTTGCCTGGTGTAGCGGCCATTCGCGCTGCGGGATACGACATGCCTTTGTCTAAGATCATCAGCATGACGGGCGTGGCCACATTTTTGCTGGCCCCCTTTGGCTGCTTCGCCCTGAACCTTAGCGCCATCACCGCCGCCATTTGCATGGGTAAAGAAGCGCACCCAGACCCTGCCAGGCGCTACACCGCCGCAGTTACCTGCGGCGTAATCTACATAGGCATTGGTTTGTTTGGCGCGATAGTGACAACCCTACTGGCGGCGTTTCCTAAAGAGTTGATTGCCGCGATTGCAGGCTTGGCACTGCTAGGCACCATATCTAGCGGCCTGGCCAGTGCGCTGGCTGACGAGAAACACCGCGAGGCCGCGATCATTACTTTTTTAGTCACGCTCAGCGGCGTGGTAATAGCCGGTGTGGGGTCGGCTTTTTGGGGCGTGGTGGCAGGCACACTGGCGCTTTTTGTGCAAAACTTGTATCGTTCTGATTAATTTGTAATACCACTCGCGCAACAGCATGCGCACGATCTGTAGCGGGCACATCCGCACCACACAACAGCCATTATTTATGCACATCCTCTTTATCACCGACCCGCTCGAGTCGTTCAAAATTTACAAAGACACCACCTTCGCCATGATGCGCGAGGCGCAGCGCCGTGGCCACACACTCAGCGCCTGCGGCCCGCAAGACATCATGTGGCAGCAGGGCCAACCAGTAACGGCCTATGTGCGCGACATCACAGTCACTGGCCAACCCGATGCGTGGTTTACCGCCCAGCAAGCTAAGCCTGACGAACGACCGCAAGCGCTCAAAGATTTTGGCGCCGTGCTGATGCGCAAAGACCCGCCTTTTGACAGCGAATACTTCTACGCCACGCACCTGCTAGAGCAGGCAGAGCGAGAAGGCGCCAAAGTATTTAACAAGCCCCGCTCGCTACGTGACCACCCCGAAAAGCTGGCCATCATGGAGTTTGCACAGTTTATTTGCCCTACGCTGGTAACGCGAGACGCAGAGGACGTAAAACGCTTTCACGCGCAGCACCGCGACATTATTTTGAAGCCGCTGGACGGCATGGGCGGTATGGGCATTTTTCGCGTAAAAGACGATGCGCTCAATTTAGCCGGCATTATAGAAACGCTAAACAAAGACGGCGCGCAAACCTTGATGGTGCAAAAATTTGTTCCCGAGATTAAGCAAGGCGACAAGCGTGTGTTGGTGATTGGTGGCAAACCAGTGCCTTTTAGCCTGGCGCGGATTCCGCAGGGCACGGAGGTGCGCGGTAATTTGGCAGTGGGCGGTAAAGGCGTAGCCCAGCCCCTGAGCGCGCGCGACCGGGAGATTGCCGAAGCTTTGGGCCCCATCTTGGCGGCACGCGGGCTGCTGTTGGTGGGCATAGACATTATTGGCGACTACATGACCGAGATCAACGTGACCAGCCCGACGTGCTTTCAAGAAATTTACGACCAAGCGGGGTTTGATGTGGCCAAGATGTTTGTAGATGCGCTGGAAGCTGCTTGCTAGATACTATTAATTTCATAGCTGCTTGAGCAGGTTCTACGACCTAAACAGGCTAAAACGCTAAAAAATACCACTAAGTGCGAATTTCACCTTCACCATACACCACATACTTCAGCGAGGTCAGCCCCTCCAGCCCCACAGGCCCACGGGCGTGAAACTTGTCAGTACTGATGCCGATCTCAGCGCCTAAGCCAAATTCAAAACCATCGGCAAAACGCGGACTGGTGTTCACCATCACGCTGGCAGAATCTACCTCGCGCAAGAAGCGCTGCGCATGCACATGGTTGGTGGTAATGATGGCGTCCGTGTGGTGCGACGAGTAGTGGTTGATGTGCGCAATCGCAGCGTCCAAACCATCCACGATCTTGATGCTGATGATAGGTGCCAAGTACTCTTCGTACCAATCTTGCTCCGTAGCGCTCACAATTTTTGCTATTGAAGCAATAGCTGGTTGAGCAGATAATATAAGCTCTGCAGCCTGATCGCACCGCATTTCTACACCTTTAGCCGCGTAGATTTTAGCGATCAAAGGCAAAAACTCTGCAGCTACGTCTTTGGCCACCAGCAAACCTTCAATAGCGTTGCAAGGGCTGTATTTTTGCGTCTTGGCGTTGTCGGCTACCTTTACGGCCATGGCGATGTCGGTTTGTGCGTCGACATATACATGGCAGTTGCCGTCTAGGTGCTTGATGACTGGTACTTTGGCGTCGCGGCTGATGCGCTCGATCAAGCCTTTGCCGCCGCGCGGAATAATCACGTCCACATACTGCGGCATGGTGATCAGCTGGCCCACGGCTTCGCGGTCGGTGGTGGGTACTAGCTGCACGGCGTCACCCGGCAAGTCGCTCTCGCACAGGGCTTGGCGTACCAGTGCGGCCAGCGCGCGGTTTGATTCAATGGCCTCTGATCCGCCGCGCAAAATGCAGGCGTTGCCACTTTTAATCGACAGCGATGCCGCCTCAATCGTCACGTTGGGGCGGCTCTCGTAGATCATGCCAAACACACCGATGGGCACACGCATTTGGCCCACACGGATGCCGCTGGGCTGCTGCTTTAGGCCAATGATGTCGCCAATGATGTCGGGCATGCTGGCCAGTTGCTCGCAGCCTTGGGCGCAGGTGTCGAGCACTTGGGGCGTGAGCTTTAAGCGGTCTACCATGGGTTCGGCCAAGCCTGCGGCTTGTGCGCGCTGCAGGTCTTGGGCATTGGCCACTTGCAATGCTGCAGTGTTTTGGCGCAGCAGCGCGGCCAGCTTGCGCAGTGCAGCGGCTTTGTGCGCCGCCGAGGCGCGGGCCATGTGGGCACTGGCGGCTTTGGCTTGCAAGCCTAGGGTGTGCATCAGCTCAGTGGTGGAAATCGCGTTCATGGTGTATTTTCGCACTTTTGGCTTGCGTAAATTTGCGGTAAAGATGGCGCGTTGATCGACTCAGCGTTCAACCCAGTGCGCCACTGCCGCCACTGCATCCGCACCCTACGTCAAAGGCCAACGCCACCCGCATGGCATGAAGGCACTGGACACGAACAAAGACCGTTTGATCTCTCGCACCGAAGCTGCTGCCCACCCCAAGCTGGCACAAAATTTCGACGCTATTGACACTAACAAAGACGGGCAATTGTCAAAAGATGAGATGAAGGCTTTTCGCGCCGCTCAACGCGCTGCACTTAAGCCAAGCGGTCAATCCTCGTCCCAGTCAGCTGCGCAACCTGCGCGATAAACAACGACCAAGCCAATGCCGCACTAGCTGCCGCCTTGCGCCGCTAAAGTGCGCACATCTTGCTCGTAGCTTTTGAGCGTTTGCACCGCTTTGGCACGCTGCGCAGGGGTGGTAGTGGCATGCACGGCGGCAAAAGTTTCGCACCCTTCGCGCACTAGGTTATCGGCATACGCACGGTACACCGGGTCAGTTGACGTGATGCTGCGTGCAATGTAGGCGCGCAGCGTGGCCTGTATAGCAGCAGGTGCGGGCTTGGTGTCGGCCAGTTTGCGCAGCATGTCGACCCCCTCTTTTTGGCGCTGCACACGCTCTTTCAGGGCCAATGCAGGGTCAAAGCTAGAGGTCGCGAGTGATTTTTCAATCGCCATTATTTGTGTAACTTCTAGCCTGCCATACACCATCTCGCTGCGGCCCACTGCCGATTTCAGGCGCTTGGCGTTGCGCTGGGCAGGGCTGCTGGTGATGTAGTCGCTGCTAAATTCGTCAATAGTTTTCTTTTGCTTTTTTTGCAGTACCAGCAGCTGGTCGGCGGTAACGGTAGGT
Organism: Polaromonas sp.; assembly: GCA_031367325.1. GTDB lineage: Bacteria > Pseudomonadota > Gammaproteobacteria > Burkholderiales > Burkholderiaceae_C > JAAFIP01. Next base: position 2,296 of record JANLPQ010000120.1, on the reverse strand, counting down.
GCCCATTCCACCAGTGCGGGCATGGCGTTGTCGGTAATGGCGTTGACCATGCCACGCGCTTCGTCGTACAAAGTGCAAGCTTGCGCGGGGGTGATGTTTTGCGGCATCAGGGCTTGGCTTTTTTGCAACCAAACTGCCACTTTGGGCAGCTCGTTGCTGCGGTGCCAGGCAAACAATGCGGCAATGCCGTCGCGCACCTTGGGTGTTTGCTGGTCGTTAAAGTCGACGTAACCGTCCAACCACCAGTAGGTTAAGTCGGGCGCTTGGTTGTAGGCCAGCTTGATGGTGCTGCAACCTTGCAGTAACACGACTGCAAGCATAATAAGCCACCAACGACAGGACACGCGTATGAATTTAGATATTGTCATCATGGCTGCGGGCAAAGGCACCCGCATGAAAAGTAAACTGCCCAAAGTGTTACACACATTGGCGGGGCGCGCTTTGCTGCACCATGTGATTGACACGGCCAGTCAACTTTTGCCGCGCAGTATGGTGGTGGTTACAGGGCATGGCGCTACGCAAGTGATAGCGGCTTGCGCATCCTATTCAAAGACTAGCAGCCAGTTCGAGCTGAAATTTGTAACCCAAGAACCGCAGCTGGGCACAGGGCACGCAGTGCAGCAGGCCGTGCCCGTGCTGGGCGACACAGGCATCACGCTCATCTTAAATGGTGATGTGCCTTTGATTACCCAAGCCAGCCTGCGCGCCTTGATAGAGGCCAGCCAAGGCAAGCAGTTGGCCTTGCTGTCAGTAGACTGCGGCGACCCCACAGGCTATGGCCGCGTGGTCAGGCAAGGCGATTTTGTGCACGCCATTGTGGAGCACAAAGACGCCACGTCTGCGCAGCGCGAAATTACCGAGTGGTACAGCGGCGTGATGGCCGCGCCCACCGCCCTGCTGAAAAAATGGCTGGGCCAGCTAGACAACAAAAATTCCCAAGCCGAGTATTACCTGACCGACATTGTCAACATGGCCGTGACCGACGGCACCGGCTGCGTAGCCGTTAAAACCACCGACGGCCTGCAAGTAGCAGGTGTGAACAGCCCCGTGCAACTGCAAGAACTTGAGCGCCAATACCAGCGCCGCCTGGCCTACGCGCTGATGGAGCAAGGCGTGCGCATCAGCGATGCCGCCCGAATCGACGTGCGCGGCAGCTTGGCCTGCGGGCAAGACGTGAGCATTGACGTGAACTGCGTGTTTGAAGGCACGGTGGTGCTGGCCGATGACGTGAAAATTGGCGCTAATTGCCATATAGCCAACTGCAACGTGGCCGCTGGCGCGGTGATTCACCCGTTTACGCACATCGACGGCGGGCCCGCTGTCGACTCAAAAAACGACGGCGGGCCCGCTGTCGACTCAAAAGGCCGAGGTGACAAGCTAGGCGTACAAATAGGTGCAGGCGCGCTAATCGGCCCTTTCGCCCGCCTGCGCCCCGGCGCACAGCTGGGCGACGAGGTACATATTGGCAACTTTGTCGAAGTAAAAAACTCCACGCTGGCCAGAGGTGCCAAAGCCAACCACTTAGCCTACCTAGGCGACGCCACCGTGGGCGAGCGCGTCAACTACGGCGCGGGCAGCATTACCGCCAACTACGACGGCGCTAGCAAACACCGCACCGTCATTGAGGCCGATGTGCACATTGGCAGCAACTGTGTGCTGGTAGCGCCTGTAACCATCGGCGCAGGCGGAACAGTAGGTGGCGGGTCCACCATTACCAAAAACACCCCTGCGGGCGCACTGAGCGTGGCGCGTGGCAAGCAAATCAGTATCGACAACTGGGCACGACCTACGAAGAAGAAAACTTGATCTACTACACGGTGGTGTAGGTGATTGATATTTTCACATCGTGCGTAGTAGTTGTTAAACGATGCTCTGGCGCTTTAAAGATTAATATTCGCGCACCGTGAACTGCGGCGATGGTTTAGCTTGCTGATATTGAGGATTGCAATTCTTGTACGGGAGCTGGCCGGCGGCGTACTCAGCTGTGCGGAAGATAGATACTCTTATTTTGTACGGGCTCTGGCAGGCGGCGTACTCAGCTTCGCGGCTGTCCTCCGTGGCGGCCTAGGGCCGCCGACTCCCCCTTTATGCCGCTGCGCTGAGTACACCGCCTGCCAGCTCCAGTGACCTTGGTAGGTAATCCACCGCTGTATTCGCACTGAGCCAATACGCAGCCTTGGTGCTTGGTTTGAACAGCGCCGCGGCATACCGGGGGAGCCCGCTGGGCGGAGGACAGCCGCACAGCTGTGCACGCCAAGCGCCAAGGCGAGCACAGAACAGGCGTTGAAGGCACGCT
>JANLPQ010000116.1:0-21516 GCA_031367325.1 Polaromonas sp. | reverse complement strand
ATACCCGCCAACACGTTTACCCAGTTGCCAGCCGCCATCGCGGGTACGCAAACTGATGCCTATGGCATCACCCGTGTGGCACTGGGCAGCTACGAGCGTATCAGCCCAGATGGCCGTTTTGTGCTGCGCAGCTTCTCGGGTTGGCGGCTAGGCGAGGTCAGTTTGATCGAGCTGGACGCTGCAGGCCTTGCTGTTGCCGCCTACGCCACACCGCTGTCTAACGAAGCCTTCCCCGTGCAAGGCACTTGGCGTTATTTGGTAGATGTGAATGGTGACCACTACACTTTCAGTAGCATCTTGCGCAATAACAGTCAGTCTAAAAGCCGTACCAAACCTGTTTTTAATGGCGGCATGATCGGCTTTTATGCTGCTGCGTCCGAGCTGCCCAGTGCCGCCACAGACAAACCCGGCCATGTGCGCATCCGCTCCATGAGCTGGCCCAACCCCTCCAACTCAGAGGTGCAAGGCGAGGGCGCGCTGATGGCCCGCACGCTAGAGATCGACACCACCGCACAACGCATAGTGGCCGACAGCGGTAGCGCATTTTTATGCCGTGACCGCATCACCCAAGACGGCCCCATGTACGCGCTGCCCATGATTAGCGTTAACGGCCTAGAGTTTGCCGCCCTACCGCAAACGCCAGTGCAAGGCGAGCAAACCATGCGCATCTTTGGCTTTGGCCCTACCGGCACAGGCTGCGAGCCGCGTGCGACTTTTAACTTTTCCAGCGGCAAAACTATTTTTGGCTTCGCCCCCAGTACACTTGCAGCCGGCGGCATGCTTGCAGCTAACAGCACATCGGCTGCCGACGTAGCCTACGAATACCGCAGCCAAGTGTGGTGGGTGCACCGCAGTGCCAACGGCGGAGCAGGTCAGCGTTTTAACATCGCGCCGTACTACAGCAACCCCCGCACCCTGCTGCGCGCCAGCACTTTCCCCGGCATCACCCGCGATGGCCGCGTGATCTACGGCGCAACACTCAAAGACTGTCCTGCAGATGCCAGCAAACCGTGCGTCGACAAAGTAGGCTACGTCACCACCGACCCGTTTCAAAGCAACGCGTACCAGCAGTTTTTGCAATCATCAAATGCATCCACCGCAGCACCCCTGCGCAAACAATGCATCACCCATGGCGACATCGCCCGCGAACGCGCGGCGTTTGCAAAGCTGCACAATTTAACTGCTAATTAACATCATAATTATCAGTCAAATAGCTGTTCTAGGCCGTAGAACCTGCTCAAGCAGCTATTTTATTGATAGCGTTTAGCTGCTGCCAATATGCTGCCTCAGCCGCTACACGCAACAGGCCGCAAAGGCGTAAAATAGAGTCTTCATGGGGCTGTACTGGTTTCGACGAGGACTGGACGTTTTGTGGTGCATGTCGAGCTGAATGTGCTCGTTAAACAAATTCAAAAAACCTAACTGCAAACGACGAACGTTTCGCACTCGCAGCTTAATCGCTGAGAGGCTTGCAACATCTCTCCGGTGGGATGGGCAAAGGGGTTTTAGGGCAACTTAAAACTTCTCGGCTGCAAGCTAATTTACATCGGATGGTCTGGCGCTGGGTGGCTTAGCGTTGGACGAGACAATAGGCTACTGGTCTGGTGGGTAGCGTGCCGTTGCGCGACCCATTGGGCAAGACACAAATCAATCGGCTACACATGTAGATCTGCAAGAAAAAATGTTTTCGGACGCGGGTTCAATTCCCGCCAGCTCCACCACTATTCAATCCAAGGCCGTTTATCTTAGTACGATAAACGGCCTTTTTCATTGGCAGAATAGCCCGAAGCAGTCCAAGCTGGTACAGTACAAGCCAGATCTAAACGGGGGACAAAACGGGGGTACATAGGGTGAAATTACCTATTTTTAGTGCTCCGTGCCCCCTACCTCCAAAATACTTGCCCCCTTTGCCCTATGGAGTGCTAAGCCATGTTGACCGATGCCCAATGCAGAAACGCCGCGTGTCCCGCTGGCCTAAAACGTGAGCGCCTAAGCGATGCGGGCGGCATGTACCTTGAAATAAGCCCTACCGGGTCAAAGCGCTGGTTTTGGAAATAACGAATTGCAGGGGCTGAAAAGCGCCTAGCCCTTGGCAGCTATCCCGCCGTCAGCCTGTCAGCCGCCCGCAAAGCCCGTGAAGCAGCTAAACTGCAAAAAAGCGAGGGCAAGGACCCAGCCAAAGCCCGCAAGCTAGAAAAACTCAAAGCCAGCAACCCCCAAGGCGACACCTTCAAGGCCGTGGCGCTAGAGTGGTTTAGCCGCCAAACCAGCCAATGGAGCCCCGGCCACGCCCAGCGCAGCATGAGGCAGCTAGAGCGTGACCTGTTCCCCTGGCTGGGTGACAGGCGGCTGGCTGACATAGAGCCTGTGGAAATATTGGCCGTGCTACGCAAAATTGAAGCAAGGGGCGCTATCGAGACCGCCGATAGGGGCTTGATGCTGTGCCGCCAAGTGTGGCGCTACGGCGTAGCCACAGGCCGCGTGCCCCGCGACTTTACCGCTGACCTTAAAGGCGCGCTTACCCCCTACGGTGGCAAACACTTTGCCGCTATTACCGACCCTGTAAAGCTAGGCGAGCTGTTACGCGCAGTGAACGCTTACAAAGGTGGCCCGATAGTGCGCGCCGCCCTCAAGCTAGCCCCCATGCTGTTTCAGCGCCCCGGTGAACTGCGTGGCGCAGCATGGGCAGAGATTGACCTGGACAGCGCGCTGTGGACTATCCCACCCCTGCGGATGAAACGCGGCCTAGAAGGCAAAGAGCATGGTGACCCCCACTATGTGCCCCTACCGCCCCAAGCCGTAGCCATCCTGCGCGACCTGCACACCATCACAGGCCATGACACCATGGTGTTCCCCGGTGAACGCAGCCACGAGCGGCCTATCAGCGACAACTCAGTACGCACTGCCTTAATCAGCATGGGCTACACGCCTGAGATTCAAACATGGCACGGCTTTCGCGCCACCGCCCGCACCATGCTGGCAGAGCGCCTAGAGTGCGACACACAAGTTATAGAAGCCCAGCTAGCCCACGCCGTCAAAGATGCCAATGGCCGCGCCTACAACCGCACCCAGTTTATGGAGCAGCGGCGGCGCATGATGGGGCAGTGGGCAGACTACCTGGACACGCTGCGCGTGGGGGCTGATGTGATCGTGGGTAACTTTGGCAAAGTAGCCTAGGCCACACAAGCAAACGCGCCATTTGCAAGTAACGCCATAAACCTCTACAATGTAGATACTTAACTGTATATCAATTAAAGCCATAATGAATCTACAAATAGCCAAGTGGGGCAACAGCCTGGCCGTGCGCATACCTGTGGACTATGTGCGCCAAATAGGCGTGAAAGAAGGCGACCAACTGCAAGCCCATGTGGGCACAGACGGCGCGCTTAATTTGCGCCCCGCCAAATGGAGCCGCCAAACATTTGCCAAAGAGCTGGCGCGCACCAGCGCCGCATTGCCCATGGGTACATCGGTGATGGAGCAACTGCGCAGCGAGGCGCGCTACTAATGCTGTACGTAGACACCAGCGTACTGGTAGCCCTGTGCACCAACGAAGCCAAGACACCCGATGTAAACCAGTGGTACGCCCAATGTAAGCAAGATTTAGTGTCTGCCGCATGGTGCGTGACCGAGTTTGGTAGCGCCATGGGCCTAAAGCAGCGCACCGGGCAGTTAACGGCTGAACAGGCACACACCGCATGGGCACAGTTTGAGCGCGTGTGCGCCAACGACCTGCAACTATTGCCCATAGAGCCTGCCACTTTTCACAAAGCCGCTTTGCTCACTATGGACGGCGCGTCGGGGCTGCGCGCTGGTGATGCGCTACACCTTGCATGTGCCTTAGAGGCCAAAGCTAAGGGCATGGCCACGCTAGATGTGCTGCTGGCTAGAAACGCCAAGCTGTTCAAGCTTAAACCCGTGGTGATATAAGCCCACCTGCTACCCAGCCCACTTTTGCCGGGCGCTAGCCACATAGCCCACGCCGCACCACCTCGGTTTAATTTGTACAATGCCATAAGCAAATTACCCAAGGTGCTCTATGCGCGTAGTCAGCTATTCCGAAGCCCGCAATTCTTTTAAATCCGTGTGGGACGCAATAGAAGCCACCCCCTTGGAAGCCGCCAATATGCGGGCAAAGTCCACGCTGATGATGGCGCTGCAAAACTGGCTGGATCAATCCACAGGCACACAAAAAGCCGCCGCCGCACACCTAGGCATTACCCAACCCCGCCTATCAGACCTCAAGCGTGGGCATATTGATTTGTTCTCACTCGATACGCTGCTGAACATGGCAGAGCAAGCAGGCTTAGCACCCACGATCAACGTCCGGGCGTTGCCTAAAGCCAAGCCTGCTATTACGCCGTTGACTTGCCCCAAAGGTGCAACCCATTTGGCCAAAGCCATAGCGCTGAACAAGGCAGGCAAAGCGATGCCAGGCCAACAGTTTGTTGAAATAGTAACACTGTGATTTTTGCCACAACTGATTGGGAAATCTTCGATACAAAGATGACATGCTGATGAGTGCAGATCAATGCTGAAAACATATTGCCTAAAGATGTCTTTTGATGTCGGACAGTTGGGTCGCCAGAAACAAAGGCTCTGTGACTCTGACGGCAGACTTCAAAATGACTTCGAATTGTGGGAAGCTGGGAACGTTGCGTACCAGCATTTAAAACATTACTTTCCGAGCGGGATGTCAAACTTTGACTTTGAAAATTGGTTCAATCAAGTTCACGGTTTTCTTTGCGACGACTTTTACCCAATTATTTTGGAGCGTATTGCCAATGGTCGCACCGATTTGCGGCCACTATGTAAAGGGAAAGATGACTTTATTGAAGCTTGGGACGCATATGATTTCCCAGAACGAGCTGAAGTATTTTTAAGTTTTATAGATCAGCAATCCACACCTTGGCTAACTGACGAAAAATTGAAAGCTTGGGCTTACTCGGTAAGTGCTATGGCACTTTTATGGCGATTAGATGACGCTGTAATTGCTATGTCTCTCGATGGCGGGTATAGCGCATACCTGATAACACACATCACTGAGTTGAAGCATCGTTTGCAACCGCCCGATTACCATTTAAGGGCTTATGAGCTCGCTGGAAATAAATCGAGTATCGCTTTGGCAAAAAAGGGCGCGGATATTACACATATAGAAAATCGTGCGGCAAAAGCTCAAGTTTTTGAATGGTTGGATAAAAACTTCAATAAATCCAAGAGCATGGATGACTTTGCACTCGATTTAGCAGGCAAACTAGTACCGTACAAATTCAGAACTGTACGCGACTGGCTAACAGAGTGGAATAGACTACGCTCTGCTAGCAAACCGTAAGCTGTGCCAGCACACAGGCTAGACCAAAATAGGTCACCCTGCAAAACTCCACTTAACACGACGCAATAGTGCGTCGGTTAATTTTGGAGTAATTAGATGGCGACATCGACCACGGTTCAGGACATCCACAAAAAGTCCCACCACGCAAGAGCTAAAACGACCTGCGCTCACTTTGCAATTTCACGCAGTACGTTGTGGGCTTGGTGCAAGACACGTAAAGACTTCCCGAAACCATTAAAGGCTGGCCCTAAAGTGACGCTCTTTGACATCAACGCAATCGAAGCGTTTTTGATCAGTGAAGCGGCCAAGTAAGGGAGAAGGCCATGCAAAAAGGAAACGCCACCCCTTCCGAGAAAAAGGCAGCGCTGAAAGCAATCGCATTAGAGTTTAGCGGACAAGGTGCGCCCGCCCAGCGTGACAGGCTGCTAGCGGCTTTATCGCGCTTTGCAGTCAGTACCTTTGAGGCGATGCGCTACCTAGACATTTACGACCCGCGCCCGCGTGTGCATGAGTTGCGGCACAGGCTGGGCTACAAGATAACGACTGTGTGGCAAACCGTCGTAACCGAATCGGGCGTTAAACACCGCGTCGGGCTGTATGTTTTGGAAAGCGGGGCTAAGCCATGAACCTGACTAACGACCTAGATACGCCCACCACGCAGCGCGAGTACAAAGCCTATGCCACGCTGGCCGCCCAATTGGCCATGCTGGGCTATGCACTGGTGAAGGTTGACCCTGCGGTGTGTGGGCAGGCGTTGTACTACGCCATGCGCTTGGGGCTGGCAAAGCCATTGCCTGACCTAGATGCGGTGCGCGACTATCTGGCTACGTTGATGGGGGCGCACGATGGCAAAGAGCTACAAGGGTAGCAAAAATAAGCGCGATGGTGACAGGTATGTAGCGTTGCCCCATGTGGTGATTGACAGCCCCAGCTACCGGGCTTTAGGCCACCCCGCGCGGGCGCTGTTAATTGACATTGCCCGGCAGTACACGGGTAGCAACAACGGGCGGCTGGTGGCCTGCGCTAAGTACCTCAAACCACTGGGCTGGAAAAGCAACGATACGGTGTCGCGTGCATTGGTAGAGCTGAAAGAGCAAGCCTTGCTGATTGAAACCCGCATGGGTATGCGCCCTAACCGGGCAGCATGGTTTGCACTGGCTTGGTATAGCTTGGACAAAGCAGACGGCATGGATATTGACCCGCGCGCCTACCGCACGGGTCAATACAAAATTGCAGCGCTTATACCGTCTGGCGGTGTAGAGAGGGTACGGATAGCACCGGCTGGCGGGGTAAGCACATTGCCCACTACACCGTCTCACGGGTCTATGCAATGATATTTGGCGCTCTCACTACACCGCCAGACGGTGCGTATATAGAAATACCATCTATTACGCAGCATTGCACCAAGGGTAAGGGCATGAAGTATTGGAAGCTAAGCAATGATTAAAAGCATGAATAACAAAGGAGTTTAAAAACGGCAAATTTAGTGCGTAGTAAAAAAGTGATTAGCCTATTGATTTCGTTTTCTGTGGGGATAGCGTAATGGGCACGGGCGGCAAACGCTATGGGGCTGGCAGGCCGGGCTACAAGGTTAAAGCGGGGCTGTTGCTAAGCCTTGATATACACAGGCTGGCACGGATGGGCTACACGCAGCGTGATACTAGCTTTACATGGCAATGGACGCGTGACAGCGTAGCCACTGGCAAAATTGGTATCACTGCGCAGGCTGACAAGGCGTTAACTTTGAATTACCGGGCCACTACTCAAGGGCAGACGCGGGATTATGCCCAACGGGTGGAGCTGGCCTACACACCTTGTAACTTTGGCCGGTCACGCCCGTGGGCACTGTGCCCGCGCTGTGGGCGTAGGGTGGCTATGCTGCATTTGCGGGCCGGGCAGTTTGCGTGCAGGCATTGCCAATGGGTGACCTATGCCAGCCAGTCGCATGACGCGCTGGGCAGGTCATGGCTAAAGCAGCACAAGATTGAAGCAAAGCTGGGGGCTGACTGGCAGCGCCCAAAAGGAATGAGGCAAACCACCCATAACCGATTAATGGAGGGGCTGATAGATTGCCACCAGCGGCGTGAAGCTGCGCTGGCTGCGTTTCTCGTGCGTTTAGATGCTGGCCTTACCCGCCTAAATCTGTAGGCTTTGAATCAAGAATCGCAGCATTACCGAACAATACGCGCGCGCGCGAGTAACAACCAGTGTTGGACTGAGCTGGGCTATTAACTGTGCGCTGCCTAGGTTAAAATTTAGTTATCGGTTTGCATGTTGTCTGATATTCAATTGATTTAAAAATTGGGGTAGCAACTGTCAGGCGGGGGAACAGCAAGGGGGAACAAATAATAGTTCTAATTGCTAGTCTCTAATGTTTACGGGGCTTGCAGCGCATCATTCGTTAGCCGCCAGCCCATTATTTTTATAAAAGGCAAATCCTTCACAAGGTTTGCCTTTTTCTTTTGTACAAGGATAGCCCGTGGATTTAAAAGTACCTATCACTATCGCTGATGAATTGTTTGACGAGATCATTACTTCTAAGGCGCTGCTTAACCTTGCCAGTGGCGAGATCAGTCAGTTGGAATATCAAGCTTACGATGTTGACGCCAAAGGCTTGCCGTGGGAGCACGAAGACTACGACTTTAGCTGCGGCATGTTGTCTAACAACGGCAAAGACGTAGAGTTCACGGTGCAGGTAAACCAGACCACTGGGCAGTACATGGTGAGCGCGACTGAGCTGCAAGAGATAAAGATGCGCGCAGCGGCGCTTTTTTCAGGCGTGCCCAGTGCCGAGTTGATTGAAGAGTTGGCACCAAAAGCTAAACCCAAGCGCCGCGCACCTTAAGTTGCAAACAGTAACATTCAAAGCTGGCAAACTGTCTCGCAGAATACTTGTGTATAGCACCGGCGTTGTTACAGTAATTTTTTGTTTGATTTGGTACACGCCAGATCTGGACAAGCTAAGTTACTTTAACTACAAAGGAGATCTTATGACATCACGTACATCGCTGCACCGCCTGCTGCTGATTGCGGCAATAAGTGCGACAGGTTTTATGCAAAGCGCGTGGGCACAAAACGACTGGTGCAAATCCAAATGGGGCCCTAACGATGAGATTGGTGCTGCCAATTTATTAACGCCCGCCTTGGCGGCAGAGGCTGCCAAGTTAGTTAAAACGGGTAAAACCTACCCCCTTGGTTTTGAAACCAATGCGCAAACTGCCGCTTATGCACCGCGCACTTGGGGTGTCACCGTAGTACAGCCCGGTCAGGCCGGTGGCATTAGCCTAGGCGGCACGAAAACGACGTACAACGACGACATATATATGGGCTGGGTGGGCACGGGCTCGCAGATTGATGGTTTGGGCCATATTGGCATAGACAACATTTACTACAACTGCAACAAAAATTCAGATTTTGCCCAAGCCAATGGTTTGAAAAAATTAGGCGTAGAAAAAATACCGCCCTTTGTGACGCGCGGCATTGTGCTGGATATGACAGCCTATTACGGTACTGATATGGTGAAAGAAGGCGTAGCGTTTAACCGCAAAGAGATTGACGAGCAAGCCAAACGCCAGGGGATTGAAATTAAAAAAGGCGACGTGGTGCTGTTTCACACTGGATGGCAAGCGCTAGAGGGCAAAGATAACAAGCGCTTCTTGGCCGGTGAGCCTGGATTGGGCAAAGACGGTGCGCTGTACTTGGCATCTAAAGAAGTGGTTGCCGTGGGTGCAGACCAGTGGGCGCTGGAGGTGATTCCGTTTGAAAAAGATGTGGGTGTGTTTGAAGTGCACCAAATTTTATTGGCCAGAAACGGTATTTATATTTTAGAGAATATGAACACGGGCCCACTGGTGAAAGATAAGGCCTACGAGTTTATGTTTGTATTAGGTGCCTCCCGCATTACAGGCGGTGTGCAAGCCATCGTAAACCCTGTGGCTATTCGCTAATCGATGGTGCGGTTAGTTGTATGTACGGTTGTTGGGCTAAGCTAAATTTTGCGCTAGGTCTAGTTGGCTTGCCTTTGATGGCATACGCCCATCCGCATGGCGCAGTGGACTGTCGTGCCGAGTTGCGCTTTGAGTCAGCGCAACTGCAGCATCTGCGTGGCGAGTTGTGGCTAGATGCTTGGCACTCAAAGCGTGCATTACAACTCACGCGCGATGTATCGGGGCAAGCAAATTCTGAGCAAATGCAAAAATTTATTTTTGCATTAAAGATGCAAATGGGGCGTGCCAATTGGTTTTTTGATGTTCAAGCAGATGGCCAACATCTGACATTAACTCCCACGGCAGACCCTGTGGTGGACATCACTGCTGACGGACGCGCGCGTATCGTGATTGACTACGCGGTGCAGGCTACGCAACAGCTTGCCCAGCGATGGAGCCTGCATTGCGCAGACCCCAGTTATTATTTCGTTACCGCTTTTGGTCAGCAGTTGGCAGTCAGCCCTGCGCAAGGGGCCGCGCAAGACCTAGACACTGCAAAGCTAGCTGAAAATTTAGCGCGCCTTGAGCTTAAGCCACACAACATTACCGCCGTCAAAGTGCAGGGCTGCACGCCACTGGGTATGGGCATAGTGGACACAGCGCTGCCCGCGCCACGCCTAGGCATGGCGCGTATGGACTGGACTTGTCCACGCTAAAGGTTGTCTGCCATGCGCAGAAATCTGGCAAAGCGTGGCTTGCCGTTGGGTGTGGTGTCGTTAAAAGTATAGGTTACTGTGCTGCCAATAGCGGGCGGGGTTTTGCGCTGTGCGTCAGACAAACCCGTGCCGATTTTAAAGCGCTGGCCTGCGGGGGCTTGCATCTCAAGCGCGCCGAGTAAACCTTGGTATTTACCTTTGCCCGCTACATGGCCGACAACCACGGCTTCAGCGTCTTGCACCGGTTTGAGTTTTAACAGCACATTGCTGCGGCCCGTCGTCACAGGGGCGCTGGCCAAATGCAGTATCAAGCCCTCACCACCGGCTGTGGTGACAGCTTTGAGCTTGGCTTGCAGCGCTGCAGCATTAGCTACGCGAAATTGATCGACGGCGCGCAGCTGGGGCCAGTCTGCTTGGCGCACTATGGCGGGCAATTGCGCTGCGCGCTTGTCAAAGCTGCCCTCGCCAGCGGGCAGCTCGAACACCATGTACTGAATGCGCTGCCAATCGACATCTGCGGGCTGCGCTTTGCGTACCATGCCCGATAGCGCGTCAAACTGGCGGCGTGCCAGCCACAGCTCGCCATCCAGCGGCGTGCCAGCCGGCAGCTTGGCCGTAAACCATGCCGGTGCGGCTACCGTGCGGCCACTGCGAAAACGCAGTGTGGTGCCGTCCCACAGGGCTCGCACACCATCTAGTTTTTCGCTTACCAGATAGCCTGTAGGGTTGATGTTAGGAGGTGCGTTGGCTGCCAGCAGTACCAACGACTCGGCATTGGGACTGGCTGCTACAGCCAGCGGCGGCAGTGCAGCAGCGCCCAAGGTGGCCAACAGCTGTTGGTGAAAGGTGCGGCGTGATGGTAGCCATGGCGCGCCGCTGGTGGCTGTGAGATTGGGTAAATGCATAGCGCATCATAGCTAGAAGCGGGTAATTTGAGCGAAAATCTAGTTATGCAAAAATTCTTCTTCACGATGGCCCTGTATGCCGTATCAGCCGCCGCCCTAGCGCAATCTGAAACTAATGTACTGGGCCTACCCGCTGTGCCGCAGATCAAAGCGCCCCCAGAGGTGGCTCCCAGTGCCGCCCCGGGTGTTAAGCCCGGGGCTAACCAAAGCGCCAGTGCGTCCAAAGGCGGCGTCTCGGCGCCTGCCAGCCAAGCAACTAATGACAGCGCCCTTAAATCCGTGCTCAGCGGCGGCATAACTATGGCCTCTAGCTACGGCAATACCACTACGACGGTACGCGTTACTACCGCCAACACTTACCCTGGCGCCGTGCTGGCTGCGCAAGCCATTGCCGCAGCACGCTTGGTGCAACGCGATGTCAAGTTGGTGTGCGGCAAGCTGTGTAAGCCAGGGCCCATGGCCGCGCCGCAAATTTTAAAAGACGGCACGCTGCAGTTTGACATGGTGATTGACGGCTACCAAGGGCAATTAAGTAACGAAGATATGCTGTCGATGATGATGGCCAAACCCTTGCCCGTACCCGCAGCGGCCAAGCCTGCGACGGCTGCACCTGCCATACCTGCCATACCTGCCATACCTGCTGCCGCAGCCGCCAAACCAGCAAGTGCAGCAAATACAGACGCTTCTACTACGCCCACCAAAGCACCTTAGACCACCTAACCCTAAAGCACCGATGCACATTACAGATTTGTTGTTTACCCAAGGCCACGGCACACGCCGCGTATGCGCAGGGTTAATTGAACACCGTTTAGTAGAAGTTTTAGATGAAAATAATGCTTATCACACCGTAGAAACTGCTCAAGCAGCTATTAAAAATATAGCTGATGGCATGCCTTATCGCGTGCAAGGCACAGCGTGGCAATACCACGAACGCGCCTATGTACTGATGCACAAGCCCGCAGGCTTTGAATGCTCGCACAAGCCCAGTGCGTGGCCCAGTGTCTACACGCTGCTGCCCAGCCCGCTGCGTGTACGGCCTAATAAAAACGCCATTCAAGGCGTGCAGGCCGTAGGGCGGCTAGACCAAGACACCACAGGCCTGCTGCTGTTCAGCGACGACGGCCAGTTTATCCACCGCATGAGCTCGCCCAAGCACCATGTGCCCAAGGTGTACCAAGTCACGTGCAAACACGCTGTGGACGATGCGCAAATTACCAAACTGTTAGATGGCGTGGTGTTAGACGATTCCCCCCAGCCCGTGCGCGCTGCTGCCTGCGTGCAAACGGGTGAGCTGACACTGGACTTAACCTTGACCGAAGGTAAGTACCACCAAGTTAAACGCATGATCGCTGCAGTGAGCAACCGCGTCGAAGGTCTGCACCGCGCCAGCATGGGCAGCTTGACATTGGGCAACGTGCCCAGCGGCGGCTGGCGCTGGCTGAGTGCACAGGACTTGGCGCAAATACGTGCTTAGTTTGCGTGATTGGTTTGATTTTGGGGCTTGGGTGTTAGGCTAACTTTTGCACTGCGCGCACCGCAAGATTTTCATCACTGCCACGCTCCATCACCGCTTTGCTGACTTAGTAGATGATCATGTCGCATCAGCTTAGTCTCTTGGTGGTGAGATAGCGTATGCCAACCGCCTTCATACTGGGCATACCAGAAATCAGGCGGTCGGCATACGCTATCTCACTTGCGACCACGGTAGCGCACTACCGGTAGTCGCCGATGTGAGCATTTGGGGTCAGATCAAAATTCAGGAAAATTCTGTATCCGGCGCGACACTAATCACAAACGAAATTTTGCTCTGACCCCAATTGCGCTTTACCGAAGCGCGGGCTGTTCAAACCAAGCAAAGAACAATGTGACGAGTCGGGTCCGTCTCGATGAGAAATACGCAGAGAGGCGCGCGTTGACAATGCTGGCGAATTAAAGGCCTTAATCCGCGCGTGTTCTCGGAGTATTTTTCGCGAAAGAGATGCCCGGCTCGAGTCCAGCTCCCCGGTGCGCACGCTCAGTCCAGCAACCAACTCCCAAACAAACAACCCAAAGATTCACACCAATCCCACAACAGGCTGACAGCAAACGAAGAAAAGTTATTTCTAGCAATAGTCGTAAGCGCGCAATTAGTGCACAACATTCAAAAAATCAACCACTGCAGCAATCACCTTAGCACCTTGATCCCTATGCAATGAATGCCCACAGTGCTCTAATTTTAATAGCTGCTTGAGCAGGTTCTGCGGCCTAGAAGCATCATTTGGCATATAAAAATCAGGTGCCAAAGCGTCAATTTGCGCCATCGTGCCATACACATCGTCCACACCCTGCATCGCCAGTAGCGGGCAGGTGATGCGCTGGCAATCTGCAGTGATGTTAAAGCTGCCAAAGGCTTCGCTCAGCCACACATTGTTCCACTGCCAAAACGCGCCATCCACATTACGGTGAAATTTGGCCAGCTTGTTGCGCAGATCAGTCGTTTCAAAAGCCACGCGTGCCGCGGCAATGCTGCGCAGACTAATGTCTTCTACAAACAGATGCGGTGCCATGGCAATACATGCGGTAGTGTTAAACCGACTAGCGTACAACAGGGCAATGGTGGCACCGTCGGAGTGGCCTAGCAAGATGGGGCGTTCAATGCCTAGTTGGGCTAGTAAGGCGGGTAGTACGTCCCACGCTTGGTAGTGCATATAGGTAGGCGGTAGCGGCTGTGCTGCAGGCGATGAATGGCCATAGCCTTGGCGTGAGTACAGCAGGCCCTCACGCCCCGTAGCGGCGCACACCTGCGCCGGAAAATCGCGCCACATGGCCACTGACCCTAGGCCTTCGTGCAGAAAGACGATAGGTGGCAGCGCTGCATCGCCTGCAATAGACAATACTTCTAGCGATTGGCCTAAAACGTCAAGTTGGCGAAGGTGCTGCATCGTCTGAAAGTTGGTCAGCCCATGCGGGGTCGATGTAGACATGGCAGGTGGCGCAGGTCAAGCTGCCGCCGCAGTCAGCGGCAATGGCGTCGATGCGTGCGTAGCGCTTTGCATCACTGATTGCCCTATTTTTACGTCGAAACTGCCACTATCGCTTGTGTTACCTGCTCGAGCAGCTATGAAATAAGTAGTAATGTGATTACGCATAGCGTGATGGCAGTGGCTTAAAAGCGGGCAAAAACTTCGCGACGTTGCCAATCAACTGGGTCTTGCGCTGCACTGTAGCGCGTAATTTCTTGGCGCTTAATTTGGCTGTAATAGTGCACAAAAGGTGCACCCAGAGCAGCGCACAGCGCGGTGTCGCTTTGCAGTGCGTCCAGAGCATCGGCTAAGCTGGTGGGCAGCTGCGCGGCGCTGGCAGCGTAGGGCGACTCAGTAGCCAAGGCGGGTGTCAGCTTGCGTGCCATGCCGTCCAAGCCAGCGTAGATTTGCGAGGCTAGGTACAGGTAGGGGTTGGCCATCGGCTCGCCCACACGGTTTTCAATGCGGGTGGCTTGCCGGTTGTCTCGCGGCGCAATAACCCGCAGCATGGCACCGCGGTTATCGTGGCCCCACACAATGGATTGTGGTGCCAGCGCGTTGGCTGCAAACCGTGCGTAGGCATTGATGCTGGGGTTGCTCAGCGCAGTAGCGCCCGCCGCATGAGCTAGCAAGCCCGCAAGGTAGTGGCAGCCCGGAGCGCTGAGGTAGCTGGCCGCTAACAATGGCTTAGCAACTGGCAGCAGCGCTTGCAGCGGCGCCATGGCGCGCTTGTACCAGTCTTCTTGTGCTTCATTCGGCGTGGGCAGCGCAAAAGCGTTGTTGCCACCATCTAGTTGCACCAGCGACTGGTGCAAGTGCCAGCCGCTGCTAGTAATGCCTGCAAACGGTGGCCTGCACATAAATGTGGCGTGGTAGCCCGCGCGGCGCAGCGCTTGGCGCACAGCGCTCTTAAACAGCACCATGTTGTCGGCTGCGGTCATGGCGTCGGTGGCCTCGAACACGGCTTCAAATTGCGAGGGGCCAAACTCAATTTCTAGCGATGTGAGCAGCAGGCCCAGCGCCTGTGCTGTGTCGCGCACAATGCGCAGCGGCTCGTCGCACATATCGGTGTATTGCTCTGACAGCAGCTGGTAGCCTGGGTGCAGCATCGACACCGCGGGCGGCAAGCCAGGCCATGCGGCTAATTCAGGGTCTAGCTGCGGGCGAGTGCTTTCAATTTTGTAGATATGAAACTCCACCTCTAGGCCGCAGTGCAGGCCTAGGCCTTGCACTTCTAGATGGTCGATGGCGGTTTGCAGCATATGGCGTGTATCGACACTGGCTGGGCGGCCATCAGCATGGCACAGCTGGCCTTGCAGCCATGCTGTGCCGGGTGCCCAAGGCAGCTCTTGGTATCTGTCCAGTACCGGGCGCAACACCAAGTTGGCAGCGTTGGCAAATTCGGGCATGTTGCTCACGTCGCCTTCAAACACTTTGAAGGCTGTGCGGCCGGACGTGTCTTCCAGCGCCAGCGTGCCCACCATACCTATACCATTGCGCAGGGCCTCTTCTACCGCCAGCGGCATCAGTGTTTTACTGCGCAGCTCGCCGTGCAGGTCGCACCACGCCATACGCACCTGCGTAATGTCTGAGGCTGCCATGCGTTTTAAAGTGTCTTCGATGTTCATGAATTAAGAGTGAAGTTACTTTTCATAGTTTGCGGAAGTTACGAATGTACCGCGACTGGGTGGCTCGGCCCAATCGGGTTATCCTTATGCCCTATGAAACTCTATAACTATTTTCGCTCATCCGCATCTTTTCGTGTGCGCATTGCGCTGCACATCAAAGGTTTATCTTATGAGTACATCAGCGTGCACTTGGCCAAAGGCGCGCATAAACAGCCTGAATACGCTGCGCTAGCCGCCGATGGTTTAGTGCCCTTGCTAGACACTGAAACCGATAAATTGAGCCAATCCATGGCCATCATCGAGTACCTAAATGAGGCCCATCCCACCCCCGCGCTGCTGCCCGCAGACGCACTGGGCCGCGCCCGCGTGCGGGCGCTAGCGCAAAGCATTGCCTGCGAAATCCATCCGCTGAACAATCTGCGCGTGCTGAAATATTTAACCAAAGAGCTGCAGGTGACTGACGAGGTGAAGAACACCTGGTACCGCCACTGGGTGCGCGAGGGTTTGGTGAGCTTTGAAAAGCAATTGGCCCAACTACCCGCTAGCAAGTTCTGCTACGGCAACACGCCCACACTGGCCGACTGCTGCCTGATTCCGCAAATCTTTAACGGCCAACGGTTTGACTGTGACTTTACCGCTTTGCCGCGCACCATGGCCGCGTTTGACGCGTGCATGCAGCTAGAAGCCTTTCAAAAGGCGCAGCCATCGAGCTGCCCAGATTTTGAAGCTTGATGTCTGCATCACGTTTTGCGCAATACGTAGACGTAAAAACTGTACTAAGCTACAATGCTATCAATTGCTAGCACCATGCTAGCAATTAAATATTTGGAGTGAAAATGCCAATTTCAACGACCACAGCTAGTGCCAAGGAACAATTTAATGTACGCGTCTCGCCAGAGCTTAAAGAGCGCTTGGACAAATACGCCGCCTTAGCAGGTCAGTCCAAAGCGACTATTGCCGCCAATGCCTTGAGTGATTATTTAGACTGGCGTATTCCGCAGATTGAAAACCTCAAACTAGCTATCGCAGCGGCTGATCGAGGCGAATTTGCCACTGATGCAGAAGTTGACGCTGTATTTAAGAAGTACAGTGCTTGATGCGCATTGTGTGGACGCGCATGGCCAATTTCATGCTGGATGCAGTGGGTGATTTCATTGCGAAAGATAACCCCAAAGCTGCTGCAAAATTGCTCAAGCAAATTCGCACAAGCGTCAGCCTTTTGCAGGCCAACCCGTTTTTAGGTAGGCGCACTGACTTTATTGATGTGCGCGAGCTGGTGGTGCATCCTAATTATTTAATCTCGTACCGTGTCAGTGCCGATATCGTTGAAATTTTGCAAGTTTGGCACGTGGCACAGCAGCGCTACCACTGAGCGTATGTCCCTAGATTTACTGCAACCGCAATGGCCTGCACCAGCGCATGTAAGCAGCGCGTTTACTACCCGAGCGGGTGGCGTATCGGCAGCGCCGTTTGACAGCCTGAACTTGGGCGACCATGTGGACGACCAGCCTGCCCATGTAGCGCAAAACCGCGCTGTGCTGCAGCAGGCAATGCGTACTAGGCCTGTGTTTTTAAATCAAGTGCATAGTGTGGATGTAGCGGCGCTGCATGCAGGCACTGCAGACGGTACGCAAGCCGACGCCTGCATTACCCAAGCACGCGGCGTGGCCTGCACCATCATGGTGGCCGACTGTTTGCCGCTGCTCATGACCGACCGCGCAGGCAGCTTTGTAGCCGCTGCGCACGCAGGCTGGCGCGGGTTGGTGGGCACGCAGCAGCATGGCGTGCTAGAGGCTACATTTAAGGCTATTTCGGCAATTCAGGACGTAGAACCTGCTCAAGCAGCTATTAAATTAAGAGCAGATGAGTTGCTGGTGTGGCTAGGCCCGTGCATTGGCCCCGCGCAGTTTGAGGTGGGTGCAGAGGTGAAAGCGGCGTTTGAAGCATCGCAAGCAGACACTGCGCGGCACTTTAAAAAAATAACTCGCACTGACAAAAACGTGGGCACTGGCGATGCACCAGACAAGTACTTGGCCAATTTGCCAGCACTGGCGCGTGACCGCTTGCACGCGCTAGGCATCACGCAGGTTTATGGCAACGACGGCTCTCCTGCCTGGTGCACAGCCAGCAACCCGTCACAATTCTTTTCGCACCGGCGTGACGCTGCCCTTTTGGGCAGTACCGGGCGCATGGCCGCTTGCATCTGGCTGGCTGATGCTAGCTGAAGGTGTGGGTGTGGCTGCGGTGGCATCCGCTGGACTGGCAGCACTGGCGTCGGCAGTGCCGTCTGCAGTGGCATTGTCTGTCGCGGGTTCTACCGTCGCCACTGCCATCGCATTTTGCTGCGCCACCCACTCAGCCCGCTCCCGCGCCTTGCGCGCACGGTTGCGGGTAGGCGTGCGCAGCAGGTACATCACCAGGATGACCGGAAACACGCCATATAGCACAAAGGTAACGATGGCGCCCATCAGCGTGCCGTTGGTGTTGTTAGCCTCGGCTACCGCCATCATCAGCGCGACATAAATCCAGCCTATTGCGATAAGGTACATAGTGGGTGAAAATCAAAGCAGATGAGTTGACCGAATTGATGACTGCGGCGCAGCCATCAATCTGACCTATGATCTAGGGTATTCCCTAAATATTCCAAACAGCGCGCACAGACACGCCACCCGGAGACAACATGCATTTTGAATCACCTTGGGCAAACCTGTCCCAACAGTTTGAGTTTGACCCTGCAGTTTTGTTAGAGCTGCAAAAAAACTACGTTACCGAAGCCCAAACCTTGTGGGCGCACAGCATGCAAGCTCACCCTGTTGTGGGCGACAGGCGCTTTGCGTCTGATGCGTGGGCGCACAACTCGGTAGCGGGCTACAGCGCCGAGCAATATTTGCTCAACGCCCGCACCTTGATGCAAATGGCCGACGCCCTGCAAGGCGACGCCAAAGCCAAAGCCAAAGTACGTTTTGCGCTAGAGCAATGGCTGGCAGCCACAGCGCCGTCTAACTACATGGCCTTTAACGTTGACGCGCAACAAAAAGCCATTGACTCGCAAGGTGCCAGCATTGGCAAAGGCATTCAAAACATGCTGGCCGACATCCAGCAAGGCCACATGTCGATGACCGACGAGAGCCAGTTTGAGATTGGTCGCAACGTGGCCACCACCGAAGGCGCAGTGGTGTTTGAAAACGAAATTTTTCAGCTGATCGAATACAAGCCATTGACGGCCAAGGTGTACGAAAAACCCTACCTCGTAGTGCCGCCGTGCATTAACAAATACTACATTCTCGATCTGCAGCCTGCTAATTCTTTGGTGCGCCATTTGGTGGCCCAAGGTCATCGCACATTTGTGGTCAGCTGGCGCAATGCGGATGCGTCGGTGGACAAGCTGACTTGGGACGACTACATAGAAGACGGCGCTATGAAAGCCATAGCTGTTTGCGCAGGTGTTACGGGCTCAAAGCAAATAAATGCGTTGGGGTTTTGCATAGGCGGCACCATTTTGACCACTGCACTGGGCGTGTTGGCAGCCAGGGGGCAAAAGCCTGTTGCTAGCGCCACTTTGCTGACCACGCTGCTAGACTTTAGCGACACCGGCATTCTGGATATTTTTATCGACGAGCAATCGGTGCAGCAACGCGAATCCCAAATGGGCCAAGGCGGTTTGCTCAAAGGTCAAGAACTGGCCAGCACATTTAGCTTTTTGCGCCCTAACGAGCTGGTATGGAACTATGTAGTGGGCAATTATTTAAAAGGTGAAACCCCGCCACCGTTTGATTTGCTGTACTGGAACAGCGACAGCACCAACTTGCCCGGCCCCATGTACTGCTGGTACCTGCGCAACACCTACCACGAGAATAATTTAGTCCAACCCGGCAAAGTCACGGTGTGCGGTGAAAAACTAGACCTGCGCAAGGTAGACCTGCCCGTGTACGTGTACGGCAGCCGCGAAGACCACATCGTGCCCATCGGCGGAGCCTACGCGTCCACCCAAGTGCTGCCGGGTAAAAAACGCTTCGTCATGGGCGCATCGGGCCACATTGCCGGGGTGATCAACCCGCCTGCCGCTAAAAAGCGATCGCACTGGATTGGCAAAGAAGGCGCTTTCCCAGCATCGCATGATAAATGGCTAGCCAGCGCCCAAGAGGTGCCCGGCAGCTGGTGGGACGACTGGTGCGCATGGGTCAAGCCGCACGCTGGCAAACAAATTGCTGCACCTAAAACTTACGGAAGTGCTAAATTCAAAGTGATCGAGCCTGCGCCTGGGAGGTATGTAAAGGCTAAGGCTTGAATACCTAAATCGGACTGCCGGACGCGAAGGGCGCTAAGGTTGCGCGAAGGACGCGAAAAAGAAATACCAAAATTTAATAAAAAAAGAAAAATACAGAATGAAATTAAAAAATTAAAAATTAAAAATTTCATCTATTTAGAGCTGGTAAACAAAATTCTAAATTTTGGTATCTTTTTGGTTTTCTTTTGCGTCCTTCGCGCAACCTTAGCGCCCTTCGCGTCCGGCAGTCCGTATTCTAAAATCTAACCCATTAACCACCCAACCAAAGAGAGAAAAAATGAAAGACATCGTCATCGTATCCGCCGCCCGCACTGCCGTAGGCAAGTTTGGCGGCTCGCTTGCCAAGGTATCTGCCCCTGAGCTGGGCGCTATCGTCATCAAAGAAGCTATTACTCGCGCTAAGTTAGACAGCGCGCAAATTGGTGAGGTCATCATGGGCCAAGTGCTGTGCGCTGGCAGTGGCCAAAACCCGGCGCGCCAAGCCATGATGAAAGCGGGCGTGGCCAAAGAAACTCCGGCACTCACTATCAACGCTGTGTGCGGCTCGGGCCTGAAAGCGGTCATGCTGGCGGCGCAGGCTGTGGCCTGGGGCGACAGCGAGATTGTGGTCGCCGGTGGGCAGGAGAACATGAGCGCATCGCCGCACGTGCTAATGGGCAGCCGCGACGGCCAGCGCATGGGCGACTGGAAAATGCAAGACACCATGATTGTGGATGGCCTGTGGGACGTGTACAACCAGTACCACATGGGCATTACGGCCGAGAACGTAGCCAAGGCGCACGGCATCACGCGCGAGGCGCAAGACGCGCTGGCGCTGGCCTCACAAACCAAGGCGGCGGCTGCGCAAGCCGCAGGCAAGTTTGCTGCAGAAATTGTCGACGTGGTCATCCCACAAAAAAAGGGCGATGCAATTATTTTTAACGCCGACGAATTCATCAACAAAAAAACCAGCGCCGAAGTGCTGGCTGGCTTGCGCCCTGCGTTTGACAAAGCCGGTAGCGTGACCGCAGGCAATGCGTCGGGCTTAAACGATGGTGCTGCAGCAGTAGTGGTCATGTCAGCTGCTAAGGCCAAAGAGCTTGGCCTGACCCCGCTAGCACGCATCGTGTCGTTCGGCACCAGCGGCCTAGACCCCGCCACCATGGGCATGGGCCCCGTGCCCGCATCGCGCAAGGCGCTAGAGCGCGCAGGCTGGAAGGCGTCTGACGTGGACGTGTTCGAGCTGAACGAAGCTTTTGCAGCGCAAGCCTGCGCCGTCAATAAAGAGCTGGGCATTGATGCCTCTAAAGTCAACGTCAACGGCGGCGCGATTGCCATTGGTCACCCCATCGGTGCGTCTGGTTGCCGCATCTTGGTGACTTTGCTGCACGAAATGCATCGCACCAATGCCAAACGCGGTTTAGCTGCGCTGTGCATCGGCGGCGGCATGGGTGTGTCGTTGTGCGTTGAGCGTTGAGGATTGATATTCTTAGACTGTGAGCTGCGGCTGATTGCGTGGCTTGCTAGGGCTTGAAGATTGCAATTCTTGTACGGAATCTGGCAGGCGGTGTACTCAGCTTCGCGGCTGTCCTCCGTGGCGGCCTAGGGCCGCCTACTCCCCCTTTATGCCGCTACGCTGAGTACACCACCGACCCGCACTTGCCAGCTTGGCGAGTGTTCCACCGCCACTGCCGCGCCTGTTTCCCTGTAGCCTCTACAACCTGTACGCAGCCCAGGCGC
>JANLPQ010000111.1:0-9487 GCA_031367325.1 Polaromonas sp. | reverse complement strand
GTAGCGGCATAAAGGGGGAGTTGTCGGCCATAAGCCGACACGGGGGACACCCGCGTAGCCGTACACACCCAGCGCCAGAGCGTACATAGGTCTGAAGCCAGATTCCCATGCCGTAGAAAAATGCAAGATCACAGGCAGATTCAAAACGAACGGAATTTGCTTAAGTGAACAGCATTGGCACGATTTCTTCAACTGCCGCAGCTCAAGGTGCTGGAATATTCATCTTCAACCCAACGCCTTAACTACTGCATCGCCCATCTGTACCGTTGACACTTTCGTCGTTCCAGCAGAGTAAATATCAACGGTACGCAAACCTTGCGACAAAACTTTCTTCACTGCAGCTTCAATACGGTCAGCCGCTTCAACTTGGTTCAAACTAAAGCGCAGCATCATTGCAGCGCTCAAGATGGTGGCCAATGGGTTAGCAATGCCTTTGCCTGCAATGTCGGGCGCGCTACCGTGGCTGGGTTCGTACAGGCCTTGGTTTTTAGAGTTCAGCGATGCAGAGGGCAGCATACCGATGGAGCCGGTCAACATCGCGGCGGCGTCACTCAAAATATCGCCAAACATATTGCCGGTGACCATCACGTCAAACTTTTTGGGCTCTTTCACCAGTTGCATCGCCGCGTTGTCTACGTACATGTGGTCTAGCGCGACTTCGGGGTATTGCTTGCCTACCTGGGTGACCACGTCTTTCCAGAGCTGAAAAGTTTCCAGCACATTGGCTTTGTCTACGCTGGTGACGCGCTTGTCGCGTTTCATGGCGGCCTGGAAGGCGACGTGGGCGATACGCTCGATCTCGGGGCGGCTGTAGCGCATGGTGTCGAAGGCTTCTTCTGCACCGGGGAAATGGCCGTCGGTGGCTATGCGGCGGCCGCGTGGTTGACCAAAGTAAATGTCGCCTGTTAGCTCGCGGATGATGAGAATGTCCAGGCCTGCAATCAGCTCGGGCTTGAGGCTAGACGCATCCACCAACTGCTCGTAGCAAATGGCGGGGCGAAAGTTGGCAAACAGGCCCATGTTTTTACGCAGGCCGAGAATAGCTTGCTCGGGGCGCAGGGGGCGGTCTAGCTTGTCGTATTTCCAGTCGCCTACGGCACCAAACAGCACGGCGTCGGCTTGCATTGCCAGCTTGAGTGTGGCCTCTGGCAGCGGGTGGCCATGCGCCTCGTAGGCTGCGCCGCCAACGTGAGCAGTTTCGGTTTCAAACTTCAGGCCAAGAACGTTTAAGACCTTGACCGCCTCGGCGACGATTTCTGTGCCGATGCCGTCACCGGGGAGGATTGCAATTTTCATAATATTGAGAGATGTTTACTATAAATTTAATAGCTGCTTGAGCATGATTTACTTGGGTTATCGGCCTATTTGATACTAAAATAGGGCGTTGAACGAGATTTAACGCGCTACACCATTCTGCCAGCCAACCATGGCTTGGTGGCCAGGCGTTCAGCTTCAAACGCTTTGATTTTGTCTGCATGGCGCAGGGTAAGGCCAATGTCGTCCAGGCCGTTAAGCAAGCAGTATTTGCGAAAGGCTTGCACTTCAAATGGAATGCTCTCGCCTTGGCCTTTGATGACCAGTTGCTTGTCCAGGTCAATCGTCAACTGGTAGCCGGGAAAGGCGGCCACTTCGTCAAACAGCTTGGCTACCGCAGCCTCGGGCAGCACGATGGGCAGCAGGCCGTTTTTAAAGCAGTTGTTAAAGAAGATGTCGGCGAAGCTGGGCGCGATAACGCAGCGAAAGCCGTACTGGTCTAGCGCCCAAGGCGCGTGCTCGCGTGATGAGCCGCAGCCAAAGTTTTTGCGGGCGATGAGGATGGACGCATTGGCGTAGCACGGCTGGTTCAGCACAAAGTCTGGGTTGGGTTTGCGGCTGGTGGGGTCTTGACCGGGAAATCCTGCGTCCAGGTAGCGCCATTCGTCAAACAGGTTAATACCGAAGCCGGTTTTGTGGATGGATTTGAGAAACTGCTTGGGAATGATCGCATCCGTGTCGACATTCTCGCGGTCCATGGGGGCTACTAGGCCTTGGTGGTGGGTGAATTTTTGCATAGCTTTTTAAGAGGGGGAGGGGATTTTGGACGCGAAGGACGCGAAGGTTTCGCGAAGGACGCTAAAGGAATACCAAAGGTTAAAAAAAATAAAAAATAAAAAATAATTCAAAATTTAATAGAAGTTTTAAAAACAAATACGACACCATTTTGGTATTTATTTTGTCTTCTCTCGCGTCCTTCGCGAAACCTTAGCGCCCTTCGCGTCCGGTATTAATTCTTCAAGGCATCAAACTTAAACAAACCGTCGCACATCGACAAAATGCCCATGCACCGCCGCCGCCGCCGCCATCGCAGGCGACACGAGGTGTGTGCGCCCGCCTGCGCCTTGGCGGCCTTCGAAATTGCGGTTCGATGTAGATGCGCAGCGCTCGCCCGGTTCCAGGCGGTCAGCGTTCATGGCTAGGCACATGGAGCAGCCAGGTTCCCGCCATTCAAAGCCTGCAGCTTTAAAAATCTCGTGCAAACCTTCAGCCTCGGCTTGCGCTTTGACCAGGCCAGAGCCGGGGACGACCATGGCGATTTTGATATTTTTGGCTACTGATCTGCCGATCTTTTTAACGATGGCTGCGGCTTCGCGCATGTCTTCAATGCGGCTGTTGGTACAAGAGCCGATGAATACTTTGTCTACGAACAAATCATTGAGCGCTTTGTTGGGCTCCAGGCCCATGTAGACCAAGGCGCGCTCGATGGCGAGGCGTTTGTTAGGGTCTTTTTCTTTCTCAGGATCGGGCACGCGGTCGTCTATAGACAGCACCATCTCTGGGGATGTGCCCCAGGTGACTTGCGGAATGATTTGCGTGCCGTCCAGCGTGACGGTGGCGTCAAACACAGCACCCGCGTCGCTTTGCAGCGTGCTCCAGTAGGTGATGGCTTGCTGCAGCGCCACGCCGGTGGGTGACATGGGGCGGCCTTTAACGTACTCTAGCGTTTTGTCGTCCATGGCGATCAGGCCAGCGCGCGCGCCCGCTTCAATCGCCATGTTACACACTGTCATGCGGCCCTCCATGCTGAGGCTGCGGATGGTGGAGCCTGCAAATTCGATGGTGTAGCCGTTGCCGCCTGCCGTGCCAATTTTGCCAATGATGGCCAGCACCACGTCTTTGGCGGTAACGCCTTTGGCCAGCGCGCCGTCTACTTGAATCAACAAGTTTTTAGCCTTCTTGGCTAGCAGCGTTTGCGTAGCCATCACATGCTCTACCTCGCTGGTGCCAATGCCATGCGCCAGCGCGCCGAATGCACCATGCGTGCTGGTGTGGCTGTCACCGCACACCACAGTCATGCCCGGCAGGGTTGCGCCGTTTTCAGGGCCAATGACGTGCACGATGCCTTGGCGTTTGGACATGAAGGGGAAGAAAGCGGCGGCGCCAAATTCGGCAATGTTTTTGTCTAGCGTGGTGATCTGTTCTTTGCTCACGGGGTCGGTAATACCGTCGTAGCCCAGCTCCCATCCGGTGGTGGGCGTATTGTGGTCGGCGGTGGCCACGATAGAGCTGGTACGCCACACTTTGCGGCCAGCTTGGCGCAAGCCTTCAAACGCTTGCGGGCTGGTGACTTCGTGCACCAAGTGGCGGTCAATGTACAGCACCGAGGTGCCGTCTTCTTCGGTATGGACGACGTGTTCGTCCCAGATTTTGTCGTACAGGGTGCGGGCGGTGGTGCTTGGCATGGTTACTTTCGGAGGCTTTTGAGCGATGTGGTGATTTTAAAGTGTTGGGGCAGATCTAGTTTGCTGGACTAAGTGGTTATCGAACCGCTGTTTGCATGCAGAGTTTCGTGGGCACGGTTGGGTGTTTGCCAACCGCCCTCATACTGGGGGTACCAGAAATCGGGCGATCGGCAAACACCCAACCGTGTGCTGCTACCTAGGCGTGCTACCGGCAGCTTCGTCACATATTTTGTTGTCAATACTGGTCGTGCGCTACCGTAATTGCGGGCGGGATGGCGTGTGCCAAATGCCCGATTTCTGGTACCCCAGTATGAGGGCGTTTGGCACACGCCAGCCCGCCTGCGACCAGCTAACCTGACCCCTTGCACACTCAACAGACTACTTTGTACGTCGCCAGACGACTTAGCACGGCTACAAAGCACATTTTCACAACAAAATAGCCCTATAACCCAAGTAAATCCTGCTCGAACAGCTATGAAATTAATAGTACTCATGGCGTCACCACAGAAGCCGAGTCTTTGCACAAATGCGCCACCAGCAAGCGCGCAGGCACCGGTAGCGTAGCAAAATCTCGCGCTACCAGCACCATGCTGCGCTGCGCCCACGCATCCGTCAACGGCACGGCGACCAAGTCACCCACTCCTTGCATTAATGCAAACGCAATATGCGGCA
The DNA here is from genome assembly GCA_031367325.1 of Polaromonas sp. GTDB lineage: Bacteria > Pseudomonadota > Gammaproteobacteria > Burkholderiales > Burkholderiaceae_C > JAAFIP01. The sequence goes on along the minus strand of JANLPQ010000111.1, from coordinate 5,096 downwards.
ACACGCCAATGCCCAAGCCGTTGTCGATCATGCGGCACACGGCGTCTAGGCTGGTGACCTGAATGCGCAGCGCAATGGTTTTGCCCACGGCGGCGGCGGCGCGGTTTTGGGCTAGATAAATGGCGCTGTTACTGTGCAGGCCCACGTGGTCGTAGTCTAGGCAGTCGGCAAAGGCCAGTTGCTTTTTGCGTGCCAGCGGGTGCTTGCGCGGCACCACCAGCACCAAATGGTCTTGGCGATACGCCTTGGTTTGCAAATCGTCCAGCCCTGCTTGCAGGTCGCCTGCGCTGGCCTCCGGGTTGCAAATACCAATGTCGGCTGCGCCCTCGCTAACAGCGCGCACGATGGCACTACTCAAATGTTCTTGCAGGTCGATTCTTAAATGCGGATGTGCCTTGGCAAAGGTGCCAATGTCTTCGGGCAAAAACTGCACAATCGCCGAGATGTTGGCGTGGATGCGCACATGGCCTTTCACGCCGTCGGCATATTCACTTAGTTCGCCTTGCATACGGTCTAGGCTCATCAGCACGCTGCGGGCGTGGTGCAAAAACGTCTCACCCGCCGGGGTTACGTCTACGCCGCGTGCGTGGCGGTATAGCAAGGCGGTGCCCAACGTAGTTTCTAGGTCAGATAGGCGCTTGCTCACTGCAGAGGGCGCAATGTATTCGCGTTCTGCTGCCTTGCCAATGCTGCCCAGTTCGCACACGGCCACAAACAGCTGCAGCGATGTGAGGTCGATGCGCCGCGCAAACGACCGCTCGGTGGGACGGTCTGCAGTGCGGTCGACCATACGGCTGCCGCTGGTGCTATCGGCGATATTGACGGGTTGGCGTGGGGCGGCAGGCATGGTTAAGGATAGGTTTTCGCATCGCAATTTCGTGAGTTACGACGGGTATTGCAATTTTGCCATAGCCTGAGTGTCAAGCCATCGCAGTTTGCGATGCCCCACTGGTGTTTTTGCGGAGAGCCAAACAGCGCTAAGTCCGCTGTAATACACACCATAAGGCCCAGTATTTGCAAACTAAAGGAGACTTTTTAATGACCTTGTCTGTAGCCCGTTCTGATGGTTCTAGCCGTGCCAATCCCATCAATCCCATCACCCGCCGCAACGCGCTCACCATCGGCGGCGCGCTGGTAGCCGCCCCGTGGGTGCGTGCACAAAGCTTTCCTGACCGTCAGATCACCATTGTGGTGCCCGCACCGCCCGGCGGCACCGCCGACATATCGGCCCGCGCGCTGGTAGAACCCTTGGGCAAAGCGCTGGGCCAGCCCATCGTGATTGACAACAAAGGCGGCGGCAACGGCGCTGTGGGCGCGCAGGCCGTGCTAAACGCCAAACCCGATGGCCATACCTTGCTGATGGCCTACAGCGGCTTTCACTGCATGAGCCCGCATTTGGTCAAGCTGCCGTACGACCCATTAAAAGACCTGCAGGCTATTTGCAACGTGTACTCAGCCCCGCAGGTGATGGTGGTGCGCAGCTCGCTAGAGCAAATCAAAACTGCGCAAGATCTAATCGCCTACTCCCGCGCCAACCCCGGCAAGCTGAACTACGGCAGTTCGGGCAACGGTAGTGTGCAACACATCGCCACCGAGCTGTTCAAGCAGCTGTCAGGCACGTTTATGACGCACATTCCTTACCGCGGCACCGGCCCGACGATTACTGATTTGCTGGCAGGCTCGATTGACCTCACAGTGACCACCGCGCCACCGCTGATACCGCACATCACCAGTGGCAAGTTTCGCCCGCTGCTGGTAGCCGGCCCGCGCCGTTTAAGCTCGCTGCCCAATGTGCCCACGGGCGCAGAGATTGGCCTGAAGGGCTACGACGTGGACGCCTGGTTTGGCCTGTACACCCACGCACAGGCCCCCAAGGTCACGGCAGACCGCGTAGCCGCCGAAGTACAAAAAATCATGGCCGTGCAAGCCTTTAGAGACCGCGCTGCCAGCCTGGGCGCGGAGGCTAACTACCTGGACCCGCAAAAGATGACAGCCTACGCGCAGGCTGAGTACACCAAGTGGGGCGGTGTGATCAAGACGGCGGGGATCAAGGCGGATTGATCACACCACGCGCTACAAATATAATAGCTGCTTGAGCAGTATCTGCGGCTTGAACCGCCCAAAACACTCTCAAAAAGTACAGTAAAGCAGCTTAATCCCAACCCAGTTACTGCGAAATTTGCATTTCCTTGAAGTTGGCATCGGCCTTGATTTGCGCTTCGGTAAACGGCAGTTTGACCCACTCACCCGCCGCGTACTTGCGGGTCTGGTCGCTAAAGTTAACACTGGCGGGGTCAGACGATTGGCCGTAGGTCAAAATGCCTTCGGCCATCGGGCCAGCGTCGTCCCAGGTGACAAACTGGATATAGCTGTTGCCATACGCACCCGCATTGGTTTTAGGGTCGGCGGTGTAGATAAAGCTGCCGGGAGCCACTTGGGTTTTTTGGCCGCGCCAGTTGTTAAAGGTGTAGCGGCCGCCGGGGATGGACAGCGGGCCTTCAGGGCGCGACAGAATTTGCACATCAGCCGGGCGGGCGCGGCGCTTGGCGGCGCTGTCAAACTGGGTGGTAATTACCAAGGCTTCCAGCTTGGCCAGTGCATCAGTTACGCCTGCGGTGCCGCGGGGGGTGTCCAGCGGGTCGGTACTGGCGTAGGGCACCGACCACCACTTTGCCTCGTTCAGCTCGCCCAGCGCGGCGTACAACTCAAAAAACAAAACTGCCCCGGAGCTGCCGGGTGCGTGGGTAGTGCTGAAGTTGGTGTTCCAAGCTTGCAACGCCGTACACGCATCTTTGGCCGCGGCGGTTGCCGTGGTGCTGGCCAGGCATTCGGTCACAAAACCAGGCAGCCATTTTTCGGCTTTGAAGAAGCGGCTTTGCAGGTACACCTGCTGCAAGCTAGCCAGTGTGAAGCGGTTGCCGGGCAAGCCATCGGCGCTGGCTAGGCGGTCGCGCACGATGGCGTGGCCGGTGCGGGTGCGGTTGTTTTGCACAGCGGCTTCAGCGTTGGGTCCGGTAGCAATAATTTTGGCAAAACCGGTCAGGTAGCCGCGTAAAGTAGGCCACCAGTGGCTGTCGTTGGCGTTCAAAATATAGTCAGCGCGCTTCAGCGATGGCCGGCCCGCCGCACCAATGCTGCCCGACCAGTCGCAGGCCGACGTGGTGCCCGCCATCACCACGATGCCGCTGGACGCCAGCAGGGGTTTGAACGGGCTGGGCACGCAGGCGTCTAGTTGCGCGTCGGCCACTTTGGCGGCCACCGAGTAGTTAAAGTACATCGCATCACCCTCTTTGTCAGCGGCCATGGTGTTCACCCACGGCATGGCGGTGTGCACCGCGGCGGCTTGCAGCAAGCCGTCCACATTGGTGGCTTTGCCGTTCAAAATTACCTGGTCAATCAGTTTGTAGTTGCTGTAGTTGGCGTCTTGAATGGCATAGGCTGCAGTACCGTTCCAGGCAAAGTCTTTGTCCTTGATCATGGGCCCAAACTCGGTGGTGTACAGCGTGCGGTTGATGGTGGTTTGCTGGCCGTCTGCGCCCTTGGCCGAGATGCTCAGAGGCACCGCCGTCATGGCTACCGATTGGCCATCTTTAATGTAGCGGGTGGCGTTGGCCGGGTCGATAGCCAAGTAGCGCAGGGTAAATCGGTTGTCGGTAGAAAAGGTGTGCGTCCAGCCCAGCGTGCTGTTAAAGCCAATCAGCGGCAGCGGCACGCCCAGCAAGGTGGCTCCCATCACGTCGTATTTTTCGCTGGGCACGGTAATGTGCAACTGGTGCAGCCGCAGTGCGCCCCACCACGGAAAATGCGGGTTGCCCAGCACCATGCCCCTACCGCTTTGCGTGGTCTCGCGGCCCAGGCCGTAGCCGTTGGAGCCAATGGTGTGGTCGCGCAGGTTTTGCAGCGCCAGCACCGTAGGAGATTTTTCAAATTCAGCGGCGCTGGGCAAAGAAGGCAGCAAGGGCAGGGTGGCTTTGCCTGATTTTTTCACCATCAACGCTGCAGCCGCAGGCGCTGTGGCATTGCCAATCGAGTTAATAAACGCCATCGAACTACCTGCCATGGCCGCCTGGGAAAGCCGCAAATACGCTTCGTTTTCGCTCATGGGTTTGACCCACTCAGCATTGCGGCAATCGGCTGGCAAATTGGCCACGCCCGTGTCTGTTAAATAGCGGTTGTAGCCCGCAGCAAAGCCTGTGACGATGTCTTTGGCGCTCTGGCTTGAACTGGCTTTAAGCCTGTCGGCCTGTGCCGCGTTGAGCAGCAACTTGTAGAAAAAATCAGAATCCACATTGCCCGAGGTGGTGCCCAACTGCCCAAGGTAGCCACCCGTGGCCCCAAAGTACTGCGCCCGCTCACCCCGCAAGGTCACCAGTTCTTCGGCATACAGACAAAAATTTTGCTGCGCAAACGCGTAGCCATAGCCAAACCCCGCGCCCTTGAAGTTCTCGGCCACGATATGCGGCACACCGTAAGACGTGGTGCGAATCGTAGCGGCGAATTCTTTGGCCGGTGGGGTAGGTGCAGGTGCGGGCGAGTCGTCGCTTCCAGAACAACTGGCCATCAAAATGGCTGTGGCGACCGACGTGAGCTTGACCGTAGTGGCAACCCTCAGGCTGCGTGTGGGTGCAAATTTCAAGATATGTCTCCCTGTTAGAGTTTTACGGATAAAACTGTAATCTTTTAGAGAAAATATGTCGCTATTGTTTGCAATTGGCTTTAATTAAATGCATTTTGTTACCTTGAATGACGCGTGTAGCGATCTCTGCAGTGACATTGCTTACTATTAATACTATAGCTGGTTGAGCAGGATTTACTTGGGTTAGAAGCCAGAAACACTCTAGAAACAGGCTCTACAATAGCCTAATGTTCTTCAAGATAGATAAACTTGCTAAGTTGTTGTTCGCAGCGCAATTGCTCTGGTCAAAGAAAGAAATTCAACGCTTTTGTATGTGAGCTGGCAGGCGGTGTACTCAGCTTCGCGGCTGTCCTCCGTGGCGGCCTAGGGCCGCCGACTCCCCCTTTATGCCGCTGCGCTGAGTACACCGTCTGCCAGCCTTCGCAAACATGGTGGGCGATCAACTGCCCGCTACCTACCT
>JANLPQ010000095.1:0-42847 GCA_031367325.1 Polaromonas sp. | reverse complement strand
CACTGCAATAGGTGCAAAGGTTGGCAGGTGTGCGGTGTGAGACTGCGCACTGCTGGACGGCCTTATTTTTAGGGTTTTTAATAGTGATTTAAGCCGCTAGCCCAAGTAAATACTGCTCAAGCAGCTACTGAATATGTAGCGTATCAAGCTGCCATCAACACCTGCATCGCACCCCGGCGGGTGCTGGGCGCGGGGCGGATGAGCAAATCTACGTCGTAGCCTAGGGCGTTGAAGAACTCCAGCAGTTTTTCGGACGAAAAGTTATCTAGCCGGTAGTTTTGCAGGGCAGAAACGTTGGGCTGGGCGATGCCCAGGCGTTTGGCTAGCTCGGCTTGTTTCAGGCCTAGCGCTGTGATGCGTTCGTTCAGGCGCACGGCCAGGACCAGCTTGGTTTTAAGCTCTTCGGGCTCGGCCAGGCCCAGGTCGGCAAAAACGTTACCGCTGCTGCGCTCGATGGTAGTCCCTTGCACGGTGGTAACTTTGTTTGCAGGTGGTTTAGCCATAGTTTTTCTCGTAATGTTGCGTGGCGGCTTTGAGCCGCTGGTGTACCAGGTCGATATCCGTTTTAGCAGTACGTAACCGCTGGGGGACTTTTACTGAAAGCAGTGCAGTACGTACACAGCCTTGGCAAAGCGCACGCTGTAGACGGCGCGGTAGGCATTGCCGTCGTTGGCCTCTACCACCTCTAGCACGCCTGCGCCCTCGCCTTTCCACGGCTTGGCTGCGGGGTGCTTTGCACCTAGCTGCGCTACGCCCAGTGCGTAACCTACCGCACGACGCACCTCATCTGGAAAGTCCATCAAGTCGCGCTTGGCTGCACCTATCCACTCTAGCGGTTTTTCTTCTTCCATGGGATATTTTATATATAAATCTGTATTTTTTATGGCTAATCGAAGCCATTAATTTGGTGGATTTAGGCTTTGCCTAAATACTGTATTAATGTACAGCGTGATGTGGTATCTTGGCGTAACGCCCACCTTGGTCGCTATATCGCTTTGCTTGAGACCCAGCATCTTGCGACGTACGAACACGGCCTCACTGAGTTCTTAAAGAGTTTGCAGGGCGCGAGGCGCATTTTTATAGTGTTTTACGCCGAAAGTGCAAGTAAAACCTGCTCAAGCAGCTATGTATTAAGTAGCGTTTTAGCCTTAGCGCAATGGTCAATATAGCCAAAATCAATTAGATATTAAAAGCTAATAGTTTTAGTATTCAGGCTGTGTTGCCTAGCTACCCGCCAAAGGCACTGCATTGAAAGGACTCTCACCATGACTACCGAATTGAAATGCCCGTTTGCAGGCGTGTCTAGCAAACCTACCGCAGCCAGTGTGAAACCCAAACAAAACTGGTGGCCTAACCAGCTGGACGTGAAGATGCTGCACCAGCATTCGGCTAAGTCCAGCCCGATGGAGGCAAACTTTGACTACGCCAAAGAATTTAAAACGCTTGACCTGCACGCCGTGGTCAAAGACCTCACTGCGTTGATGACTGATTCACAAGACTGGTGGCCTGCCGACTATGGCCACTATGGCCCGTTTTTTGTGCGCATGGCCTGGCACGCTGCAGGTACGTACCGCATTGCCGACGGGCGCGGCGGTGCGGGCAGTGGCTCGCAGCGGTTTGCACCGCTGAACAGCTGGCCCGACAACGGCAACCTAGACAAAGCGCGCCGCCTGCTGTGGCCTATCAAGCAAAAGTATGGCCGCAAGCTGTCGTGGGCCGACCTGATGGTGCTAACGGGTAACGTGGCCATGGACTCGATGGGTTTTAAAACCTTTGGTTTTGCAGGTGGCCGCCCCGACATTTGGGAACCTGAAGAAGACATTTACTGGGGCCCAGAGGGCAAGTGGCTGGCCGACGAGCGCTACAGCGGCGACCGCGAGCTGGCTAACCCACTGGCTGCCGTGCAAATGGGCTTGATCTACGTGAACCCTGAGGGGCCCAACGGTGTACCCGACCCACTAGGTTCAGCACGCGACATACGCGAAACCTTTGCCCGCATGGCTATGAACGACTATGAAACTGTAGCACTCACTGCAGGCGGCCACACGTTTGGCAAGTGCCACGGCGCAGGCGATGTGGCGCAAGTAGGGCCCGAACCAGAAGGTGCAGGCATAGAGCACCAAGGCCTGGGTTGGATAAGTAGCTTTGGCAGTGGCAAAGGCGTGCACACCATTACCAGCGGCATAGAGGGCGCGTGGACCAACAACCCGATACAGTGGGACAACGGCTATTTTGAAAACCTGTTTGGCCACGAGTGGGAGCTAACCAAAAGCCCCGCTGGCGCACACCAGTGGACACCCACAGACAAGTCAACCGCAGGTGACGTGCCCGACGCGCACGACCCCACGCAGCGCCATGCGCCCATGATGACCACCGCCGACATGGCCATGCGCATGGACCCCGCATACGAAAAGATAGCGCGCCACTTTATGGCCAACCCAGCAGAGTTTGCCGACGCCTACGCTCGCGCGTGGTTCAAGCTAACGCACCGCGACATGGGGCCGCGTACCCGCTACCTAGGTGCCCTGGTGCCTAAAGAAGAACTGATATGGCAAGACCCGGTGCCCGCAGTAGACCACCCGCTGGTGGGCGCGCAAGACATTGCGGCGCTAAAGGCCACGCTATTGGCATCGGGCCTGTCTATTACCCAGCTGGTCACCACGGCGTGGGCGTCGGCGTCTACCTTTCGCGGTAGCGACAAGCGCGGCGGGGCCAATGGTGCGCGCATTCGGCTGGCACCGCAAAAGGACTGGGAGGTTAACCAACCGGCTGAGCTGGCCAAGGTATTGGCAACGCTAGAGGCTGTGCAAAAAGAATTTAACACTGCGCAGACCAGTGTAAATTCGGGCGGTAAAAAAATCTCGCTAGCTGACCTGATTGTTTTAGGTGGCTGCGCAGCGGTGGAGGCGGCTGCTAAGAAGGCGGGTGTTGATGTAACTGTGCCCTTCTCGCCCGGCCGTACAGACGCAACGCAGGCGCAGACGGATGTGCATGCGTTTGCCGTGCTAGAGCCTACTGCAGATGGCTTTCGCAACTACCTGCGCGCAGACCATGCGCCGTTTGCGGCAGAGCTGCTGATCGACCAAGCCAACCTGCTGACGCTAACTGCGCCCGAGATGACGGTGTTAATAGGTGGCATGCGCGCGCTGAATGCTAACTTTGGGCAGGCGCAGCATGGCGTGTTTACCCAGCGGCCCGGCACGCTGACCAACGACTTCTTTGTAAACTTGTGCAAGATGGACACACAGTGGCAAAAGTCCGCTGCATCGGATAGCGTGCTAGATGGCCGCGACCGGGCCACGGGCCAGGTGAAGTGGACAGGCACGATAAGCGACCTGGTATTTGGCTCAAATTCGCAGCTGCGCGCTATTGCCGAGGTGTATGCCAGCGACGACGCGCAGCAAGACTTTGTACACGACTTTGTAGCCGCGTGGACTAAGGTGATGAACCTTGACCGCTTTGACTTGTATTAAGCCAAGTCAAAGCTGACTTAAGCAAGGGTTAATGAACTCCCGCAACGTTGAATAAGTTGCGGGGTATAAGTTTTGTGTTGTTTTAGTCTTGTTTTAAAAATCCCGGTGAGTTCAGATTTATTTTGTCTTTGTTCATTAAACGTAGCGCATGTGTACGCCGCCGGGGTTACCAGCTGTTTTCAGCATCAAAGGAGTTGCCGCGCCTACCAGCAGCGCGTTGATTTATGCAAAATAAATTAATGATATACAATTAAATTGTGTGCTAAGTAATTTTCGCTACATACGAATATATTTAGCCATTGGCGCATCACCAATTCACTTCGAGGTACTCGACACGTAATGAGATTGGCCGTGCTACTGTTGTTATTGCAAAGCAATTTGTGTTTTATTTTTTATCTGGAGCAACTCAATGAATGTCAATTTATTCGGCCTAGAAGCTATCCCCGCTAAAGCTACAGACCAAGGCAAGGGCTTGGCCCGCCGGGGCTTTATGGTCACCAGCTTGGGTGCTGGTTTCGCGGTAGCGTCACAGCCTTTGCTCGCTCAAGCTATCACAACCGACAGCGCTGGCCTAACTGCTGGCGAAGTTAAAGTTACCGTGAAAGACGGCACCATTCCTGCTTACCGTGCTATGCCTGCAAAAGCTGGTAAATACCCGGTTATTTTAGTGGTGCAAGAGATTTTTGGCGTGCATGCACACATTCAAGACATTTGCCGTCGCTACGCCAAGCTAGGCTATTACGCGATTGCACCTGAGATGTTTAGCCGTCAAGGCGATGTATCTAAGATGAGCGACATTGGCGAGATATTGTCCAAAGTAGTAGCTAATGTGCCAGACGCACAAGTTAATGCCGACTTGGATGCCACTGTCGCATTTGCAGCCGCCAGCGGCCAAGCCGACATTGCGCGACTGGGCTTGGTAGGTTACTGCTGGGGCGGTCGCACTGCATGGCTGTACGCTCACCATAACCCTAATGTTAAGGCCGCTGTGTCTTACTACGGCCTGCTCAATGGCATGAAGTCACCTATTAAAGCAAATGACCCCATCGACATCGGCAACGCTCTCAAAGTACCCGTGCTTGGTCTGTATGCCAGTAACGATTCGTTTGTAAAAAACGAAATAATCGACCAAATGCGTATAGCCATCGGCAAAGGTAGCAGCGGATCTGAAATTGTGGTGTTTCCAGGGGTCAACCACGGTTTTAACGCAGACTACCGACCTACCTACGACAAGGCTGCCGCAACATATGCTTTCAAACTCGCGGGTGACTGGTTCAAAGAGCGCGGCGTTTGATTTTTCTTTATTTAATCGATAATAAGCAACAAGCCTGTACTTGAAGCTTGAAATCGTTGCTTATTAATACCATGCCTGCACTTTTGCCACTCGACCAGCACACTTGCTTTGCCTTGTACTCAGCCTCTTTGGCCATGACCAAGGTGTACAAGCCGCTGCTGGCCGAGCTGCAGCTAACCTACCCTCAATATTTAGTCATGCTCGCATTATGGGAGCAAGATGGGTTGATGGTGTCTAGCGTTGGCGATAAATTATTTTTAGACAGCGGCACTCTTACGCCTTTGCTAAAAAAACTAGAAATTGCGGGCTACGTGCAACGCACACGCAGCCCACTGGACGAGCGCTGCGTGATAGTGAGCTTAACTGCTCAAGGCCGCTTGCTGCAAAAAAAATCGCGGGCCATTCCAGCCTGCGTGGTCAAAGCATCGGGCTGCACCGGGCCTGAACTGTATGAATTGAATACTCGCTTACAAGCCTTGCGCGGTGCGCTGCACCAAGCTTAAGTTTTTCTCCACCCTAACCTAAAGGAAATTACCATGTCATTAGAAAAAGTTGTCTACACCGCCCACGCACACGCCACCGGGGGCCGCGACGGCCACGCTGCCAGCAGCGACGGCCTGCTGGACGTTAAATTGGGCGTACCCAAAGAAATGGGCGGCGCAGGCGGTGCTATCAACCCCGAGCAGTTGTTTGCCGCAGGCTACAGCGCATGCTTTTTAGGCGCGATGAAGTTTGTAGCAGGCCAAGCCAAAATTACCGTGCCTGCAGATACCAAAATATCTGGCGCGGTAGGCATTGGCCCTATTCCTAATGGCTTTGGCATTGAAGTCACCCTAGACATCAGCCTGCCCGGCATGGACCGCGCTGCAGCCCAAGACCTGATTAACAAAGCCCACGTGGTGTGCCCCTATTCCAACGCCACACGCGGCAATATTGATGTGACGTTGAACTTGGTTTAAACCCACTTAGCGCTTAACTACAAGCCACCTTCGGGTGGCTTTTTTATTGGCCGCCAAGTTTCTCGCGCAAAAAGGCCAGCAGCGCCCGGTTGCGCAGCAGTTGCATTCTGTCCGGTGTGGCTACGGCGGTAATTCGGGTGCCAAATTTGGTGACGGGCGTCCAGTCTTGCAGCAAGCGCACCAGTCGCCCGGCTGCTAGATCTTCGTCGCACACATACGCGGGCAGCAAGGCAATACCTAGGCCTGCTAGCGCGGCGCAGGCCACTGCGTCGACATTATTGGCGTGGTAGCGGCTGTGTACGCGCACGGCCTGTACTTTATCTCCCTGCACCAGTTGCCAGGCATCGTCGGATGTTTCGCGCCAGTAGCTCATGCAGGCGTGGTGCAACAGGTCGGCAGGCGCAGTAGGCTCGCCCGCGCTGGCTAGGTAGCTGGGTGCAGCGCAAATCACCCAGTCTAGCAGCGCCACAGGGGTCACCACCAGATCGGGGGTGGCGGTAGAGGTCATGCGCAGGGCGATGTCGACGCGCTCAAAAGCAATGTCCATCATGCGGTCGTTTAGCAGCAGTTCAATCTCTATGGCAGGATGGCACTGTAGAAACTGCGGGATCAAACTGGCCAGCACTTTTTGCCCCCAAGAGCTGGGCGCGGTAATGCGGATAGGGCCACTTAGCTCTTGGCGCAGATCACGCAGGCGCTCAGTAGCACCCGTTAGCGTGTGCAAGGCTTGGCGGGCAAAGTCTAGATAGGCCTCGCCCGCTGGGGTCAAAGCAATATGGCGGGTACTACGGCTAAATAGCGTGGCCTGCACAGCCTGCTCTAGCTGCGCCACCCGCTTACTGACCACGCCTTTACTGATGCCAATATCGTCTGCCGCCCCGCTGACGCTGAGCTTTTCAGCCACCTTCACAAAAGTAGCCAGCATGTCGATGGATAGAGTCATTGTCTTTGAATTGAGAACAATCAGTTTGCATTCAGCCAGATGCGCTAAAGCTTGTCAATCCGTAGAATACTTATTACAAATAACTAGGAGACAACTATGAAGATTTATGCAGACCCCATCACAGCCAACTGCCGCAAGGTGTTAGCCGGGCTCGATTTTTTAAACGCCCCTTACGACCGTATGCATGTGGACTACTTTAAAGGCGAGCAAAAAGAACCCGCTTTTTTAGCCATTAACCCCAACGCCTCTTTGCCCGCCCTAACTGACGGTGATTTGGTGTTGTGGGAGTCAAATGCTATTTTGCAGTACGCTGCCGACAAAATGGGCCACGACAGCGCCTACCCCAAAGACCTGCAAAAGCGCGCCGACATTAACCGCTGGCTTTTGTGGGAATCGTCTAGCTGGTTTCCCAGCTGCTACGTGTATCTGGTGGAAAACTGTGTCAAGCCCTTGTTAGGCGCCGAGCCAGATCCTGCGGTGCTGGAAGCGCAAGGCGCGCAGTTCCATAAATTAGCCGCCATACTAGACGAGCGCTTGTCTAAAAACGACTGGATATGCGGCAGCCAGCCCACCATTGCCGACATCGCCTTGGCTGCGCCTTTGCACCTGCACCCTTATCAAAAAATGCCCCTTGCCAGCCACCCCCACCTGCAGCGCTGGATGACCACCCGCGTAGAGGCACTACCCTGCTGGGATAAAACTTATGTAGGCCCAGGCTTTACCTTAACGCGCCCCAGTACTGAAAAATCGTTTGCCACCGCTTGATTAGCCAACACCACTACGCCACCATGACTGCAGCACAATCCGTCCGCGCCACGCTTAACTACAGCGTAGACAATGGCCGCCCGCCTGACTACTACTTTTATGAGCCAGATACGCCAGCGGATCTCAACCCGCCGGGCACCGACGCGCAAGAGGTAGATGTGCATAACGGCTGGCCGCGTGTGGACGCGTTCTCTACTGACCGTGAGGGCTTTGAGCTTAAGCCTTTTGAGAATACGTTTGACCAGTTTGACGACGACGCTGAGGTACGCGCGCGCTTCTACACCCAAGTGGTAGAGTTTGTTAAACAGCACACCGGAGCCAAGCGGGTGGAGGTGTTTGACCATACCGTGCGCAAGCGGCTGCCAGCTGATTTAAAACAACAAACCACCGTGCAGCGCCCAGCGGTACTGCTGGTACACAGCGACTACACCGTGGCCTCTGGCCCGCAGCGCGTGCGCGACCTGTTCCCCAGCGAGGCAGACCAACTACTGCAAGGCCGTGTGGCTTTTTATAACGTGTGGAAGCCGCTTTACCGACGTGTAGAAGAGCTGCCACTGGCGGTGTGCGACGCCACCACCCATGCTGCAGAAGATATGCTGCGCATGGAGCTGAAATACCAAGAGCGCACGGGTGAAATTTATGTCATGCGACATTCACCTGCACACCACTGGGTGTACTTCCCCCACATGGAACCCACGCAAGCGTTACTACTGAAAACCTATGACTCCGAAACCGATGGAAGAGCCCGGTTTATGGGCCACACAGCTTTTGAAGACCCTAGCACACCACCTAATGCTCAAAAGCGCGAGAGTATTGAGGTGCGCACCATGGCTTTCTTTTAAGCACCCTCAAAAGAAAGCCACAGCAGCAACGCATTAAAAAAAAGCCAGTATCTATGTGACGTCGATGTTGACGCTGGTGTAATTTATGTCTTTGCAGCCAGCGCACTCTCTTGCGTGGCAATAGCGCTCTGACGGCGCTTAATCTCGTCGCCCATTGGGGGGCCTTTAAAGCGTTTGTTTTCTATGGCAAACCACAACACCCCCAGTAGCGCCATAAAACCCACGCTGTAGTACGCCAAGCCAGGTACAAAACTGGTTTTGGCGGCTGCATCGGCTGGAATAGACGGCACAAACAAATGGCCGATTACGATAATTAATAGCGTGGCGGCCATCACGATTAGCGCAAAAACTTTGGACAAACCGCCCAGCTTAAACGGACCATAGGTGGTCCAGCTTTTGCCTTCAGAGAAAAAACCCGCCACGATAGGCATAGCGTAGCAAATGTACAAATACATAGCACTGCCGGTAGACAAGGCTGCAAACGCACCCAGCGGGGTAGTGACAGCCGTAAGCAAGCTGGTAAGCACGGCCGTAGTCCAAATAGCGGCTACGGGGGTGCGGTAAGTGGGGCTCACAGATTTGAGCACGCTGGAGAACGGCAAACCGTCATCGCGGGCAAAAGCGTAGATCATGCGTGAGGTAGAAGTAACAGCTGCCAGCGCGCAGATAAAGTTGGCCACCAGTACGCCTACCAACATCACCTTGCCTACAAAGCTGGTCAATATCACGGCAATAAATAAATTGTTCATCGACGACCAGCCTGTGGCGGCAGCGGCCTTGACATCAGGTATCGCCATCACCATCGCCAAAATTAATACAAAGCCAAACAAGATAGACCAAAACACAGCATGCAACATGCCCTTGTGCACCGTGTTGCGCGCGTCCAAGGTTTCTTCAGCTGCATGGGCCGATGCGTCGTAGCCGGTAATGGTAAACAGCGGGTACAGCAATCCAATGCAAAACGCCATTAGTGGGCCAACCTCGCCCGCCACACCACCACCTGCCGCGCCCGTGTAGTTGGTAAATACAAATGCTTTGCCCACATCAAGCGACGGTGCAGCCATGGCAAACATGATGATTAACACCACGGTAACCACCAAAATCAAGTAGCCCGAAAAATCGGTGAGCAAAGTGGTTAAGCGAATACCGAAATGGTTCAGCAGTGCTTGGGCGGCTGTTAGCGCGGTGACCGCTACCACTTGGGTGGTGAGCGTCCAGGTAGATACGTCCCAGCCCAGCACCGCACCAAAGAACAGGTCTTTGGCAGCCAGGTACAAAAACACGTTGATGGCGGGTATGACAAACAGCAGCCCCAGCAAGTTGACATACGCCGTAGCCCAGCCCCAAAACCTGCCGCCCAAAATAGACGACCAGTGGTACAGCCCGCCCGCTGTGGGATACGCCGAGGCAATTTGCCCCAAGCCTGCCGCCACAATCAGCGCGTAGGCGCCGCCCACCAGCCACCCCACGGTAAGCGAGAACGTGCCCCCCGTAGACAGCGCAATCGGAAACGACCCCAAGCCGCCCGACAAAATACAAATGACAGAAAAAGAAATAGCAAAGCTTTGAAACGGCCCCATGCGCCGCGTTAGCTCTTGCGCGTAGCCCATCCCGTGCAGGACTTTCTCGTCTTCGGTAAGTTGCGTAGCATTCATAGACTCTTCTCCTTGGTGAACTAAATTTATCAAAAATTTAGCAAAAAATTGGTCGTATGCGGTGCGCTGATAGCGGGTGTTGGGCTATCGCTGTCATCTTTCAAATCAACCCCAGTCAGTTGGCGCTGCCTAGACTGGGTTAGCAGATGGTGCAGCTTGTGGGCTGCGGCGGGTATGGCCAGGCCTGCAGACCGCACGTTGGATATGCAGTTGCGGCTGGCATCAGTCAGGCCCACGGTAGGCGCCCATGTCAGGTACACACCCAAGCTGTCGGGCGAGCTTAAGCCGGGCCGCTCGCCTATCAGCACCGCCACTGCGTTGGATTGCAGCGCGTGGCCTGCGTCGTCGCCAATGGCTACGCGGGCTTGCTGGGCTATGGCTACGGGGGCAATGGTCCACGGCTGCGGGTCAGCGCGTAGTAGCGTAAGGGTGGCGGCAATTAAATCTACCGCGTTGCGGTGTACTGCCAGGGCAGACAGGCCATCGGCCACTACAAAGGCCAGGTCAAAGCGTGCAGGCTGCGGGCTGCGCTGTGTTTGCCAGTGCTGCAGCTGTTGGCGCGAAGCATCGTCTAGCTGCCTGCCCAGGTCGGGCCGCTGCAGGTAGGTGGTGCGGTTTGCCGCTGCGCTGTGCAAGATAAAAGTGTCTAACGACAAAGCTTGCAAGGCCTGCGCTATGTCTTGTGCATTAAAAGCTAAGTGCACGGCATCGCGCGCTAAGGCATGGTCTAGCTGAAAGGTTAAATGTGCGGCAGTGGGCAGGCTGTGCCCCGCGCGGCCCAAGGCAATGCGTGCGTCAGTAAAGCGCTGCAGCGACTGCCAGCGGGCGGGGGTGACTGCGCTGTCGATGGGCTTAGGATCCATTGGTTGGGCGATGGGTTGCATGTGTACCATCAGGCTTGCTCCAGGCGCGCCAGCACGGCTTCAAACGGCGCAGGCATTTGGTCTAGCAGGCGCGACTGGTCGCCTGCTGCAAACACCCCCATACGCTGCAACCACTGTTCAAATTCTGGCGCGGCGCGCAGCCCCATCAGCTGGCGCATTACCAGCGCGTCGTGGAACGATGTGCTTTGGTAGTTCAGCATAATGTCGTCCGACCCCGGAATGCCCATAATAAAGTTGCAGCCCGCCATGCACAGCATGCCCAGCAGTGCGTCCATATCGTCACTGTCTGCCTCGGCATGGTTGGTATAGCACACGTCGCAGCCCATGGGCACGCCCAGTAGCTTGCCGCAAAAATGGTCTTCTAGCCCAGCGCGAATAATTTGCTTGCCGTTGAACAAATATTCTGGCCCGATAAAGCCCACCACGGTGTTAACCAGCAGCGGTTTAAAGTGGCGCGCCACCGCGTAGGCACGCGACTCAATGGTTTGCTGGTCGCACTGGCCGTGCGTGCCCGACGACAGCGCACTGCCCTGCCCGGTTTCAAAATACATCACGTTGTCGCCATGCTGGCCCTGCACATTTTGCGTGCCGCGCTGTAGTGACAACGCAGCGTCGCGTGCTTCGCCCAATATTTTTAAATCAATGCCAAAAGCGCTGTTAGCGCCCTGCGTGCCTGCTATCGACTGAAACACCAAATCTACCGGCGCGCCACGCTCTATGGCAGCCAAAGTGTTGGTGACATGCGTGAGCACACACGACTGCGTAGGAATGCCGTAGGTAGAAATTACATCATCCAGCATGTGCAGTATGCGCACCACTTGGGCTACGTTGTCGGTGGCAGGGTTGATGCCGATCACCGCGTCGCCACAGCCGTGCAGCAAACCATCCAAAATGCTGGCAGCTATGCCTGCGGCGTCGTCAGTAGGGTGGTTTGGCTGCAGCCGGGTAGACAGCCGCTGCGCCAGGCCAATGGTGCCGCGAAACCGCGTGACCACGCTGCATTTGCGGGCTACCAGCACCAGGTCTTGCAGACGGCACAGCTTGCTAACGGCGGCCACCATCTCGGGTGTTAATCCGGGGGCCAGGCTGGCCAGTGAAGCAGTGGTAGCCGCATCGCCCAGCAGCCAGTTGCGAAAATCGCCTACCGTTAAATGCGCCACCGGTGCAAACGCTGCAGCGTCGTGCGTGTCGATAATTAAACGGGTAACTTCGTCAGATTCATAAGGCACTACGGCCTCGCTTAAAAAGCGGCTCAGCGGCACGTCTGCCAGCGCCATTTGCGCTGCCACCCGCTCTTGCGCCGTAGCCGCCGCCACGCCCGCCAGCTGGTCACCCGACCGCGCAGGTGAAGCCCGCGCCATCAGCGTGCGTAAGTCTTCAAATTGGTAGGTACGAGCACCGATGATGTGAGAGTAAGCCATGCGTTGTGGGTTAAAGCTGGTCTAAGCGCTTGTGTGAAGTCTGCCTCTGCGAATATTGTGTCTGTTAACGCTCATATGTGCAATGATCTACTCAACGCACATAACGTGCCAAAAAGTAGCACCAAAAGTTGACGTATCTGGCGCAGATTGCGTAGCTTTATCAGTTTGGACTGCACCAATTACCTAGCTAGCCAGTAGCTGGCTGATAAACCGAAAAGTAAGCGCTGAGAGGGCCTTTTTATAATCGTTTTAGGCCACTAACCCAAGTAAATCCTGCTCAAGCAGCTATTGAATTTATAGTACCCTAGCGATGCACGAACGCAGCTACGCAAGTAAAAGTCAGCACAACCAATGGCCCTAGCAGACCTAGCAACACAAGCCAACCCCAGCCCAGACTGATGCCAAAACTAATGCCTGCCACAGCCAGCCATAGGGCGAAAACAAGAGGGTTTTTCATGATTACCACCCCGTACTACCCGGCGCGCCTTTAAACGGCCCCACCAGCTCGGGTGTGATCCAGCCGCCGTAGAAGCCACCGGGTTGAGGCAGCACGGCGTGGCCTGCTACGGTGCACTGCAACTGCGCGGGGTAGAACGCTACGCAGTGGGCTAGTGCTTTAGCCTCGGGCAGTGGCTGCGGGTAGCTCCAGGCTACGTTGGGCAAACTTTGGCCGTTGGCTTGCAGGCTCCAGTAGCGTGCGGGGCCCTTCCATTCGCAGAATGAACCACCGCCTGCTTCTACCAGCCACTGCCTTGCAATATCGGCCCAAGGCATGTAAAAGCTGGGTGGGTGGGCGGTTTCTTGCACCAAAATACACCGGCTAGACCGGGCTATTTCTAGCGTGCCCCAGCGGATCACTACCTCGCGTGTGTCGGCCACCAGCCGCGGCGGGCGCGGATAGTCCCACACCGACACTTGGCCTGGCTGGGGCACTACTGCAAAGTCTGGCCGCGCGTGACCGCGCCAGTGCCATTGGTCACGCGCCGCTTGAAGCTGTGGGTCAGTGGGCATATGGCAGGTTGTCCATGGCTTTAGGTGGGGGGTTAAAAAGTACGGCCTAAAAATATGACTTTAGTGCAGCCACCATGCTGTAATAGCTGCACTTTTATATTATCTATCTTTACCTAATTAAAGGATACGCTATGGCCCGCCCAGTTCTGCCCGCAACCCAAATTCACCCTGCTATCCGTAGCAAAATTGCCGACTACCAAAACCCGCTGGTGCAAGCTGTGCAGGCTGCCGTGGCAGCCAACGATGTGGTGGTGGTGGGCATGGCGATGAACCCGTTTCCCAAGCGGGCGCGCAAGCTGCTAGATGACGCGCTGCAGCCCTACACCTACATGGAATACGGCAGCTACGTAAGCCAGTGGTACCAACGCAGCGCACTAAAAATGTGGACAGGCTGGCCTACTTTTCCTATGGTGTTTGTCAAAGGCACGCTGGTTGGCGGTGCAGATGACTTGAAAAAGCTACTGGACAGCGGCGAGTTTAAAAAGATGCTTTCTGGCACGTAATTTTTATGATAAATGAGGCTGTAGCCCAAGTAAAACATGCTCAAGCAGCTATTGAATAAATAGCGAAAGTAAGGTGCATTAAATGGATTTTTTATTGGCTTACGCCGCACTGGCGTTTGTTCTGGGTGGCGGTTTATATATCGTTGTCATGCTGGTAGCGGCTGCCATTGCAGGAACCGCGCTGGCTGGGGTATGGCGTTTTCGCAAGCGCCCATGGAAGATGTGGCTTATGCTGCTGATGTTTGCTTGGGGTGTGCTAGCACTGTGGTTAAACGTAACCCGTGATAATACAAAGGATAGCACAGGTTATTACAAAAAAGTGAGCTCTGAGCAACAAGACATCACTATAGCTGCGTGCGAAAAAGCCGAGCTCACCGCACCCAAGCAATTGCTGGTAGAAGGCATAGTTGATGAAATTACGAACACAGGCTACAGCCAGCTGGTTAGTTTGCTGTTTGAACAAAAGCTGAAGTTTGTCGAGCTGCGGGTGAACAAGCGCGAAGCCCTTGGGGTGGTGCCCGCACTGGGCCCGTACATAGTGCACAGCGGTAATGCAGGACGACACTGGTTGGTAGATAAGCCGATCTATTCGTATGTGAAAGTTGCAGTGGGTAACCCTACCAGCGACACATGCATTCATGGCGACCAACTACCCGCCGATCTACTGACGTCGTTATGGCCGCACCAGGGAGCATGCATTACCATGACTTACCTTGATCGTGCCAGTGCCCGCTATGCTTTGGATTATGCAGAGGATGTACCCGCTAACAAAGATAAAACAGGCCAGTACCGGTTGGTAGACAGACAGCAGAACATCACCCTAGCCCGATTACCCACCTACGATGACCCGCAGCGCCCTGAAGCTAGCCACCCTGTACGCTGCCGCAGCCCGCATGCCATGCTGTTGAAAAAATTGTCAGGTGCATAACTTTTCACAAGATTTTTACGTCGCTAACCCAAGTAAATCCTGCTTAAGCAGCTATTTAATTGATAGTAAATTAACCGTAAATGACCTGTCACAGTGTAGTGAAATGGCAGATAAACTATACTATAAATCGATTGTCAGTTTGTACCTGCATCGCCCCGCCCACCCGCTTGGTTTGTGTAGCTGGCTGCCAGTAGATGGAATAGTTCTTGCAGCTTGGTCACAGCTTAGAGAGTCGACAAAAGCATGGCACACATTCATTCATTGCAGGCTTACCACTGGCGCGGCTTATTAGCAGCATGTGCATTGCTTGCCAGCTGCGGCGTAGTGCATAGCCGTGCCGCCAGTGCAACCTACACGGCGGGCCCGCCGATGTGTGAGGATTTTTTGGCCAAGCTAGGGCATAAGACTAAAGGCCTCGAGTTTATCGGCTGCAGGCCGGTGCGCTTGTACGGCGTAGCGGCCTTGCAAAGCGACTACCGGGTTAAAGGGGCCTACGCGGGCACGGTAGAGTCGCAATTGGTTAAAACGGCGGGTATGCCCAGGCTGCGTTTTATTTGCTGCGGCTGGGAATCTGTGCCGCGCGATGTGCGCGGGCAACGCACGTATGGCGTGTACACCGCAGGCGGGCGCAGCTACGCGGTGACCATGAGCAGTCGCGAGACGTTGGTTAGCCAACGCTCGGCCTTGCACACGGTGGATTATTTTTATGTGACCACGGTGCTGTACCTTGAAGAGCCTTGAAGAACCTTGAGCGTTCTTGTTGCCACCTGTACCTGTATTGCCTAAAAAAAACCGCTACCAGCCCTGAGGCTAGTAGCGGCACAACACCCCTTGGAGGAGGAGGACATGAAAACAATGAAGAAATTGGCCGTTTAGTTTAATGGCAGTGTACTGACCAAGATGGCGTCAGACTGCAAGGTAGGCTGGGTAGTTAACTGGGTGTTTAGTGCGGGCTGCTCAGCCTGTCTGCGCTGCCACAGTGTTTGCAGTGCGGGCCACATTTGCGGTTGCACGCTGCGGGCATAGTCACCTACGCTAATGCTGCGTTCGTGTGGCAAGCTGGCGTCCATGCGGGCGCCGCGTGCGATTAAAAATTGGGCGGTACGCAAACGTGTAGCGTCGTCTGCAGCAAAGCCAGGGCTCATGGTGCGGGCCAGTGGCAGCCAAGGCACGTAGCCCCTGCCCTTGGATGGCACACGGTGTACGAGTGCGGGGGCCTTTTGTGTCCACCAGTCTAGTGCAGCCACGTCGCCTTGGGCCAAGGCCTGCGTGTAGCCTGATGCGTCCATTTCTACGGCGCGCAGCGGCTGGTGGCCTGCGGTTAGTAGGTCTTGCACCCAAGGCTGCAGCAAGCTGGTGGGATGAATGCTGGACAGCACACTAAAATTCACATGGCTGGGGGCCAAATAGCCCTGCGCGGCCCACTGCGCTGCTACAGCGCTCAATCCCGCGCTGGTAGCCTCGGGGCAGGTCAGCATGCGCAGCACGGGGCCCGATACTGATGCCGCATCGGCCACGGCCAGCCAGCGCACGGCGTCTAGTGTGCTGGCGTCCATCTGGGTGAATGCGGGGCAGGCATTGGCCTCGGCCATGGCCAGTAGCGGGGCTTTGGGGCAGCCCTCAGGCGTGGCACCTTTGGCTAAAAGCTCGGGTAAACCATGCCACAGGCTGGGCCGATTGGCAAAATTTGTCAGTGCGCAAGATGACATAACGCGCACATTGACATCTTTGGCATCTATTTGGCCCACTTTGTAGCCGCCGCAACGCTCGGTAATAGCGCGCTCGGTGCTGGGCAGCTTGCTGCAAAAGGGCGGCATTTTCTCTGCGTATTGGATGGCTAACAGGGTGGCCGTAGTAATGCAGCCTGTAAGCTGCGTAGCTAATAGTACCGCGCCCAAGCCTACTACAGCGCAGCGCAGCCAGTGCCGAAGGGGCGATAAAGTAAGGTTGGTAGGCATACAGACCCTGTAAAGTTGTGCGTACAACGTTACAAGCTGCGTGCCAGATTTGAAGTCTTATAGGTAACTTTTGTAATCAAAAGTATACGTAATGTGCTGATGGTAGGTTCAAGGGTGTGGCGCAGTGGCTGCCGGGGCCAGCGTAGCTTTCACCTTGTCTGCAATCTCGCTAGACGCACTACGCCCTACCAAGTAGCCAGCCAGCGTGCCCAACAGGCCCACCACCGGGGCTACTTGTTCGGTGTTGTAGCCCGCGACGATTAAAAAAACCGACATGACGATAATGGTAAGCATGCCAAACAAACGCAGCACCGCGGCTGCCGGAATGCCGCGCAGCAGCGCACGTGCCGACATCAGCATGACGCACAAGCCAAACACCAGCACACAGGCGCTGATGGTCATCGCGCTGTCTGCCGTCCACCAGGGGGTTTTAACGGCGGGCGTGGGCACAGGTGCTACTTCTTGCGCAGTGATCAGCTTGCTAAAGTAATCGGCACTTTCCTGCGCTTGGGCAATTTTGGTGTCGATTAATAAGGTGCCGGGCGGTGCGGTGCTGGCAGTGGCGGTGAGCGACGCCATAGTTTTAGGTGACATGGTGTTCTCCAGTAAATTAAAGTGGGTGCTAGGGTGCCTTGCGTCACATCACGCTGTTATTTTTTGGCCAAGAGCGCTATTTTTTGGTTTTGCAGTCGAATCACCAGCTGCAGTTGCTCCACTTGGCGCTGGTAGTCGTTGCACTGCGCGGTGTTTTGTATAGCAGTGCGTTCTACGCCTACGGCACCGGGGGATGGAAACGCCGCAGGCCCGCGCGAGTTTTGTGCAATGTTTTGTGATGCTCTGCTAGGTGCCATCTGCGCCTGTGCGTGCGTGCTGATGCCCAGCCACAGCGCTAGCGCCACCACGCACACCAGCACCCAGGCCACCGTAGCAGCCATACAGGTGATGAGATAGCGGTTGTAGAGTCTCATGGTGTCTTCTCCTCGCAATACGTTGAACTGCGAATTTAAAACACTGGGGCTTGCAAATCAATCCTCTAAACAGATGATATTGCCGGTTTGGCAAATATTACCCAAACTGGCCGATAGGGCAGGTAACGTGTGCTCAAGCAGCTACTTATTCAGTAGCATAGCAGTTACATAATCACCTATCGCCATACTGCTGGTAAGGCCCGGCGATTCGATGCCAAACAAGTTAACCAAGCCGGGTATGCCATGCACTGCGGGGCCGTCTATGCGAAAGTCGGGCGCGGCCATGCCGGGGCCGTAGATTTTGGGGCGCACGCCGCTGTAGCTGGGCTGCAGCGCGCCGTCCGGCAGTGCAGGCCAGTATTTACGTACAGCAGCATAGAAGCTGGCCGCACGCGCGGGGTCTACGGCGTAGTTAATCTGCTGGGGCGATTGAATATCAAGCCACTCTAAATCGGGGCCAAATTTGGCCTGCCCGCCCAGATCTAGCGTCAAGTGCACGCCCAGCCACGCGTCTTGTGGCACAGGGTAAATTAGTTGGCTAAAAGGTGCCTTGCCCGCTAGTTGGTAGTAGCTGCCTTTGGCAAAATATTCGCGCAGGATATATTGCGCGGCTAACCCTGTAAAGCACCTGGCCAGAGCGCAGGCGTGCAAGCTGGCAGCGTTGATAATCACTTTGGCCTGTAAGTGTGACACTACATTATCCATAGCTGCTTGAGCAGTCACTGCGTGGCCTACAGCCTTATTATCCTTGGATAATTGCACTGCAGTGACGGTAGTTTTCAAAACCACCATACCACCCGCGTTTTCTAAATCACCTTGCAGCGCCAGCATCAAAGCATGGCTGTCGACAATGCCCGTAGTAGGCGAATGCAGCGCCGCCGTGCAGTGCAACTGCGGCTCCATAGCCATGGCCTGTGCGGCATTAAGCCAGCGTGTAGGCACGCCGTTAGCCGTAGCCTTGGTGTGCATGGCATGCAGCGCGGGGTGTTGCGATGCATCGGTGGCTACCACCAGCTTGCCGCATTGGCTGATGTTGACACCGCGCTCTGCACAATAGGCATACAGCATCTGCTTGCCGCGTACCGATAGCTGTGCTTTAAGCGAGCCACTGGCGTACTGCAAACCTGCATGCACCACCTCGCTATTGCGTGCGCTAACGCCTTGGCCTATGGCGGCTTCTTTTTCAAGAACGATGACCTCACGCCCTTGCAGCGCCAGCGCGCGGGCCACGGCCAGGCCGACCACACCGGCGCCGATGACAACAATGTCTACCGTGTCCATGCTTGCTCAAAACCATCCAGCACGTTGACTGCGTTCACACCCAGCTCGGCTGCAGCGTAACCGCCTTCGAGGATAAACACCGTGGGCAAACCCAGCTTTGCAATGCGCGTACCCAGGCGGGTGAAATCATCGCTTTGCAATGCAAATTTTGAAATCGGATCGCCTGCAAAAGTGTCTAGGCCCAGCGACACCACCAGCGCCTGTGCGCCATGCTGCGCCACACGCTGGCAAGCTAGCTCCAGTGCATCAAACCATGTCTGCACGCTGCTGCCAGCGGCTAAGGGCAAGTTCAAATTAAAACCCTCGCCTGCGCCCTCGCCCAGCTCGTCGGCATGGCCCAAGTAAAACGGATATTCAGTCAACGGGCTGCCGTGGATACTGGTAAACAGCACATCGGCGCGGTCATAAAAAATGCTTTGCGTGCCGTTGCCGTGGTGGTAGTCCACGTCTAGCACGGCTACGCGCGCGCAGCCTTGGTTGCGCAAGGCTTGCGCGGCTACTGCAGCATTGTTTAAAAAACAGTAGCCACCCATAAAGTCGGCCCCCGCATGGTGGCCCGGCGGACGCGTGGCACAAAACGCAGCGTGTACGCCCTGACCTATGGCTGCTGCCGCGCTGGCCGCCGTGTCGGCACCGGCCTTAGCCGCAGCCCAAGTACCCACCACCAGCGGCGTACCGTTGTCCATCGAATACAAACCCAGCTTGGCAATAAAGTTATCGGGCTCAGCGTCGCTGCGCAGCGTGCGGATAGGCCACACCGAGGGGAAAGGTTGCTCTTTTGCATGGGTTGCACTACTAGCGTCCATCGCCAGCCACTGTGCCCACGCGGTTTGTATAAATCGCAGGTAGCGTGCGGTGTGCACCTGTGCCAGCACCGGCGTGCTGTCCACATCGGGTGCTTGCAAGGCATGACCACGCGCTAGCAGTTGTGTGCGCACATAGTCAGCTCGCACGGGCTTTTCAAAACATGGCACGCGCTGGCCACGGTAAAACTCATACTCGGGTGCGTGAAGCTGATGGTCAGGGTTGAAAAATGTAATCATGCCATAGATAGTAACGTGATTGCCCAACTGTGACTGCAGCTCTTACAACGTGCGCGGATCGGTCACTATCAGCAGTTGCACCATAGCCTGCAAATGCATTTGCAACGCATGGAAGCCTTGCGTCATCTCTAGCGTGTCTTCGTTCATGTACAGCTTGCGGTTAATCTCTACCTGTACACTGTGGCGGTGCTGCGCAGGGTTGCCGTAGCGGCGCACCAGCTCGACGCCTTTGTACGGGTGGTTGATAGCTACGCTATACCCTTGCTTCTCCAGCAGCGCTTGTATGCAGTGCACCAAGGCTGAACTTGCAGTGGTATTGTCACGGTTGCCCAGCACAAAATCAGCATGCACCATGCCGGGGAAATCTGTAGCGTGGCTGCTAGCCACTGCGGGCATGCTGTGACAGTTGATGTGAATGCTGTAGCCATGGCGCGCATGCGCAGCGTCAATGGCGCGGCCTACTGCAGCGTGGTAAGGCTGCCAACAATTGGTAATGCGAGCCTCTACCTCGGCCACCGTCAAGCGGCGGTCGTACATGGGCACACCATCATCTGTGGCGCGCCAGATCAAGCCCTTGCCTAGCCGCAGTTTAGACAAAATTGCTGCATCATTAGAAGCATCAGAATGCGGCCAGTGGCCGTCTAGCATGGCAAAGTCTACCTCGGTGGTATTGCGGTTAGCGTCCAAATAACTACGCGGAAAATGCGCTTCTAACCATGCCGCACCCAGTTCGGGTGCAAAGGCATATAACTTTTCTACATGCGTATCTTCGGCTTTGCGCAGCGTGACCAGGTCACACACGTAGCCGAAGTCTGACGGGTAATGGGTGCCGCTGTGGGGCGAGTCGAGCACGACGGGTGTATGGCCGTCGTGGGTGCTGATGTAGTGCATGAGATTCAGTTTAATCTAAAGCAGTTTTGATCTTTTTGTTTTTACTAAGCGTTGTGGCCAGCCTAATCTCTGAATTCTGAGGTCTCGTTTCTAGCTTAGTCGCTGGGTGGTGATGTGGTGCATGCCAATCGCCCTCATACTGGGGTACCAGAAATCGGTCGATCGGCATAGACCACATCACTTGCAGTCAAAGTGACGCGCTACCGGTAGTCGCCGGTTTCAGCATTTGGGGTCAGATTAAAATTCAAGAAACCTCTGCATCCAGCGCGACACCCAACACCAACGAAATTTTGCTCTGACCCCAATTGCACCCATCCGAAGCACGGGCTGTTCAAAAAACCTAGCCTCATCAAAACCATAACCGAAACGCGGGCTGCTAAAACCAAGCAAAGGACCATGTGACGAGTCGGGTCCGTCTCGATGAAAAATACGCAGCAAGACGCGCGTTGTTCAAGCTAGCGAATCAAACATCTCAGTTCGCGCGTGTTTGCGGAGTATTTTTGCAGCGAGATGCCCGGCTCGAGTCCAGCTCTCAGGTGCGCACGCTAGCCCAACGACCAACCTAGTGCAAACACCACAAAATTTCAACAAGAAAACAATCCATAAATCCCGTAAATACTGCTCAGCCAGCTATGCAATTAATAGTAAGGTTAGGCCAACAGTTGCTGCTCAAGATCATGCAGCACTTTATAGCAAGGCAGCACTTTAGCTACGCTGCTATTAGGCTCACGCCCTTGTGCAATAGCAGCAAAAAACTCGCGATCTTGCAGCTCAATACCGTTCATAGACACATCTACCTGGCTAACGTCAATCTTCTCGTCCTTGCCATTAAACAAATCGTCGTAGCGCGCAAGATAAGTTGCCGTATCACCAATGTAGCGAAAGTAAGTGCCCAGAGGCCCATCGTTGTTAAAGCTCAAACTCAAAGTACAAATCGCACCATTGGCCGCTTTGAGCTGAATGCTCATGTCCATCGCAATGCCTAAAGTGGGATGAATTGGCCCTTGCAGCGCATTGGCCTTAACGATAGGTGCACAGCACTGATGAGCAAATAAATCTACCGTGTGCGCCGCATGGTGCCACAGCAAATGGTCGGTCCAGCTGCGCGCTTGACCCAACGCATTCATATTGGTGCGACGAAAAAAGTAGGTTTGCACATCCATCTGCTGCACATTGAACTTACCCGACTCAATCTGCTGGTGCACATACTGGTGACTAGGGTTAAAGCGGCGGGTATGGCCGCACATCGCTACCAGGCCAGTTTGTCTTTGCATATCCACCACGGCTTGCGCGCTGGCCCAGCTGTCGGCTAACGGAATTTCTACCTGCACATGCTTGCCCGCTTGCATGCACGCCATAGCTTGCGCAGCGTGCATTTGCGTGGGGGTGCACAAGATGACGGCGTCGACTTCTTTTAAAGCCAAGCTGTCGGCTAAATCGGTAGTGACATGACCAATACCGTATTTGGCGGCCACTTCTTTGGTCTTGTCTAAGTCTCGGCTAACAAGAGACACCACTTCTACACCTTCGATATTTTTAATACCTTCGATGTGTTTGATACCAAAAGCGCCTGCGCCTGCCAAGGCTACTTTAATCGTCTTCATAAAGGGTTCTCTAGAATCAAATGGCCCACCGCCGTGTTCGACGCGGGCACATGGTAGAAGCGGTGTATAACTTTAGGTGCTTTGCCGCCGTTTAAATCGGCCATGGCACCGCGTGCGGCCAGCCACATCACCAGCTCAATGCCCTCGCTACCGGCCTCGCGTACATAGTCAATATGCGGCATGGCGGCTTGCTGCTCGGGGTCGGCAATCATGGTGTCCATGAAGGCAGCGTCAAATGCTTTGTTGATCAAGCCTGCACGCGGGCCTTGTAGCTGGTGGCTCATGCCGCCGGTACCCCAGATATGCACATTAAGGTCTTTGTCAAACGATTCGACGGCTTTGCGAACAGCTTTGCCTAAATTAAGGCAGCGCTTGCCGGAGGGCACAGGGTATTGCACCACGTTAATCGCAATGGGTATCACCGGGCACGGCCATGCATCGGGTTGGCCGCACATCAGCGACAGCGGCACGGTCAGCCCATGGTCTACATCCATCTTGTTGACGATGGTGATGTCAAAATCGTCTTGAATGACCGACTGCGTAATGTGCGCTGCCAGCTCGGGATGGCCGATCACTTTAGGCACCGGGCGCGGGCCCCAGCCTTCGTCGGCTACCGCATATTCTGCGGCGCAGCCGATAGCAAAGGTGGGAATCATCTCTAGGCTGAATGCGGTGGCGTGGTCGTTAAATACCAGCAAGATGACATCGGGTGGGTTGTCCTGCAACCATTGCTTAGAAAATTCGTACCCCTTAAACAGCGGTTGCCAATAAGGCTCATGCGTTTTGCCCAAGTCCATTGCTGCGCCTATAGCAGGTACATGCGAGGTAAATACGCTGGCGGTAATGCGTGCCATGTTTAGTTCTTTTCCCTGTGTGCAGCGCCTTGTGGCTGGCGATGGGCTTGTGCGGTTCCGCCCTCACCTACCACGCGGTTGCCTTCAATCGACCGGCCACCGGCGATCATCATGTTGCGGTATTCGTCCTCGGTCATACCTGTCATGCTGCCTGCCATTTGCTGAAAGCTTTTGCCATGTGTGGCACCCAGCTTGGCTAGAAAATAAATGTTGCCACCCAGCTTGATAGCTTGGTTTAAATCCACCGCCAA
This sequence comes from Polaromonas sp., assembly GCA_031367325.1. Taxonomy (GTDB): domain Bacteria; phylum Pseudomonadota; class Gammaproteobacteria; order Burkholderiales; family Burkholderiaceae_C; genus JAAFIP01. The sequence continues at coordinate 19,319 of JANLPQ010000095.1, read as the reverse complement.
CACAGCCTGTTTTTGCTCTTCAGTCATTGGCCACTCGTCAACATAGGCTCGCTGATCCGCTTTGAAGCGTTCGCGGTTCTCAGCTTTCATCAAGCTCATGCAAAACTGGTTCAGGTGAAAGCCCTTGCGAGATTCATCCATGTCAAACAGCGTCGTGCCAGGCACATCAAGGTAAGGCTTATCTAGAGACATTCATCTTTCCAATACAACTGAGTAGGATTGTCCACCAATAGCTTGCGCTGCAGCTCTTCGGTCACAGCAATGTGCGGGATAAAGTCTACTAGCAGGCCGTCATCAGGCATATGGTCTTTCAGGTTGGGGTGCGGCCAGTCGGTGCCCCACAGCACGCGGTCTGGGAAGGTTTCAACAATACGGCGCGCGAACGGGATGACGTCTTGGTAAGCATTTTGTTCGCCCTGCAATGCCTTGGGGCCAGTAACGCTTAGGCGCTCTGGGCAGCTTACTTTGCTCCACACATTAGGGTGCTGTTGCATAAACTTTACAAACAGCTCAAACTCTGGCCCATCCACTGGCTTGCTTACATCTGGGCGGCCCATGTGGTCCACCACGATGGTGGTAGGCAGCATGGTAAAAAAGTCCCACAGCTCGGGTAAATCTACAGCCTCAAAATAAATCACCACATGCCATCCTAGCTTGGCGATGCGGCTGGCAATCTCCATCAACTCGTCTTTGGGTGTGAAATCTACCAAGCGTTTGACAAAGTTAAACCGCACACCGCGCACGCCTGCGTCGTGCATGTCTTGCAACTCTTGGTCGGTAATGCTGCGCTTAACGGTAGCTACGCCTCGCGCCTTACCGTGTGATGCGCGGCAGGCGTCGACCATGGCGCGGTTGTCTGCGCCGTGGCAGGTGGCTTGCACAATCACGTTTTTATCAAAGCCTAAATGGTCACGTAGTGCAAACAACTGCGCTTTGCTGGCATCGCACGGCGTGTACTTGCGTTCGGGTGCATAGGCAAACTCTGCGCTTGGGCCAAATACATGGCAGTGGGCATCCACTGCGCCGGCAGGCAGTTTAAAGCGCGGCTTAGTTGGGCCGCTGTACCAGTCTAGCCAGCCAGGTGTTTTGTCAAATTGCAGGTTGTTAATCGACATAACGCAAGCCTGCTTTAGCCAAGGGTTCGCGCATGTTATACATATCCAGGCCCAAGATGCCCGAGGCCAGCTTAGCCCGTTTTTCACCTTCAAAGCTTTCGCGTTTTTGTGCTGCCTCTAACGTCTTGACGGCCATGGCAGCCGGCACACAGACCACGCCATCATCATCAGCCACAATCACGTCGCCCGGCGTGACCAGCATGCCAGCACACACCACAGGAATGTTGACTGAACCTAGCGTGGCCTTGATAGTGCCCTTAGAGCTGATAGCTTTACTCCACACCGGGAAGTTCATTGCTTGCAAAGTTTTAACGTCGCGCACACCCGCATCAATAATCAGCGCACGCGCGCCACGCGCTTGGAAAGATGTCGCCAGCAGATCGCCAAAATAGCCATCGGTGCAATCTGCCGTCACAGCCGCCACCACAATGTCGCCGGGTTGGATTTGCTCGGCCACGACATGCATCATCCAGTTGTCGCCCGGGTGCAGCAGCACGGTAACTGCCGTACCGCTAACCTGTGCGCCGCTGTATACAGGGCGCATGAAGGGCTTCATCAGACCTACCCGGCCCATTGCTTCATGCACCGTGGCACTGCCCAAGGCGGCCAGTGCTTCGGCTGAAGCTTTGTCTGCGCGGGTAATGTTACGGTACACAACGCCTAGTTCGTACATCTCATTGCCCTTTCTTGGCTAAGGCAGCATCCAAGCGCGGGAACACACGCCGGGCATTGCCTTCGTAGATTTGGTATTTTTGTGATTCATTCAGCTGCGTCGACGATTCGATATAGCGTTTGGTATCGTCGTAATAATGGCCTGTCTCTGGGTCAATGCCGCGCACCGCACCAATCATTTCGCTGGCAAACAAAATGTTGTCTACGGGAATAACTTTAGTCAGTAGGTCAATTCCCGGCTGGTGGTAGACGCAAGTGTCAAAGAAAATATTGTTGAGCAAGTGATCTTTGAGCAAGGGCTTTTTCAGCTCTTGCGCTAGGCCACGAAAACGCCCCCAGTGGTAGGGGACCGCTCCGCCGCCATGGGGAATTAAAAATTTCAATGTGGGAAAGTCTTTGAATAAATCGCTGGTCAGGCACTGCATAAACGCTGTTGTATCAGCGTTCAAATAATGCGCCCCCGTGGTGTGAAAACAAGCGTTGCAACTAGTGCTGACATGAATCATGGCTGGAATGTCGTATTCCACCATCTTCTCGTAGATCGGGTACCAGTGCTTGTCGCTAAGCGGTGGCGATGTCCAGTGGCCACCCGACGGGTCTGGGTTTAAATTAATGCCTACGTTGCCGTACTGCTCCACACATTTCACTAGTTCAGGAATGCATGTGTTAGGGTCCACGCCAGGCGACTGCGGCAGCATGGCAGCGGGGATAAAGTGGTCGGGAAACAGCTGGCTTACGCGGTGGCACAGCTCGTTGCAAATAGCCGCCCAAGTGCTAGACACGTTGAAATCGCCAATATGGTGGGCCATAAAGCTGGCACGTGGGCTAAAAATAGTCAGGTCGCTGCCGCGCTCTTTCATCAAACGCAGCTGGTTTTGCTCAATCGATTCGTGCAGTTCATCGTCGCTGATTTTCAGGTCGGCTACTTTGGGCATCATGGCAGGGTCTTGGATACCGGCGATTTGCCGAATGCGCCAGTTTTCTAAAGCCTTGGGTGCTGTGGTGTAGTGGCCGTGGCAGTCGATTACTAACGGTTTTTCTTGGCTCATAGTGGTTGGTTATCAGAGATTAAATCGGGCTCTCGGACGCGAAGGACGCTAAAAGAATGCAAAAAAGTATTAGCTTATAAATTTCAAATTAATTCTATAAATTTTTTAACTTTTAACTTTTAACTTTTAACTTTTAAATTTTTCTTCTTTCGCGTTCTTCGCGCAACCTTCGCGGCCGGAAACTTGGTATTCAAATGCTTAGCCCGCCCACACACTAGCAGGCACCATCGCCTCACCGCGCATGATGAGGCGCGCTGTGCGCAGGAGTGCCGCTTTGGTGACGGTTTGTGGATTTACAGGATCGGTTTCCAGCTCTACGCTAAATTCTCCGGTGGGATGCTCTACTGATATTATTTTCGACGCGCCACTAGGCATCACCGCAATACCTTCGCACACCGAGCCTTGCAACACGCAGGCAGTACCCACGGTGACCGCTGCCAGCACGCCAATCGCGTCGTGGCATACATGCGGAATAAAGCTGCGGGTGGTGATACTACCGCCATTCCGGGGCGTGGCAATCAAAGTCATCTTAGGATAATTTTTTTGGGCTACGTCGCCCAAACCCATTTGTAGCGACACCTTCAAACGCAGAGCTTCGAGTTTAGCTTTCAATTCACTGTCCGCATTGAGGTCTGCCACGCTTTCATAGCCTGTGCGGCCTACATCTGCTGCGCGCATGATCACCAAAGGCATGCCGTTGTCAATGCAAGTAACGTCAACAGAAAACGTAGCAAACCCCTCGCCCTGCACTTGGACAGTGTCTTTAACGCTACCAGTGGGCAACAATCCTGCACACACCGACCCCGCAGTGTCTAAAAAGTTAATCGTGATTGGAGCCGACGTACTTTGCACGCCATCAATTCGTGCATCGCCTTCGTATTCCACCATACCACCGGGCGTGTGCACGGTCACATCACATTGCATGCCGGTGTTCAGCGTCAACACGCGCGCTAAAGTTGTTGTGCCCTGTACTGCAATTAAGCCGCGTTCGACAGCAAATGGAACTACAGCGGCCAACATATTGCCGCAATTAGGAGTAGTGTCTACGGTATCTTTGTCGGGTTGTAGTTGTGCGAACAAAAAATCCACTTTGACACCCGGCGTAGAACTCTTGCGCACAATGCCTACTTTCGACGTCAGCGGATGTGCACCACCCAAACCGTCGATCTGTCGCTTGTCGGGTGACCCCATTACGGCCAATAGCACGCGGTCGCGTGTGGCTGCGTCGGCTGGCAGGTCACTTTCTAAGAAAAAAGCGCCTTTAGAAGTGCCGCCGCGCATAAAGTAGCAGGGTATCGCCGTTTGCATGAAGCTTGTAGTTGCTTTATAAAGTAGTCAGAATTGTCCATGTCGAGCGCTTTTCGTGCTATGGAACCACCCCCCTAGCTGCTAGAACAAACACTTATAGCCGAAACTTAGTTATGCTAATAAACTAAACCATGGACCTCAAACAAATCGAATATTTTGTGCGCGTAGCCGAGTTAGGCAGCTTCACCCGCGCCTCTGTCGCGCTCAACATCGCCCAGCCTGCGCTAAGTCGCCAAGTGCGGCTGCTAGAGGTAGAGCTTAGGCAAAACCTGCTAGTGCGCAACGGACGCGGAGCAACCACTACTGAGGCAGGCAAGATGCTGCTAGAGCACGGACGCGGCATATTGCACCAAGTGCAGCGTGCGCGTGAAGATTTAGGCCGTGTGCGCGGTGGTTTAGCAGGCCGCGTAGCCGTTGGCTTACCTACCAGCGTAGCCAAGGTATTAACTGTACTTTTGATTCGCGCCTTCAAAGAAAAAATGCCCGAAGCATCCTTGTCGATCAGCGAAGGCCTGTCGGTGGCCATGCAAGAGTCTTTAACTGTGGGACGCTTAGATATTGCCGTGCTGTACAACCCGATGCCCAGCCCCGATGTAGAGCTGGTTGAATTGGTAGAAGAAGACCTGATGCTGGTACAGCATGAAAGCCAGCGCAGCAAAGAAGGCCAAGGCATTAGCTTACGCGACGTGGCCACGGTCCCGCTGATTATTGCCACCCGGCCCAATGCATTGCGCTCACTGGTAGAGGCTGAGCTAAGCGCTGTGGGCAAGCGACTGACCATTGCGCTAGAAATCGACGGTGTCGCCGCCACACTAGATTTAGTGGCTGACAATGCAGGCTCGGCCATCTTGCCAGCTAACGCAGTGCGCACTGCAGCCCACCCAGAGCGCTACAGCATGCGGCCAGTTAGTGGCCTGCGAAGCCGCTTGGCACTGGCCAGCAGCGCGCAACGCCCAGCCACCTTGACGCAAAAAGCCATGCAAGAGCTGGTAATTGAGATGATTAAAAAATATTTTTAATACCCATATAGCATTTGCAGCGATGAAGCTCTACAGATATTCACTGTTGCCCACACACCATAAACTTGCTAACCTCAAGTTCAGACTACTTATCCACAATACACCCGCAAAAGGACAGACACCATGGCCATTAATGTAGACATTGACTTAGCTTACGAGTTTGAAGTCAAAGCCAAAGCCGCAGATGTGTTTGCAGTGCTGTCCGACGTACCCACCTCAGTCAGCCACTTTCCCAAGGTAGACAAGCTGACAGACATGGGCGACGGAGTGTACAAATGGGAGATGGAAAAAGTAGGCACCGCCCAGGTCAACATCCAAACCGTGTACGCCAGCAAGTACGTTAGCAATAAAGCCAAAGGCACGGTGGTGTGGACACCTGTTAAAGGCGTGGGCAACGCGCAAGTGGGCGGCAACTGGAAAATTACCGACAACAAAAAATCCACCGGCATCACACTGGGTATCAAGGGCGTGGTCGACGTGCCCCTACCCGGCCTGATGAAAATGATCGTCGGCCCCGTGGTACAAGGCGAGTTTGAAAAATTAGTAGAAAAATATATCGCCAATTTAATCAAAAAATTTGGCGGCGAAGTTTAAGTGCCGTGCATAGGCAGCGATGTGAGCCGAGATGGTATTTAAACGTGAAAAATTAGTTTTTAATATTCATAGCAGCAGCTTCGGCAAATTTTATACGCTGTTGAGTCGGCGGGTAACTATCTGAGTAACCGACTTCATTTGATTTATTATTATTCTTTAACTCGCTGAGTTTGATCATGGCTTTGGCAAATAGCAGTGGCGACTGCCCATTTTTATTTAAAAGTGCAAACGCGTAACTATCTGCTTGACTTTCATTTTCTCGGCTGAAAAATGGAAAAAGTGTTAAGCTAGCTAAAACGTTACCCGTCGTTGCTGCAGTGCTATCTTGGCCATTCATGCGCAATACCAATGTGCTGAACAAATTCATACTGACAATACGTTGTAGACCATGCCGTAACTGCAAGTGACCTAGCTCGTGCGCTATCACAGCATCTACTACCTCGGCATCATCCATTAAATCGATCAAGCCATCGGTTATCACAATGATGTTGCCTGGAATTGCAAACGCATTTGGTGGTGCATGTCGAAAATATATCTCGAGTGATGGCAATCCAGCTAAATTAGCTAGCTTTTTAATGCGATTTTCATAAATTACCTGTTTGGCTGAGCTGAGTTTTGTAGGCTCTGTCTGCATATCGACAACATTCAGTACATAACGACCCAGCTTGTGTTCCCAGACCACAGGCATATGACTAGCTACTAAATTTCCAGCTGCTGGTATGCCCCAAATTACTATCGAGACAGGGACTAAAAATACAAATAGTGTGCAAAGTAACGGAATCCAAGACGAGGCAATAGCTCGGTCAACAGTGATACTGATGCGATTCATATTCCAACCTCCATATCCAGTGAATTACCTAATTCATCCAAAGCACTTGACGGTTTTTGCAAATTAGTTTGACTCGAAAATTGAGTCCAATCACCGTCCAAATAGATTTGAATATGTTTTGATCGCCAACGATTAAAGTGAACCGTACTCCAAGGTATTGAAAGTCCTAGCGTTAGCGTAGCCAAGAGCGCATAACCTGCTGTCAATAAACCCGCCTTGGTAGGACTAATCGTGCTGCTGAATGTCATTCCGCCTACGGACATGCGATGCAAGACGAAATTGATTCGCCTCCCCCTAGCGAAAGTTGCTGCATACACAACCAAAACTAAATAATAAATAACTGACGCAGCAGCTATAGCGTCGCGATTACCAATCTGCGACACCGCGCCAAATATTAAAATCATACTTATGAAAAATATAATTAGAGGAAATGAAAACAAGATTTTTGCGGTGTGGCGAAGCAACTCTTGCGGGCTGATACTCAAAGTGAAGCTTGTGTCACCCCATCGCGCTTGAGAAAATCTGTAATGCGTTAGTGCAGAAGTAGCACCTGACCAAACATAGACAGAAATGAAAATAGATGCCAGCATCCACATGAGAGCTTTGGGTAAACTATATTTAATTAGATCTATCAAAGTGACAGAATAAAGCGGTATTTGATTGACCGCGAGCCATAATCCTAGTGTTATTAATGGCCGCCTTAATGGAGATGACTGATTGTTGCTGTCAAATCGTATATCTCGATACGTCAGGGTTCTCCAACGAAATGCAAAACTGTTTGCCAATAACCATGGTGCTACTAGGAAAATTGCTACCGTAAACAGCGGCGTTAACCAAGGATTCCACAAGTTAGTGATGTAAATAGCTAAAAATAAAATTAGCATCAAAATACGTCCACGTAACAGTGCAACAGGTACGAAGCATACTTGGAACGATTGCCCCTCAAGCAACCAGTTCCGCCCTAAAAATTCGGCTTTTCGAGTGCGTGCCCAGGGCCCGTAAATACCTAGTGTTATTAACGTTAAGGCATGACATACAACCCATATGCGAAAATATTCGTAGGTTTTGGCAGTAAATTGCAAAGTCAGCTTTTTGCCTGAATATTGCATATCCGTCAGCGCATCAAAGCTGTTTTTTTCTGCCCATACGTTTGTGGAATTTTCTACGTCATAAACTTTAGCATCATCGGGCGATAGAAAATATCGCTCAATCTTTTCAGAGTAAAAAATGCTTTTGTTTTTTGCCAAAAAATTCTCCTTCTATACTATTCTTTACCTTATCACATCCCGTGCTGTCAGCGTACCCGTGGCGCTGCGGTTAATAAATCCTTGCACATTTGCAGAAGGTGCCAGCAGCAATTTGTCTACTAGCGGTGCCATAGCAATTTGCTCTGGTTCGCACAGCATCACGTAGCGCCCACTGCCATCGGCTATTTCGCTGGCGTAATCTTGGGCAGACAGTATCGCCATCACCGGCTCTATTTGCAGCGCATCTACTTGCATGGCAGCGCCTAGCTGCGCAATGGTGAGGCCCTTGGCAGGCGACGTACGGGCGCGGTGCAGGTGCTGGATAATTTCTATACACAGCGTAAAGCGCCAGCCCGGTGTACCACCGCGGCGTTTAACGCCTTGCAGCAAGCTGGGCAAGTAAGCTGCAATGACAGCGCCCAGTAGCACGATGACCCATGCAATATAAATCCACAACAGCAAGATAGGCGCGGTGGCAAATGCACCGTAGATGGCCGAATAAGTAGGCACAGAAGCAAGGTAAATAGCCAACACCTTTTTAGCCGCCATAAAGCCTACGGCTACGAAAACACCGCCCGTCCAGGCATGTGCGCGCTTAACCTGCGTGTTGGGCACGTATTTGTACAGCGCAGCCATGCCCGCTGCCAGCAGCACAAACTCTAACGCGTCTAGCAGCAAGCGCAAACCACCAGGCAAGAACCCTACCATGTCTTTAGACGCCGACAACGCGTACGAAGTGATAGTCAAACTGGCGGCCAGCAGCACTGGCCCCAAGGTCAATGCAGCCCAGTACACCAGCAAGCGCTGGGCAAAGGGGCGGATGCGCCTGACACGCCAAATACTGTTTAATGTGCGGTCAATCGTAAAAATCAAAGCCAAAGCCGTGACCAGCAGCAGGGCCAAGCCTGCCGCGCCCAATCGTGATGCCTTGCTGGCAAACTGGGTAAGGTAGCCCAGCACGTTGCGGGCAATGTTGTCGGGCACCAAGCTTTCTATCAGCCATTGCTGCAGCACGCCCTGCATTTTTGAGAAGATGGGAAACGCCGTAAAAATGGCCAATATAACGGTGAACAGCGGCACAAGTGCGATAGTGGTGGTAAACGTCAAGCTGCTAGCAGTTAAGCCTAGTCGGTCTTCCCTAAAGCGCTCTAGCAACACCGCAGCAGTATTGCGCCACGGAAACACCTTTAGCGTGGCTAGCAGTTCGCGCAATTGCAGCTTGGTTTGTATCCAAAATAGACTTAAAAAATGAGACTTGGTATCCATCCCGGTATCATGCCATCCAAATAAGGTAATTTGTGCATGAAAAACTCTGTAGATATGACGCGTTGGTTGGCCGTGGGCAGCCTGTTGGGCATGATTGTGCTGGGCTTGGCTTGGGAGCTGTGGCTGGCGCCCTTGCGCCCAGGTGGCTCGCTGTTGGTACTGAAAGTGTTGCCGCTGTGCTTGCCTTTGGCGGGCATTTTGAAAAACAAAATGTACACCTACCGCTGGGTAAGCCTGATGGTGTGGCTGTACTTTACCGAAGGTGCCGTACGCGCCTACAGCGACAAAGCGCCCAGCAACTACTACGCTATGGTGCAGGTACTGCTGTGCTGCACACTGTTTGCCGCCTGCGCTCTCCATGTACGCCTGCGGCTGCGGTCTGCAGTGCCAGCCAACTCAGTCGTGCCTGCACAGGGCACAGGCAGCCATTAGATGGCCGTAGAAGTAACAGTCAAACCTGTGTTTGGTTTGTCTATTACGATGCTGCATGAGGAGAAATACCATGCACATCAAACCATTCAAACCTAAATCAACCGTTGCAGTTTTGGCCGCATCAGCGCTGCTGCTGGGGTCGGTTCACGCCGCAGAAATAGCGCTGCGCATCATGGAGACGACCGACGTTCACATGAATTTGCTGAACTATGACTACTACCAAGACAAAAAAACCGATGCGTTCGGCTTGGCCAAGTCGATCACCTTGCTAAAAGCCGCACGCGCCGAGGCTGCCAACAGCCTGCTGTTTGACAATGGTGACTTGATACAAGGCAACCCATTGGGCGACATGGTGGCCAAAATAAAACCACTCAAATCTGGCGAGGTGCACCCGGCTTATAAGGTGATGAACCAGCTAGGCTACGACGCAGGCAACCTGGGCAACCACGAATTTAACTTTGGCCTGGATTTTTTGCGCCGCACGATTGCTACAGCCAAATTTCCGTACGTTAACGCCAACGTATTTGTAGACGACAAAGACAAAGACGGCGCAAACGCTAAACATGCCTTCACGCCCTACCTTATTTTGGAGCGCAGCTTTGTTGACACTACAGGTGTTAAGCACGCCATAAAGGTTGGTGTGATTGGGTTCGTACCACCACAAATCATGCAATGGGACCGACAAAATTTAAGCGGCAAAGTGATTGCCCGCGACATGGTGCAAGTAGCCCAAAAATACGTGCCCGAAATGCGAGCCAAGGGTGCGCAACTGGTAGTGGCCATTCCCCACTCAGGCTTTGAAAAAGGCGAAGTAGCCGCCTTTGCTGAGAACGCTGTGTCTAAGCTGGCCGAGGTGCCGGGTATTGATGCTATTTTGTTTGGCCATGCCCATGCCGAGTTCCCCAGCGCTGCATTTGCCAGCTACCCGAAAGTGGATGCAGCACGCGGCACCATCAACGGCGTGGCAGCCGTGATGCCCGGACGCTGGGGCGACCACCTGGGCGTAATTGACCTCACACTAGACAACACCAGTGGCAAATGGGCGGTAAAAAATAGCCAGTCCAGCATTCGCCCCATCTTTGACAAAGTAGCCAAAAAACCCACCGTAGAAGCCGACCCGATGGTCGAGGCCGCCATTGCCACCGAGCATGCCGACACCCTAGCCTACGTGCGCGGCAAAGTAGCTGAGACCAGTGCACCCATCTACAGCTACTTTGCCCAAGTGGCCGACGACTCTAGCGTGCAAGTGGTGTCGAACGCGCAAACTGCCTATGTGAAAAAAGCCATCCAAGGCACCGACTACGCCAAGTACCCGGTGCTGTCCGCTGCCGCACCATTTAAAGCTGGTGGCCGCCAAGGCCCCACCTACTACACCGACATACCCACAGGCCCAATTGCCATTAAAAACGTGGCCGACCTGTACATCTACCCTAACACCCTTAAAGCCATGCTGTTGACCGGCGCTGAAGTGCGCGAATGGCTAGAAATGTCAGCTGGGCAATTTAACCAGATCGACCCCAAAGGTGCTGCGCAGCAAGACCTGATTAACCCGGCATTCCCGTCGTTTAACTTTGACACGATTGACGGCGTGAACTACGAGCTGGATTTAACCCAAGCCGCTAAATACGACGGTAAAGGCGCCGTAGCCAATGCCACAGCGCGCCGCGTGGTGAACTTAAGCTACGGCGGCAAACCAATAGATGATGCCGCTAAATTTATCGTCGCGACCAACAACTACCGCGCTTATGGCGGTGGCAACTTCCCGGGTTTGACGGCGGCCAAAGTCATCATCGACGCACCCGAAGAAAACCGCGAAGCCTTGGTAGAGTACTTAGCCGCCAACCCTAAGTTCAACCCCAGTGCCGACAACAACTGGCGCATTCAAAGCGTGTCAGGCATCAGCATGACGTTTGTATCGGCCAGCGCAGCGTCCAAGTATTTAGTTAACCACGCCAATATCAAATTGCTCAAAGACAATGGCGATGGCAACGCGCTGTACCAGTTGGTAGGCCAATAGACCAACTGGTGGAGCGTTAGCTCTTACATAGTGAGCGGCTTAGGCAATCTGCAGGCTACTATCAGCTTGACATTGGTCATCATGCAAGGCCATGACAGCCGACACTTCAAAGTGCACGCTGGGGTGACCTAGCGTTTCTACATAGCGGCAAGCGGCAAATGATGCAGCCGCTTTTTCATATGCCAGCACCCAAGTTTGCCGCTCTTGCAGGCGTTCAGGCGCTACAGGCCACACTCCAGGGCTTGGGCGCATGTGCTTGTGCACACCTATGCGCCAAGGTTTGGCCGTTAGCCGTGCTCTGAAGCAGTTTTGCTTAAGACACATCGCTGTGTACAGCGGGTCGGCTCCCAGTTCCTGCAGCGCCAGCGCTACTTCAGGGTCGTGCGGCAATAGGGTTTGGTGCGTAGCCATCAGGCGTAGGCCTGCGGGCGTACGGTACAACCTAAAACCCCAGCCGGGGTGCGTGTCTAAAAACGCTTGTACCCGTTGCTTGGCAGCCACTTCGGGGGCGCTAAGCACTACGGGCGCTGCGGCAGCAGCAGCTTGCTTGCGTTTAGCCAAAGCTGATGCAATCAAGGCCGTTATCACCAAAGCCAACATCAACAGGCCTACAGCAACCGGCCAGCTTAACCAGCCCAGCACCCAAGCCAGCGCCATCGACCCAAGCCACACCGAACTGAAAATGCTAAATGTATGGCTGGATGATGTGGGTGATTCAAATTTAAAATCAATATCAGCAAAAAACACATTCGGCGTGTTCAGGCAGCGCGCACCGTAGGCATTGCGGGTCACCACCGTGTCGCCATGCTCGCTGATGATTTCTTCACGAATCGGCACACCGTCGGCTCCGTTATAAGCCGATTTAGGCTCACGCCGCGCTAGCTGCTCGCCCGAGACAATGCGCTCTAAAGCCTGCTGCGCACGCTGGTCTGCCATGGTTTGTGCATCGGCATCGCTGTGGTTGGACCAACCAAACCGGCGCACAGTAATTTGTTTGCCCAAATGCTGCTGCTGGGCACGGCCCTCGGCCCAGTAATAAGGAATAATCATCTTAAAACCTCTCACAGTTCATTTTATTATTTAATCTGGGCATCTAGCCTGTGGCTGCCGCTGGTCTATTTTGCACCTGAATCTAGCCGCCCCATAAAAAAAGCCCCGCGTTATGCACGCGGGGCTTTGGGGATGAACTTGCAGTGGGTAATTAAGCGGTTTCGCCCAGTACCGACACGGTCACTTCCACCAATACGTCGGTGTGCAATGACACGCCCACTTTGCTGTCGCCCACCACTTTGATAGGGCCGGTGGGCATGCGCACTTGGGATTTGAGGACTTTAAAGCCCATTTTGCCCAATTCTTCAGCGATGTCATGGTTAGTGACCGAGCCGAACAAACGGCCGTCAACACCTGCTTTTTGCGACACTTTAACAGTGGCACCGTTGAGTTTTTCGCCCTCGCCCTGTGAAGCTGCCAGCTTGACTGCAGCGGCTTTTTCCAGGTCAACACGCTTGGCTTCGAATTCTGCTTTGGCAGACTCGGTAGCGCGGCGGGCTTTGCGTTCAGGGATTAAAAAGTTGCGGGCGTAGCCGTCTTTAACTCTGACGATTTCACCCAGATTGCCCAGGTTGATCACTTTTTCTAAAAGAATAATTTGCATGATGTGTCCTTTGCTACTACACGCGGTGCTGGTCGCTGTACGGCACGAGCGCCAGGAATCGCGCACGCTTGATAGCGGTGTTCAGCTGGCGCTGGTAAATCGCACGGGTGCCGGTTAGGCGTGCGGGAATGATTTTGCCGTTTTCGGCGATAAAGTCGCGCAAAACGTCAACATCTTTGTAGTCGATTTGCTCTACACCGGTAACGGTGAAGCGGCAAAAACGCTTGCGCTTGAACAGCAGGTTTTGCGCTGGGCGCTTTGGGCGCTTGTCGGTCTTTTTAAAACGTGATGGTCCGGCCATGATGGACTCCTAAATAATTTAAAGCTGACGTTCAGGTCAGGGGTTCAAAAACTTGAATATGAAACAGTGTGCCTTTTGCGTTGCGCGTGCTGCCCAGAAAACCTGTAAATGTGTGACTGCTACCCAGTGGTTGTTGGCTGATGACTTCTGCCATCGGCCCCACTGCAATGGCCTTCACGCTGACTTTGACTTTGCGCAGCTGCCCTGCTTCGACTTGTTCACTCTCGTGTTCGAGGGTAAGGTCTAGTGCGGGTATGCCTGCCGGGGTGTAGCGCTGGGCGCTGGTCTCGGCAATGCTGGCGGTCAAAATAAGTTTATTCACAACTCCTGTTTAGCTGGTGCAATTAACGCTCTTGGCGCTCGGTGCGCTCAGCGCGCTCTGGACGGTCGCCGCCGCGGTCACCACCACGCTCGCCACGGTCACCACCGCGATCACCGCGGTCTTGGTTAGCGTACTGCTCTTGCTGCAGCTTGCGGGCTTCTTCGCGTTCAACTTGTTTCATCATCAGCGATGGGCCTGTCTCAGCCTTGGTGGCTAGCACGGTTAGGTGGCGCAGCACAGCGTCGTTGAATTTGAAAGCGTGCTCCAGCTCAGCCATCACAGCCTGGTCGGCCTCGATGTTGACGCACAGGTAGTGCGCCTTGGCCAGCTTGTTGATTTGGTACGCCAGTTGGCGGCGGCCCCAATCTTCCACACGGTGTACCTTGCCGTTCGCTGAGGTAATCATGGTTTTATAACGCTCCAGCATGGCTGGAACTTGCTCGCTTTGGTCCGGGTGGATCAGCAAGACGATCTCGTAATGACGCATAAACACTCCTTAAGGATTTAAGCCTGGTAACTAGACTTTGTTTAACCGCAACTTGCGTAGCAGTGTTAAAAAAGCTACCCACAGCGTCGGATGTGGTGCAGCAAGGGGAAAGCCTTCTATTATAGCGTTCTTACACCTCTTACAAACCCGCTGCGACATGACCCACCCTACCTCGTTCACTACCCTCATCTCCGTTGCCCAGCTGCGCGCCCTGCAGGCCAGCGGCGCCCAGGTGCAAATTTGGGACTGCAGCTTTGACCTGATGGCCCCCACCGCCGGGGCGGATGCCTACGCCCAAGGCCACATCGCAGGCGCGCGCTACGTGCACTTAGAAAATGACTTAAGCGACCTCGGCCATAAAACAGACGCGACTGATAAAAACAGTGGGGGTCAACATCCCACCGGCCCCGCCAGCGATATCCGACATCCCACCAGCCCTGCCAGCGATGGCCGACACCCCACCGGAACCGCCAGCGGGGGGTGCCACCCCACCGGCCCCGCTAGCGGTGGCCGCCACCCATTACCCAGCCGCGACACCTTCGCCACCTGGCTAGGCCACATGGGCGTCACCCCGGCCACCCAAGTAGTGGTGTACGACCGCAACGGCTGCAACTACTGCGGCCGCGCCTGGTGGATGCTGCAGTGGTGCGGCCACGCCAACGTAGCCGTGCTAGACGGCGGCTGGCAAGCGTGGCAAGCCGCAGGCGGTGCGGTTAGCGCTGGCAGCACGGCTGCAAGCATCAGCCATGCAGACAACAGCATTTCAAGCAGCAGTAGCAGTAGCGGCATCAACAGCAGCAGCACACCCAAAGCGCTAAAAACACCCACCCCAAGCCATAAATTAACAGCCAAATACCCCTTGCAGCCCGCAAATACTGCTCAAGCAGCTATTGACTTTGTAGCAATGGCCGTACAAAAAGGCAGCCACACCATCATCGACGCCCGCGCTGCCCAGCGCTTTCGCGGCGAGGTAGAGCCGCTAGACCCGGTAGCAGGCCACATACCCGGCGCGCTGAACCGCCCGTTTAGCCTCAACATGGGTGCAGACGGCCTGTTCAAACCCGCCGCCACTCTGCGTGCCGAATTTGACGCCCTGCTGGCAGGCCGCGACCCCAGCAAAGTTATCCACCACTGCGGCAGCGGCGTCAGCGCCGTACCCAACGTGCTAGCCATGGCCATTGCAGGCTACCCGCCCACGCAATTATTTGCCGGCAGCTGGAGCGAGTGGAGTAACCGGCCAGACTTGCCTGTGGCCAAAGGTTGACCGAGGTACTATAATTTTAATAGCTGCTTGAGCAGGATTTATTTGGGTTACCAGGCCAAAAACAATAAAAATTTATGCTGTCAAGCAATTACTAGCCTACAGAGTCTTGTTCGCCGTCCAGCAGCTTGAAGTTAATAGCGTTTCTGATCAGCTGCTTTTCGTAGTGCCGGTTGCGTCTGCTTTTTTTGGCGCTAGACCGCTTACCGTTGCGCTTGTCTTCCACGATGTTGGCCAGCTGACTCAAATCGCTGGCATCGCGTATTGCGTTGGGAGATGTGCGCTTGGCCATGGGCAGTTAGTTTTTAGCTGGTTTTTGAAGAGAGAGCATTACAAAATCTGATTTATTTTGCCAGCCACTGACTGGCACCGAGCGCTTAGTGCTATTAGTGCAATTGTGCGAACCATACATCGACTGATAACAGGCAAAATTTAGCATCCAAGTTGCCCTTCTAAGCCATGCTGTGTACAAACATTCAAGGAACCAATATGCCCTATTCTTCCGTTGCTTCTATCTCCAAATGGGGTAACAGCCAAGGTGTGCGTTTGACCAACAACGTGCTGCGCCACGCCAAGCTGTCGTTGTCTGACCAAGTGGTCATTCGCTCTGAGCCTGGGCGGGTGGTTATTGAAAAGGCGAAACCCAAGTACGTGCTGGCAGACCTGCTAGCGCAAATGCCTAAAGGCGAGACCTTGACATTAGTAGACTGCGGCTGTGCCAGGGCTGCAACGCTTGCCTGCAGTGGCGAGTTAAACTCAACGTTAAGCAAGTCGGGGATGCAGCATGGGTAGATGGTTAATAATTTTAGGTATAGCAACGTTATTTGTTATTGGAGGCCTCGTCAACGTGGGCTCAACAGGCCCTTGGCTGGCATTTCCTTGGGTGTTTCTATGGATCTACGCAATAAGAGTGATAGCTGGTACGTCGATTAAAAGAGAGGCAACGCACCTTGTAACTTGCGCGTTTGCGATCGGATTGTGTGCATGTTTATTACTCGCGAACAGCTTGTTTGCGAAGGCTATCAGCATCAGCCAAATGGATGAAATCAAGTTCCTTCAAACCACCTGTTTAGCTTCGATTTCTGAAGGCGAAACAACGCGATTTCTTCACAAACAGAGAGATGCAAACTCTCAAGACTGCTTTGAAAAAATATTGTTAGGCTCTTCTTATCCAATATCTGCCACGAGATTAGACCCCGCCGGTATTGGTTTAACAAGCATGGTGTTTGAAAGTCTGTCTATTAAAAACGTCTACATCACAGAAAGTGATGTTCATTCTGGAATAATTGAAGTTTTATACAAAGGCAAACCGACTGCTACGAGGGTCTATTGGGCAGAGCAACTGAGCAACTTAATGTTCTGGCCAATAGCGCCGTTCCTAGTCATCAGATAAATGACCACTAAAACCCGTGCCAGCGATTTGCCCAGCTTTGACCCCTTCCAGTATCTGTACAGCGACGAAGCCGTGGCCCCAGTACCTTACCGTTATTTTGGAAGAAGACAGCCCAGACCTGCTGGCCGCAGCGCTGGGCGACATAGCCCGCGCGCGACATGAGCGACATAGTCAAAACCAGCGGGCTTACTCGCGAAGTTTAAAATAAACCGATGAAACAACGTGTTTACATCGAAACCTCGGTTATCAGCTATCTAACAGCTAGGCCTAGCCGCGATTTGATCATGGCTGCGCACCAAGAGGTGACGCGTAAGTGGTGGCAAAACCAGCGTTCAGCGTTTGAGCTGTTCTACAGTGAAGCAGTACGCACCGAGGCAGCTATGGGTGACCCACAAGCTGCGGCGCAACGCTTGGCGCTGTTGTCCGGGTTGAACCTGCTTGAGATTCCACTGCAGGCGATGGATTTAGCTGATGCACTGGTTGATGCCACCGCATTGCCTGTCAAAGCCCGAGTAGACGCATTGCACATTGATATTGCAGCCTACGAACAAATGGATTTTGTGCTGACTTGGAATTTCAAACACATTGCCAACGCACAGAGCGCAAGCAAAGTACACCAAGTGTACGAGCCATTCGGACAAGCATGCCCAATACTGTGTTCACCACTTGAATTATTGGAGGTCAACTAACATGACTCACGACACGATAGTTAACGAAATTCACCAGTTTCGCGCGCAGTTGTTAGAACAACACCATGGCAACTTTGCCGCCTATTTTGCTACCTTGATAGCCAAACAACAGCAGAACCCCGAGCAGTACGCGTCTTTTATGCAGCTTGCAGATACTCAACGGACGCCATCGCAGATCAAAGCCACACCAGACGCACGCTAAGCATGCACTCTTAGTCGAAGTGTGTTGGTTATGTTTTGAATTTTCGCTATAAATAAAATAGCTGCTTGAGCAGTATCTGCGGCTTGAAAAGCCTAATTGACTGTTGAAAATCTCCTATCAGCAGCAAAGTATTAAGCAGCCCCAGAATCAGCGAAATCGTCGTGTCTATGGCTAGAGTTTACCGCTTGATTTATGCCGCCATCGCCTGCAACGCATCTAGCGGGCTGGCCGTGCCGCCCGCCGCAACCTTCAGCACATGGGTATAGATCATCGTCGTACTCACATCGCTATGGCCCAGCAACTCTTGCACCGTGCGAATATCGGTGCCCGCTTGCAGCAGGTGCGTGGCAAAGCTGTGGCGCAGGGTGTGCACGCTCACGGGTTTGACGATACCCGCCAGCGGCACCGCCTTCTTCAAAGCGCGTTGCAAGCGCTCCTCAAACAAGTGATGCCGCCGCTCTACCCCACTGCGCGGGTCAACCGACAGCGTGGGCGATGGAAACAACCAAAACCAACCCCAGGTGCGCCCCACCTGCGGGTATTTAGCCTCCAGCGCATGGGGCGTTTCTACCCCGCCACGCTGCACCTGTCGGTCAGCCTCCCACTGCGCACGCGCCGCCAGCATTTGCAGCCGCAGCTCAGGTGCCAGCGAGCGCGGCAGCATCACCACCCGGTCTTTGCCGCCCTTGGCATCGCGCACAATGATTACATAGCGGTCAAAATCCACATCTTTGATCCGCAGGCGCATGCCCTCCATCAGCCGCATGCCCGTGCCGTACAACAGACGGGCCAGCAGCGCGGTAACGCCATCCATCTGCGCCAACACACCCGCCACCTCGTCCTTGGTCAGCACACTGGGAATACGGCGGTTATTTGCCGGGCGGTTAATACCATCCAGCCAAGGCAGATCAATGCCCAACACCTCACGGTACAGAAACAGCACCGCACTCAATGCCTGGTTGTGCGTAGAGGCTGATACCTTGCGCTCAGTGGCCAGCATGGTTAAAAACGCCTCAATTTCCGGCCCCGCCATCTCACGCGGGTGGCGCATCACCCCGTTACGACCATGCCAACGAACGAAGAATTTCACCCAATGCAGGTAAGTTTTTTCAGTGCTTAGGCTATAGTGCATGTAACGAATACGCTCACGCACCTGGTCTAAAAGCCGAATGGACTGCAAAGGAGCGTTGCCGGGTTTCATGGGGTTTTTATAACTGTATAAATACACAGTATAATCGCTTGAAACCGTTACTGCAAGCTATTTTCAGGAGTATTGAATGCCCAGTTTAAATCGCAACGCCATTTGTATACCGCAGGTTTTGCGGTATACATTACGTACTGATCGACGGCTAAACAGTGGCGCTAGCACACATACTGGGTATTTATACAACTCGAAATTTATGGTAGCGTGCGTAGCTATTTACAGCGCACGCACAAAAACGAGTTTTTGAGTCGGACGTTG
>JANLPQ010000054.1:0-18084 GCA_031367325.1 Polaromonas sp. | reverse complement strand
GATGTGAAGGTGTGAGGTCTGCGGTGGGTAGAAGGGCTTAAAACGTGCTGCGGGTTAAACAAACTGCTTGCGTTGTGCGCTGTACCACAGCGCTGCCCCAGCCATCAATTTCAAAATACACGGCAGCACGCAATACGCCACCACCAATGCGTGCAGCGCTTGCGGCGCACGCGCACCGGGCGTGTAGCCGAACAGCGCTAACGCAGGCAGCGCCAAACCGGCAGCTAAGGCTAAGTTAAGCTTAGTAGCAAAATTCCACCAGCCAAAATACGCACCCTCAGTCTGGCCGTGGTCGCCATTGGTTTGTATTAAGCCTGCCAGCAATGCGGGTGGCACGGCAAGGTCGGCCCCCAGCGCCACACCAGACAGTGCGCACACCACCATAAAGGCAGCTATATCGCCCTGGCCCAAGGTGGCAGCCCATACAAACACGGCCACAGCCAGCGCCATGCCCAGCAGCCAAGTGCGCCACAGGCCCCAGCGCGCAATGCAACGTAACCACAGCGTGATGGACAAGGCGGCAGTCAAAAAGTAAGCCGCTAAAAATGCACCTTCCATCTGCTTGGGCGCTTGTAATAAGTCTTGGATAAAAAACAGCACCAACGTGGCGGGAATAGCACTGGCAATGCCGTTCAAAATAAATACCGCCAGCAAAGCCATAAAGCCCGGCCGTTGCAGCATAAGCCACAGCGATACTTTGGCGTGGGCGCTGGTGAGCGTGCTGGCTGCACCGGTTTGAGCTTGCGCGGGTTGAAGCTGCATAGGTTGGAGCTGCGTAGTTTGAACCTGCGCGGTGCGCGGCTGCGGCGCGCGCGTCCACGCCCATAAGCCAACGGCCAGCGCTGCTATAAACACCGCCGTGCTAACACCTAGCCCTGCCACCACCGGCAGTACCGATGCCAGCAATACACCGGCCAAACCTAGGCCTTCACGCCACGCCACAATGCGGCTGCGCACCAGCGCGTTGCCGCCTAAACGCGCGCCCCAGCTTTGGTGGGCTACGCTGATTAAACTGTAGGCGGTGTAGGTTAGTACCAAGGCTACAAAAGCCCAGACTAACAACCCATCACCCCGCACCGGCGGAAAAAACAGCGCCATAAACCCTAGAGCCAAGGCAATAGCCGCCACTGCACATGCACCCAGCACACGCGTAGCACTGTGTGCAAAGAGTCTGTCGCACCACAGGCCCAGCGCAGGGTCAATCACCGCGTCAAACAAGCGCGCGCCCAGCAGCAACGCACCCAGCGAGGCCAGTGGCACGCCAAACTGTGTAGCGTAGTGGTTAGGCAAAATCACATACAGCGGCAGCGCCACAAAAGCCAGGGGCAGACCCAGTAGGCCGTACCGTAGCCCGTCGCGCGCGCTCCAGGTAGTGGTCATGGTGTGCTGCTGCGCATGCCAGCCGCCGCGCTTGCGGCTTGGCCCAGCAGTTGCAGGCGCATTTGAGGTTTGCTGGTTTGGGGGCTAAGCCAAATACCAAAGAACAGGCGTGCAAACTCAGTGTCGCGCACTTCGCCTGCTGGCTTGCTGTTAAGGGTAAACAAAGCGCCAAAACCTGGTTTATAAATACCTACTAGGCGATCGCCTTTTTTAATATCAGGAAATAACTTGCGCATTTGAGCCAGCCATGTCTGGGCCTGCGTGTCGGTTATGCTGCCAATGCCGCGCATTTCTTTCAGTGAGCTGTCGGCAATGTCATCACCGCTGACATTGCGCAAGTAATTAATCTCTAACGCAAAGCTGCGCTGCAGGTAAGTCTCGGCGGTAAATTCTGGCTCTGTCCAAAGCCGCGCGTCATACACCTGAAACCCCCATACGCTCAAGCGCGCGCCGCCTATGTTGCGCGCACCGCTTATGTTGGTGGCAATATCGGCTGGTTGGGCATACGCATTGGGTGCATAGGCAAACACAAGGCTGCTGGCCAACACCAGCAGGCCCACATAGATGCCAGTGCGAAGGGACGATGTTATGCCGTACACAGCGGGCCTACACTTTGCGCAGCGTAAACTGCATCACATCAATATTATTTTCGGCAAATGCGGCCTCGCAATAGGCCAGGTAGAACTCCCAGATGCGGATAAAACGCTCATCAAAACCACCCGCCAACACCTTCTCGCGCTGCGCTAAAAAATCGTGGCGCCAGCGGCGGCAAGTCTCGGCATAGTCTTGGCCAAACGCCAGCTCGTCCACCACCTGCAAACCTGCAGCAGCTGCTTGCTTGCGAAACTCTGCAGGGCACGGCAGGCAACCTCCCGGAAAAATATACTGCTGAATAAAGTCAGTCGAATTAACATAGCGCGCAAACAGTCCATCATCAATCACGATGGATTGAATGCACGCGTAGCCACCGCTTTTTAGCAAACGCGCTACGGACGCAAAGTAGGTGGGCCAGTAGGCCTTGCCCACAGCCTCTAGCATTTCAATCGAGCAAATAGCATCGAAGGGAGCTTCTTGAATGTCGCGATAGTCTTGCAGGCGCAGGTCAGATTGCGGTGCGTAACCGGTAACGGCCATACGTTTTTGGGCCCACGCTAGCTGCTCGGTAGACAGCGTAACACCGGTGATGTGCGCGCCAAATTCAGCTACTGCTTTTTCTGCCAGCGCCCCCCAGCCGCAGCCAATCTCTAGTACCCGGTCCCCCGGCGCAACCCGCGCCATGCGCAATGCACGGCGTACCTTGGCATGCTGGGCTTGCACCATGTCGCCGTCGATGTTGCCGTCAAACCAAGCAGATGAGTAATTCATCGTCGGGTCGAGCCACAGCGTGTAGAAGTGGTTGCCCAGGTCGTAGTGGGCATGGATGTTTTTTTGGCTGTTACTTTTTGTGTTGCGGTTGAGAAAATGCCTGACACGGTAGACTAAACGGCCCAGCCAAGTGCCGTAGATAATGTCTTCTACTTCACGCCGGTTGGCCACAATGACGCGCAGCAAATCTGCCAAATGCGGCGTGGTCCAATCCCCGGCAATGTAGCTTTCAGCAAACCCAATATCGCCCGACTTAAGTACGGCGCTGCACACTGACCAGCGGTGAATGTGCATGCTGGCATGCAAGTGCTCGGACGCGTCATGCCTGCCAAAACGTTGCATGCTGCCGTCGGGCAGTTGCACTGTGAGCAACCCGTGCTGCAATTTTTGCAGCAACTTTAAACAGGTACGCCCTGCAGCAGGTGCGTCGCTGGGCATTACAAAAATAGGTAAGCGGGATGGCTGCAATGTGCTGGTCATAGGTGCAGAGTTTGTGCTGAAGGTGTCGTTCATCGCGTCACCCAAATTTTAGGAGGAAGGGGTTTTTTAACAAACGGTACGCGCATAAAAAACAGCCTGACAGCTTGCCAATGAATACGTGCTATCACCGCCAGTGTCATCGCGCCGTAACTGAGTAGAGCTTTGCGCTGTGTTTGTGCTGTGTAGGGCACCAGGGCGCCGCTGACGCTGGTGTTGATCAGCGCGCCTTGCGCGTCGTCGTAGTCGATGCGTGCCACGGTGTGGTCGCGGTCTGGCGTGGTCATAAACCGAAACCGGTATTGGCCCTCCGTTTGGCAAAAAGGCGACACATGAAACACCTTGGCCGCTGTTTGCTCTACGCCAAATGCTGGGCGGTCGAGCAAATAAATATGCCGCTCGCCAAAGGTATTGTTCACCTCCACCACAATAGCGCGCAGCGTGCTGTCTGCCGCGTGGCAGTACCAAAAGCTCACGGGTTTGAAGGTGTAGCCCAGCACGCGCGGGTAGCAGTGCAGCCACACCTCTCCGCGTGCGTCGTTGATGCCTTCGCTTTGCAATAGTGCATCAATCCAGGCCAGCACACCACCTTCGGCGGGGCTGCGGCCGTCGCCATGGTCTGCGTCAAAAAAGCTTAACGCACCAAAGTGGTTGCGCGCTAGTGCTGGGCTAGGTGTGCGCGCTAATGTGCGCAAGGGCAGCATGAAAAAGTAGGTGCGGTAAGCAAACGCATTAAGTGCGGGGCGCAAGCGCGTATGGCGCACTTGGCCAAAACCTATCATGGCCTGGTGCTCAGATGCAGGCACGGGTGTGCCGTGCGTGGTTGCGTTGGGCGTGGTTGTATAGGACTTGGTGGTCATGCTGCTTGCTCGGCAGGTGCGTGAATGGCTTGCAGCACTTGGCGTGCCACGCCAAGGCCAGATTTGAGGCCGTCTTCATGGAAACCATAACCCGTCCACGCACCGCAAAAATAGGTGTGGTTCTGACCCTGTAAATAGCCCAATCGCTGCTGCGCCGCGATGGCAGCCATGTCAAACACAGGATGTGCATAGTGGTATTCGCCCATCACCAGGTTACGCGCGACAGGCTCTATTGGATTGAGGCTGACCACCACAGGCTGGGTAAATGGCAAGGGTTGCAGTTTATTAATCAGGTAATGCAGGCACACACTGCTTGCCTCTTGCTGGGCACTGCCGCGCACATAGTTCCACGCCGCCCAAGTGCTGCGCTGGCTAGGCAGTACCGAGGCGTCGGTGTGCAGCACGACATGGTTGTCCTGCGTGCGCATGACGCCCAGCACATTGCGCTCATCGTCTGTAGCATCGCGCAGCAGCGCCAGCGCCTGCGGTGCGTGCGTGGCGATGATAACTTTGTCAAATCGCTCTACCCGGCCTTGGGTGACAACACGAACGCTACCGCTATCGCGACCGCCATCGCCATCACGCTCGATCAACTCTACGGGCGTGTTCAAGCGCTTGTCGGCAATCTGCGATGTGATCTTGTCAACATAGTGCCGCGCTCCACCGGCTACGGTGTACCACTGTGGGCGGTTGGTCACTTGAATCAAGCCATGGTTATGGCAAAACCGGATCATCGTAGCTACCGGAAACTGCAGCATTTGGTCAGTAGGGCAGCTCCAGATGCAGCCCAACATGGGCAGCAAATACCAGTTGCAAAAAGCATTACCCAATCGGTGCTGCTGCAAAAAATCGCTTAAGGGTTGCGCCATCTGTGCATCACTTCCGCTAGCGGCCAAGCGGGTGCATAACTTGTTAAAGCGCAGCATGTCCCACAGCATACCCAGAAATTGCGGGTTCACCATGTTGCTGCGCTGTGCAAATACCGACGACAAGCTGGTGCCGCTCCATTCCAGTGTGCGGCCCTGCACTGCGCCGGGCACCTGCACAGAAAACGACATTTCGGACTTGACGGTCTCCACGCCCATCTGCGCAAACAGAGCAATCAAATTAGGATAGGTGCGTTCGTTATAAACCAAAAATCCCGTGTCCACACCGTGGGTAACCGGGCCTTGCGCAGTGGGCAGCGTAATGTCTACTGTGTGGGTATGGCCGCCAAAATAACTGCCCGACTCAAACAAGGTGACGTCGGCGTGGCCCACTAAGCTGTGCGCAACGCTAAGCCCTGCGATACCAGAGCCTACGATGGCAATTTTGGGCGGATGAGACATGTGAATGCGGTCAGACTGCATAGAAAATTACTGCGAAGCGCCTCAAAACGAATAGAGGAAGGAGGGAGGAGGAAAAACGCTTCAAGATTACAACCTTATGCACAACACAAGATAGGCTTCGCAGTAAATAAAACTTTCAAGTAATATTATGACCAATTGGTATATTTCTCAAGGTTTATTATAGTAACCTTCAAACTACAAGGGTATTGTGCAGCGCACGCTGGGTGAGGTTGCAGAAAGGGTCATGCAGGCAGTGGTTATCAAAATGCACCAAAGCGTGCGTAAAATCATTTAAGTTAATGAAATTAAGGGGCAGTCATGCTTTACCCAGAATTATTCAAACAGTTAGAAGCCGTACGTTGGAACATGGACAAAGATATTCCGTGGGCGCAATTTGATGGAACGCAGCTAACAGACGAACAAGCGCAAACCATCAAAATGAACGCCATCACGGAATGGAGTGCACTGCCCGCCACAGAAATGTTTTTGCGTGACAACCAAGACGACTCTGATTTTTCAGCATTTATGTCGATTTGGTTTTTTGAAGAGCAAAAACATTCGCTGGTGTTGATGGAATACCTGCGCCGTTTTCGGCCCGACTTTGCACCCACCGAGCAAGAGCTACACGATGTGCGTTTTGAGTTTGAGCCCGCGCCCGCGCTAGAAACATTGATGCTGCACTTTTGCGGCGAGATACGTTTAAACCATTGGTATCGCCGCGCCAGCGAATGGCATACCGAGCCGGTGATTAAGAACATCTACACCAAGCTTAGCCAAGACGAGGCGCGCCACGGCGGTGCTTATCTGCGCTACATGAAGCGGGCGATTAATAATTTTGGCAACGAGGCAAAATCTGCGTTTACCAAAGTGGGCGTGTTGATGGCCAGCGCCCGTCGCACCGCACAGGCGCTGCACCCCACCAACTTGCATGTGAACAAAGCGCTGTTTCCGCGTGACACGATTCAAAGCCGCTTACCCAACCCCGAATGGCTGGAGCACTGGCTAGACACGCAGATTAAATTCGACGCGGTGTGGGAGAGCAAAGTAGTGGATCGCATTTTGCACAACATGAGCTTGCTGATGGAGCGCAGCTTTGAAAGTGTGCAAGAGTTGAACCGCTTTCGCAAAGAACTAGCGCGTGATCTGGCCAGCAAAGCCGAGCTGATTTTGCCGCCGGGCATGAAGCCGCAAGTGGCCTGATGCAACGCGCGGCTTCTACATTGGCAATTCTGGCAACTCCCCCCGACTTCACTACCAAGCTGGCCACGCGCGAGCAGGCTGCACAGCGCATGGCGCAGCTTGCCAAGCCTGTGGTATTTACCAACGGTGTGTTCGACGTGCTGCACCGTGGCCATGCTAGCTATTTAGCAGCAGCACGGGCCCAAGGTGGATCGCTGGTGGTGGCGCTGAACACTGACGCCTCAGCGCGCCGCCTAGGCAAAGGCCCTGACCGTCCGCTGAACAACGAGCAAGATCGCGCAGCGTTGGTCGCAGCGCTAGAGTCGGTGACGATGGTGACGTGGTTTGATGAGGACACGCCGCTAGAGATCATCGACGCGTTGCGCCCGGATGTGTTGGTCAAAGGTGGCGACTACGACATGAGGCGCTTGAAGGAAGCCGCGTTGGTAGAGAGCTATGGTGGACAGGCGTATGCGCTTAGCTTTGTGGATGGCTACTCGACGTCGGCGTTGGTGAAGAAGATTCGCGAGGGTGGTTGAGGGCGTGCTTTGGTTTGGTTGCTCTCTGAGCCCCTCTTATCGCCAGGCAAGTTAGGCTCTTTTGCGCGCCGTTGAGTTGGCTGCTTGATTAGCGTGCTCGCCGGGAAGCTGGACTCGAGCCGGGCATCTCTTTCGCGAAAAATACTCCGAAAACGCGCGCTAATTGAGGTGTTTGACTTGCGAGCTTTAACAACACGCGCCTGTCGTAGTATTTTTCATCGAGACGGACCCAACTCGTCACATTGTTCTTTGCTTGGATCGAGCAGCCCGCGAGCCGGTTAAGATCATTTGGCTATTGGGCGTAGTACCGTCGTAAATTTTTTCCGGTGACTACCGGTAGCGCGCAACTTTTGTAGCAAGTGAGATAGCCTGTGCCGACCGCCTGATTTCTGGTACCCCAGTATGAAGGCGGTTGGCATAGGCTATCTCACCACCAAGAGACTACGCTGATGCAGCGCGACTTCCTCCATCGCCGCAGCTCACGATGCTGGGACATTAATCTTCAACCTCAGCGCTTTACGTAACTTTACGGCAACTTCACCCGCTGTATTGGCAAGCTGCAGCACATTCGGTACGATGCCACCATGAACCAAGTATTGATGGTGGATGATGACGCGCGCCTGGCCACTATGGTGGGTGAATATCTGCGCGCTAACAATTTTGACTTTACCCACGCGCCCGATGGCTTGGCCGGGCTGGCTGCGCTGCAGGCCGATCCGCCCAGCGCCGTGATTTTAGATGTGATGATGCCTGGCATTGACGGGCTAGAGGTGTGCCGCCGCATTCGCACCCTGCCCGGTGATGCCGCGCGCATACCCGTGTTGATGCTGACTGGCAAAGGCGAGGCAATGGACCGTGTGATTGGGCTAGAGCTGGGTGCAGACGACTACTTGGCCAAGCCGTTTGAGCCGCGCGAATTGCTGGCACGCATTCGCGCTATTTTGCGGCGCAGCAGCCAGCCGCTGGGCAACCGCACGCTGGTGTTTGGTAGCTTAGAGATTGACCGCGACGCCCGCGCTGTGACTGTGGCAGGGCACAAAGTAGATTTAACGTCCTACCAGTTTGACCTGCTGGTCAGCATCGCAGAGCGCGCAGGCCGTGTGCTGACGCGTGAGCAAATTATGGAGGCTGTGCGAGGCCGCGAGCTAGAGGCGTTTGACCGGTCGATTGACGTGCACATGGGCCGCATTCGCGCCGCAATTGAGCTAGACCCTAAAGAGCCGCAACGCATCGTAACGGTGCGCGGAGTGGGCTATGTGTTCTCGAAACAGCAAGATTAACAGGCTTGTTTCATACCATAGCTGCTATGTATTTAATAGCTGCTTGAGCAGGTTCTACGGCTTAAAACGGCTATTTCGCATATAAATATAAGCCCAATCCACATGCGTATTCCTTTTTTTAGCCGTTTGTACGTGCGTATCTGGTTGGCCGTGGTGGCAGCCGTGATGGTGCTGACCATGGTGTTTGCCTGGCTATGGCGCGTGCAGACAGACCGTCTGCGGCTGGAGCGCTTGGCCGACCAGCCAGCGCGCGAACTGATCGTGCGCGATGCCAGCGGCAAAACCGTGGTGAAAACCAATTCCACATCCCAAGGCCAAGGCCGTGGCATTGAGTTTGAACTGACCCTGCCCGACGGCAAAACCTGGTTTGTGCAAGTACCCCCAGCGCCGCGCGTGCCCGCCGGCGGCCCGGGCGCGCCGGTGCCACCACGCTGGATGGAGGCCAACATGCAGCGCAACCCGGGGTTTATGCTGCTGCTGTGGGGTGTGCTTGCATTTGCGGTAGCGCTAGGCAGCTACCCCATCATGCGGCGCTTTACGCAGCGGCTTGAGGCACTGCGGCGCGGCGTAGAACGCTGGGGCGCAGGCAACCTGGCCCATCGGGTTAACAGTGAGGGCCACGACGAGGTGGCTTATTTAGCCCAGCGCTTTAATCTAGCGGCTGACCGTATACAAGCGCTGGTGCAAGCGCACAAAACGTTGTTGGCCAATGCATCGCACGAGCTGCGCTCGCCGCTGGCGCGCATCCGCATGGGGCTAGAGCTCACCGAGCAAGCCCCCAGTTCGGCGCTCAAAGCCGAGCTGGCACGCAGCATTGGCGAGCTGGACGCGCTGATAGACGAAATTTTGCTGGCCAGCCGACTGGACGCAGCCCAGCACAGCAGCGGCATAGACTTTGGCCACAGCGAAAGCGTAGACATGGTGGCGCTGGCGGCTGAAGAATGCGCGCGGCTGGGCATTGCGCTGCACGTGCAGACGCAGCCCGCCAACGCTGCAGCGCAAAACCCTCACGCAATCACTGAGCTTGTTGCCACTGCTGCGCCAGCTGCGCATGCGCAAAATTTATGCGTGCACGGCGTGCCGCGCCTGCTGCGCCGCGCGGTGCGCAATTTGCTAGAAAACGCCAACCGCTACGGCAGCCCAGCACAGGCAGCAGGGCCGCAAAATCTAGCGCACCCACAAACTGTGCATCCAGCACCCACTGACGAAGGGCCAGAGGCACAAGTGCAAATGACCTTGCGAGCCCTACCCGCAGGCCCTGGCCCAACTAACGCTGCGGGCCAAGCTACGGCAACCGCCGTGGCTTGGGCTGGCCACGCCACGGCGATGGTGGAACTGGAAGTGTGCGACCGCGGCCCTGGCGTACCCGAGGCTGAGCGCGAAAAAATCTTTGAACCCTTCTACCGCAGCAGCAACGCCAGCGAGCGCGACGGTGGCGTGGGCTTGGGGCTGTCGCTGGTGCAGTCGATTGCACGCAGCCATGGCGGTGGCGTGTACTGCCAGCCACGCAGCGGCGGCGGGGCGTGTTTTGTGTTGCGTTTGGCAGTAGGCGTAGTGTGATTTATTCCACAAAACTTTGATTTTTGTCATCTTCTTCACTACAAAAACATCCATTTGGGGGATGTTCACACGCGCAGAAGTCTTGCACAATTGCTGTGTACTGTCACACATTAAGCAATTAGGCGGCCTTAGGATTGGTAGTTTTGTACCTAGTTATTGGCTCTAAGCCGCCACAACAGTCTCCCAACGACGTCCTTCCAAGGACTTTGATACGGCCACCCCAGGGTGGCCGTTTTTTTGGCTATGTTGTGCGCACTTGGTCTCTAACAGTATTTGCCGGAGAATTAGCTACTCGGTTAGCGTGCGCGACGGAGCGCTGGACTCGAGCCGGGCGTCTCTTTCGCGAAAACCGCTCCGAAAGCACGCGCGAACTTCGGGTTTTGATTGGCTGGTTTTTGTACCGCGCGCCTGTCGTAGTATTTTTCATCGGGACGGACCCGACTCGTCACATTGTTCTTTGCGTGGCTTGAGCAGCCCGTGCAGCGGCGAGGATTATTTAGTTCCTAGCCGTAGTACCGTCATAGACTTTTCGGTGACTACCGGCAGCGCGCAACTATCGTAGCAAGTGAGATAGCGTATGCCGACCGCCTGATTTCTGGTACCCCAGTATGAGGGCGGTTGGCATACGCTATCTCACCACCAAGAGACTACGCTGATGCGAAAAGATCGCTACACAAGTCAGCCAAGCGGTGATGCAACGCGACTTGCCTTTTCGCCGCAGCTGCACAGCGCAGCGATGCGATAAGAACCAGCCACGGTTTAGGGATGGAATAACTTGGTGCACAATTCCCAGTTATGCATGCGCAGTGGACTGCGCATAGATTGGACAAGGAGCTACCATGCAGATACCTCGCATACCACCCGCACTAAATTCTTTGGAACATGCCACACCCACTGCGCCATGGTGGCTGGCCGTGGGCCTCGCCGCAGCGCTGTGTACAGGCACCGCCATCGCACGCGAGGGTGTAGAGGTGGGTGGTAATTCTAAATTTGCCAAATTCATACCCGCCGGCAAGGTGGAGCAGGCTGCCCTACAGCAGTACCAGCAACTGCTGCAAGAGGCCGCGTCTAAAAACGCGCTGGCACCTGCCAACGACCCACAGCTGGTGCGCCTGCGGGCTATTTCGCAAAAAATTATTCCCCACGCGCTAGAGTGGAACCCGCGCGCCAAAGACTGGCAGTGGGAAGTTAACTTACTCAAAAGCGACCAGATCAACGCGTTTTGCATGCCCGGCGGCAAGATTGCTTTCTACACTGGCATCCTAGAGCAGCTTAAGCTCACTGACAGCGAAGTAGCCATCATCATGGGCCACGAGGTAGCGCATGCGCTGCGCGAGCATGCGCGTGAACGCATGGGCAAAAACGCCGCCACCAACGCAGGCATTTCGATTGGCGCTAGCCTGTTTGGCTTGGGTAATGTGGGCACGTCGCTGGCCAGCATGGGCGGGCAGTTGATGTCCCTTCAATTTGGCCGCGAAGACGAGTCGGAGGCCGACTTGGTCGGTATGGAGCTGGCCGCCCGCGCAGGCTACGACCCACGCGCTGGTGTCACGCTATGGAAAAAAATGGGCGCTGTCAGCAAAGGCTCGCCGCCCAAATTTTTAAGCACCCACCCCAGCGGACCTAGCCGCATCAGCAACATCGAGGCCAACTTGCCTAAGGTGATGCCGCTGTACACGCGAGCCGGTGGTAAATAAAACGCAGGCCGTATTGTGCGATGAAAACAACTGCCACAGGAGCACTGTTTTAGTCGCTAAATCACCGTTTTGTTCCGCAGTACCTGCTCAAGCAGCTATTAAATTAGTAGTAACTTGTTTGGCATTAGGGGCTGCATTATGGGCAGGCGCGCTGCACGCAGCCGACTACACGGGCCCGTTGTTTGACGCGCATTTGCACTACAACGACGAAGCGCAGGCCGCCCACCCGGTGGCTGATGTAGTGCAGCGCCTGCGGCGCGGTGGCGCAAAGCGTCGTTAGCGTGCTGCCGTTTGTTCGCCTGTACCGCAACCGCGATGACTACAGTACTTGGTTTAAAGACGAATCGATTTACCAGATGGTGCTAAGCGAACTGATGCAAGGCTAGCGCGTGTGGCTGGGCGACCTGCCGTCCGACGTAGCCCGCCAGTGGCATGGGGTAACGGCGCGCGGCTGTTTGGGCTTGCGTTACCTTAATCACGCGCCCGAAGCCCATGCTGCGTTAGCCACGCCAGCATCTGCGGCCATAGCCGCTCGCCCACGGCTGACCTGTAGTAGCCCATATGCCCAATCTGCGCCACACCTAGGCTGCGCGGTGTCAAGTCAATAGGTTCTACCGGTGCGTTGCGGTAGCCTTTAAAAAATGCATCCCGCGACGCGGGCGGTGCCCACAGGTCGTCGGTACTGACCACCGCAGCAATAGGGATGCGCACCTCCGCAAATTTGGCCGTAATAGCGCGCGCTTTGGGTGCCGGGTCGTCAAAAAAGTAATGTGGATGGGCGCACCAGCGCTTCCAGTCGCGGTACACCCCCATGGGTATGTCCTCGCCCATGCCAAACTTGCTCATCGGCTGATAGCCATACAGGCGCGTGGCCACCGGGCCTGCCAAGTTCCACAGCGCCCAAGCGCGGTAGCGCTCGGGCCGTGGCATCCAGCCGTGCCAGCCTGCGCCCACACCGCACACATAGGCGGCTTGCAATACGTTGGGCTGCGGCAGCTGGCCAATGGCGTGGCCGCCCAGGCTGTGCCCCACCAGCCATACCTTGCCGCGCTGGGCTGCATAGTCTATTGCGGCGGCCAAGTCATAGCGCGACCAGTCGGCATAGTCCATCTGGAAACCTTTGAGCGAGCCGTGCTTCGAATCGCCGATGCCGCGATAGTCGGTGGTTATCACATTGATGCCTCTACTTTGCGCATACTGCGCAAATTTGGCGTAAAACCAGCGCGGCACGGCAGTGGCAGCTGCCACAACGATGAACTGGTCGCTGGGGGCGGCAAAGTGGCTGGCTGTCAGCGCATAGCCATCGACAGCCTGCAAACTAAGCGTTTGCACGGTTGGGAATGCTAGCCGGTGGACGGCGATAGAAGTAGTCATCCATAAAGTATATCATTCACTAGACCAGTCGGTTTAATTACGAGAAGCAATTGCATTTGTTATGATTCGTGCGCATGCCTCAAGTCAACCACCCTCCTGTCAGCGCAACCGAGCAAGACACTCGCAGCCGCATCCTTACTGCGGCACAGCGCTTGTTTCGCAAGCGCGGCTACCATGCCACGGGTTTAAACGACATTTTGACGCTGGCAGATGCACCCAAGGGTTCGATGTACCACCATTTTCCGGGCGGTAAGGAAGCCATTGGTGTGTGCGTGATTGAAGATATTACCCAGGGCCTGGTAGCCCTGCTGGCAAACAGTCGTGCCCGCAGCACCGAGGCGTTGGTCACCCAAGTGGGTGACCAATTAACGGTAGTCATGGAAAAGACCCATTACGAGATTTGTGCTTTGTTCTCGGCTTTTGCGATTGAACATAAAACGTCCCCGTCGCTGGGCCAAGCCGTAGGCCGCGCGTACACCCAACTGGCTGAACTGGTGCAGCAGCGCCTGCAAGCCGATGGGCTGGGTACGCGTGCAGCCAAGGATTTAGCCTTGATCGTTACTGCGCTGCTAGAGGGCGGCTCGCTGTTGTCCCAAGCGCAGCAAAACAGCAGTGCTTTCCGTTTGAGTGTGAGGCAAGCCAGTGCCTTGTGCAAAGCCGCGGCGCTGGGCAATGGATAAGATTGTGTAAATTGTTGGTTTAGCTGCTCGGCTAGAGTGCAGGCCGTTTTTGTTTGGTCGCTTGGTTTGGCGTGCGCACCGGAGAGTTGGCCTTTGGGCTCACGGTATCTCCGGTAAGCCGGACTCGCGCCAGGCATCTCGCTGCAAAAATACTGCGAGAACACGCGCGAAACTAAGTTGCACCGGGATAGCTTTTGTACCGCGCGCCTCTGTGCGTATTTTTCATCGAGACGGACCCGACTCGTCACATTGTTCTTTGCTTGGTTTGAACAGCCCGCGCTTCGGAAAGATTTACTCGGTGACTACCCTTAGTTTCGTCACAGAGTTGTCGGTGACTACCGGTAGCGCGCAATCATCGTCGTAAGAGAGATAGCGTATGCCAATCGCCTGATTTCTGGTACTCCAGTATGAAGGCGGTTGACATACGCTATCTCACTACGCAGAGACTACGCTGATGCGACACGATTACCAACCACATCAGCCAAGCGGTGATGCAGCATGACCTCCTCGATCGCCGCAGCTCACGGTGCTGGAACATTAATCTTCAGGGCACACACGAGCCGCGTGAAGCTAAAACCAACGCCCACGCTAACCGCGCGTGCGGGCCAAATACCGCTTACGCCAAAACACGATGACCAGTGTAAAAGCCACAGCCACCATGACCGCTAGCGCCCACCAAAAGCCTGCTTGGGTGTGGATGAACGGCAAAAATTCAAAGTTCATACCGAAAAACCCGGTGATCAAGTTAAGCGGCAAAAACACGGCGGTCACTGCGGTGAGCGTGCGCATGATGCTGTTGGTGCGGTGGCTTTGTGCACCAAAGTAGATTTGTACCGCTGTTTCAGCCGACTGCTCTAGCTTGCGCGCATGGTGCACTACGCGTTCGATATGCTCGATCACATCGCGGCTGCGAGCCACCAAATTGTCACGCTCGCTGCGGGCGGTGGCGGTGTCGACTAAGGGTTGCTCTTGCAAAGTATCTAGCCACTCTTGTATGGCGTCGTGCTGCTCGTCGCACAGGTCTTCTAGCGTGTGCAGTTCGTTGCGCATCGACAGCAGGGCGCGCCAGTTGACGATGCGCGTGCCGGGGTTGAGCAGCTCGGTTTGCCAATGGTCGATTTGGGTGGTGAGGGTTTTGCGTAGCTCCAGGTAGCTGTCGACCATGGTGTTGACCATGCGCAGCATGAGGTCGGCAGGCGACGTGGGGCGGCGGCTGCTGGTGTCGCTGCCCACGCGGCGGGTATAGTCGTCGGCGGTGCCGCAGGCGTCGCTGTGCACGGTAACCAGCAAATGGTCGTACAGCAAAAATCCTACGGGCACGGTGGCCACTTGAGTCAAGACAGTAGAGGCGGTTTTTTTGGCACTGTTCGCGCCATGTGTTGCGCCATGTGTTGCGCCCTTTAAACCATCCAGCACCAAGCGGCGAAAAATCACCACGTCGTAGTCGCTGGTGTAGTCGTAGTGGCTGGGGTGCTGGGCGTTGGTCAGGTCTTGTTGGTGCAGGTCGATCAGCGGCGCGACTTGCAGGCGCTGCAGCTGGGCCTGAAAACCCGGCAGGTCTTTTTCTAGCTCTGCGCGTGAGGCCATCCACCACACAAAGCCTTGCGTGGGCAACGTATCAGGCAGCGCGTCGAGGCGCTGCGTGCTGTTGGCGGTAAATAAAAAGTAGGCCACGGTGTTGGACACTGTTTAAAAAGTTAATGAGCGCTATTCTAAGCCGTGTTTTATAAGCATTTTGATGCTCTAACCCAAGTAAATCCTGCTCAAGCAGCTATTAAATAAATAGTACTGTATTTTTAAACGCTAGTGGCGCGCAGCACTTTGGCTGCGTCGATGGCAAAGTAGGTCAGTATGCCGTCGGCCCCCGCGCGCTTGAAAGCCAGCAGGCTTTCCATCATCACGGCATCGTGGTCCAGCCAGCCGTTGATGGCGGCAGCTTTGAGCATGGCGTATTCACCACTGACTTGGTAGGCGAAGGTGGGCACTTTAAATTCGTCTTTCACGCGGCGCACAATGTCCAGGTAGGGCATGCCGGGTTTCACCATCACCATGTCAGCGCCCTCGGCAATGTCTAGCGCTACTTCGCGCAGGGCTTCGTCGCTGTTGCCGGGATCCATTTGGTAGACTTTTTTGTCGGCTTTGCCTAGGTTGGCCGCGCTGCCTACGGCGTCGCGGAAGGGTCCATAAAACGCGCTGGCGTATTTGGCGCTGTAGGCCATGATGCGGGTATGAACGAAGCCGTTTGATTCAAGTGCGGCGCGTATCGCACCAATGCGCCCGTCCATCATGTCGCTCGGGGCGACGATGTCTACGCCTGCTTGGGCTTGCACTAAAGCCTGCTTTACCAGCAGCGCTACGGTGGCGTCGTTAATGATGTAGTTGGCCTCGTCGAGCAGCCCATCTTGGCCGTGGGAGGTGTACGGGTCTAGCGCCACATCGGTCATCACGCCCAGCTGGGGGTAGTTCTTTTTAAGCTCGCGTACGCAGCGGGGAATCAGGCCGTCGGGGTTCCAGGCCTCTTGGCCGTCAGGGGTTTTCAGGGCGCTGTCTATGACTGGGAAGAGGGCCATGGCCGGAATGCCCAGTTGCACGCACTGCGCGGCCACGGGCAGCAGGTTGTCAACGCTTAGGCGCTGCACGCCGGGCATGGATTTAACGTCTTGTCGCTGTAGCGCGCCGTCTAAGATAAATACCGGGTAAATCAAGTCATGCGGTGTCAGCGCGTGTTCGCGCACCAAATTGCGGGTAAATGGATCGCGGCGCAGGCGGCGCGGGCGGCTCATGGGGTAGCTTGTGGGGGTCATGCAGCCGATTGTGCCGCAATAGCCGCAATAGCCGTCGATAGGCCGCGCGTAAGCGCTGCGAAAGCTACTTAAGTGCAAACCATAATCCCTATTTTATAATCAAGTCACCTAGGAGACTCTATTGCAATTGGTTATAACTAATAGCATTCGACAACAAATTTGCGGGTTGAAATCAACCTCGCGCTTTGTTAAATTATGACTTGAGCGGTTCGCCGCTTCCCGCTTTTCCTCCCTGAGCGGGCGCCTCAATGTGTGACAGCAAAAAGGCTTTCCCGCCCCAGCATAGTCTGGGGCTTTTTTTTGGGCCGGATTAACCAAGGTTTTTGGCCACTTTAGTTAAGGCCTTTGTCGCCCGGTTGGCATACACTTTGCCTATGCTCTGGATCAAAGCCTTTCACATTATTTTTGTCACCAGCTGGTTTGCCGGCTTGTTTTATTTGCCGCGCATTTTCGTCAACTTGGCGCAAGTACAGTCCAACTTAACCGACACCAACCCCAACGAACGCCTGCGCTTGCTACTAATGGCACGCAAACTGATGCGTTTTATGACGCTGCTGGCGGTACCCGCGCTGGCGCTGGGCCTGTGGTTGTGGCTGGGCTACGGTATTGGCAAAGGCAGCGGCTGGATGCACGCCAAGCTGCTGGTAGTGGTGCTGGCACTAGGCTACCACCACGGCTGTGGCGTACTGCTGCGCAAGTTTGAGCGTGACGCCAATACGCGCAGCCATGTGTGGTATCGCTGGTTTAACGAGGCGCCTGTGCTGCTGCTCACCGCCGCCGTAGTTTTAGTGATCGTCAAGCCGTTTTAATTAAAACGCCCATTGCATTTTGGCTTACCGCACACCCACCCACCGCACCGCACACCGTAGCAGCGCCACTATGCTGGCACTGCTGTGCATACTGGTGGTGGTGTATGCCAGTTTGTACCCGTTTACCCAGTGGCGTGACCAAGGTTTGGGACCGTTTGATTTCCTGGGTGCGCCGTGGCCACGCTACTGGAGCATGTTTGACACCGCGGCCAACTGGCTGGGCTACATGCCGCTGGGGTTTTTAGTGACGCTGGCTTTATTGCGCAGCACCGCGTTGCCGCAGCCTGTGCTGATCGCTACTGTGCTGCTGGCTGCGCTGTCGCTGAGCATGGAGGCACTGCAAACTTACTTACCACAACGGGTACCTTCGCTGTCTGACTGGATGCTCAACAGCGTTGGCGCGTTGACAGGCGCGTGGCTGGCCGATGCCCTAGAAAAGCTGGGCGCTATCGACCACTGGAGCCGCTTTCGCGCGCGCTGGTTTGTGCGTGACGCGCGGCCGCACCTGGTGCTGCTGGCCACTTGGCCAGTGGCCTTGCTGTTCCCTCCTGCCGTGGCGCTGTCGCTGGGCCAACTGTTTGAGCGGGTTGAGGCCGCGCTGGCGCAGGTGCTGGAAGGCACGCCGTTTTTAGAATGGCTGCCGCTGCGCACTGTCGAGCTGCAACCCATCACCGCACTGGGCGAGGTGCTGTGCGTGGCGCTGGGCCTGTTAATCCCTTGCCTGCTGGGCTACGCAGCTATCAAAGACACCG
>JANLPQ010000001.1:0-13364 GCA_031367325.1 Polaromonas sp. | reverse complement strand
AATACTTGCTCTAAGCCTAGGTTGATCACGATGCGCTCTTGCGCATCAATCTGTTTGAAGTGTGTCTTGGGTAACATGCGCCTACCTTACTGGGTTTAATTCAGGGGTGTTGCACTTGGGATTTGAGGGGGCCTTGGGTTAGTGGCCTAAAAAGCATAAATTTTTAACCCCACAGGCGTCTTTAAGCCTGACCCAGCATTTCTTTAGCGTGAGCCAAAGTAGTGCCAGATAATTTCTCGCCACCCAGCATGCGGCCAATCTCGGCCACACGCTGCTCGCCTTCGACAGCATGCACTTGGCTGGCAGTTTGTTTAGCTTTCAGTTGCTTGGCCACCAACAGGTGGTGGTCTGCGCAGGCTGCCACTTGGGGTAGGTGGGTTACAGCCATGACTTGGCGGTCTTTGCCTAGTTGCTTCATCAGCCGGCCCACCGTCTCGGCCACGGCACCGCCCACACCAGAATCTACTTCGTCAAAAATCAAAGTTTCTGCTTTGCCTAGCTGGCTGGTAGTCACCGCAATAGCCAGTGCAATGCGCGACAGCTCGCCGCCTGAGGCTACCTTGCCCACCGGGCGCGGCGTGCTGCCTGCGTGGCCTGCTACTAAAAACTCGATGCTTTCTGCACCATAGGCTGCAGGCTCGTCTAGCGGGGTGAGCGCCACTTCAAACTTGCCGCCTTGCATACCCAGCCCTTGCATGGCCAGCGTGATAGCGGTGCCCAGCTGTGGGGCGGTTTTGCGCCGCTGGGCTGTGAGGGTTTTGCAGGCGGCGGCTAGGGTGGCGCGGGCTTTGCGCTCCAACGCTTCTAGCGCGTCAATGTCGGCGGCGGCCTCTAGCTGGGCTAGCTCGGCCTTCCAGCCGATCAGCAGGTCAGGCAGCTGCGCAGGCGTGCGCTTGTAGCGGCGGGCCAGCGACATCCACAGGGTCATGCGTTCGTCTAGCTGGGTCAGGCGCTGGGGGTCGGGCTCGGTATGGCGTGTGTAGCTGTGCAGGCTGTGCACTACGTCTTCT
Organism: Polaromonas sp.; assembly: GCA_031367325.1. Lineage (GTDB taxonomy): Bacteria > Pseudomonadota > Gammaproteobacteria > Burkholderiales > Burkholderiaceae_C > JAAFIP01. The sequence continues at coordinate 12,354 of JANLPQ010000001.1, read as the reverse complement.
ATTTGCGCCAAACTTTGTGCCAAAACCTCGCCTAGCCCTTTAAATTCCTGCTCAAGCAGCTCTTTATTTTGTAGCAACTGCAGTGCTTTGTTCAGGTTAACGGTAGTGCCGTTATCGTCGCCTTCTAGCGCTGCAATAGCTTGGTGCGCAGCGTCCAGCAGCTCTTGCGCGTTGGCCAAGGTGCTGTGGTCGGCGTTTAGGCTGTCCCATTCGTTGGCTTGCGGCGCAAGTTTGCCCAGCTCGCCAATTTGCCACGCCAAACGCTCGCGTTCAGTTTGCAGGCTGGTTTGCGCTGCGCGTGCGTCAGTTAGTGTTTTAACGGCAGCCTTCCACGCTGTGTAGGCGGCAGCTACGTCTTTGCTGTTGATATTGCCGTAGGCGTCTAGCAAGCCGCGCACTTCATCGGCACGGGTGAGCGCTGCCCAGGCGTGCTGGCCGTGGATGTCAACCAAATGGTCGGCTACCTCGCGCAGCTGGCCCGCAGTGGCGGCGCTGCCGTTGATCCAGGCGCGGCTTTTGCCTTGGGCGTCGACCGTGCGGCGGATCAGCAGTGTGTCGGCATCATAGCCACCTGCAGACTGAAAGCCAGCCTCGGCCAGCCAGCCGCCCAGCCAGGCAGGCGTGTCAAATTCAGCGCTGATCTCGGTGCGTGCTGCGCCCTCGCGCACGGCCCCCGCGTCTGCGCGCGCGCCCAGCACCAGTTGCAAGGCGTCGATCAAAATAGATTTGCCTGCGCCTGTCTCGCCCGTCAGCACTGTAAAGCCGCCTTGCAGGTCAAGTTCTAGTTCATGCACGATAACGAAATCGCGCAAATTCATTCGCCGCAATGCCACGGTTACGCCCCCCCCTCGTTCCAATGCAATTTTTTGCGCAGGGTGTCAAAGTAGCTCCAGCCCAGCGGGTGCAAAAAGTGCACCTGATGCTCAGACCTGCGCACCGTAATGCGGTCGCCATGCAGCAGCGAAGCCAGTGACTGCATATCGAAATTGGCACTGGCGTCCCTGCCCGCTACTATTTCAATAGCTATTTGAGCAGTATCTGGAAGCATAATCGGCCTATTAGACAAATTATGCGGAGCTATGGGCACCATTACCCAACCCGAGATGGACGGGTGCAAAATAGGCCCGCCTGCCGACATAGCGTAGGCCGTAGACCCGGTGGGCGACGCAATAATCAGCCCGTCTGCCCGCTGGTTAGCGACAAAGCGACCATCTACCTCCACCCGCAACTCCAGCATGCCTGCAGTGGCACCGCGGTTGACCACCACATCATTCATGGCCAGAGCGTCAAACACGCAGCGGCCATCGCGCACTACTTGGCCATGCATCAGGCTGCGGCGGTCTTCGGTGTATTCGCCTTGCAGCATAGGCGCTAGAGCGCTTTGGTAGCTGTCTAAGGCAATGTCGGTAATAAAGCCCAAGCGGCCTTGGTTAATGCCAATCAACGGCACGCCAAAACGCGCAAGTTGCCGGCCAATGCCCAGCATCGTGCCATCACCGCCTACTACCAACCCCACGTCGCACTGCGCGCCTATGCCGTTCACGTCTAGCACGGGGTAATGGTTAATGCCGGTATAGCTGGCGGTGTCTTTTTCTAACGCTACCTCCAGCCCGGATTTTTCTAAAAACTTGGCAATGTCCAGCAATACCTCGCGCGCACCGGGGCCGCTGCTGGCGTGGTATTTACCAATCAGGGCGATATGGCGAAATAGCGTTGGCTTGGATGGTGGCATTTGTTAAATTAGATCATTAAAATGGGGTACCAATATGAGTATCCGTTATTTTCATGCTCGATGACCGCGCCAAGCTCTTGTTAAAAGCGCTGGTCGAGCGTTATATCGCCGACGGGCAACCCATTGGCTCGCGCACGCTGTCGCGTGCCAGCGGTCTAGACCTGTCGCCCGCCACCATCCGCAACGTGATGAGCGACCTAGAAGAGCTGGGCTTGATCGCCTCGCCCCACACCTCAGCAGGCCGCATACCCACCGCGCGTGGCTACCGCCTATTTGTCGACACTATGCTGACAGCCAACCGGCAAGAAATTGGTTTGCCCACCTTGGCGGCAGAACAGCCGCAAAAAGTCATTACTAACGCGGCGCAGTTGCTGTCTAACTTGTCGCAGTTTGTCGGCGTGGTGATGGCACCCAGGCGCAGCTCGGTGTTCAGGCATATTGAATTTATGCGCCTGTCAGAAAAACGTATTTTGGTCATCATCGTCGCGCCCGATGGTGATGTGCAAAACCGCGTTATCTTTACCGAAAGCGACTACACCCAAACCCAGCTGATCGAAGCCAGCAACTTCATTACCACCCACTACGCAGGCCTGACCATTGAGCAAGTGCGTGAGAAGCTTAAAACCGAGATCGAGCAGCTGCGCACTGAGATTGCCGTGTTGATGCAAGCCGCAGTGCAAGTGAGCTCTGACGCGATGGGGCAGGGCGATAACGAAGTGGTGATTTCTGGCGAGCGTAATTTGCTGTCGGTCAGCGATTTTTCGTCCGACATGGGCCAGCTGCGCCGCGCTTTTGATCTGTTCGAGCAAAAAGCCCAAATCATGCGCTTGCTAGATGTCTCTAGCCGGGCCGAGGGCGTGCGCATTTACATTGGCGGCGAAAGCCAAATTGTGCCTTTTGAAGAGCTGTCTGTGGTGAGCGCACCGTATGAAGTTGACGGACAGATTGTGGGCACCTTGGGTGTGATTGGCCCCACGCGCATGGCGTACGACCGCATGATTCAGATAGTGGACATCACCTCTAAACTGGTGAGCAATGCGCTAAGCCATCACAAATAGGCTCGCAAAACGCTGCTATAATTCGAAGCTTCGCGGCTGTAGCTCAGTTGGATAGAGTACTTGGCTACGAACCAAGGGGTCGTGGGTTCAATTCCTGCCAGCCGCACCATAACATTATCGTTATAGAACAATAGCTTAGAAGCGTTATGCCTCTAGGCTATTTTTCTTTGAGGCATTGAAATACTGGTATTAAAACACTGTTATCGAAACACCACAGTTTTATTGCCGTTGAGCAGCACGCGGTGCTCTGCATGCCATGTTACAGCTCGGGACAATACAACGCTTTCTACATCGCGGCCAATATGGGTTAGTTGCTGCGGATCGTTGGAATGGTCTACACGGGCAATGTCTTGCTCAATGATCGGGCCTTCGTCTAGGTCGGCTGTCACATAGTGTGCGGTAGCGCCAATAATTTTTACGCCGCGTTCATGCGCTTGGTAGTACGGCTTGGCCCCTTTAAAGCTGGGTAAAAATGAATGGTGGATATTAATAGCCTTGCCTTGCAGCGATCTGCACAGGTTATTAGACAGCACCTGCATGTAGCGCGCTAGCACCACCAGCTCAACGTCTTCTTTGGCGACTAAATCAAGCAGTTGCGCCTCGGCTTGTGGTTTGGTCTCGGCAGTAACAGGTACGTGAAAAAATGGAATTTCGTACGACGCGGCCAGTTGGTCATAGTCGCGGTGGTTAGACACCACGGCGCGAATATCGATAGGAATTAAACCGCTGCGGTATCTAAACAGTAAATCATTCAGGCAATGCCCCAATTTGGACACCATCAAAATAGTGCGCATTTTCTTCTCGGCAGCATGCAGCTGCCAAGTAAGTTGCATGTCTTGGGCCAGAGCGTGAAATTGCGCATCTAAATCCGCCACGTTGCCTTTCGGTATGGCAAATGCAACGCGCATAAAAAACTGGCCCGTGCTCTGGTCGTTAAACTGCGCGGCATCCGTGATGTTGCCACCGCGCTGCGCCAGCAATCCCGTGACCGCGTGTACTATGCCTACCCGATCAGGGCACGAGAGATTCAAAATAAACGATTCAGACACTGGCTATTTCCTTGGCTGGGTATGCTGGCAATTGGGAAGCGCGGGCTGTGTATTTTGGCCCATAAAACAAAGCTATTATGCATTTCACATCTATACTGTTTTGTCTATGAGCAAAGCATTTACCAAAGAATCTGACGCGGACGCTGGTGGCGATGACGACGACGACATGGGCTTGCCACCCCTGCCGCCCGGTGGCAAAAACTACATTACGCCGCTAGGCTATGCGCGCCTGCGCGCAGAGCTGCTAGACCTGATGGACAGCGAACGGCCCAAAATAGTAGAGGCGGTGCACTGGGCCGCTAAAAACGGTGACCGCAGCGAAAACGGCGATTATTTGTATGGCAAAAAGCGGCTGCGCGAGATTGACAAACGGATTCGGTTTTTGACCAAGCGGCTTGAGATTGCGCAGGTGTCTGATCCATCACTTCACTATGGTGCAGATCAAATATTCTTCGGCGCTACCGTCACCTACGCTGATGCTGCAGGAGCCCAGCGCACCGTCACTATTTTAGGCATCGATGAGGCAAACAGCACTTTGCAGCAAGTCAGCTGGATATCGCCTATTGCACAAGCTTTGCTTAAATCGCGCGAAGGTGACGAGGTGCGTTTGGCTACGCCAGCGGGCTTGCAAATGCTGGAGGTTGTTAGGGTGGTGTATCCGCCGCCAGAGGATGCAATTTAAAATCTCAGACTAAAAATATTTTTTAACTTCACCTAACTTACTTTTTAATGTAGAAAGAAAATGATGATGCCTAACGCACACTTCACCATAGCCTACTGGTCCCTATTGATCGCTGCTATTTTGCCGATGGTATGTGCAGGCATTGCCAAGTCGGGCATGTTTAAAACTCCGCGGCGCGATGGTGGCTATGACAACCACGACCCGCGAGCTTGGCTGGCGCGGCAAACCGACTGGCGTGGGCGCGCCAACGCGGCGCAGGCCAATACGTTTGAAGCGTTGCCGTTTTTCTTTGCTGCCGTCATCGTTGCGCACACGCTGGGCGCATCGCAAACCATGGTGGATGTGTTGTGCTTTTTGTGGCTACTGCTGCGCAGCTTGTACATCATCACGTACTTGGGCGATATGGCGACGGCACGTTCGGGTGTATGGATGGGCGCATTGGTAATCAATATCGCTATTTTGCTAGTGGGCTATAAATAAACGAGTTGGAGCTGGAGCGCAACCCCATCACACCGTTACTTTGACTAACAACTAGCTTACGTAATAACCCGCTCGGTGACAGTCCCGATGCGGTGGCTGCCCTAGCTGAGTAAGCTATCAGCATGATAAAAATAATTCAGGGACAACGCCGTGATTGGCTAATGCAAGCAGGTGCTTTAGCTGTAGGTGCTACCGGGCTGCTAGCAGGCGCTGCTAGGGCGCAGACCGCTACAGTGGCAACTTCCAGCACACCCGTGGCTACGCCCAGTGTGGCTTTTCCTTCGCTGGCAAGCACGCTCAAGCTAGAAAAAAAATCCATCACTATCGCCGCCGCTAATAAAACCGCATTGGCTTACTTGCCTTTGACGATTGCCGAGCAGCTCGGCTATTTTGCATTAGAGGGCCTGACGGTGGAGGTGACAGAGCCACCTAGCCCTGTGCGTGCACAACAATTGGCCAGTAGCGGCGCTGCCGACATGGTGTGCGGCTGGATAGAAAACACGCTTGCACTGCAGGCCAAGGGGCAGCCTTTCAGTGCCTTTGTGCTCATGGGGCGTGCACCGCAAATTGCCGTGGGGGTTTCGGTCAAAACCATGCCTGAATTTAAAACGGTGGTTGATTTAGCTGGCAAGCGAGTAGGCATTGTGGCCCCTGGTACACCCAGCCACACAGTGGCCCATGCTGTGCTGGCCCGTGCCGGGCTGCGCCTGGGCGATATGAATTTTGTGAGCGTTGGCACAGCCAACGGCGCACTGGCTGCCTTGCGGGCAGGGCAGATAGATGCCCTCAGCTACTTTGACCCGTTGATAACCCAGCTAGAGCAGCGCGGGGAGCTGCGCATGGTGGCCGACACCCGCACCGTGCGCGGCACCACACTGGCCTGCGGCGGCGACATGCCAGCCACCTGCTTGTTTGCCACGCCAGAATTTATCCAAAAAAATCCTGCCACTACCCAAGCCGCTACGCATGCCATCGTGCACGCACTTAAATGGCTGCAAACTGCAGGGGCGTCGGACCTGATGAAGACCGTGCCCGAGAGCTACTTTGCAGGTGATCGGGCGCTGTACTTTGCTGCCTTTGCACGCATGCGCGAGGCGATTGCCTTGGATGGGTTGATTCCGGCGGGGGGCGTACGCAACACACTAGACGCTATGCGCAATGCTGAACCGCTGCTGCGCGCCGAAGTGATAGACCCGGCCAAATGCTTTACCAACGCATTTGCGCAAAAGTCTAAACAGCGCTTTAAGGTGTAGCTTTGCTAGCCGCAGTGTTCTGCGTCGTGTTTTGCGTCGTGTTTTGTGCAGTAGATGCCGGTGGCTGTACGCGGCGGGCACCGTCAAAACGGCTGCTCCAGTAGCTGATGCGCATGTCTTCTACACGCACTACGCTGCCACTGCGGGGGGCATGGATGAATTTGTTATCACCCACATAAATGCCCACATGGCTGAAAGCTGACCGCAGCGTGTTAAAAAACACAAGGTCGCCAGGTTGCAGCTCTGTTTTGTCAATGGTTTGTGTAGCGGCGGCTTGCTCTGCAGCACGGCGCGGGAGTACTTGGCCTACGGTTTGCTCATACATGGCTTTAACAAAACCGCTGCAGTCAAAACCGGTTTCTGCATTATTGCCACCACGCTTATAGGGCACACCCAAAAAGCCCATGGCATTAACCACTAACTCTGATGCGGTGTTGCTAACTGCACGGCTGGCTTGGCTAACCTGTTCCCCAATTTTGGCAATAATGCCGCGCTCGGCAATAAAGTTACCCATATCGTCAGCGCTGGTGGTTTGCGCCTGCAATGCCCCTGACAAGCCTACGATGGCGAAACTGGCTACAGTCCGTGCGATCGAGCGTGGGTTGATTAATTGCATTATGTGCATGTTAGTTAAATTAACTTCATAAGTCAAGTAAGGTAACGCGTGTAAGCTGTTGATTTACAAATATATTAGGGTTTTTAGCTAGTATATTTTTGGTACATAATCAAGTCAGTTTAATAAATGACCGGTCTAATAATGAATTACGTGGACGCTATTGAAGTCGTGGTCGTACCCCACCCAGCGAGGCGGGTAAAAAAGCAAAGTACGCGCGAAAAGTTGGTCAGTGCTGGCTTACAACATGTGTTGCTGCACGGCTGGGCAGGCACCGGCATTGACGCCGTGCTGCGCAGTTGCCAAGTGCCCAAGGGTTCGTTCTACCATTACTTTGCCAGCAAAGAAGTCTATGGTTTTGCGCTGCTAGACAGCTACCAGGCGATGTTTATACAGCGCCTAGACCGTTGGCTAGCCGGGTCGCAGCGGGCCAGTTTTGAGGACCTGTGCGCCGCGCTAGAAGGTTTCTTGGCAGACTACATTGCCCATTTAGAAGCCCAGCACTACCAGCAGGGCTGTCTGGTGGGGGCGCTGGGACAAGAAGTGGCGGGGCTGCACGAGGGCTTTAGGCTGCGGCTGTTGCAGTGTGTAGGGCAGTGGGAGGCAGTGCTAGCCGACGCGCTGTTTACCTGCCTGCAGGGCTACTTGCCCGCGGTGGCCGTGCCTGCTGCTAGGGGCAAAAAGCGCACAGCGTCAGCGCCCGACCTGTTGCGCAGTGACTGCCAAGCTTGGGCACAAGAGTTTTGGACAGCTTGGCAAGGCGCTGTGCTGCGCAGCCTGCTGGTACGCGATGCGCTTGCCTTGCAGCTGGTGGTGCAAAGGTTGCAGCAGCGGGTCATGCAATCATTGGCTGCCAAACCTGCGGTAGTTAAGCTGGCAAACAAGATGGCACCCAGCGCGGTGCGCGTGCCAAAATTGGCTGCTGCAGTGGTTAAAGACAAAGCACGCGGTTTGCCTGAAAAACTTAAAGCTGTAAAAAAACCAAAAGCCATGCCTAGTCCGCAATCGAGCTTGAATTTTTAAGTCGCCATACGCGGTACTGCACCGATCATGGCGCTGCACCGATAATCCATGCAACCACACCGAAGTGTCCTCATTTTTCAGAAAGCCTCCCCATGCTCATCGAAGCCCCTTACAGCCAACTGGTGCTGATAGACCTGCAAACCAAGCTGGTTCCCGCCATGCACGATGGCGCAGGTGCTGTGGCCAACGCATTGCGTTTGGCCACAGCTGCACAGTGGCTGCGCATACCAGTGTGCATGACCGAGCAGTACCCAGAGGGCCTAGGCCCCACCGTGCCCCAGCTGGCAGCCTGGGCGCAGCAATCCTTACAAAAAATCAGCTTTAGCGCCTGCGACGAAGGCCTGCTAGAGCACTTGCAAGCGGTAGGCACCCCCAAAGCCTCGCCGAACGCACGCAGCGTGCCCAAGCATTTGCAAAAGCCTACCGAGAACGGGCGTACTGAGATCGTTGTAGCGGGCCTGGAAGCCCATGTGTGTGTGCTGCAAACAGTTATGGGGCTGCTGGACGATTTTGACGTCTTCGTCGTCACCGACGCCTGCACCTCCCGCACCGAGCGCAACCGCGACGCGGCGTATGACCGATTGGCCGCTGAGGGGGCTAATTTGGTAACCACAGAGATGGTGCTGTTTGAGTGGCTGCGCGGCGCAGAGCATGAGCACTTTAAAGCAGTGCAGGGGTTGATTCGCTGAGTACTATTAATTTCATAGCTGCTTGAGCAGGATCTACGGGCCAGGCAGCTTATTTCCGTATTAAAAATGGATTGGTTTGATGTGTTTAGGCGGTGAGTGCTTCTTTTTTTGCAACATGGTCTGCATATGCATCAGGTGCGTCGTTGGTTTTGCGTACGTTTCGGCTTGGTTGGTTATTAGGTTCGCGTGCGCACCGGGGAGCTGGTTGCTCGGTTCGCGTGCGCACCGGGGAGCTGGACTCGAGCCGGGCATCTCGCTGCAAAAATACTCCGCGAACACGCGCGAACTGAGATGTTTGATTCGCTAGCTTGAACAACGCGCGCCTTGCTACGTATTTTTCATCGAGACGGACCCGACTCGTCACATTGTTCTTTGCTTGGATTGAACAGCCCGTGCTTCGGTGATAGGGTGATGGCGGTTGCGTTTTTTTGCAGCCCGCGCGCCAGTTACGTGCTATTGGGGTCAGAGCAAAATTTCGTTTGGGTTTTGTGTCGCGCTGGATACAGAATCTTCCTGAATTTCGATCTGACCCCAAATGCTCTCGTCGGCGACTATCGGTAGCGCACGACCACGGTAGCAAGTGAGATAGCGTATGCCGACCGCCCGATTTCTGGTATGCCCAGTATGAGGGCGGTTGGCATACGCTATCTCACCACCTGGAGACGCAGCCTCCGAGCAAAGAAGCTAGTAAATAACCAAGCCAGTAAAAGAATATGTAGCTTGGCGGAATAGGCAACCGAGCGAAGAAACACCCAAGCAAACCAAAACGCAATAGACGCACCAACCTACAAGCCCGCCGCAAAACCCCACCCCCACAAGTTAAAATCACATCAGCGTTTTGCCATGCTCTGTAGCAAAGCGCCTTAATTTTCCAGAGCCATGTAGAGGACTACCATGTACAAAAACCTCGCTGCGACATTGCTCGCCGCCAGTTTTGCCGTTTTCACCGCAGCGCAAACCCATGCCTTGCAGCCCAATGACACCAAACCCGCTGCCCAGCCGCTGAAAGTAGGCTTCGTCTACGTGGCCCCGCTAACCGACGCGGGCTGGGTGCGCCAGCATGACGAAGGGCGCAAAGCCGTAGAGGCTGCGCTGGGTGCCCAAGTTAAAACCACCTATGTCGAAAACGTAGCCGAAGGCGCTGATGCTGAGCGTGTGATACGCGAGCTGGCGCAGCAGGGCCACAAGGTCATATTTACGCCCAGCTTTGGCTACATGGAACCCACGCTGAAAGTGGCTAAAGACTTTCCAGATGTCAAGTTTGAATCTATTACTGGCTACAAAACTGCGGCCAACGTAGCCACTGCCAACGCCCGCTACTACGAGGGCCGTTACTTGGCTGGCATTGTTGCGGGCCGCATGACGCAAACCAATATGGCGGGCTACGTGGCGGGTTTTCCTATCCCCGAGGTGCTGCAGGGCATCAACGCTTTTACGCTGGGCATGCGCTCGGTCAACCCCAAAGCGCAAGTCAAAGTGGTGTGGTTGAACGCATGGTTTGACCCCGCCCGCGAGCGCGAGGCCGCCATGACGCTGATGAACCAAGACGCTGATGTGCTGGCCTTTCATACCGGCTCTAACGCGGTGATGGTGGCCGCGCAAGAGCGCGGCAAAATGGCGGTGGCCTACCACTCAGACATGCGCAAAGTAGCGCCCGATGCACAAATCATCGCCGTCACCCACCGCTGGGGCGACTACTACACCCAGCGCGTACGCGCTGCGTTAGACGGTAGCTGGCAAAGCGGCAGCGTGTGGGGCGGCACACGCCAGGGCATGGTGCGTGTAGAAGGTTTTGGCAGTAAAGTGCCCATGGCCGTGCGCAACGAAGTGCTGGCCTTTCAAAACGACGTGCGCATCGGTGCGCTGTTGCCGTTTTTTGCTAAACGGCAATCCGTGCTAGACAACGAAGGTCGCACCGTGATTACCGCAGGCACGGCGCTGTCTGACGACCAAATACTCAATATGAACTTTTTAGTCGCCGGGGTCATTGGAAAGATAGCAAAATAGAGGGGTGACAAATCCACTACGAACTTACCGCGCAGCACTGCTGCGATTTGAAGACCACCACGTCCAGCCGCGAGCTGTGTTTGACGAAGACGGCTTGCTGGTGGTGGGTAGCGATGGCAAGGTGGTAGCCGCAGGTGCGTATGCCACCCTGCGCGCCACCTACCCCGACGCGCCCACGCAGCACTGGCCGGGTCGCATCATAGCGCCGGGTTTTATCGACATGCATGTGCACTACCCGCAAATCGACGTGATAGGCTCACCCGCTGACGGGCTGCTACCGTGGCTAGACAACTATACATTTCCAGAAGAAAAACGCTTCAATTCTCCCGAATATGCTGCTCAGGCAGCTAGTTTTTTTATAGCAGAGCTGCTGCGTAATGGTGTGACTACCGCGCTTACGTTTGCTACATCACATGTGCCGTCGGTTACCGCGTTGTTTGAGGCGGCACAGGTCAGCGGCCAGCGCATCATCACCGGCAAATGCCTGCAAGACCGCCATTGTCCTGATGGTGTGCGTGATAACACCGAGCAGTCGTTGATCGACACCGAAGCGTTGATTAACCGCTGGCATGGTGTGGGCCGCTTAGGCTACGCTATCACCCCGCGTTTTGCGCCAACGTGCAGCGACGCGCAGCTGCGCGGGGCAGGGCAGCTGGCCGCTAAGTACCCCAGTGTGTGGATTCAATCGCACGTGGCTGAGAACATCGACGAGATGGCTTGGGTGCGTGACTTGCACCCACAGGCGCGCAGCTATTTGAGCGTGTACGACGACTTTGGCTTGCTGCGTGCGCGCAGCGTGTACGCGCATTGCATTCATTTTGACGACGCTGACCGCGCGCTGATGGTGCAGCGCGGTGTGGCCGCTGCGGTATGCCCTACCAGCAACTTATTTTTAGGCAGCGGATTTTTTGATTATGCTGCGGCACACACCAGCGGCATGCTGCACGGCCTGTCTAGTGACGTGGGGGGTGGTACGTCGTTGTCGCCTTTTAAAACTATGCTTGCTGCGTATTATGTAGCGCGGTCGTCAGCGTTGACGTGTAGCTCAGCCAAGCAGCCTACTACGCTAAGCCCGCAGCAATTATGGTGGCAGCACACGGCAGGTGCGGCGCAGGCGCTGGGGTTGCAGGGTGTGGTGGGTAATTTGGCGGTGGGGTGTGAGGCAGATTTTGTAGTGATGAACCCGCAAGCCACACCGCTGCTGGCGCGTCGTGTAGCGCGTGCTAGCAGCTTGGATGAACTTCTGTTTGCGCTGATTGTGTTAGGTGACGAGCGGGTGATTGAGCGTACCTGTGTGATGGGTAGCTGTTAAGACTACTATTAATTGCATAGCTGCTTGAGCACGTTTTACTTGGGTTAGAGGCCCAAAACACTCTGAAAATAGGCCTCAGAATGCGCTTGGCGTGCCTTCAACGTCAGTTCTGTGCCCGCCCTGGCACTTGGCGTGAACAGCTGTGTGGCTGTCCTCCGGCCTTCGGCCTCCCCCTTTATGCCGCTGCGCTGTTTACACCAAATGCCAGGGCTGTGTACTGGTTTAGTGGGATTTAATGAGGTGGATTGCTTCCAAGTTACAAACAGCGAAGTGGTTTATTCGCGCCAGTTAATTGCCCACTATATTCACAAGAGCTGGCAGGCGGTGTACTCAGCGCAGCGGCATAAAGGGGGAGTAGGCGGCCCTAGGCCGCCACGGAGGACAGCCGCGCAGCTGAGTACGCCGTCGGCCAGCTCCCGTACATAACGAAGAAAGAAGTCCCCGATGACAGCCGCG
>JANLPQ010000088.1:0-3464 GCA_031367325.1 Polaromonas sp. | reverse complement strand
CAGCATAAATAGCAGCGTGGTGACTACTAACGAGCCGCTGGCCAAACCGCACAGCACCAACGTGATCGCCACCACCACCAGAACGGCAGTCAAGGTATTTACACCGCCCCAATGGTCTGAAATCCAGCCGCCAAACACGCGTACCGCTGCGCCCATAAAGGCTGCCAGCATCGACAATTGCCCTGCCTGCACTTTGCTTACGCCAAACTGGTCGTAGTAGTAGCTAGGTAAAAATGTGGCCAAGCCAATAAACCCGCCAAACGTTATGGCGTAAATAATGCTGAAAGCCCAGCCATCTTTTTCAAAAAGACAAGCAATATGCTCCTTGAAAGTTGAATGTTTATTAACGTCTTGCGGCTCTTGCGCAAACACGATCATCGCTGCCAAAGGTAGCAGCATAAACACCGCTGCAATGCCGTACACCGCTTGCCAGCTGTAGGCCTGCGCTAGTGCAGGCGCTACTAGAACCGACACCGCAGTACCCACATTACCCGCCCCCACCAAACCCATAGCCAAACCCTTGTACTTGGCTGGAAACGAGCCCGATCCTAGGCTAAGCGCTACGCCAAAGCTAGCACCGGCTACACCCAGCAGCACGCCCATAGCCAACAAGCTGTTGTAAGAGTTGACAAAAAAGTAGCCAAACAGCAGTGCCGCAATGATCAGCACCATCTCGATCAAGGTAGCGTTCTTACGGCCCACATACTGTGCCAATAACCCCAGCGGAAAGCGCATAAATGCACCTGCAAAAATGGGTATGGACAGCATGACCCCTTTTTGTGCAGGTGTGAGGCTGTAGGCCTCTGAGATAAAGGGCGCCATGGCCCCGTTCATTACCCAAATACAGCATGAACATGCAAAATAGAAAAACGCTGCGCCCAGTGTGGGTGCGTGCCCACTGTTTAAAAACGACCGAAAACCTGCCATGACCCACCCTTAGTGTTTATTTCACCTAAGCAGTGCGAAAAACGTGCCAATTTGGCGCGCACGCAGATGGTGCGGCGGTAATTAAGACAGCGGCGTCACTTACGGTTTTTGTTTAGGAACACGCCCCATTAAATAAAACTCAGGGTTCGGTGCCATACCGCTAAAGCTGGCCATGCGGTTGGACAGACCAAAGAAGGCGGTTATCGCTGCAATATCCCAAGCGTCTTCATCGTCCAAGCCATGGGCTTGCAGCAGTGCGAAATCGGCATCGTTGATCAGGTCAGACTGCAAACATACCTTCATGGCAAAGTCGAGCATGGCTTTTTGGCGTGGGCTGATGTCTGCTTTTAGATAGTTGACCGCCACTTGGTCTGCTACCAAAGGCTTCTTTTCATAAATTCGCAAAATCGCACCGTGGGCTACCACGCAGTACAGGCAGCGGTTAGCCGCGCTGGTGGTGGTAACTATCATTTCGCGGTCGCCTTTGGTCAGGTGGCCATCTTCTTTGAGCATCAAGGCATCGTGGTAGGCGAAGAAGGCTCGCCATTCGGCGGGGCGGCGCGCAAAGGCCAAAAACACATTGGGAATAAACCCCGCTTTGTCTTGCACCTCGGTAATGCGTGCCTTGATGTCATCAGGCAGGGTGTTCAGGTCGGGGAAGGGGTAGCGTGGTGTGGTCATGGCAAAGTCTCGTGGTTAGCAAACCACCTTGAGGTCCGCAGTGATCGCTGTGATGGATTAGTGCGATGATTATGGGTGAATTTTTAACCCAAGGAACCTAGCATGACCGATCCCATTTACGACAAAGGCCTAGCAACCCGCACTGCAGTGCTAGGCGCCGACTATGTACAAGGCGCAATCAACCGCGCCACAGACTTTACACGGCCACTGCAAGACCTGGTAACGCGTCACGCGTGGGGCAATACATGGCAGCGTGATGGCATTGACCTGAAAACCCGTAGCATCGTCACCGTGTCCATGTTGGTGGCCTTGGGCAAAATGCACGAGCTAAAAATCCATGTGCGCGGCGCGCTAAACAACGGCGTGACGAAAGAAGAACTGCAAGAGATTTTTCTGCATGCCAGCGTGTACTGCGGCTTTCCAGCGGCGGTAGATGCTTTTCGCGCGGCGTCGGAGGTAATAGATACACCGCTTGCGCCGTAATTAACTAGTTTTAATCAACTGGTGTGGTGGGCCAAGCCATGGTGAAGCCACCACACCCACAGCCCAGCACAGCCAGCCCGTCCACAGCAAGTGGCTAGGAAAGTGCGCGCCCCGCACCACCTGCCCCCACGACAGCACCATGCCCGCAGTGCATAAAACAGCCAGCGCAGTCCATGCGGCCCTAGGCCGGTAGCGCCGAATCAGCCAAAACGCTGGCAAAAAACTAAAAAACGTAGATGCATGGCCAGAGGGAAAGCACCGTGCTGGCCCACCGTCTGGGCCCGTAAATGTAAAGTGCCACACATAGCGTGCCGTGCCACCAAATTCCCTCAGTTCCCACGGGCAACTGGTATTGCTTTGCATTTTGATCGCTGGGATGAGCAAAGCGCAAAATAATACCATGGCAGCCAGCCACAGCCTTTCGCGCTGCGTAGTATGCGTCCATATGCCGGGCGGATGCCAAATGGCCACAATACAGCCCGCAAGCAGCAGCAATCCCGCACGCTGGGGCCAGTTGTGCAGGGCGGTAGCCAGCCAAAACTGCTCTCGCCATGGGAACCCTTGCGCCGACCCGTACCAGCGCATAACAGCCAGGTCACCGGGGGTAATGTCCCATAAGAAAATGCCTAAAAAAGGCAGCCCTAGCCACAGCAATAACCAACGAGCGCGATCTAACCAAGGCATATCAATCATTTTTAAGAGGTCAATTTTGTAGCGGGTGCAAAAGTCTGCTGCACAGATGCATTATCCTGCTATCAGCTTAAGCAACCATGAGGTCGTAGAGCCGTTGGGCTATGGCGGTATAGTCATAGGTATATTTTTTGGAGATTGGTGTGAACAAAATTTTTCCCTCGGCCGCTGCCGCGCTGAAAGGCGTAGTGCGAGATGGCCAACTGATTGCGGTGGGTGGCTTCGGCTTGTGCGGTATTCCTGAAGCGCTGATTGACGCGCTGCGCGACAGCGGGGTTAAAAACCTGACTGCCATTTCTAACAATGCTGGTGTAGACGATTTTGGCTTGGGCAAGCTACTGCAAACCCGCCAGATTAAGAAAATGATTGCCTCGTATGTGGGCGAGAACAAAGAGTTTGAACGCCAATATTTGGCCAAAGAACTCGAGCTGGAATTTACCCCCCAAGGCACCCTGGCCGAGAAGCTGCGTGCGGGTGGCGCAGGCATACCAGCCTTCTTTACCAAAACCGGTGTGGGCACCATGGTGGCCGACGGCAAAGAGCTGCGCGAGTTTGACGGCGAAACCTATGTGATGGAGCGCGCCTTGTTGCCCGAGCTGTCGCTAGTGAAAGCTGCAGTAGCCGACAAAAGCGGCAACCTGCGCTTTAATTTAACCGCGCGCAACTTTAACCCGGCGGTTGCC
>JANLPQ010000085.1:0-33760 GCA_031367325.1 Polaromonas sp. | reverse complement strand
AGACGGTGCAGTATTGACGGGAGCAGGCGGGGGCGGCGGTGAGCATGCGGCCAGCAGCGCGATGCTGGTAAAAGGTGCCATTTCGATAAAGCGACGGCGTGTGGCTGGAGATACCATGATGATGTCCTTAGCTGATAAAAGAAAAGTGGTAAAAATTCCCCTGTCAAAGACGCTGCAAGCGAACGGGCTACAACAGGAATAGGTACGTTATCAGCATTTGCCCGTGCGCGATGTAAGTATCGGTGTTGGCTGACATGAGGGCAGCGTGGGGCCTGTCACGCTAGGCAGCTAGCCACGCAAAAGCAATGTCTAAGGCGCAGATTTATTAAAGTGCCGCGCATCAAAGTCAAAGCGTTCTTGCATCAACATCGCATCGTCAAAATGCCGCCTGCCTACAAAGGCGGTGGCGTGCTGCCCCCACTGGCGCATGCTGCCCGCGCGTGCAATGCCCATGGGCCAGAACAAATAGCGCTCAGCCCGGTCTGTGCCGTCAATAAACCCTTGCGGGCTAAAAACGCTGCGACTGGCGATGGTGAGGTTTGAAGGTAATGTATCTGTAGCCGACCGGTCTAAGGGTAAAGAGCGCAGGCTGTGATAGTCAAGCGTGGCAAGGGGTGTGGCAGTATCTAGGCTGGCATCTAACACGCTGACGCGGTCAATGTAATGGGTGTTTGGCGCGACTCGCACTAGCACGCGCTGCTGGGCGTTGATGGCGGGCAAGCTGTGCGGGACAAACGCCCATTCAATACCTTGCTGGGGCGCTGGCTTGGGCTGCGCAGACGGTGTGGGAAAAAACATGTGGTAGCAGCCACAGGCGTGCATGGTGTCGTACACCAGCGGCGTGCCGTCGGGTGCCAGCGTCACGCGCCAGGTAATGCCGTCAAGTTTGCCTGCCAACAGGTCTATCGTGCTGCCCGGTGCGGGCGGGCGCGCTGCAAACCATACCGTGTATACCAGTTGCAGCAGGTTGTGCGCACCATAGCGCGTATGGGCTACTTGCTGGTACAGCGTGGGGGCGGTGGTGTCTACAGACACATCGCCTGCTGTCCATACCAAAGCACCGGGCTTGTCGTTGTCACTTGCGATGTCGATGTCGAAGTGCGGTGCAAATTGTGCCAAGAGTTGCGCCAAATCTGCGGGTGAGGGTGCAGGTATTTGCAGTGGGTCATCAGCAGGCGGGGTAAGCATGGCGCGCAGTTGTGCGGGCGTGAGCGTACTAGCTGGATTTACAGGATTAGCTGGCGAGTAGCGCACGCGGCGTGTGCCTGCTGCGGGCGCTGCGTCGCTGGCCATTACGGCGGCGCGCTCGGCCTCTAGCTTGCGCACGCCAGCGGCAAACGGGTAGCGGGTGACAGCGTACACGCCCGCTGCGCGGTAGGCGGTGCGGTAGCTGTCGGGCACCTGCAGGCGCGCCAACAGCGCAGCCATGCGCTGGGGCGATGCGGCGTCGTGCGCTACCAGCACCGTGGCGCAGCTTTGCAGGCGCTGTAGCAGCCTGGTGATATTGCTTCTACTATCTGCGTTGCCAGCCCACTGGGCCCGTATAGGTGCAGGCAGATTAGCTATTTCAAAACGGCGTGCGTCCAGGTCTAGCTGCACTAGGCGATGTAGTAGGGCGGTTCGATGCGCTGCTTGGTCTGCGTTGTGAGTCGTGTCGTGACTCATGCGGGGTAATGCATTAGCTGGTTTGTCTTCAGATGCGGCTGCGTGTGCGGCTGCAGGTGCGACTGCAATGAGCCTGTCTTGCAGCGAGGCCGTAAAACGGTCTGCCCGCAGGTAGGCAAATCCTCTCACGCGCGCAGCCCCTGCGTCGCGCACGCCCGCAGCGTCCACGGCTGCGTCTAGCGTGGCGTAGTCGTCTACGCACGCTTGCAGCGCAGGGGCAGCGGTGCTGGCGTCTAGCGGCACGGGGGTGACAAGCGATGCGCAGCCTGCCATGCTGGCCGCTATGCCCACTGCTAGCAATATGTGCCAAGCACAGGCTTGGGCTGCAGACCAGCGCGCCGTTAACTTCATTTGTCGGCAGCCGGCGCTGCGGCCCCCGGTGCGATGGCCGCAGCAGGGCCAGTGGGTGACGTGTAAGACATGGGTGCGGTGGTTGCAGTAGGTGCAGCGGGTGCAGTAGGTGCAGCAGGCACCACCACAGTGGGCGCAGCCTGCAGGCCTTGTTGTCGCACGCTCTCGCGCCGTTCAATCTCGCGCACCATGCCTGCAAACTGCTGGCGTATAGAGCGGCGCATCAGCGCCTCGCCCACCAGCGGCGGCAGGCCACCTTCGGGCTCTATGTGGCCTGTCCAGCGCAGCTCTACCTGCGCTGGCTGGCCAGCGGTAGTTTGCAATACTTGGGTTTCGTAGCGTCCGTCTAGCCGCTTGATATTGCCCGCAACACGGCGCACCTCTATGCTGTGCGGCGCTGCTTCGGTAGATTCCAGCGTAACCTCTATCGGTATACGGCTAAAGAAAAACCGCGCTTCGCCAGACTGCTGCACCGTCACCACCCCGCCATTGCGCGCAATAATTTTGCTTTTTTTAAGACCCGGTACAAATTCGGGCAAGCGCTCGTAGTCGGTCAATGTGCCCCACACCACGTCTAGCGGTGCGGCAATAGTAGCCTGCGCCCGCACCGCCACCACGTCCCCGCTGTGCGATGTTTTCACATCCACCACAGCCTGCGCCCACGCCCACGGCCCCCACAGCGCCAGTGCCACAGTGCATAGAGCCCGTGATGTAAACGTGGGGAGTAATAAAATCTTCATCTGTAAGCAGTGTAAGACCTGCAGCGCGGCGCAATCCAGGCGCTGCAAATTATCCCAGCGATTTGCTGCGATACGTTGGAAGTGTGCTTAGGCAGGCAGCATCATATTTAAAGCTTAATAAGCCTTTAACCCAAGTAAATACTGCTCAAGCAGCTATGTAAATGATAGTAAATCTAAGCTCTTCACAAAGTCTGCTGGTACCGCACCAGCATCTGCGCTTGCGTCTCAAACACCGTGTCTGGGGCCATGCGGTTGGCGCGTCCGACTATCAGATAGACAAGACAATGCGTGGCTGTTTACCCAGAATTCTTCTTACAAATTAAGATTGTGAATGACTTGCGGCAACTCAGTCATATTGTTGAACAGTTTTTGAGCGCCAGCCTTCGTTAGTAGGTCAGCGTGGTCGGGCCTGATATGACTTCCGCCTAGGAAGCCAATAACACGCATGCCAGCCGCTTTGGCTGCTGTAACACCGGTTACGCTATCTTCAATTACTAGGCATTGTTCTGGCGAAAAACCCATGGTCTGAGCCGCTTTAATGTATACATCTGGTGCGGGTTTTGGACTTGGGACTTCATCTCCGCTGTATATATTAGAACCCACCAAATCCATCAGGCCAGCACGCCGCACGCACTGGTGCAGTCTGTCTACCGCGCTGTTTGAAACAATGGCAACAGGTATCCCCAGTGACTCGTACACTTCTTTGACTTTGGGCATAGCGGTCGCCGCCTGTGCGACCCTTGCGTCAATGTCCATTTGCATGTGGGAGCGCTTCTGTGGACTCAAGCTAATGCCCAAGCGGTTTTCCAAAAGCAAAATGATGTCAATGACCCGTCTACCAAACATGTCCTTGACGTGGGTGTTCAAAGCTTCATTGGTGAATGTCTCACGCAAGATTTCGAGCATGATCTCATCAGCAATCTTCTCGCTGTCAATGATTACGCCGTCACAATCGCTAAGAAGACAGGACGGAAATCTATGGTTTTTGATCATAAGGGGCATTAAAAACTTGCGCGTATGCTTAAAGATTGGCGACTTGCAATCCTCGAATTGAAGATGCCCCGAGGTAGTTCTTGCTGAGTATCAGAGTTCAGAGATGATCTTTTTGGAGTTAAGAATGGACGCCGGGCTCATGCTCAGTTCGGTCACGCCCATAGACACGAATAAAGGTATAAGTTCAGGGTTTGCTGCTGCTTCCCCACAAATGCCAACCCAAATACCGGCGCGCTGTGCAGCCTGGCAGGTTAATTCAATGGCTTTTAACACAGCCGGATGTTCGGTACGGTACAGCGAAGCGATCTGCGCATTCGCCCGGTCTGTAGCCATTACATACTGTGTTAGATCGTTGGTGCCTATCGAGAAAAAGCTGACCTCGGCAGCCAGGGCATCGGCCTGCAGTACTGCAGCTGGAGTTTCGATCATGATGCCTAATTCGAATATGGCGCAATCCATCCCTTGTGCCTGTAGCTCAGCCTCGCATTGCAAGACCAACTCACGCACCCGATGAACCTCGCTCAAATCGCTGATCATGGGAATCATCACCTTGATGTTGCCAACCACGGCAGCACGCAGCAGCGCACGCAACTGTGGCTTAAAAATTTCGGGTCGATCCAAGCACATACGCACACCACGCCAACCAAGGAAAGGATTTTCTTCACGCGGAAAATCGATGCCAGCAACCGGCTTGTCACCACCTATATCTAGGGTGCGAATAATCACCGGGTGTGGGTGAAAAGCAGTTGCCAAGGCATGGTAAACCTGCGTCTGCTCATCCTCTCGTGGCAGACTGCGGCTTTGCATAAACAGTAGTTCGGTGCGGAAGAGCCCTACGCCTTTGGCCCCTACCTTTTGAGCCAGCTCAATTTCGCCTAAAGACCCCAGGTTGGCTGCAATATCAATTTGACGCCCATCTCTAGTCGTTGGATGGATATCCCGAAAGGCGGACAAGTCTTTGCGGGCGAGGGCTTCGCAATCCATCCTAGCCAGGTAGTGCGCTTTTTGTGCATCAGTGGGGTTGATGATGATCTCGCCTTGATCGCCATCTACTACCAGGCACTCGATTGATTGAAGCTCCTCATCTAATAATGGAACGCCAAGCACAGCCGGAATGCCATGCGTGCGGGCCATGATGGCCACATGAGACGTAGCAGCACCGCCGATACAGACCAAGCCCTTCACATTGGCTATAGGCACTTTGGAAAACTCCCAAGCGCTCAATTCATTTGCCACCAGTACAGTGCCTGGCAGGATGCTGCCAAGGTCTGGCAAAGACTGGCCTAGGAGGACAGCAGCTAACTGTCTGGTGACGCCCCGAATGTCTTCTGATCTGGCGCGCATATAGTCATCAGTCATAGCCTCAAATGTTGCGGCTAGCAGTTCACCCACACGCAAAGTCACAGCACCCGCGTCACCTTGCGCCTCAATGCCACGAATAATCGCGCCCACGTATTCCTCATCTTGTGCAACCTCAATCAGCGCTTGCAAAATAGCGCGATCTTGCAGCGCTGCAGGCCTCTGTTCATGGTCAGTACCTTGTTTTGACAATTTGGACTCCAGACCAGCGAGGGCTGATCGAAATCGGTTTAACTCTTTATTAATTTCCTCTTTAGGGATTACCTGTCTATGGGCGACCAGCTTTTGTGGCAAGTATATGTGCGCTGGCCCCAGCGCGGTGCCACGACTACCAGCAATCCCCTTAAGACCGTCACAGACATGGACACTAGAGCCCTTGTCTGAGTATGCAACTGGTAGCGATGCCTCGTGTGCTGTATCGGCTGCCTGATCCATGTTCATGCCGAATTGGGGATCGCCCAGAAAATGGACTAAATGTTCTATGGCTTCCAGTTCCTCGTCACCGTCAGCACGAATCAAAACATTTTCCCCTTCCTTAACCTGCAGCAGCATCAGCTTGACAGAGCTTTTTGCACTGGCTGTCTTGCCACGGCAGACTAACTCTATATTGCAACCAAATTTTTTCATCAATTTAGCCATTTGAGCAGCAGGCCTGGTGTGCAGACCTTCGATCACACGCACTGTGGCGCTGATTTCAATCATGATTGTCGTGGCTCTAATATGTGAATGGTAGATAGCTGCGTTTGAAAGAAGCTTAGTCCTCAACAACAACCATGCAACCCTTGACTACGGCTGACTTGATCAACTCAGTGTCAACGGCATGCACGCACATCTCACCCGGTCGCTCTGCCGAAGTGGATGCATTGAAGTTAATGACTATATGCCCCAGTTCCTTAATCTTGTTCCATGCAGTGTCACCAATAGCTGTAATCCGGGTTTGCAGATTACCCAGCTTGATAAGGGCGCCTACAGACGGCGTATGACCGAATACTTCGTCTTGTACTTGATGCATTACGGACACCTCTGCCAATGCAGGTGGAGCGCCGTGTGCGTACAAAATTAATATACCGCCATCCAACAGGTCGGTAACCTCTTCTCCCACTTCTGTCACAACCGTTCTGTAGTAAATCATTTTCTAGCCCGTATCGAATTAAAGCGCAAAGCTTGCGGCCCAAGCTATCAGCACAGACACTGGTCCCATAATTTGCCGCGATATCAGCACCGCGGGAACACCGATTCGAATGGTATCCGGCTTTGCTTCGCCCAAGGCCAGACCTACAGGGACAAAGTCGCAGCCCACTTGCGTATCGTAGGCGAACAAGGCTGGTAGCGCCATAGCGGGTGGGATGGTTCCGCTGGCAATGGCGGGGCCGATGATAGCTGCTCCGATAACTTGGGCAATCACCGCGCCCGGGCCAAGAATAGGCGATAAAAAGGGCAATCCACAAATAGCTGAAAGCGCCAGCAAACCGATCACATTGCCTGCCAAAGGCTCCAGCAGGTGAGCCAATACATTGCCTAGGCCGGTGGCTGTAATCACACCAATCAGCATGGTCACAAAAGCCATAAAGGGCAGGACATTGCGAATCACCTGGTCGATTGATTTGCGGCCGCTATTGAATAAAACCCCCACCACGCCTCCCATCTTGCGACCGATTAGCGAGATGAACCCTACCACTCCGCTTGGTGGTGCTTGGTATGGCGCTGCACTGCTGGCAGCAGTTGGCTTGGCACTGGCGGTGTCGCTGTGTTGAGGCGTTTCCGATCCATCCGCAAATGAAAGGCTATTGACGGTTACACCCGAGACATAAATATCTTCTGTGATGAATTGAGCCAGTGGGCCAGACTGCCCCACAGAATTGGTATTGATGGTAGGGATGCGCTTGCGTGGGTAGACACCGCATCGGGCTGTTCCGCCGCAGTCCACGATAACTGCTGCAATTTCACTCTCTGGCGGTGGAGCGCGGAACCCATCCACTACGGTGGCACCTGTCATCTCTGCAAGCTTCCTGGCAAGTTCAGGTATTTCTCCGCCAGTGATTGCCACGATTTTGTCGCGCTGGGCAGTTGGTGTGATCACAAGAGGTCCGCCCCAGCCTGAAGCACCGCGACTAACTTTGACCGACTTGAATGTTTGATTCGAATTCATATGGGTATCCTTAGTTTATTTTTGAGAGCGCATCACAAAACGACACCCTCGCGTTTTGCTATAACACCAGTCAACCACTCGGTCACAATACCCTTTAGCAGATTGACGAAAAGCCCAACAATAAAGTAAGCCAATGCGAGCTTGGCCACAGAAAATGGCGCGTTACCGGTTTCAGCCAGCTTAGTGATGGCCGTTGCCACACCCAGCCATACAAATAGTTCACCAGGGTTGCAATGCGGAAATAGCCCAGTAATGGGGTGGCACAGCGAAACGGCGGAGTCGTAGAACGCCGGCTTATGTTTTTCCTCAACAAACATGCCAAACGTATAGGCCATAGGATTCGTCAGGAAAAACATTGCCAACAGGGGCAGCAAGGTGTATCGCGTGAACACATTGCCTGCAGCAAAGCGAGCCAATCGATGCACGCGCTGCTCACCCACCAGTTCAATTATTGCGTACACGGCTGTCAACAGCACGATGAGTGTAGGGAGAATACCGCTGACAAAACCTACGAAGGTTTTTCCACCTGCGTTAAATACCCCTATAAACGCTTCGGCGCCTCGCGCGAGAAATTCAAATGCTTCCATTTTTGTTTCCTTTTAAATTTGGTTTTTTAACAAAGTATTTGTGTCTAAATATCTGTTTAGTGGTGTGAGGTGTTAAGGTTTTTTTCGTACCTCCTCGATTCGCTGGATAGCGTCTTGCAGTGCCTTTAAAACTTGTTGGTTGGCTTGCTTTCCCTCGAGCGAGGATGCGAGGGCTTGCAGTGGCATGCCTTCATACGCTTGTATGTCTTTAAAACGTGCAAAGATGGACATACCCTTCATCACCTGAACTTTTTTCACCTCTAACTCAGGAGACACCACCACCATGGCGACAGCGCCGAAACCAAATTTACGCCGTGACTTGCCAACCCCTAAGTAACCCTGATTCCATTTTTCTCGATTCCCAGCGACAGATTGTTGGTAGTGGCGCCATTGCACCCAGGCACCAGCGGTCTGTAGCATCCAGAAAACGAACAACAACAACAAGGCTGATTGTGTAAATCCCATATTCTTCTCCTTTTATTTAGCGACGATCTTTGGTGTAACACCACCTGATGCATAGTCTATTGTTATTGATCAATATGATACATTTGTTTTTTTAACGGTCAATATGTACACAACTATGGTATACCCTTGAATGCACAAAAAAATCCATAAAATAAATTAGGATAGAACACATGATTGAATCGGAATTAGCCAAGCAATGGGCCACGCTGCCCGACTTTCCCAACAGGTTAACCAGTTGGATATGGTTCAAGAGTGCGGTGAGTGATTGTTTGATAAACATATCACAGCGCCTTAATTTGCAATATGAGCTACGCGATGCAGACTTAGCCAACGCGTTTTTCCAATGGGTAAGCTATGCAGACAATACGCAGGACTTTTCAGAACAGGATCCAGTGGATTACGCACACTATGCTTGTGGCGTTTTGCTGTCATGCCTTATCCAAGCACAGCCTATCACCGTGATCAACAAAAAGTCATCTGGCCATGCTGACGAAAAATCACCACTAGTTGTGCTGGATTGGCCAGATGACTTGGTCGTACTGTGCTTGACACTAACGTTTCTAGAGAGCTGGAGATTTCATTTGGGCACGACCCCACTAGTAATTAATATTGACTTAATCAAAAACCACTGGAATAGCTTTCATGAGAATGCAAGGGAAGACACATTTTCAACCGTCTCATTTTTGGATCTGTTTCTAGGCCTGCCACCGGTATGGGGAAATTCAATGTCTATCGGCAACCGCCCTGCCATGCGTTTAGCTCAGGAGCGGCTACAAGGTAGCCGTTCTGAAAGAGCATAAACCAACGTATATCCGTCATGTAGGGCATACGTCCAAGCTGAGCAAATCTAGGCTTCTCGCATTTGCTCCATTAGCAGCGCAGAAATGACTTCACTGTCTTCGACGTAAGAAAGGTGTCCCACGTCCTTTAGGATGTGCAAAGCAACACGCCCTGGCAGCTCTTGGGTATGCCTTAATGGAATAATTCTGTCGTCTGTGCCCCAGATGATCTTTGTAGGCACGCTCAGGTTTTTCAATGCGTCACGAGTTGATGTTGCCTGAGTACCGTCGGGCATCAAGGCACGAGCCATAGACCTCAGGCCTTCCCGCTTTTGGGGCGATTCCAGTTGCTTAAAAGCCGTTGCTACAAACGAACTGGTGAGTAGGCTTTCGTTATGGAATAACTGAGCTAACCATGGCTTCAGACTGGCTTCGCTAGTAGCGTGGCATAGTCCATCAATAAAATTACCATTGATTTCAGGACCTAGACCAGCAGGTGCCAACAAGGTTAACGACTTCAAGCGGCTAGCCACCTTACTAATCATGGCCATCGCAGTTGCGCCGCCCAAAGAGTGACCCAAAAGATGAAACGCTTGTATCCCCTCTTGATCCAGACGAGCCACCACAGCTACGGCCACATCATCCAGCGAGCCAATGTCGCTAGATTCCGATTTGCCGTGATTAGGCAGATCGATACCTATGATAGGAATACCTTTGACCATTGCAGCTAAGTTGCGCCACCCGCTCTGGTCTGCGCCAAAGCCGTGCAGCAGTACGAGGGGAAGTCCATCAGCCTTCACAATCCAGTTCAGGTGGAGGTTGGCAGAGGCTTTACTTACAACCTGTGCTGACTCTGCGGCTTGTATGACATCTGCGCTTTGGACGCGCCCGTTGAAGCCACTGCCGGCAATAGACCGCAGATCAAGCCCCTTGCCGCGCGCCAAACTCCGCGCCAAAGGCGTCGCCCGCAGGAACGATTGATCGGCAGCATGTTCTTGGACGGATTCTTCGGCCTTGGCTACCGTTGGGCTCTGATAGGCGACCAGCTCGTCAGCAGGCACTGCTGGGCTCAATGCTTGCGCCACGTCTGTCGTCTGCTTAGCAAGCGATTCATCTGCCTGGATAATCCACCCTAGGTTGGTGCCAACTGAAATCGATTCGCCGACTACGCCTTGTACCCCATTAATAGTCCCCCCAACAGGAGCATCCACTTCCATAGTTGCCTTGTCGGTTTCAATCTCAAAGATGACTTGACCTTTGGTAACCACATCGCCATTTTTTACATACCACAGGGCAATCTTGCCTTCAGTCATGTCCATATCGACACGCGGCATGATGATCTCAGTAGCCATCCTCAGATCCTCCCGCTCACGCTACGGCGAATCGCTTCAATGATGTTAGCTATCTGGGGTACCGCTGCCTTTTCAAGCTCCGGGTTATAGGGTAGCGGGCAGTCTGCACCACCAAGTCGAATGATGGGCGCGTCCAGCCGATCAAAGGCTGCACTTTCTGCTATTGCCGCAGCAACTTCAGTACCAATGCCAAATTGTTTGGTTCCCTCGTATACGCAGATCAGTCGGGTGGTCTTGCACACACTGTCTATCAAAGTACTGTAGTCCATGGGTCGCAGCGAACGTAAATCAATGACTTCTACCGAGATACCTTCTTTTTCAACGATGGCTGCAGCTTCTAGCGCTTTGTGCACCATGATGGCTGAGGCCACGACAGTCACATCGGTTCCCTGACGTTGAATCTTTGCCAAGTTCAGTGGTTCTGTGTAATAGCCTTCAGGCACATGACCTTTCATTTTGTAGAGCAACTTGTGCTCAAAAAACATGACGGGATCTGGATCTTCGATAGCCGCTAGCAACATGCCCTTGGCGTCGGCAGGTGTCGAGGGTTGCACCACCTTCAAGCCAGGCACATGGGCAAACCATGACTCCAAGCTTTGGCTGTGCTGCGCTGCAGCGCCGGTACCCGACCCACAAGGAAAGCGCATGACCAGAGGAACAGACGCTTTGCCGCCCAGCATAAATCGGATTTTGGCGGCTTGGTTGACTATCTGCTCCATAGCAAGTGTGGCAAAGTCAGAGAACTGAAATTCATACACAGGGCGTCGATTTAATAGTGCAGCACCCACGGCAACCCCGGCACCCGCCAGCTCTGAAATCGGCGTGTCTATCACACGGTCTTCGCCAAAGCGGGTTATCAGATCACCTGTCACCTGGAAGGCACCACCATACACACCAATGTCCTCACCCATTAAAAAAACCCGCTCATCCCGCTCCATAGCCAAGCCCAGAGCCTCATGGATGGCTTGCGAATAGCTCAGTTCACGTAGTTCGCTAGACATTGCTGGTCTCCATAGTTTTGTCGGTGTAGACAAAGTCGGTTAGGTTCTCGACTTTCGGATCTGGACTGTCTTTTGCAAAGTCGATGCCCGATGCAATTTGATCTTCGACGCTTTTCACCATCGATGCCACTTCGGATTGTTGAATCAGTCCATGCGCTAATAAATCAGCCTGGAAGAGTTCAATGGGATCGCGCGCTATCCAGCTATCAATCTCTTCTTTGGTGCGATAGCGATTGCGGTCGCTTTTGGAGTGACCTCGGTAACGGTAAGTCATGCACTCCAACAGCGTGGGGCCCTCACCTGTGCGTGCTCGTTCGATAGCGTCTCCCGCTGCAGCTGCGACTTCTGCGAAGTCGTTGCCGTTGACGGTAATGCCCGGAAAGTCGTAAGCCTGCGCCCGCTGCGATACATTCTTGACCGCAGTTGAACGCTCGGTCGACATGGACATGCCATATTTGTTGTTTTCGCAAACAAACACGACAGGCAGTTTCCAGATGGCTGCCATGTTGAGGCTTTCATGGAAGGCACCTTCGTTGTTGGCACCATCACCAAAAAAGCAAACCACTACATTTGGTTTTTTTGTTTGCTTGAGTGCCAAGGCTGCACCCACAGCAATCGGCAAGCCACCTCCCACAATGCCATTGGCACCTAGATTGCCGCTAGCTATATCCGCGATGTGCATGGAGCCACCGCGGCCACGGCAATAGCCGTTGTCTTTGCCAAAAAATTCAGCGAACATCAGTTTCGGATCGGCACCTTTGGCAATACAGTGCCCATGGCCTCGGTGGGTTGAAGTAATGTAGTCGTCCGGTTGCAGCATAATGCCGACGCCGACGGCGCTGGCCTCTTGTCCAATCGACAGGTGCATAGTTCCGTGCACCAGGCCACGCATGTAGGCTTGCTCGGCGCCTTCTTCAAATAATCGAATCAGGTGCATTTGCCGCAAGGCCTTATGTAGCTTCTCTGGCCCCAACTGTGCATAAATAGCGGGTATGGCTTGCTTAATACGATCATTCATTGTGAGGTCCTTTTATTTGCCGTACACCAGAGCGTCTTGACGCTTGCGGAACTCAACAATCTTGGAGGTTGAGTCCACACAAGTGTTGGTATATGTCAGCAACTCACCCCTCTTGATTGCTTGAGTTACAGTGCCTTTTTCTAGCAAACCGCAGGGCACGGCTTGTTGCTGGTAGGACTCTGTTGTGGCCATAGCCCAGGCACGGTAGGTGTATTCGCCTATGGCATCCAGCCGATCACCCGGTGACAGGTCGCGCTTGGCTACGGCGGTAACTTCTGCTGTAGGGACAGCAATGGGTGCCATATCAGCACGGCCATACAGCACTGCGCGAGCGCAGGTCAAGGGCACCTCCAAACTGCACAAGTGATAGGGGCGATAGAAGGTGTAGTAAGGGCCTTTGCCCAACTTCAGATAATCCATCCGCTCGCGCAAGCGTGGATGCGCCATCTCAGCTACCACAAAGACGCCCGGTGCCACATTCTTCCCAACGGTATAGTCCACAACGCCTTTGCGGTTGAGAATGCCACCATCAGAAATTGGGCACAAAACCTTGTGCAACTCTTCCAGCGACGCGCATGGGCCGTGCATGCCAGCCACATCGGGAATCAACCCGGTAGCGTTAGCAATAGCTGACATTTCTACAGCAGTCTTGGAGCCGTCCACAAACTCTACCAACATGCGAGGGTTGAGCGATTTACTCAACGCTTCTGCTGCATAGTCGTCTGGTGTGGCATCAATGTTTAAAGGATTGTTTTTCCCCTTGCCGGCAGCAATAACGGGGTATCCCAGAGCCGTCACAAACTGGATAAGTTCAATGGTTGCACTGGGTTCATCGCCAGCACCCAAGGAGTACACGACACCCAGCTTGTCCGCCTCATGCTTGAGATAAGTGCCAATCGTCACATCGGCCTCCACGTTCATCATCACCAGATGTTTTCCGTGCTGCATGGCCGTCAGTCCTATTTCGGCACCGACGGCAGGTTTTCCTGTCGCGTCAACTACAACGTCAATCAAACCGCTTTTGCAAACAAATTCTGAGTTCTGCGTGATGACAATTTTTCCAGCCTCGACATATTGGTCAAAGCCACTTTGGCTGTCCACGATACGGTGCGCGCCCTCAGAATGGCCAGCAGCCTCTAGGGCCGCAACTGCGGCAGTCACATTGATGTCTGCAATCGCAGCGACCACGATGCCTTGCATCTGCAGGACCTGGGTAACGATGTCAGTGCCCATCATTCCCGAACCGATGAGTCCGATGCGAATAGGTTTGCCGGTGAGGGAGCGCGCTTGCAAATCGGCCGCTAAACCGCTGAGTTGAATGTTTGACATGTTGTGCCTTGATGGTTTTAGGACTGTGACGAAAGCAATAAAATGCACATTTGTATTTTATTATTGCACAATGTACATATGTTATGCAAATAACCATGTGTAAAAAGTGGTTTGCGTGCAGGTGCGACCATTGATTCAATGTATGTCTGTTTATGCATTGCAGACAGCCAAGGCGCAGGTCGCTACATCACACAAACGACTTGCGCGGATATTGAAATCGGTTGCGATTTAGTAAGAAAAGGGAGCAAGCTCCGCAACTTGCACTGGTTCGCGGCGCAGCGTTCTGCATGAGCGCAGGCGCTATCTCAACGGTCAGGACGTCAGTGCGTCTTCTTGTCAAGTTCCAGTATGCGTCTGGCGGCGAATTCGTCTGTGACTAAAACAGTGGGGCGCACCAATCTAATGGCACCCAGTAGTGCCTCTGCCTTTCGTACGCCACCCGAAGCAATGATGCGCTTGGGTGCATTTGCAATAGTTTTCAAGGGTACTGCCATGACACAGCCTGAGACAGAACTCTTGACCAGCTTACCCTTGGCGTCAAAATAATTGAACAAGGTTTCGCCTACCGCACCTTGTTTGAGCATGGCGCTGCGAACAGATTCAGACACAAAACCATTGCGGTAGGGTGTTCCCTGCGCGTCCAAGTCTCCGACGCTTAGCAAAACAGCGTCCAGTGATTGTGCGCGTTCGAACACTTCACCCAAACCACAAAAGTCAATCAAGGCTTTTTTGGTAGCTGGTGAATCTACTATGGCGGGTGCCGTCATCAGGTAGCATTCCGCTTGGAACAAATTGGAAAAACGCCAAGCAAATTCAGATGGGTTGAATTGCTTGACCTTGGTGATTCCTCCAAGCAAGGACACCACAGACATATTTGGAATTGCAACCTCATTGATATAGGCTAGGGACTCCAGCAAGGTTCGCCCCCAACCCACACCAATACGCAAGCCCGGCGTGACAATTTCGTTTAGAAACATACCAGTGGCAGTGCTGATGGGATGGGTGGCATCCGCCTCGGGATTAGACAAGGGAACCACGATAACCTCGTCGATCTGGAAACGTTTTTCCAACTCACTAGCTACTTCTATGCACTCCTGCAAGCCACCTTGAATGCTGAATTTAACCTCGTTGCGCTCACGCGCATCCGTGAGCAATCGCACCACAGTAACCCGACCCACACCTAGTTGCTGTGCAATGTCGTTTTGTGTCATTTCCTCAATGAAGTACATCCATGCGGCGCGCAATCGCATTCTGCGCGTACGGCTGCTACCCAAACTGCGTTCTGCGGGCGTTTCCATGACAACTTTTTCCGTATCTTCTGTGCTGACGACTGATTTTTGCTTCTTGGTGGCCACAACTTGTCTTTCATTCATTCGTTAATTCGTTAATTCTTTAGGTCACTGGGTAGAGTATCTCCAAACGTACATTTATGCAAACCAATGACAGTTTGTTATACAATAATTTGATGAATGCGCCTCCACCGTCCAACGCGCCGCCTACCCGCAGTGCCAGAGATGTCCCCTTGGTCATCAAGGACGGCTTGCGTGAGATACGTTTTAGTACCAAGCAAAACACCAAAAGATTGATGCAAGGTATGCAGGATACTCTGTCTCACATCCCTAAACTTGGAACACCCTTAAAAGCAGCAACGAAAACAGCGTCCCAACTGATGCAGTTTGCTGATCACGCAGCAGTAGATTTATTGTCTACTGAAAACACTTTCAGAAGAGCCGATTTTCGCCTCCTCCCGTGCGACTTTTATGTGAATTCTTTGGACGATGCTGTGGCATCCAAGCTGTTCATCAAGAACCACTATTGGGCGCTTAAACACCTGCTAAAACTCAAAAAAAATACAGATTTTTTTGTATTGGAGGAGTCCGTATTTCAGGCGTTTTGCTACTTTCGCAAAATGCAAACGGCAGATGTGAATTTACTAGGCGCAGATGCACTGCACTCTGTGAAAGCAAGCGAATCTAGCCTGCTGAGCGCCCGCGTCATTTATGCCTTGTACAGCAGCAAGCCACTGTCGCACCATAAGGATGCGAGTCAGGATCCAGTAGTTTTTGCGGAATCCACGGTAACGCTATCTTTGCAAGCATGTGTCAGCGTTGTGCTGGCCAGCGAGATTACATCGTTTTATCCCAATGCATCAGCTCCTATTGAAACATTGGAGGCTTTAAAATGGGCAGACGAAATATGTGTCGCTAGGTTAGAGCGCTGGAAGACCGCGATTTTGCATAAAAACCCTGTACAACAACTGGCGTCGGAATTGGACTTCTCCATACGCCATTTGTAAACGGGTAAGCATTACAAGATGCGGGGTTCACACAATCCGTTGCGAAGTCGCTTGGTATAAGCAGTGACATCTTCGAAGACCCACACCTCATCAAGAAAATACGCAGTTCAAAAAAGCGAAAATCTCTGAGCGAGTAAGACCCACACTCAAATCACCTGCGATTCAACCGCCGCCATGCAGCCCGCACGGCAGCCTTGGTACGCGATTTGAGACGTTTGACCATTTGCCACAGTGCAGACGCCCGCACGCTGTCCATCAGCTGGTCTTTCCACACTTTCCAGCGTGGATACCACTTGGCGAACCAGCCAAACTGCATCAGTGCAGGCTCAGTCAGCTGAAACAAGCGCGCCACCAAGGCAGTGCCCAGTAGCTTGGCCCCGATTAGTATGCTCATACCAACGACCAACTGGCCATGGCGAATAAAGTACAGCGCCGCCAGCTTGATAGGGAACAACGCCACAGCGGGAATGACCAGCACCAGCAGTGCCTCCCACGGCGACAGCTTGGCGATTTTGCGCTCACACCACGCCCACACAGGCAGGCGCGATAGGCGACGCATCAACGCTGCCAGCGGCTCCCAGCCCCATTCTTCAAACAGCAAAAGCAGCGCAATAAACGGCGTAAAAATCCAACGCAATAACGTGCCCAGGGCTTTTAACATATGCTCAAGCAGCTATTCAAGGTGTAGCATTGAGGTGTCATGCGCGGTACACCGCAGGGCGCTTGGCTAAAAACGCGTGAATGCCTTCTGCGCCATTAGCATGGTGCA
Source organism: Polaromonas sp. (assembly GCA_031367325.1). Lineage (GTDB taxonomy): Bacteria > Pseudomonadota > Gammaproteobacteria > Burkholderiales > Burkholderiaceae_C > JAAFIP01. Next base: position 16,907 of record JANLPQ010000085.1, on the reverse strand, counting down.
GATTGGCCACAAAGGCATCGCGCTCAGCGGCTAAATGCACTGGCAGGCTGTGTTGCTGGGCATCGTTTAACAATTCTTTGATACTGGCCAGCGCGTTGGGTGCTTTGGCGTTCAGTGTGTCAGCCAGTGTTACCGCATCTGCCAAGGTTTGGCCGGTCTGGGCTATGCGGTTAACTACGCCCAGCGTGTGCAGCCGCTCGGCGCTGATACGTTCACCCGCTAGCAACAGTTCGCTGGCGATTTGACGGGGCAGGGCGCGGGCTAAGTGCCAGCTACCGCCGCCGTCGGGCGACAGGGCTACGTTGCTGTACGACATGACAAACACCGCATCGCGCGCCGCAACGATCAAGTCGCAGGCCAGGCACAGCGAAAAACCTGCGCCTGCTGCTGCGCCTTCTACCGCTGCTATCACTGGCTTGCGGCAGCTGCGAATAGCCTCTATCCACGCGTGCAAGCCGTCAATACTGTCAGCTTGTACGCCGGGTGGCTGGCTGCGGTTGTCTAGCAAGCGCTGCAAGTTACCGCCCGCGCAAAACTGTGCGCCTTCACCGGTGATGACGACGCTGCTAATGTCGGCGCTGCTGTCGGCAAAATTAAGCGCCTCGACACCAGCGGCATAGATGGCGGGACCTAGCGCGTTGCGCGCGCTGGGGTTGGCGATGGTCAGCACCATGGTGCGGCCCCCCGTGCCTGCAAAGGCGCTCTTTAGCTCGCCTGAAGGCGCGTGGCTAGGCTGGTGGGGGGCGGTAGAGGGCTGATGCTGCATGTTGCAACTGTAATGTATGCCCGCCCATCGGCCAGCCATTGCGCCTTGAATTTTTAAGCTTCAACGTGCTTTAAGGTCAGGCCAATCGCGCCGCGCCTGCGCAGCCACGGGCTAGGGCGGTAGCGCGGGTCGCCGTAGACGGTTTGCATGTTAAACAGCACTTCCAGCACGTTGGCAGGGCCCAGCAGGTCGCCCAGCGCCAGCGGGCCGTGCGGGTAGCCTAGGCCCAGGGTGACGGCAGTTTCTAGGTCGGCAGGGCTGCAAATTTGCTGCTGGCACATGTCGGCTGCAATGTTGATAATGCAAGCCACCACGCGCTGGGTAACAAACCCGCCGCTGTCGCGGATAACGCTAACTGCTTTGCCATCGCGTGCAAACAGCGCGTGGGCAGCGTCTCGCATGTCGGTGCGGGTGGCGGGGTTGGTCATCAGCACGCGGCGGCGGGTGGCTGCGTCGCCCATCAGCATGTCAATGCCTACCGTGCGCGCCGGGTCGTAGCGCTCTACCACGGCCACGGTAGTTACATCAAAACCCAGCGGTGCCACTAGGGTGAGGGCGTGCAATGACGGTGATACGCCGGTTTCAATCGTGGCGCCCAAATTTTTTAGCAATTGCAGCAGCTCAGACCGCCGGGTAGCGCGCGGTGAGACCCATACGGGCGGCATATTTGCTACTAAAGGTATAGCTGGCTGAGCAGGTTTTACTTGGGTTCCGTCTATATATTGATAAAAACCAGCGCCTGTTTTCTTGCCCAGCAAGCCACCGGCCAGGCGCTGCGCCGTAATCACGCTGGGGCGGTAACGCGGCTCGTCGTAGTACTGGCGGTAAACCGATTCCATCACCGGGTGCGACACGTCTAGCGCGGTCAAATCCATCAGCTCAAACGGCCCCAGTTTAAAGCCTACTTGGTCTCTCAAAATAGCATCAATCGTGGCAAAGTCGGCAATGCCTTCGCTGACAATGCGCAGCGCCTCGGTGCCGTAGGCGCGGCCTGCGTGGTTGACGATAAAACCGGGCGTGTCAGACGCCGTCACTGGCGTGTGGCCCATTTGCTGGGCGTAGGCTGTTAGTTGCGCGCACACTGCGGGGTCAGTTTTTAAGCCGGGGATGACCTCGACCACTTTCATCAGCGGCACGGGGTTAAAAAAGTGGTAGCCCGCAAAACGCTGGGGCGTTTTCAATGCGGCGGCAATAGCTGTGACCGAGAGTGACGAAGTGTTGGTGGCCAGCACGCAGGTGGGCGCGACAATGGTTTCGAGTTGTTTGAACAGGTTTTGCTTAATGTCTAGCCGCTCAACAATAGCTTCGACCACGATGTCGCAGTCAGCCAGATCATTTAAGGTCGTGCAAGCCACAAGGCGTTCTTTAAAAGCGGTCACTTGTTCAGGCGTTAATTTGCCTTTTCCAGCCTGCTTATCCCAAATTGTAATAATTGCATTTATACACATTTGTAGCGTATCAATTTGTGTATCGAACAGGCATACTTGGCTACCTGCTTGTGCGGCTATCTGCGCAATGCCCCGGCCCATGGCTCCGGCACCCACTACGGCCAGCTTCGGGAATACAATGTTCATACAGCGCCAATTCGTAAAATTTGCCGTAAAGTTTGTGTCAAAATACACTCTAAGTAGTACATATATTCAGTAATGACTCGTTTTTTGTTATCCACAGATTCACCCATCAGTTTACACAAAGCGCGTAGCGGCCTTGCCCTAGCTGTCGCATTGGCGTTAGTTGCTTGGCCTACCCAGCCTGATGCCATGTCTTTGGGGCGCAGCCGTGGCGCAGCCGTGTTGGGGCGCGCCATGGACATAACGGCCTTGGTGGGTATGGAGTCGCAAGAACCTACGCCAGAGGTGGGCTGCTTTAGCGCCGAAGTGTTTTATGGCGAAACACGCATCAGCCCACAAAACGTCACTATCACGCCGGTGCGCAACAGCCCCAGCGAGCTGGCCTTGCGCGTGCGATCTAGCAACTTGATTGACGAGCCGTTTGTCACGTTGTATTTGCGCATTACCTGCAGCCAAAATTTGGCACGCAAATATGTGCTGTTAGCGGATTCGCCCAGCGAGCAAGCACCTGCAGTGCAGTCAGTACTACCGTTGACCAGCTCGCAAACACTGGCACCTGCTGGCACGCCGTCTGGCGCCGCCGCAGGCACCCCAAAGGCACGTGCGCCGTCCGACAAAAATGCTGGCCTAGATGCTAAGCAAGCACGGGCTACTGCGCGTGCCGAGAAAAAAGCATTGCAAGCGGCAGAGCAAGCTGCGGCCAGTCAAACTGCAGAGAAAACAGCGCCCAGTCAAGCTGCAGAAAAAGCAGTGCCCAGTCAAAATGTGCGGGTACGCAAACCAGCCGTGCAAACAGCGCCAGCAGCCTCGCCCCGCTTAAAAGTAGATTTAATTGACCTGACCTCTGTGCGTGAGCCTACTTTGCGCTCTAGTACCGAGCTACTAAGCCAGCCCAGCAGCGACCCGCAAGCACGTACTGTGGCTGCCGCGCTTTGGCGTGCAATTAATAAATCGCCTGACGACCTGGTGCGCGACGGCGTGCGCCTGCAGAGCATCGAAGCCGAAGTGCGCGCGATGGCCGACGTGTCCAAGCAGCAAACCCAAGAACTCACTGTGCTGCGCAGCGATTTGCAGCAGGCACAAACTGCCCGCTACGCCAACCCCTTTATGTATGCGCTAGGGGCATTGACACTGGCTGCTATAGCTTTTGCCGCGTGGGCTTGGCGCAGGCGTGGTGATGCCAGCAAACCCCAGCCGTGGTGGGGCAACGTGTACAAGTTTGACGAAGCTGCAGCGGTTAAGCAATCTAACGCATCGCTGCTAGAAGCCTCCAGCGAAGATTTAGGCCTGCCGCCCAAGCGTAAACCTGTCGTACCGTATGGTGCGACAAAACCATCCTCCAATCCAGGCGTGTCGTTCGGCGCTGCCAATGCATTGGCGCAAGCGGGTGGCGCGTCGTTTGACGGATCTGCCGAGCTGGTGTCTAACGCAGCTGGTGCTTCGCGGTCAGTCAATACCGAAGAGCTGTTTGATATTCAACAGCAAGCAGACTTTTTTATGTCGTTGGGCCAGCATTCGCAGGCGATTGATATTTTGCAAAACCATATCAGCGACAACGTAGGCACCAGCGCGTTGGCTTACCTTGATCTGTTTGACATCTACCACAAGATTGACCAGCGCGATGATTTTGAAGCATTGCGCGACGAGTTCAACCGTGTGTTTAACACGCAAGTACCGCAATTTGACGCCTATGGCAGCGACAGCCGCGGACTAGAAGAATACGGTGCGGCGATCGAGCGTATTCAAGCCCTGTGGCCCAACCCCAAAGTGCTGTCGGTGATTGAAGAGTCCATCTTTCGCAGCCCCGAGCTGGACGCCAAACCGTTTGAACTACTGGCCTACCGTGAGCTGATGCTATTGTACGCAATTGCCAAAGACGTGAGCCTGTACGACAGCCAGAGCGACGAGTTGAGCGCCAATGTGGGGTTAGAGCCCTTTGCTGGGCAACGCTACGGTGGCGCGGCATCGGGTAATGCACCTTTATCTACAAGCCGTGCTTCGGCCGACGATTTTTCTACACAGATTCAACCGCTGAGCGCTGGGTTTGCCGATTCATCGTTGTTTAACGTCACCTTGCCCGGCATCAAACCATCGGACATGACTGCCATGCGTAATGCCATGCCGCCAGTGGACGCCCTGGGTGTAGACATTGACCTAGAACTGTTTGATAACGAAGCACCTTCGGCTGTGTTACCGGCTAGTTCAGAGACCACTAAAACTGCTAGCACCAGACCAGGCGACTCAAAGTCTATTGACTTTGACGACAATGTCAGCGGCTACGACTTGCTGCCTAAATCCAGCCTTTAAATTTATCTGCGCACCTGCAGCGCGTCCGGGTTAACAATATTGCTGGGCGTGCCGCTGATAAAGTTGACCACGTTGTCAAACGCAGCGCCAAAGTACATCTCATAGCTGCTTTGCTCTACATAGCCAATGTGCGGCGTGCAAATGCAGTTCTCCAGCCTCAACAGCGCGTGGCCTTGCAAAATCGGCTCGGACTCAAACACGTCGACCGCTGCCATGCCTGGGCGGCCCCGGTTCAGTGCGGCGATCAGCGCGTCTTGCTCAATTAGCTCAGCCCGGGACGTGTTGACCAGCAAGGCAGTGGGCTTCATCAGCGATAAATCGCCTAGCTTAACAATGGCCTTGGTCTCTGGTGTTAGGCGCAAATGCAGCGACAGCACATCCGATTCGGCAAATAAAGCTTCTTGGCTAGCGGCTATAGCGTAGCCGTCTGCTTGGGCACGATCAATCGATCCTTCGCGGCCCCATACCCTGACTTGCATGCCAAATGCGCGGCCGTAGCTGGCAACCAGCTGCCCAATTTTGCCGTAGCCCCATATGCCAAGCGTTTTGCCTTTTAGCACCGTGCCTATGCCAAAGTTAGGCGGCATGGACGCGGCTTTCAGGCCAGACTGCTGCCACGCACCGTGCTTAAGATGTGAAATATATTGGGGCAGCCTGCGCTGGGCCGCCATGATCAGCGCCCAAGTCAGTTCTGCTGCCGCAACGGGTGACCCAGCGCCCTCAGCCACGGCAATGCCGCGTTCGGTGCAGGCATCCACATCGATATGCGCGCCGACCTTGCCAGTTTGCGATACCAGCTTTAAACGTGGCAGTTTTTCTATCAGCTGACGCGTCATCTGCGTGCGCTCGCGCACCAGCACAATCACGTCAGCGTCTTTGAGGCGGATGCTTAATTGCCCAATGCCTTTAACTGTGTTGGTAAAGACCTTGGCAGGGTAGTTTTCTAGCTTGGCGGCACATTCCAGTTTGCGTACTGCGTCTTGGTAGTCGTCTAATATTACGATATTCATGCATGCTATTGTGCCTGCAATCGGGAGTATTTTTAGGTGACTGTCACACCAGATCTGTTGCTAGCTGTGTGCTTGCATGATTGTGTCAAACAACGATTTGCGCACGCCGCAATGGGGGCTGCTTGCTGGTGAGAACTAAGCCGCAGCGCGCATGTCCATAGCCGCCAAGCGGTCTAGCTCGGCGCATACATCGGCAAACCGGCCTGATACCACCATGCGGCCTGCGCGGTCAGCGGGCAGGGCCGCGTCCACATTGCGTACCACCCGCACGCGGTGGATAGGCTTGGCGGTCACTTGCGCTACCGATTGCGGGTAGGTGATGCTAGCCGCGCGCGGGCGCTGCGTGCCAGCTGTGCGTAGCGGATGCGTGCCCACTGCGTGTAGCGGCTGCGTGCCCACTGCATGGACAGTGCGGCTGGAGCGAAACGCTGCGTGGCCCGACGCAGAATCTGCACCAGCCGACGAAGGCACTGCTGCTAGCCAGCGCGAAGGCAGGCGTACACCAGCAGGCTTGGTAGTGACTGCGTGGGGCGCAAAAAATAAGACAACAACTTGCAAGGGAGCGATGAGTAGCGATAGCAGGTTCATGGTGATCTCCGTTAAAGACACAGTGGTGTGGACAATGCAGCGGTTCAGACAATGCTGCAACTTGGCCTAGTTGCAAACTGGCGCGAAAAAATAAGAACTAAGTGGGATGTATCGCAGTGCGGTGGCCTACCGTCTGCCCTTACGTCCCGCACTGCAATGGCCTTGCAGCATAGACTGCAAACTACATCATCATGCTGTTGCGAATCAGACCGACGGCTAAGCCTTCGATCTCAAACGGCTCGCCAGGCTCCACCACGATGGTTTTAAAGTCGGGGTTTTCGGCATGCAGCTCGATGAGGTGTTGGTTGCGCTGAAAACGCTTGACGGTCACTTCTTCGCCCAAGCGGGCGACCACAATTTGGCCGTTGCGTGCGTCGCGTGTGCTTTGCACGGCTAGCAGGTCGCCGTCGATGATGCCAATGTCGCGCATGCTCATGCCGCGTACTTTCAGCAGGTAGTCGGGCTTGGATTTAAACAGGCTGCTTTCAACATAGTAGGTTTGGTCCACGTTTTCTACCGCCAAGATGGGGGCACCTGCCGCTACACGGCCTATGAGTGGCAAGGCCAGCTGCATCAGGCTTTGCAAGGGCAAGCTGAACTGCGCGCCCAAGCCATCGGTGCGTGACGCGTTGATGCTGCGCAGTGCGTCGCCGCGCAAGCGGATACCGCGTGAGGTGCCGCTGACCAGTTCGATCACGCCTTTGCGGGCTAAGGCTTGCAAATGCTCCTCAGCGGCGTTGGCAGACTTAAACCCTAGCTGGTTGGCGATTTCGGCGCGTGTGGGCGGCGCACCCGTGCGGGCGATAGCGCTTTGCACTAAATCTAAAATCTGCTGTTGGCGGGCGGTTAACTTGGGTTGTTCAAACATGTCAAACTCCTAGGCTACGTTGATCGTAAAAAGGTTGGATAAGAATGCACAAACACATAAGTGTTTGCATTAATGCAAACGCGTAAGTGTTTGATCAAAACAGACGGGGCAACTGCGAGATTGAGACCGTATACTGAGTTCTTATCCAGTTACTGTATATTAAACCAGCAATTTATAAATTGCAAGCACTGTGGCAAAAATAAATCAAAAGGTCGTGGTTTTGGCCACGGGCGGCACCATTGCAGGCACCGCCAGCAGCGCGGATGACCACACCGGTTATACCGCCGCGCAAATAGGCGTAGACCAGCTTATGCGCAGCGTGCATGGCCTACCAGCGGCCTTGCAAGGGCACGATTTGGTGACCGAACAAGTGGCGCAGATCGACAGCAAAGACATGGACTTTGCCACCCTAGCCAGCCTGGCAGCCCGCTGCACCTACTGGCTGGCGCGTGACGAGGTGACTGCTGTGGTAGTAACCCACGGCACCGACACCCTGGAGGAAACCGCGTATTTCTTGCACTGCGTGCTGCCCGCCCACCTGCTGGCGGCCAAACCTGTGGTGCTAACCTGCGCTATGCGCCCAGCCACGTCGAGCGAGTCAGACGGCCCGCGCAACGTGTGCGACGCTGTGCGCGTGGCGCTAGAGCCGCAAGCGCGCGGGGTAGTGTGCGTGTGCGCAGGCGATGTGCACAGTGCACTGCATGTGCAAAAAGTGCACAGTCATGCGCTGAACGCCTTTAGTTCGGGCGATGCCGGGTTGGTGGCGCAAATAGCAGGTGAACAGATCAATTACACCCCTCTGGGAGTCGATTTTTATAATACAAATAGGGCTCTAACCCAAGTAAATAATGCTCGAGCAGCTATTAATTTAATAGTACTTGGCGGTAAGTTCCCCAGAGTAGATATCGTGCTTAACCATACCAACGCCACTGGCAGCATTGTGCGTGCGCTGCTGGCCGATCACCACGAAGCGCGCGCCCCGCTGCGCGGCATCGTGGTGGCGGGTACTGGCAATGGCACGCTAGCCAGCGGCCTAGAAACTGCCTTACTGGAGGCGCAAAGCCAGGGCATTAAAGTGCTGCGCTCCAGCCGCTGCGCATGGGGCGGCGTCAGCCCCACGGCCCACGACGTGCTGCCTTGCACACCGCTGTCTGCCGTCAAAGCGCGCATTGCCTTGGCTTTGCAGCTGTTGCACGGGGGTGCATGATGTTTGTTGACCTGTTCGGCCAAATCAAAAGCCACCCATGGGCCTACCCCGCGTTAGAGGTGGTGCATATTTTGGGCATTGGCCTGCTATTGGGTAACTTGGTGTTGCTAGAGCTGCGGGTGTTTGGCAAAGGCGCTGCCTTGCCAGTGCGTGACCTGGCCAAGCTGGGGTTGACTTTGGTAGCTACGGGGTTTTGCATGGCGGCAGCCTCGGGGTTACTGATGTTTGCATCTCAAGCGGCTGAGCTTTTGACTAACCGCGCATTCACGCTCAAAATGCTGCTGCTAACCACCACAGCCTGCAACGCCGCATGGTTTCATGGCCGCGACTCGCTGGGCAAGCTGGACGGTGTAGCCAAGCTGCAAATGGTGGTGTCTACCTTGCTGTGGATTGGCGTTGTAAGCTGCGGCAGGTGGATTGCCTACTATTAACTTGATTGAAATAGACGGGTCGTCTTTAAGTTTCTAACCATGGAAGGAGTGCATCATGCAACGTCGCCATCTGCTGCTGACCAGTGCCACGCTACCCTTGGGTACGATTACTTTGGGCACACTGGCCACCTTGTCTTTTAGCCCGCTAGCCCAAGCCCACCACGGCTGGAGCAGCTTCGACCAAGAACGCCCGGTGTACCTGGAGGGCAAGGCGCGCAAAGTCACTTGGCAAAACCCGCATACCGAGCTGGAGCTTGAAATCGCCAATGGCCTCAAGCTGCCCACAGACCTGGCCAGCCGCGCCGTGCCCGCCCAAGCCGCGCCGGTAGACAGCAAAGCCCTGCTAGCCAGAGCCACACTGCCCAAGCGCACCGACAAAGTGTGGGAGATCGAGCTTGCACCGCTAACCCGCATGCAAGCCTGGAACGTGCCCGAGATCAAGCCCGGCGCTGCATTGGCGCTGCTGGGATTTACTTTTAAAGACGAGCAGGGCGCAGCCATACTGCGCGTGGAATACCTGTGGCTGGAAGGCAAGACTTACGCGTTGCGGTCTAACCCGGTCTAACCCGGTTTAGGCTGTTTTGGGAATTGCGTAAGTTTTTGGGTTGGAGGTTCGGGGTTGTTTGGCCTTGCGTGTTTGAGTTGGTCGTTTGGCTTAGCGTTCGCGCCGGGGAGCTGGACTCGAGCCGGGTATCTCTTTCGCGAAAAATTCTCCGCAAACACGCGCGAACTGAGATGTTTGATTCGCTAGCTTGAACAGCCCGCGCTCCGGTGAGACGCAATTGGGGTCAGAGCAAAATTTCGTTTGTGATTAGTGTCGCGCCGGGTGCAGAAGCTTCCTGAATTTTGATCTGACCCCAAACGCTCACATCTGCGACTACCGGTAGTGCGCTACTTTGGTTGCAAGTGAGATAGCGTATGCCGACCGCCCGATTTCTGGTATGCCCAGTATGAAGGCGGTTGGCATACGCTATCTCACCGCCAAGAGACTAAGCTGATGCGACATTCCAGCCCAGTACCAAAGACTAAAACTCTACGACTTCAACGCCGCCAGCGCGCGCGCCGTGATGTCTTCTACACTGCCCGTACCGCTGATGGCGCGGTATTTTGGGGCGGCGTCGGGGGATGACTTGGCCCAGCTGCCGTAGTAGTCCACCAGCGGGCGGGTTTGTGCGCTGTAGACGTCTAGGCGTTTTTGTACGGTTTCGGCTTTGTCGTCGTCGCGCTGTATCAGCGGCTCGCTGGTCAAGTCGTCTTGGCCATCTGCCTTGGGCGGGTTGAACTTCACGTGGTAGGTGCGGCCGCTGGCGGGGTGGCTGCGGCGGCCGCTCATGCGTTCGATGATGGCGTCAAAGGGCACGTCAATTTCTAGCACGTAGTCTAGCTTGACGCCTGCGTCTTTCATGGCGTCGGCCTGCGCAATGGTGCGGGGAAAGCCATCGAATAAAAAGCCCTTGGCGCAGTCGGGCTGGGTAATGCGTTCTTTAACCAATCCAATGATGATGTCGTCCGACACCAGCGCGCCCGAGTCCATCACTACCTTGGCCTGCACGCCCATGGGGCTGCCCGCTTTGACGGCGGCGCGCAGCATGTCGCCCGTGGAGATTTGGGGGATTCCGTACTGTTTGCAAATAAACGTGGCCTGTGTGCCCTTACCAGCGCCCGGCGCGCCTAACAAAATCAGTCTCATGGATTGCCTCAAAATTCAAAGTGGGTTGCGCCTTGTGTCTGTTAAGCGCTTATTGGTGCATAGGATAGCATGGCAAAGTGCCTGCGCAGCTTACTGCCCGGTGAAAGTTGCGAGCGGCATCTGCGCGTAAATGCTGCGCACACGTTCTAGATCTTCTGCCGTGTCCACACCGGGGCCGGGCGCAGTGGTGGCCACGTGCACGGCTATGCTGTAGCCGTGCCATAGCGCGCGCAGTTGCTCTAGCGATTCGGCCACCTCTATCGGCGCTTGCGGCAGCTGCGGAAACTGGCGCAAAAAGCCTACGCGGTAGCTATAGATGCCGACGTGGCGCAGTGGCTGGGGTGTGTTGGCGTGGCTGCCGTTGTGTGCGTCACGCTGGTAGGGAATCAGGCTACGGCTAAAGTACAGCGCGTTGCTTTGCGCGTCTAGCACCACTTTCACCACATTGGGGTTAGCGGCGTCTGCTGCATTACTGATAGCGTGCGCCGCAGTGCCCATGCTGGCTTGAGGCTGCTGGGTTAAAACGTGGGCTACAGCGTCGATCAACGCAGGGTCGATCAAAGGCTCATCACCTTGCACGTTGACGACGATCTCATCGTTTTTTAAATCTAGCAAATCACACGCCTGGGCTAAACGGTCAGAGCCCGAGGGATGGTCTACCTTGGTTACCACCGCGTGTATGCCGTGCGCTGCGCACACATCGGCAATTCGCGCGCTGTCGCAGGCCACCACCACACGTGCAGCACCACTGCGCAGGGCGCGCTGCGCTACCCGCACGATCATGGGCAGGCCCGCAATGTCGGCCAGTGGTTTGTTGGGCAGGCGGCTAGAACCCAGCCGGGCGGGGATCAGGACGTTGAAGGGCATACCTAGGTCAGCACCGCTCACAGCTCGGCAGGCTTTGATTTGCTGCCGTGCAATGCATCAATCTCGTCGTCAGTCAACGTGCGGGCTTCGTTTTCTAGCAAGATAGGAATGCCGTCGCGCACCGGGTAGGCCAGGCGCGCGCTGCGCGATACCAGCTCGCCGCGTTCACGGTCAAAAGTAAGCGACCCTTTGGTGACGGGGCAGACCAGCAGTTCAAGTAGTTTGGTGTCCATGGGGTGATGATAACTTTATGTAGCGGGGACGCGCAGGGCGTATGGTGATTGCTTTGGCACGTTAAGGCAAATACTGCTCGTTGCGGGGCTACCTGCAGGTGGGTGATGCCTCAGACTGGCTTAGCTAAATGGGATTAGCCAGTATTTTCTGGCGGGTTAGTATGGGCAGCAAGACGGTCTAACAACGCTGCCAAGAACTCGTCAGGCAGGTTAACCACCAGCGGCACCGCCAGCGCCTGTGGGTAGTGCGGCCACAGCTTGACGGCATCTTTTTCAGTGCATATTAGGGGTTCTAGGCCGTAGATGCTGCTCAACCAGCTATCAAAATTATAGTGGTCGGGCAGGGCGGTGGTGCGCGCTAATGTTAAGCCTTGCTGGCGCAGCATGCTAAAAAATGCCTCAGGCTGGGCGATGGCGGCTACCGCATGCAGGGCTTGGCCTTGCAGGTCGGCCAGGGCCGTGCGGCTACCGTCGGCACGCACGGCGTAGGGGGCTAGCTGGCGGGTGATGGCGTAGTTCGGCTGATGATCTTTAGCTATTTGCGCCCCGGTGTGCAGCACAAAATCTACGGCTGGCGTGCGTGGCCAAGGCTCCCGCAATGGTCCTGCGGGCAGTAGCCAGCCATTGCCCACACCGCGTGCGTCAAACACGCAAATTTCTATATCACGCTGCAGCGCCAAGTGCTGCAAGCCGTCGTCGCTGATGATCACATCAGTGCCCGGGTGCGCGGCCAGCAGGGCCAGGGCGGCGTTAGCGCGGTCGGCGCCTACCCACACGGGCGCGCCAGTAGCGCGGTGCACCAGCGCAGGTTCGTCGCCCGACAGCGCCACGGGGGTATCTTGCGTCACGGCTATGCAGCCACTGCCGTCTGGCCCACCGCCCGCTGCTACTGTGCGGCCATAGCCGCGCGACACCACGCCGGGCTGCCAGCCCGCGCGCTGCAAGTGCTGCACTATCTCAATCACTATGGGGGTTTTACCAGCGCCACCGGCTACCACGTTGCCTACCACCACCACGGGTACGGGCAAACGCGCGCTTTCAAAAATGCCACGCGCGTACAGCCAGCGGCGCAACGTCACCAAGCCGCGGTAGGCCAGCGATACATCGTATAAAGCAATAGCCAGCCAATCACGCTGGGCCCAGCTGCGCTGCAGGCGGGCAGACAGCCGTGCTTTTAAACGGGCGCCCCGGCTGCGTTGTGCGTTTGTACCAGCACCAGCAGGCGCGGCGCTAGCAGCGGCGGGCTGCATACAAAATTATTTAGCCCCAGCTTGCGCCGAGGTTTGCGTGGCAAAGGTTATTTGGCTCATGCCCACGCGGCGTGCAGCCTCCATCACGGCTATCACGCTTTGGTGCGACGCCATGGCGTCGGCGCTGATGATGATGACGCTGTCTTTGCCCGCTTTAGCAGCCTCTACCAGCCCCAGGCCAATGGCGTCTACCGTGCGGCCCACCACGGGTGTTTTGTTGATGCTGTAGCGGCCGTCGCTGCTAACGATAACAATCACTTCTTTGGGGTAGTCGCGCTGCACATCCGTGTCGGCCACGGGCAGCTTGATCTGCATCTCAGTGAACTTGCTGTAGGTGGTTGACAGCATTAAAAAGATCAGCACCACCAGCAGCACGTCGATAAACGGGATGAGGTTGATCTCGGGCTCTTCGCGGTTACCGCGCTTGAAGTTCATGGCCATGGTGGGCTACCTTCCACCACGCAAAGCGATAAGGTGCCTTGCCATGCGCTCAGCAGCCAATTCCAAAGTCAGCAAATACCCATCTACCCGCGCCCGAAAGTAGCGCCAAAAAATCAGCGTTGGTATGGCAATAATCAAACCAAACGCCGTGTTGTACAGCGCAATAGATATACCCTGGGCCAGCTGCGCGGGGTTGGCACCGCCACCGCCCACACCACTGCCTTGCGACCCAAAAATCTCTATCATGCCAATAACTGTGCCCAGCAGGCCCAGCAGGGGCGCGGCAGACGCTATGGTAGCTATAGCGGGCAAGTACCGCTCTAGGCGGTGCGCCATTAGGCGGCCTGCGCCTTCCATGGCGCTGCGCAGGTCGTCCTCGCTGCAGCGGGGGTGGGCGTTTAGTGTGCGCATGCCGCTGGCCAGCACGTAGCCCAGGGCCGAATTAGCCTCTAGCTGGTGCATTACGTCGGTAGACGGCAGGCCCTGGCGCGACACGCTAATGGCCTCGTCTAGCAGCTTGGGCGGCGCTACTTTAAAGGTCTTCAAACTGACAAAACGCTCAATAATGAGGGCCATGGCCACCACAGAACATAACAACAACGGATAAATAGGCCAGCCGGCGGCTTGTATGATCGATAGCAAAACGTTTTCTCCAATCGTTACCTAAAGGTGTGCCCCAGATTATGCGCGAAGCTGCCCACGACCCAGACGACGATGTGCCTGCAGGGGATGATTTTTCTGCGCTTGTCACAGCTACGCCACGCGTGTGGGGCGTAGGCGCGCTGTGCCGCGCCGTGGCCGACGCGCTGGACGCCCGCTTTAACCCCGTGGCCGTGCGCGGTGAGATCACCGGGTTTAGCCGCGCCGCCAGCGGGCACTGCTACTTCAGCCTGAAAGACGCCAGCGGGCAAATACGCTGCGCCATGTTTCGCCGCGCGGCCACGCTGCTGAACTTTGCCCCGCGCGACGGCGACCTGGTAGAAGTGCGCGGCAAACTGGGCGTGTACGAGCAGCGCGGCGACTTGCAGCTGATTGTCGAATCGTTGCAGCGCGCAGGGCAGGGCGCGCTATTTGAGCAGTTTTTGCGCCTAAAAGCGCAACTCGAATCCGAAGGCTTGTTTGACGCAGCGCGCAAGCGCCCCATCCCGCTGGCCCCACGCGGCATTGGCTTGGTTACGTCACTGGGTGCAGCCGCCCTGCACGACGTGGCCACCGCGCTGCAGCGGCGCGTGCCGCATATCCCTGTGGTGCTGGTACCCGCGCTAGTGCAGGGCGCGCAAGCCGCTGGCGAGCTGTGCGATTCGCTATCAAAACTATATCTGCTTGAGCAGGATTCACTTGGGTTACCAGCCCATTTGGCCATTAAAAACACCCCTATAGACGTTATTTTGCTGGTGCGCGGCGGCGGGTCGCTAGAAGACCTGTGGGCCTTTAACGACGAGCGCCTGGCGCGATTAATTGCTACCAGCCCTGTGCCCATCATCAGCGGCGTGGGCCACGAAACAGACTTCACCATGGCCGACTTTGTAGCCGACCTGCGCGCCCCCACACCTACCGCCGCCGCCGAGCTGTGCGCTACCGACCGCGCCACCTGGCTAGCCGCTGCCGCGCTAATGCACACCCGCCTGCAAAGCGCCACCAACACCGCACTAGACCAACGTACCCAGCGCCTAGACATCGCCGCCAGCCGCCTGGGCCGCCCGCTCGACGCGCTGCACCACCAGCGCCTGGATTTGCAGCGCCTGCAGTACGGTTTGCAGCGCAGCACACTATCAAAAACGCAGCTGCTTGAGCAGGATTTGCTTGGGTTACAACGCGATTTAATGCTAAAAACACGCGACAAAATCACCCACCACACCCAGCGCCTGTCCCGCGCCGAACGCAGCCTAGACCTGCTCAACCCCCAGCGCGTGCTAGAACGCGGCTACGCGGTGCTGCAAGGCGCTGATGGGCATGTGGTGGGCAGCGCCAAGGCCGTGCAAACGGGGCAAAAAGTGAAGGCGACGTTGGCGGATGGCACGCTGGATTTGACGGTGCAATAAGCCTACAAACTTCGCAGTGAGCTCAAGCAAACCATCAACCCAAGGCGTGCCAGCAAGTGAAGGCGCAGCACAAGCCGCAGATAAAGGAGCAGTGCAAGCATCAAGCCAAGGCGCTGATCAAGGCGCTAATGTGGGTACAGCTAAAAGCGTAAGTGAGGGTGCAGACCGGCAAGCCCTAGAAAACGCCATCTTCACCCTGCTAGCCCAGCGCCAGAGCGGTGCCACCATATGCCCCAGCGACGCTGCCCGGGCCCTCTATCCGGATGCCGCAGATTGGCGCGCCGCTATGCCCGCCGTGCGTGGGGTGGCTGCACAGTTGGCAGCCCAAGGCCGCTTAGTCGTCACGCAAGGCGGCAAAACCGTCGACATCACCACCGCCAAAGGCCCCATTCGGCTGCGGTTGCCGTCTGATGACGCGAATGTATAGAACTAGTAACGCTCTTAATTTAATAGCTGGTTGAGCAGGATTTACTTGTGTTGCCGGCGTATTTGATTGGTAAAAGTGCTGCTTGAAGTGCTTTGACGGCTGTTTTCCATGTCATGTCGCCCAGTTCGCTTGTAGTGGGCTCAGGGTGGATGCAAAACCGCTCTCCTATATCGCCGGAGGTGACTTTAGCTTCTTAGCCGGTCACTAACTTGCTTCACAAAGTAGCCATTACGTTCGAGCTAAGCGGCCTGCCGTGGGCACCCGCTTGAGCGATGGGTTAGGCCGCACCGGCTCACACAGCGCGAGCGGGCGTTACTTCGGTTTCCAGCCGAGGCCCTTGGCGTGCAGGCTATGCACGTACAGGCGATCGGCCGTCTCGGTGACAGAGGTCGTCTCGGGATAGGCGCCGGAAGGGTCCTGCAGGTCTGCGACGATGCGGCCGTCCTCAGCGAAAGCAATCACGTGGCCATAGGGCTTGGGTACCGGCCACAGCGCGCGCGGCAGCCGCAATGTCATCGAGCGCAGCCAAGGCTTGTCGGCCATGCCGTCGACGACCGCGCTGCGCGGCTTGGTAAAGCCCATCCATATGCGCCCGCCCTGGCCGCGCATCAGGTTGTCGGGGTAGCCGGGTAGGTTGTCGAGCAACACCCGCGCCTGGGCCGACGGGCCACCCGAGAGTTCGAGATTTTCGGCAGCGGCAGCGATCTTCCATACGCGGTACCGCCCGGTTTCGGCGACGAGAAGCCACTGCTCGTCTTCAGACAGCGCAATGCCGTTGGCGAAGGACAGGCCGCGCGCGACGACGCGTGTCGTGCCCCTGGCCGGGTCGTATTCGAGCACACGGCCGGTCGCCGACTGCTCGATGATGTCCAAAATGCTGGCAGCGAAAGTGCCGCCCAAGTCCGCCGGGCTGAAGCGAGTCGACGAGTCGGTGAAATAGATCAGGCCGTTGCGCTTGACGATCACCGAGTTGGCATAGCGGATCGGGTCACTGCCAACCTTGTCCGCCAGCAGCCGGACCTTGCCGTCGGGCGCGATCTCCAGCAACCCTTTGTAAGCGTTGGCGGCGATCAGATTGCCGGCGGCATCGAAGGCGAAGCCGAGCACGCGCCCTCCCGTAATGGCGAAAATCTGTTGCGCCGAGCCGTCGGCATTCATACGCAACAGATTGCCGCTGGCCACAGCGGCGTAAAGCTTGCCGTCAGGCCC
>JANLPQ010000063.1:0-9210 GCA_031367325.1 Polaromonas sp. | reverse complement strand
TGCCAAGGCGGTATTGAAAACACCAACTACTTTGCCAGCAGCGACCTAGGCGACTATGTGCTCACCGTCTTTGAACGCTTAACTGCCGAGCAATTGCCGTTCTACCTGCATTTGATGAAGCATTTGGCGCAGAAGGGCATTCCCGTACCCGACCCGCAGTCCAACCTGCAAGGCGACATTTTGCTCAGCGTACTGGGCAAACCCGCCGCCGTAGTCAACAAGCTGCGCGGCAAAAGCCAGCTAGCACCCACTGCCGCGCACTGCAGCGCTGTGGGGGGCATGCTGGCGCGCATGCACCTAGCAAGCCGCGACTATGCGCGTAGCCAACCCAATTTGCGCGCACTGCCTTGGTGGAACGCCACAGCACCCGCCGTGCTGCCGCATATCAACTCCGAACAATCTGCCTTGCTGCAAAGTGAGCTGGCCTATCAAAACCACATTGCCGCCAGCGCCGCTTACGCCGCTTTGCCCGGTGGCCCGGTCCATGCCGATTTGTTTCGCGATAACGTGATGTTTGAAGATGAGCAACTCACTGGGTTTTTTGATTTCTACTTTGCAGGCGTAGACACATGGCTATTTGACATTGCCGTGGCCTTAAACGATTGGTGTATTGACCTGCCCACGGGCGCACGTGATGCCGTGCGTGAAGCTGCATTTTTGCAGGCTTACCAAGCCGTGCGTCAGTTCAGCAGTGCCGAACGCCTGTTGTTACCCGCTATGCTACGCGCAGGTGCGCTGCGGTTTTGGATATCACGCCTATGGGACTTCTATTTGCCGCGCCAGGCCAGCGTGCTTACCCCGCATGATCCAGTGCACTTTGAACGCGTGCTACGCTGTCGTTTGGCGGATTTTCACAGCACCGCATTTGCGTCAACCGCACCACAACACGCCTCGTTTTAGATTTGCCCTATTGATATTGCCATGAAACTTCGCATCGTACCTGCCCGCACCGGCCTGACCTGGGTCAAGCTGGGCATTACTACTTTTTTCAAGCAACCCTTGGCGCTGGGTGGTTTGTTCTTTATATTTATGGCATTGGTGTCAGTCGCCAGCATCATTCCCGTAGTAGGCGCAGTCATAGCACTGGTGATTTTGCCCGGCGCTACCTTGGGGTTGATGGCAGCTACGCAACTAGCGTTGCAAGGTAAATTTCCGATGCCCTCTGTTTTAATCACGGCGTTTCGCACAGGCCCGGCTCGCATGCGCGCTATGTTGGTGTTAGGTGCTATGTACGCAGCAGGCTTTTTGCTGGTAATTAGCATCACCACGCTGTTTGACGGTGGACAGTTTGCCACCATGTATTTACTAGGTGGCAGGCTCAGCAAAGAGGTTTTGCAACAAGCAGATTTTCAAACTGCTGCGTCGGTAGGCATGGTGTTATACCTTCCCCTGTCGCTGCTGTTTTGGCATGCCCCTGCCCTAGTGCACTGGCATGGTGTGTCCCCTGCGAAGGCTGTATTTTTTAGCATGGTGGCTTGTTTACGCAATCTAGGTGCTTTTACGGTTTACGGCTTGGCTTGGTCGGTGGTTTTTACGCTGAGCGCCATGACGCTTATTAGCGCGCTAGCCGTGGTGGGCTTGGTATCGGCCGCGCAGCTGATGATGGTGCCGCTGGCGCTGACTATGGCCTCTATGTTATTTACCTCGATTTATTTTACGTTTTGTGATAATTTTGACATGGCCGACCCGACTGACCCTGCAACTGCGTCGACAAACGACGCCAACGAACCACCTTTGTCCTAACAACAATACAACGAGACACCATGGAACAACACACATTAGAAGGTCGTACCGAATCTGAAGTATTGTGGTTTGAACGCCGCAGCTTTTTAAGCGCAGCCGCCGCTTGGACAGCCATGGGTGGCTGGGGCGCAGCACACGCACAGCAGCGCACTAATGTGGTGGAACTGGTAGGCGATGCGCAGATCAACGGGCAGCGCTTGCTGCCACAGCAAATCATTCAATCTGGTGACAGCATTGCTACGGGACCCGGCTCCAGCCTGGTATTTGTCATCGGCAACAGTGCATTCCAAGTGCGGCAAAATTCGCGCTTCATCGTCGAGCGCGGCAACACCTTAAACATTGTCAGTGCTCTGCGCTTGCTAACCGGCGCAATCGCCAGTGTGTGGGGCAAAGGCACCAGCCGCCAAATTATCACGCCTACGTTAACCGCTGGCATACGCGGCACTGGTGTGTACACAGAAGTCATTGAAGCGCAAAATTTTCGCAGTTACTTTTGCAATTGCTATGGCGTTGTTGATCTTAATGCAGGCGATAGCAAGGCACTAAGTCGCGCAGACTATCACCAGGCGTTTTGGAGCAGCCCAGCCAATTCTGCAGACCTTAAACTCATTCCCGCCAGAGCCATTAACCACACCGACGAGGAGCTAGAGTTTTTAGCCCGCTTGGTAGACCAGCGCACTGCTTGGCAACTGATGGGCAAAAAAGGCGTTAAAGACGGTATGGGCTACATGGAAGATGGCGCAAACAACTCTCATCCTGCTGCGCCTAAAAAATAATTATTTGTTTTTAACGCGGTAATCAGCCAGCGATTTAGCCAAATCTGCGTATTCTTCGCAGGTTTTATTACCGCATAGCTTTTCTAGCGTAGCCAAGTGCTTCTCCGCCTCGGCGGGCTTCTTGTCCATCAAATACGCCTCACCAATATATTCGTGCGCACCTTTGTGTTTGGGGTCTAGCTGCAACGCAATTTTGTAGTGCTCAAAAGCCTTGGCCAAGTTTGGCTGAGCTTGTTTGCGGTTAGCGTAGGCATACAGGTTGTGCGCATCAGCGTTTTTGGGGTCGTCTTTAACCGCCACATTCAATTCGGCCAGTGCTTTTTTCCAGTCTTTGGCTTTGATAGCTGCACGCGCGGTGCTCATGCGCTCTGAGGCAGTAGGTGCGTCGGCAGTGGGCATGCTATCAGCTGCGTTAGCCAACGTGCCTGTAGCAGCTAGAAACGCAAACACGCCAACATAAAGCATAGCAGTTCTAGAAAAAGTTTTCATATGTCTGAGTCCTGTAAAAATTACTAAGAGTCATGACTTACACAAAAGTTCCCATAAGGGACCTTAAATCGACACGGATCTAATATGCAATTTGGATTAGATTTCAGTTTTGAGAAAACGTCTTTTCATCAAACTTAAATCGTAAACGCATATGCCAGGCTTTCCAACTTTGGTTGCTGCTAAAAGCATCTACATCGCTGTAACGTCCGCCCGTGTAGCCCAAAGAAATCCACAAGTTGTTCATAACGCGATAACCTAGCTCTGCACCTAAACCGTGCAGTCGACTTCCTTGTGCAGATTGAGAGCTGCCATATAAACTGGCATCAAAACGTTCTGCAAAATCCCAGATCACGCGGCCACTTAATAAGACACCATTCCAAGTACTTGCATTACCAAGCTGCGCTATACCGGTACCATTAGCAGTGACTTGTCCAGTAGGGCTGGCAAACCTTTCATTCACGCCTTTATAAGCGATTTGGCCGGAGTAAGTCCACGCGCGACTAGGTTTGTAGTTACCGTGCATACTTGCTATCCATGTGCTTGCTCTAGCAGGGCTGCCTATCGCGTCAGAGCGTTCGTTTCTATGCTCTAGCCGCCCTAAGCCATGCCAAAGATTCTCTTTGGTATCGCGGTAGGCTAAACCTAGCTGAAATCGATCTTGCGTCTGGGTGCCGTTGCCTAGGGCCAGTCCCGTACCATGCGCGCTTTGTTTTGAGTAGAAATTTCGAACTAATGCAGCCCATTGCTCAGAGAATTTGCGGTCGTATGCCAGCGTTGACAGCCAAGTCTGTTGTGCGCTTGAGGTTCGATATTCGAGTTTCCCGCCTGTTTTGTACCAAGGATTTGCCGAATAATCAGCGCCCAAGCTAATGGCAGTGGCCTCTTGTCGTGCCGAGGCTGCAGGCATCACCGTTTGTCGTTCCAGTGTGCTGGTAAGGTTAAAGCCTTCACCGATACGCCAGAGGTTACGCAAACCCAAAGCGCCTGCTGCATCTTGTCCATTCTGCGAGCCCGCAAGGCGATATTCAGAAAATAGCTGCCCGTCTTGCATGTAGGACGTATCTACTCCAATGGTCGTGTTGGTGGTTTTGCTACCGTCCGCTGTTAGTCCATATGTGCCGCTCAGACTATTGGCAAACTCGTGCCTAGCGTACATGCGGCTTTTTTCGTTGATGCGATGCTCGCCACCGATAGCCACGCGCTGGCGGTCGTCACCTGATCGCTCATATTCACCATACAAGCTGTCTGAGTCAGTTACTTGCCCCGTTAAGCGTACCTTTAAGCTGTTGTACTCATTAGATACTAGCTCTGGGGGACCTGCATTCGGGTTGACTACCGAGAGGGTTGTTGGGCTGGCTAATAGTCCTGTGCCATCAAAGCCAAAACTTGTGCTGCTACCCCAGCCTAGGCCGGGCAAGCTGCTTTGCTGTGCTTGTGTTGACGACAGAAATCCCCCGCCGCCAGCAACTTGTTTTTCACGAACACTGTTGACTGTAACTTCAAGCTTGACTCGGTCAGTCAGTGCGAAAATGATGCCAACACTTGCTGCATCTCGCTTTGCACCGTCTGTGGCCAAGCGACTTTCATCTTGAGTCTGTTGCAAGCTACCAGTTAAGGTGATAGCGTCCGTTGCCCGCGCTTGAAGATTTATTCCCGCTTCTTGGCGCCCCGCAGTCAATCCAGCGCTGGGATTTTGAAATGTCGCATCAGATTTAGCCATGTAGGCTCGCGCGCTGAAACCTTGTCCGTTATGGCGCAGCTCTATTCGGGCGGCTCTGCCACTTTGGTCGACTGCAGGATTTAGAGCTAATCCCAACTGCGGACTGATACTGCTGTTAACGTATTGGTTACCGTAGCTTTTAGCAACTTCAGCCACTATAAAAGTATGCGCTCCTAATATTATTTCGGCATTTACTCCACCCAATTTGAACGGTGCGACTGGGTTGCTGTCTTGTGCGAAACTAGCACCCAGCGCAATGTTTTCAGTTAATTTTGTCTTTACATCAACGCCGCTTACCCAATATTTTTCGCCACCCTCTTCTACTTCATAAGCAATACGAATGCTTACCGGGTTGTTGTTTTCGTCGACGCTTGGAACCGGTTGACGAAATAAAACTCTGCCGCTGAAAGGCTCAAAATCATAATCAACAAAGCGTGCAAGGCTCTGGCGCTTCAGCACTATTGACGGCGCATTGCGATCGCGCACAACCAATTCAATTTGTTCACTGTTGGCAACAGCATTTGGCTTGCCTAATGCATAAGGGCCGCTTATTCCACGACCAGCTTGCTCATCAACATAACTGCGGTTGTTGTCACTTGCTGCAAACGCATTTATCTTTACGCTTTGGCTTTCATAGTGCCATTTTGCGCCTGTCAGACTGCGGTTGTAGCTGGCTAGCTTGTTACCCTCGTCGTTGCTAGCAGTGCTGTAGTCGCCGTAGAGTAAATAGCTTTTATCCTTATCCACGCGTACATATACCCGGCTTGTACTTTGAGCGTCAAACTGCTTGCTGCTGGCGTCACCATAGATGGGATAAAAAGCATTGGGATCAATATCACGGAAGAGCTTTTCCCGGGTAATCTTGTCGCTATCCGCTGCAGCGGTTAAAAGATACTCGCCTTTGATGGTTCCCTTGGCAAAAAAAGCAACGCGCCCTGCCATAGTTTGATCACCTGCAGAGTTACTTTTACTCCAATTGCGAAGCGAGTCTTCAAATTCAGTTTGGATCAGCTCTGGGGCGTTAGCGTCTGTCTTTTTGATTTTTGTAAAATTAATCGCACCTTCAACAATACCAACCAATAGCATTGGACGTAAATCTGGCACGAAAGTAACTTCGCCCTGCACGCCTACTGCGCCACTAGAGACGCGCAACACCGCATCGCTTGGATCTGTGGGGGCTATCAGATAAAAGTTGGCTTCGCCTAGGGTCAACAGGATTTCAGCCGTAGTTAGTTCGGTCACAGTTTGCTCGGTAGCCGCAACACCGTCGGCCTTGACGATACCTGGAAGTTGCAAACGCCCTGCAGTTGTTTCAATCAATAGCTTGATTGGATCTGCGTTTGTTGATGTCAACTTTTTTCCAGCAGCGTCGAAGAGTTCGATGTGCACTTTGAGCAAACTCTTGCCATTAGCCGGTGCTTTTGCTGCACTTAATGACATCAGAATTTTGCTGCCGTCTGGTAATTTTTTGCTGTTGCGCCAGACGCTCGTATCATTAACAGCAGACGAGCTGCTGCCAGTTTTATGCAGACTAACTCCGTCAATGCGTCGAAAAAATACCCCTTCGTTTGGCAAAGCATTTGCATCACCAATAGGTATGGCTTTTGCGCTATTTTGCAGCACGTTTTGATTCGCCTCCACTGTGCTTTCGTTGACGGTTTGCGCATGCAAATGCTGGCTGTACGACAACGGTGCCAAACCGATCATAGTCATGAACCCGGCCATCAAAAGAGATTGAGGCAAGTTGTTTAGCGTGTGGCTTTGAGTGATACACATCAATGGTGTTAATGCGTTTTTTTCTAATCGAACGATAGGTGTGTACATATTGGATTTCAGTATCAGGTTGGTGTTGTGGACAGGGGTATGCATTACTTGCTCTCCCCTGTGCTTGCAACACCGCGCTGCACTCCGATAAAACCTGGCGTACGGCCTGGTTTATGCTCGTCACTGTTGAACTGAACACCTTTGGGTTCGCTCTTAACATCGTCTGCACTTTGCACGCCATCCAGACCTGTGCGGCGGCGAGCCTGCACTTGCTCAATCACGCTTAGTGAGCAAGTCTGTTCGCGAAAATCAGCACGGTGTAGCTCGCCGTTCTTTAAGTCCAAGAAAAGACTGTCACCATCACCTGCGTTGCGGCTGCTGGTGACACCAAAACTTGCACCCAACGGCGCCGTATTCGAATCAATCTTCAGTACATGTGTAATAGGGCGAAGTCCACACAGACTGTATTGACCGTTTTCATCGGTTGTGATGTTGGTTCCATCTTCGAGATACAGGCGTACGCCGGGGATTCCAGACGCACCTTTGTCTTTAATATCTGGATTGCAATACATATAGACCTTGCCGAAAACACAAGCATCTGTTGTAAATACACCTGCAGTAACACGCACAGCAGCACGCGCTACCAACGACTTAATAGTGCCTGCGCCGTCGCTAGCTTGGGCTATGTTAATGCCCGTACCCTTATCTGCACCAACACCCACACGAACCCGGTAAGTTACTACCAGCTCGGAGTTTGCAGCCATGCTAGCTGTTGCAAAAGTCAATACAGGTCCTGGAAAACCAGCAATAGTGTTGTCTGCCAGTGCTACGGCAGTTGAAGTGCCCTGCTGCAAGGTAGAGGTACCAGGAATCACTTTGAAACCTAGTGGCAATTTATCAACTATTTTTACCAGTGGCACTAAGAATGCGTTCGGGTTTTTAACCCGTATGCGATAGAGAACAGAATCACCGATCTCGGCTTGTCCTTTGTCCGCCAATTTTTCAATGAATAAAGACTGCACGCTAGCTGGATCAAGAGGAAGGTGGTTATTGAAAACCTCACCTGGTGCAGAAAAATTAAAGTTCAATTTCAAAAAGTATTGCGTACCTAATAACCCTAAAGCACTCGCACCGTTAATACCCACCCCAGGGGCGGTGGTTTGAGGCTGCACATTAGTGATGCCTTGAGGTACAGCTAACGTGCCTTGGGGCAAAGCAACTCCTCCCAAGATAGCGTTGGGGGCGCTATAGCCGTTGGGCGGTGTTATTTCTAATGTGTAGAGTCCACTAGGTGGATTGTTAACAAACAAGAATTGGTATAAACCAGAAGCACTTGTGATTACTAAGTTACTGCCACCAAGGAGGTGCGTTGCTGGATCAAAACCAGCTGGGCCAACCAAACGCACTGTAGCTCCGGCAATTGGCAATCTGGTCACGGAGTCATACACAATACCATTCGGATCCAAAGGCAAGTTTTGTTGTATTGCGTTATCACCTGCGTACAACGTAACATTGTCAATAAACCCAGCTACCGTGACGGTTGCGCCAGAAGAAATTGCTGAAGTCAATGAATTGTTGCCGGTAGATGGGTTACCGTTTGCCGTCAAATTAGTTTGGTTAAATGGCGTGCCTAAAAGCAAATTGCCAGCTGGATCACGGAACTGCACCTTGTAGCCACTACCTGGAAACTGCTTACCAATAAAATAGTTACCCGATATATCGGTGGTTGCAGTACCTACTACCGCAGTCACAGTGCCGCTAACTCGAATCAATTCCACCTTGTAACCAGCCAATAATTGATCGCCGCTGTCGTAGATTCGGTTTCGATTAATGTCGAAAAACACCCGTCCCGATACGCTGGAGTCTGGTGCCAACACAATCGTATTGGCGGTCGCTGAATTGTTAGTAGTATTTGATTCAGGGGTGCTAGTGGAAACTGTGCTGGTACCTGTAAGAACAGCTGTCGTTACAGCGTTTGGCAAGACAATATTAAATGTTCTTGTAATGCTTGCGCCAGGAGCCACATTAGCTAAATCAAACGTAATTACTTGTCCATTAGATAGCGTGACAATGCCAGTGGTATTGGTTGCAGTAGCGCCCGCTGCAGAGCTGTTAGTGAATACGACCGTACCTGCTACTGTCGTGCCGACTTGTGAATTTATCGGCAAGATGATTGATGTCGCCACATCTGCAAACAAAGCCGTCACCACTGCAGAAGCAGTGTTATTGCTCAAATTACTATCTGCAACAGTAGCACTGCCCACTACTGCCGACACTATTGCGCCCGCAGTGGTAACCGGCACCGTAACGTTGTAGGTGAGCGATCCGTTAGGGGGCAGCGTAAAGCTTTGAGTTTGTGCCAGCCCGTTTACAGTGACACTTGCAACGAATGTGGCAGTTGCGCCACCATAGTTGTTGATAGTAATTATTGCGCTGGTAGTACTACCAGCCGGGCTTGCAGAAATAGGAGCAATGTTTACTGCGATGTCTGAGAACAGTGGTTGGACTAAAGCTGTAGCAATTCTGTTGGCGCTGTTGGTGTCGTTGGTGGCGCTGCTGGTGGCGGTGATGGCCACTGGGCTGTTGGGCTGGGTGTAGCTGATGGCGACGCTTAAGGTGTTGCCGGCGGCCAGGCTGGCCGGGGCGCTGGGGAAGCTGACCTGTCCGGTGCTGGCGTTGTACACGCCGATGCCCAGTGCGCCGCCGTTGATGGCCACG
>JANLPQ010000058.1:0-6362 GCA_031367325.1 Polaromonas sp. | reverse complement strand
GGTTGATGCTATCCAGCGGTCGGCTTGGCTAAATTTTAAATAGCCGTGCGCGGGGCCGCCCAATTGGCATTCTGCTTTGGTGTGCTCTTTCAGTCCGCAGTCTGCGGCCTCGCAGTTCATCAGTACAAAGCGGGTGGCGTTCCACAGCTTGTTGCAAAAGTTGCGGTAGCCTTCGCAGCGCTTGGTGTCAAAGTTGATATTGCGGCCCAAGCTAGCGTAGCTGGCCATGGTAAAGCGCAGGGCATCTGCACCGTAGCCAGGTATGCCGTCTGGGAATTCTTTTTCGGTGTCTTTGCGCACACGCGGTGCAGTCTCGGGCTTGCGCAGGCCAGTGGTGCGTTTGTCTAGCAGCGGGGCCAGTGCAATGCCGTCAATCAAGTCCACCGGGTCCAGCACATTACCCTCAGACTTGCTCATCTTCTTGCCTTGGCTGTCGCGCACCAAACCGTGAATGTACACATGCTTGAACGGAACTTTGCCCGTGAAGTGCGTGGTCATCATGATCATGCGGGCCACCCAGAAGAAGATGATGTCGTAGCCCGTCACCAGCACCGAAGAAGGCAAGTACAGGTTGTAGTCATCCGTGGTAGAAACAGCGCCGAGCGGCGACGGGCCGCCCCTAGCCGTGAGAGCCCCCTCGGGGGGCAGGGAGGACACGCCAGTGCCGACCGTGGGGGCGACATGCTCGGGCCAACCCATCGTGCTGAAAGGCACCAGCGCTGATGAATACCATGTGTCCAAAACATCCTCATCACGCGTGAGTGTTTTACCCGGCGCTTGTTTTTGCGCGTCAGCCTCGTTGCGCGCTACATAAAACTTGCCATCTTCGTCATACCAAGCCGGTATTTGGTGGCCCCACCACAGCTGGCGGCTAATGCACCAGTCTTGGATATTGTTCATCCACTGGTTGTAGGTATTCACCCAGTTTTCGGGGATGAATTTCACTTCACCGGTTTGCACGGCGTCTATAGCTTTTTGGGCGATGGATTTTCCTGTCGCATCGTTCTTGGTCATGGCCACAAACCATTGGTCGGTCAGCATCGGTTCCACCACTTGGCCAGTGCGTGCGCAAATCGGCAGCATCAGCTTGTGCGGCTTGATCTCAACCAAGAAGCCTTGTGTTTCTAAATCTTTGATAACAGCTTTGCGTGCTACAAAGCGGTCCATGCCTTGGTAAGCCACCGGGCCGTTCTCGTTGATCTTGGCGTCCAGCGTGAAGATGGTGATCAGCGGCAGGTTGTGCCGCTGCGAGCAAGCGTAGTCGTTAAAGTCATGTGCGCCGGTGATTTTGACGCAGCCCGAACCAAAGTTACGGTCCACAAAGTCGTCTGCAATGATCGGAATTTGGCGGTTGCACAACGGCAAATCGACCATCTTGCCCACCAGGTGTTTGTAGCGCTCGTCCTCAGGGTGCACACACAGGGCACCGTCGGCTAGCATGGTCTCAGGCCGGGTGGTAGCTATTTGCAAACCGCGCGCGGTGTGGGCAGGGTGGCCTTCAACAGCGCCAATATCCTGCGGCCCTGAGCTAAACGGGTACAAGATGTAGTGCATCTTGCCATCGGCCTCGGTGCTTTCCACTTCAAGGTCGCTTACCGCAGATTTCAGCACCGGGTCCCAGTTGACCAAGCGCTTACCGCGGTAGATCAAGCCTTGCTCGTACAGCTTGACAAAAGTATCGGTCACCACGGTGGACAATTTTTCGTCCATGGTGAAGTATTCGCGGCTCCAGTCTACGCTGTCGCCCATACGGCGCATTTGGTTGGTAATGATGTTGCCGCTTTTTTCTTTCCACTCCCACACTTTGGCCACAAAATTCTTGCGGCCTAAATCATGCCGCGATTGGCCCTGCTCTTGCAACTGGCGCTCCACCACAATTTGCGTAGCAATACCCGCATGGTCAGTACCCGGAATCCACGCCGTGTTGTAGCCGCGCATGCGGTGGTAGCGCGTCAAGCTGTCCATAATAGTTTGGTTAAACGCATGGCCCATGTGCAGCGTGCCGGTCACGTTGGGCGGTGGCAACTGGATGGAGAAATCTTTGGGAGGATTGTGGTTATGCGCCTCAAGACTGGGCTGCCCCGTGCCACGAAAGCCAGCTACGCCATAACCCCGACGCTCCCATTCTGCACCCCAATGGGCCTCTAGGGCCAAGGGTTCAAACGATTTGGACAGCGAATCGAGATGGGGTTGAGCAGCTTTGTCGGTCATGGCAATGGGAAACGGCACCTTTAGCAGGGACGTGGAGTAAAACGCGCTGGGTTGCGCGTGGGGTGAACTAAATGGGTGGTATGAGCTATTTTATTCGAGCGTTGGTTGGTACGGTTTGGTTAGTACGGTTTGATGGGCTGAGGTTTATTTTCTAGCTTAGTCTTTGGGTAGTGAGGTGCTGTTTCTAGCTTAGTCGCTTGGTGGTAAGGTGTTGTTTCTAGCTTGGTCGTGTAGTGGTGAGATAGCGTATGCCAACCGCCCTCTCAACTGGGGATACCAGAAATCGGGCGGTCGGCATACGCTATCTCACTTGCGACCACGGTAGCGCACTACCGGTAGTCGCCGATGTGAGCATTTGGGGTCAGATCAAAATTCAGGAAGCTTCTGCACCCGGCGCGACACTAATCACAAACGAAATTTTGCTCTGACCCCAATTGCGCTTTACCGAAGCGCGGGCTGCTGAAAAAGCGCTGTTTGCAACGACCCCATGACTGAACCACGGGCTGTTCAATCCAAGCAAAGAACAATGTGACGAGTCGGGTTCGTCTCGATGAAAAATACGCAGAAAGGCGCGCGTTGTTCAAGCTGGCGAATCAAAGGCCTCAATTCGCGCGTGTTTTTGGAGTATTTTTGCAGCGAGATGCCCGGCTCGAGTCCAGCTTTCCGGCGCGCATGCTATGGCAGTAACCAGCTCCCCGGCGCGTATGCTAACCCAGCGACCAACCATCCCAACCCCCAACACTTAACGCACAACACCAACTAGCCAACCCAGCAGCAATCAGTTATCGTCACCCCATGACTACCACTACCCTACTGATCCAAACCAAAGACTTGGCCACTACCCAACTGGCCACCACCGACGACGCCGCACTTGCACAAGATGCCATCCGCGTAAAGATAGACAAATTCTCCTTCACGTCCAACAACATCACCTACGCCGCATTTGGCGACGCCATGCAGTACTGGCAGTTCTTCCCCACCGGGCAGGCAGGCTGGGGCACCGTGCCGGTGTGGGGGTTTGGCACCGTGGTGCAAAGCCACCATGCCAGCGTGGCAGTGGGCGAGCGTTTGTACGGCTTTTGGCCATTTGCCTCGCACGCTACATTGCAGCCCGGCAAACTAACACCGGGCAGCTTGTTTGATATTGCACCGCACCGCGCGCCACTGCACCCCGTGTACAACAGCTACACCCGATGCGCCGCCGACCCGATGTACACACCACAGTCTGAAGACGTGCAGGCGCTGCTGCGACCGCTGTTCACCACCTCGTATTTGATCGACGATTTTCTAGCCGACAACGCATTTTTTAGTGCCAACACCCTACTGCTGTCCAGCGCGTCCAGCAAAACCGCCTACGGCACGGCGCACTTTCTAAGCCAACGGGCAGGTATAGAAGTGATAGGCCTCACAGCAGAGCGCAACCGTGCATTCTGCGAAAGCTTGGGCTGCTACAGCCGCGTGCTGAGCTACGAAGAACTGGGCACCCTGCCCGCCGACACGGCCTGTGTGTACGTCGATTTTGCAGGCAACGCCGACCTGCGCCGCACACTGCACACCCGATTTACCCAGCTGGCCTACAACTGCGCCATTGGCGGCACGCATGTAGACCACTTGGGTAACGGCAAAGACCTACCTGGCCCCAAGCCCGTGTTATTTTTTGCACCCGCGCAGATTAAAAAACGCTACACCGACTGGGGGTCTGCCGTGTTTGGCCAGAAGTTGGTAGCTGCGTGGCATGCGTTTACCGACAAAGTAACGAACCCTGCTGCACCGTGGCTGACCGTAGAGCACCATGCAGGCAAGGTAGCCGCGCAGCAGGCGTATGCGCAAGTACTGGCGGGCAGCGGCGACCCGCGGGTAGGACATATCGTGGCGTTGTAAAAACTGCTTGAAGGCTGCTTCATCACCGCCAAGGTGGCAGCATGGTGCTGTTCCATACCCTTCTATCTCTATTGCCAATACTATTAATTTCATAGCTGCTTGAGCAGGTTTTACCTGGGTTAATAGCCTGTTTAGCTTAAAAATATGCCCCATTTGTTTGAAAAACTTACCCCTGACGTGGTGATAGACGCGCTGGAGGCCACCGGGCTGCTGCTAGACGGCCGGTTGATGACGCTGTCGAGCTACGAGAACCGCGTGTACTTGGCGCATACCGACGATGGCGCGGGAGTAGTTGCCAAGTTTTACCGACCCGAGCGCTGGAGCGATGCGCAAATTCAAGAAGAGCATGACTTTGCGGCGCAGCTGGTGGCGGCTGAAATTCCGCTGGCGGCACCCATCGCTTTTAACGGCGCTACGCTGCACCATGCGCACGGTTTTCGCTACAGCGTTAGCCCGCGCAAAGGGGGTCGCAGGCCGGAGCTGGACGACCTGGACACGCTGGAATGGATAGGCCGATTTCTCGCACGCATGCACACGGTGGGCGCAGCGCAGTCGTTTGCCGTGCGCCCACCGCTGAACATCGCCACCTTTGGCACCGAGCCGCATGACTGGCTGCTAGCCCACGATATGGTAGCGCCCGAGGTGCGTACCGCATGGCAGGCGGCGTACCAAGAAGCTATGGCTTTAGTAGCGGCTTGCGCAGGCGGTGTGCTGGCTGGTGGTGCATTGTCATCTTCGCCGCCATCTTTATCATTATCTTCATCGCATGGCATCCAGCTGCTGCGTTTGCATGGCGACTGTCACCCTGGCAATATTTTGTGGACACCCGAGGGCAGCACCACACAAGCCCCGGGCCCGCACTTTGTAGACCTGGACGACGCACGCATGGGCCCGGCGGTGCAAGACCTGTGGATGCTGTTGTCGGGCGACCGGCGGCAGCGCACGCAGCAGTTGTCGGCACTGCTAGATGGCTACGAGCAGTTTCGCCCGTTTGACCGGCGCGAGCTGGCTTTGATCGAGCCGCTGCGTACGCTACGCCTTGTTCACTACAGCGCGTGGCTAGCGCGCCGCTGGGACGACCCGGCTTTTCCTATCGCTTTCCCGCACTTCGGTACGCATGCATATTGGCAGGAGCAATTGCAGCAGTTGCACGAGCAGATTGAGGCGATGCAGGAGGATGTGTTGGTGTGTTGAGTTGGTCGCTTGACTTCGCGTGTGCTTCTTTGAGTTGGTCTCTGGGCTAACGGTATCTCCGGAGAGCTGGACTCAAGCCGGGCATCTCGCTGCAAAAATACTCCGAAAACACGCGCGAACGTTGATCGTAGTTAAGCTGGTTTTTGTACCGCGCGCCTTTGTGCGTATTTTTCATCGAGACGGACCCGACTCGTCACATTGTTCTTTGCTTGGTTTGAGACAGCCCGTGTTTCGGTTAGGTTGCTGGATGGGTAAATACTATCAATTGCATAGCTGGTTGAGCAGGATTTGCTTGGGTCAGAGGGCCAAAACACTCTAAAAAAAGGCCTCGGAATACGCCCAGCGTGCCTTCACCGCAGATAAGCAGACCAAACCCATATTCGCGGCGCAGTGCAGGCCTTGGGGTTGCGCCCCGATCAGGGCGGCGGGCTCGAAGCGCGCAGCTTTTGGGGATAAGAAATTTAGATGTCTGAGCGCAGCGAGTTTCTAAATTTCCCCCAAAAGCGAGCACTGCAGATGCTTACCCCGAAGGGGGCCGCCGACCGGGGCGCAACCTCAGGGCCTGCACTGCGCCGCGAAACCGCGAAGTCTAACGAAAGACATCCTCGAGCAAACGAACGCATGCCAAACCGCAAAACCGCGAGGTCTACAGAAAGACATCCTTGAGAAAGCAAGTGCCTCACAATGCCAAACCGAGAGGTCCAAAAAACGACATCTTCAATGCAAAAGCCTTTTCTACGCCACAGTCCGCAAGGTGCTAGTAAAGAGAATCTTCAAACCAGCCCAGACATCGTCCCCCGCATGGGCTATATTTCGCTTATCGACCTATCGTCAGACAACTCATAACGCCAAGACCCCAGCCCATGACCACTGCCCACGCTTTAACCGATGCTGTCGATCTGTCCCACATCACGCCGCGCGACAAGGCCGAGATACTGGCGCAGGCGCTGCCGTACATTCGCAAATTCCACGGCAAAACATTAGTCATTAAATACGGTGGCAACGCCATGACTGACCCCGCGCTGCAGGCTGATTTTGCCGAAGACGTGGTGCTGCTGAAACTGGTGGGCATGAAC